>CABQXN010000012.1:0-62505 GCA_902468085.1 uncultured Collinsella sp.
CAGGGCATGGGGATGACCCTGCGTCCCCGCGCGGGCGCCCGCAACCTGAACCTCTTCGATAGGAGCTTTTCCCACATGGCAGACATCGCATTCGAGAAGGACCTCTCCGTCGCCGAGACCGGCATCGGGGGCCTGAAGGTCGTCGACCTCGCCGTCCACGGCGACTCGCGCGGCTGGTTCAAGGAGAACTGGCAGCGCGCCAAGATGACCGCCCTGGGCATCCCGGACCTCCGCGTCGTCCAGAACAACATCTCCTACAACGACAGCCGCGGCGTCACCCGCGGCATCCACGCCGAGCCCTGGGACAAGTTCATCTCGGTGGCCCGCGGCAGCGTATTCGGCGCCTGGGTGGACCTGCGCGAGGGCAGCGCCACCTACGGGAAGGTGTTCACCTGCACCCTGGACCCGTCCAGGGCCATCTACGTCCCGCGCGGCGTGGGCAACTCCTTCCAGGCCCTGGAGGACGGCACCGCCTACACCTACCTGGTGGACGCCCACTGGTCGCTGGAGCTCAAGAGGACCTACACCTTCGTGAACCTCGCCGACCCGGAGCTTAACATCCAGTGGCCCATCCCGCTGGACCGGGCCACCGTCTCCGAGGCCGACCTCAACCACCCGATGCTCAGGGACGTCGTCCCCATGGCGCCCAAGAGGACGCTCGTCACCGGCTGCAACGGCCAGCTGGGCCGCGCGGTGCGCGCGCTGGCGGAGGAGCGCGGCGTCGCCAAGGACTTCGACTTCTGCGACATCGACACCTTCGACATGTCCGACCCGGCGGCCTACTCCAAGTACGACTGGTCGCTCTACGGCACCGTGATCAACTGCGGCGCCTACACCGCCGTGGATAAAGCCGAGACCCCCGAGGGCCGCGCGGCCGCCTGGAAGGCCAACGCGACCGGCCCCGCCCTGCTCGCGCGCACCTGCGCCGAGCACGGGATCACGCTCGTCCACGTGTCCTCCGACTACGTCTTCGACGGCACCGCCGAGGTGCACGACGAGGAGGAGCCCCTCAGCCCGCTGTCAGTCTACGGCCAGACCAAGGCCGCCGGCGACATCGCCGTGTCCGGGTGCCCGCGCCACTACATCATGCGCAGCTCCTGGGTCATCGGCGAGGGGCACAACTTCGTCAAGACCATGAGGGCGCTCTCCGACCGCGTCGCCGACCCGGAGGACAAGCTCACGCAGGTCACCGTCGTGGACGACCAGCTGGGACGCCTGACCTTCACGCGCGACATGGCGCAGGCAATCTTCCACGTGCTGGGGAGCCGCGCCCCCTACGGCACCTACGACTGCACCGGTTCCGGCGCCGTCAAGTCCTGGGCCGACATCGCCCGCGCCGTCTTCGAGGCCGCCAACGGCAACGGCGACAGGGTCGTGCCGGTATCGACCGCCGACTACTACGCCGGCGCCGAGGGCCCCGTGGCCCCGCGCCCGGTCCACTCCGCGCTCGACCTTTCCAGGCTCGAGTCGGTCGGGTTCCACATGCCCGACTGGGAGGAAGAGCTTGGGGAGTACCTCAAGACGCTCTAGCCGCTATCAACTTTTCGAGAGTAAAAGCCGCCGTTCTTTAACGGCGGCTTTTCTTGTTGATGGCTATCTGCGCAGTGGTGCCAATAGTATTTTGCGGAAGATCTTTCACTCGCTTGGCGTGGTGGCGGACCTGCCGGGCTGGTCATCGTAGGCGTATTTGCTGTACACGTTGACCTCCCACTGCTTTTTTTCGACCTTTGCCACGGAATCGAGGATGAAGCCGGTCGCAAGGCTCAGACCGCACAGGAACATAAACGACGCGGCGAGCATGGCGGTGGGGAAGCGCGGAACGAGGCCGGTCTGGAAATACTCGACAACGATGGGCGTGCCCAAGGCGAGGCCGATCACCGCAAACAGAAGCGCGACGAGGCTGAAGAACTTCAGAGGGCGGTAGTCCTTGAACAGCGTGCCAATCATCGCAACGACTTTAATGCCGTCGCTTACGGTATTGAGCTTGGACTCGGAACCTTCCGGACGGTCGCGGTACTCGATGGGCACATCCTTGATGCGCCAGCGGTGGTCGACGGCGTGGATCGAGAGCTCGGTTTCGATCTGGAAGCCCTCGGAAAGCACAGGGAAGGTTTTAACGAACGGGCGGCTCATGGCACGGTAGCCGGTCATGACATCATCGAAGCTGTAGCCATAGATCCACTTGATCATGGCACGGACCAGATTGTTGCCAAAGCCGTGGAAGGCACGCTTGTTCTCCTCGGCGTAGGTGCCGTTGGAAAGGCGATCGCCTACGGTCATGTCGGCCGTGCCGTTAAGGATGGGCTCGCAGAGGGCCTTGGCCGCCTCGGCGGGGTAGGTGTCGTCTCCGTCGACCATCAGGTAGCAATCGGCGTCGATATCGCGAAACATCTGGCGGCACACGTTGCCCTTTCCCTGACGGGGCTCAAAGCGGACTGTGGCGCCGTGCTCGGTGGCAATGCGTGAGGTATCGTCCGACGAGTTGTTGTCATAGACATAGACCGTCGCCTGCGGAAGCTCGCGGTGAAAGTCATCGATGACTTTGCCGATCGTGAGCGCTTCGTTGTAGCAAGGGATGATGACGGCGATGGATTCAGAATTCACTTAATGCTCCTTATACATTCAATCCTAGAAAGTATAGCCGTTTGGGCCTGGCATCCTAAGATGTGGGTTAGTTCTCCAGTTTTGTTGCGCGAATCGTTTGCATGGCCGTCGGGTCTATACTGTTCGTTTGTCAACGATTACGAGTAAAGGAGTTGCATCCGTGTCGGATCAGACAAAGCAACAAGAAACTCGCAGTCTGCCTGCGACGTTTGCTAAGAACGAATTTGAGAAGGACGCGTTTATCCTTCGTCAGCTGGTTACCAAGGATTTTAAGATCAAGTATCGCCGTAGCGTTCTGGGCGTCGCATGGTCGGTGCTCAACCCGCTGCTGATGATGATCGTCATGGCCATCGTGTTCTCGACGATTTTTGGCCAGGGCCGCAATGGCTCAATGACGCCCGAGATGTACCCGCTGTACTTGATCGTGGGTAACATTACCTTTGCCGTCATGTCTGAGTCTACTAACCAGGCCCTGACGTCGATCGTGGGCGCTGCCCCTCTGCTCAAGAAGGTTAAGGTGCACCGCTGGGTTTTCCCGGTGCAGAAGGTGCTCTTCTCGCTGGTCAACTTTGCCTTCTCGCTGGTCGCCGTCGCCATCGTCATGCTGTGGTTCCGCGTTATGCCTTCTTGGCACCTTATTCTGCTGCCGGTTTGCCTGCTGCTGCTTATGTGCTTCTGCATGGGCCTGGGCATGATGCTCTCTGCCCTTACGGTCTTCTTCCGCGACGTTATGCATCTGTGGAGCGTCGTCATTACGGCGTGGACTTACATTACGCCCATCTTCTGGACGACTGACTATATTGCGCAAATGCCGCATCTCGTGCGTATCTTGATGTATGCGAACCCCATGTTCAACTACCTGCAGTTTATGCGCGATATCTTCCTGTTCCAGACTACGCCCTCGCTTATGACGTTTGGTATGTGCGTTGCCTGGGCGGTTCTTGCGCTTATTATCGGCTATACCGTGTTCCATAAGTCCGAGCGCAAGTTCATCCTCTACATCTAAGGAGTGCTGTGATGACTGAATCTGTTGTTGATTACAGCGAGCAGCCTCTGGCTGTCGAGGTCGACGACGTCACCATGATCTTTAACATGGCGTCCGAGTCGCTGACCAACCTCAAGGAGTACTTCATTAAGCTTGCCAAGCACGAGCTGTTCTTTGAGGAGTTTAGGGCGCTTAAGCACATCTCGTTTGATATTCATCGCGGCGAGGTTGTGGGTCTGGTCGGCACCAATGGCTCCGGCAAGTCTACGATGCTCAAGATTATCGCTGGCGTTCTTGAGCCTAGCGAGGGCAGCGTTAAGGTGCACGGTAACATCGCGCCGCTGATTGAGCTTGGCGCCGGCTTTGACCCCGAGCTGACCGCCCGCGAGAACATCTATCTGAACGGCGCCCTGCTCGGCTACACCAAGGAGTTCATCGATGCCAACTTTGACGGCATTATTGAGTTCGCTGAGCTTCAGAACTTTGTCGATATGCCGCTCAAGAACTTCTCCTCGGGCATGGTGGCGCGTATCGCCTTTGCAATCGCGACGATTACCGAGCCCGATATTCTGATCGTTGACGAGACGCTGTCCGTCGGTGACGTGTTCTTCCAGCAGAAGTGCGAGGACCGCATCCAGCACTTTATCCAGAGCGGCGACGTGACGGTTCTGTTCGTTTCGCACTCCATGGAGCAGGTTGAGCGCATCTGCCAGCGTGCCGTTTGGATTGAGAAGGGTGACCTTCGCATGGACGGCCCAGTCGATGAGGTCTGTAAGGCGTATCGCGAGCAGTTCAACTAGGTTATAATTACTTGTGCCTAACAGGCTTGCGCTTGCTTGGGCGTGCGGTTATTTGCTCCATTAGCTCAGTTGGATAGAGCAGGGGACTTCTAATCCCAAGGTCGACGGTTCGAATCCGCCATGGAGCACCATCGTTTATTAAGCCCAGACCGCTTGGTGGTCTGGGCTTTTTTCATCTTGTGTGCTGCTGGAGCCGAGCGCGAGCAAGCCGCTGCTGTTTGTTGGGGTTGGCATTTTACTTTTCGAGATACTCCCTCAGCAGCTCCAGCGCGTGGGCGTAGCCCTGTAGGCCCTCGCCGGTGATGGTGGCGAAGCAGGCTAGGCGTGCATAGCTCACCTGGCGGAAGTCCTCGCGGGTCTCGACGGCGCTGATGTGGACCTCGACGGCAGGGATGGCGACGGCCTTGAGGGCGTCGAGGATCGCGACGCTCGTATGCGTGTAGGCGGCCGGGTTGATGACGATGCCGTCGACCTTGCCGTATGCCTCCTGGATCTTATCGACGATGCTGCCCTCGTGGTTGGACTGGAAGACCTCGACCTCGTCGAAGCCCTGTGCGGCGCCGGCCTCCTTGCAGATCTGGATCAAGCGGTCGTAGTTGTCGCTGCCGTAGATGCCCGGCTCGCGAATACCGAGCATGTTGAGGTTAGGGCCGTTGATGACGAGAGCTTTCATGGTTGCTTCCTTTTTGGTTGGGCGGGCGGTGCGGCGGTGCAGCGGAGTGAAAAACCACCACAAAGGTGCCTGTCCCCTTTGTGGTGGTTTAGAGGGTGTCGAGGAGGGCTCGGGCGGTGTTGGCTGCGCAGTCGCGCGAGTCGATGATGTAGTCGGCCCAGGCGCGGTAGCGCGGCATGCGCTGCTCGGCCAGCTTGTCGATACCGTCGCGGGCGGTGATGGGGCGACCCTTGTGTGCGAGCTCATCGAGCTTGCGGTTGAGCATCACAATCTGGCTGTTCTGGTGCAGCAGCGGGTAGTTCTCGTCTCGCGTGACGACGCCGCCGCCGGTGGAAAGCACCAGGCCGCTGCGCTTGGAGATGTCGGCCAGGGCCGCCGTCTCCTGCTCGCGGAAGGCCGGCTCGCCGCGCTCGACGATAAAGTCGGCGCAAGGCATGCCGAGGCGTTTCTCGAGGGCGCGGTCCAGGTCGATGTGCTCGCGGCCGGTGAGCAGGGCTATCTGCTCACCCACGCGGGTTTTGCCCGAGCCCGGCATGCCGATCAGCGCGATGTTCTGCTCATGGCGGGACAGGCGCTCCGTCACGTCCAGGATGCGCTCGCGCGGGGTGACCTGGCTGGTATAGCGCTCGACGGCTTGCGCCGCCTGGGCCACAAGCATGAGCAAACCGCCGATGCAGGGGATGCCGCGACGCTCGGCCTCGAGCATGAGTCCCGTGCGGGCGGGGTTGTAGACGATATCGATAACGCCCTCGAGCGCGTCGAGGCCCTCGAGCGTGCAAGGCGCGTCGGGGCAGTGGGGGAACATACCGGCAGGCGTGCAGTTGACGAGCAACGCGGCGTCGGACTGCTGCGCGATGTTGTCGTAGTTGACCTCGCTCGCGCGTCCCACGGGCACCACGATCGCGCCCAGGTCGCCCAGCACCATACTTGCCGTGGTGCCGGCGCCTCCGCTGGCTCCGAGCACGAGGACCTTCTTGCCGGCAATCTCTACACCCAGCTCCTCGACCAGGCACTGGAAACCGAAGTAGTCGGTATTGTCGCCGCGCAGACGGCCATCGGACAGACGCGTGATCGTGTTGACGTTACCCATGCGTTCGGCCAGCGGGCTGAGCTCGTCCAGGTAGTCCATGACGGCGCGCTTGTAGGGAATGGTCACGTTGGTGCCCTCCCACTCGTCGCCCGTCATAAAGGCCTCGAGGTCCTCGGGCTCGCGCTCAAAACGCACGTACTCAAGCCCCGCGAGCTCCTTGTAGATGGTTGGGGTGTAGCTGTGGCCCAGCACGCGGCCCAGCACACCGTAGGGGCGGGTTGCGACGACGTCGGTCATCTAGAGCACCTCCGTGTAGCTGCCAAAGTAGGTGAAGCTCTCGCACACGTCGTCGATCGAGTCGAGCAGGTCGTCGAGTGCTTTGCTGCCAAAGGGACAGTCCAGATCGAAGTAGAACATAAACTCAAAGTCGCGCCCGGGGATGGGGCGGCTCTCGAGCTTGATAAGGTTGATGTTGAGCGCATAGAAGCGCTCGAGCACGCGATAGAGGGCGCCCGGTTCGTTGGCCGTGGTGATCATGAGCGAGGTACGGTTGGCGCCGGGGTAGACGCGCGGCTCGCGGCTGATGACGACGAAGCGCGTGTAGTTATTGTCCGAGTCCTGAATGTTTGACTCCAGCACCTCCAGACCGTAGAGCGCCGCGCAACTGCGCGAGGCGATGGCGGCGACGTCGGCGCGCTCGGAGCTGGCGACCATCTCGGCCGACATGGCCGTGTTGGGATACTTGGTGGCGTGCAGATCGTGCGCCTCGATAAAGCCGGCGCATTGCGCGATGGCCTGACCGTGGCTATAGACCTCACGAACATCCTGCAGCTTGGTGCCAGGCTTGACGAGCAGGTTGTGGTCGATCTTGAGGCGCAGCGAGCGCACAATGTGGAAGTCGAACTGGGCGAGCAAGTCGTAGACGGCGTTGACCGAGCCGGCGGTGGAGTTTTCGATGGGCAGTACGCCAAACTCGCAGAAGCCGTCGCGCACAGCGCGCATGACACCTTCGAAGGTCTCGAAGAACGCGATATCGGGCACGGCAAAGAGCTTGCACGCGGCGATCTGGCTGTAGGCGCCCTCAACGCCCTGGCAGGCTACGCTGGCAGTCTGGGGGAAGGGCGTGTCGAAGGCCTCAGCAGTGGCGTGGGCCTTTTGCGAGACCGTGATGCCCTTGAGCTCGTTGATATAGCGCTGCTGCTCGGCCTTGCTCATGCTCATGAGGAGGCGGAACAGCGTGATGGTCTGCGCCTCGTAGCGCTCGGGCGCGCGGCCGGCAAGGTTGTTGAGCTTGGAGCGCTCGCGGGCGGGGTCGAAGACGGCCTTGCCCATCTCGATTTTTGATTTGGCGACCTCGGTGGCAATGTCCATGCGTTCGACAAAACTGTTGAGGAGCGTGGTGTCGATGCCATCGATGGTCTGGCGAATATCAGCAAGGTCCATAGGGACCCCTTTCGTGAATGGTTGCCTGGGGTAGTTAATTTGGGACGGGGCTTTTTTAGCTACCCTTTAACTGTCGACGAATCGATGGGTGCCAGGGCAAATATCAACTGGCATATGGGGGTAGCTAAAATAGCCCCGTCCCAAATTAACTACCCCTCGGGGTGAATGGGCTAAAGCTGGGCGGCGTCTTCTAGGAGGGCGTCCCAGATGGCCAGCGCTGCGGCTGCTTCGGCTACGGGGACGGCGCGCGGGACGATGCAGGGATCGTGGCGGCCGTGGACCGAGAGCTCGGCGTTTTCCATAGCGTCCATGTCCACCGTCTGCTGCTCGCGGCCAATGGAGGGCGTGGGCTTTACGGCCATGCGCCACATGACGGGCGCGCCGGTCGAAATACCGCCCAGGATGCCGCCTGCATTATTGGACTCGACCTCGATCTTGCCGGTCTCGGCGTCGATGCGATACGGATCGTTGTTCTCGCTGCCTTGCATGGCGGCGACGGCAAAGCCCATGCCAAACTCCACGCCCTTCACGGCGGGAATCCCAAACGCAATCTGCGCGATGCGGTTCTCGATGCCGTCGAACATGGGGTCGCCGATACCCGCGGGCAGGCCGTAGATGCCGCACTCCACGATGCCGCCGATGCTGTCGAGCTCGTCGCGCGCCGCCAGGATCTCCTCGCGCATGCGACCGGCAGCTGCGGCGTCAATGCACGGCAGGTCGTTCGAAAGGATCGCCTTGCGGTCGGCCTCGCGATAGACCATGTCGTCCATGGGCAGATCGGAGATGCCGCCGATCTGCGCCACGTGCGCCATCACGTTAATGCCGCGGGCCTCGAGCGCCTGCAGCGCGATGCCGCCCGCGATGCACAGGGGCGCCGTTAAGCGACCGGAGAAGTGCCCGCCGCCGGCGACGTCGTGCATGTTGTGGTACTTCACGCGTGCCGGGAAATCCGCATGGCCCGGGCGGGGCTTGCGGCGCAGCTCGGAGTAGTCCTTGGAGCGCGTGTTGGTGTTCTCGATGATCGCTGCGATAGGCGCGCCCGTGGTGTGTCCATCAACTATGCCGGCGATAATGTGGGCGGCGTCGGCCTCGCGGCGCTTGGTCGCGGTCTCGTCACGGCCGGGGGCGCGACGGTCCAAAAAGGCCTGCAGCTGCTTCAGGTCAACGGCGATACCTGCCGGAATGCCGTCGAGTGAGCAGCCGATAGCAGGGGAGTGCGACTGGCCGAAAATGCTCAGATGCAAAACGTTGCCAAAGGTCGAGGACATGCTACTCCTCCTCGAGCGTGACCTTGCCGCCCAACAGGCGGTAGTGGTCGAAGAAATCGGGATAGGACTTGTTGACGGCCTCGGCGCCGTGGATTACGACCTCGCCGGTGGCGCGACTTGCGGCGATAGCGGCCATCATGGCGATGCGGTGGTCGTTGTGCGAATCGACCTCGCCGCCGGTAAGGGCATCGACGCCCTTGATGATGAGGTCGTCACCGGCGATGCGCACCTGCGCGCCCAGCGCGGTGAGCTCGCGGGTGGTGGTGACCAGACGGTCAGATTCCTTGATGCGCAGGCGTGCGCAGTCACGGATGAACGTGCGGCCCTGAGCCAGCGATGCTACGGCCGAGATGACGGGCACCAGGTCTGGAATGTCGTGGGCGCTCATCTCAAAGCCGGCGAGCTTGTCGGACTGCACAGTGGCGGCGTTCGTGGAGCGCACGATGCGGGCGCCAAAGCGCGAAAGCGCGGCGAGCACGTTGCGGTCGCCCTGTGCAGAGCTCAGCGACACGCCCTCGACGGTGATGGGGTCGGTGCCGATGGCGCCGGCGCACAGCCAAAAGGCGGCGTTGGACCAGTCGCCCTCGACGGCCACGCTGCCGGGCGTGCGGTACGAGCCGCTGTTCACGCGGAAGTTCGTGACCTCGGGCTGACCGTCCTTGGCTGGAATGCGCTCGACGTTGACCTCGACACCAAAGGCCTTCATGGCCTGGATCGTCAGGTTGATATAGGGGCGGCTCTCGATGAGGCCGGTTACCTGCACGCAGGAGGGCTGGGCCAGCAGCGGGGCTGCCAGCAGCAGGCCGGAGATATACTGCGAACTTACGTTGCCCGGAAGCACAAAGGTGCCCGGGCGCATGCGGCCACTCGTCTTGAGCGGAAAACCGCCCAGGCCCTGCAGGTCGCAACCGGCGGCGATGATCTCGTCCGAAAGCGGGGAGAGCGGGCGGGCGCCCAGGCGGCCCTGGCCCACGAAGGTGGCCTCCGCGCCCAGCGCGCAGGCGACAGGCAGCATAAAGCGCAGCGTGGAGCCACTCTCACCGCAGTCGAGCGTGCCGCCGGCAAGGGCCTTGAGCAGGCCATACTCAATACTCTTCATGGTGGGATGGACCTGGAAGCCGTCCTCGACGGTCTCGATGCGGGCGCCGAGCGCCGTGAGGCAGCGCACCGTGGCCTCGATATCGGCGCAGGTCGTGTTGCAGGCCACGTGCGTCTCGCCGTTGGCAAGCGCGGCGCAGATGATGAGGCGATGCGCCATCGATTTGGATGCGATGGCGGGAACGGTGCCCTTGAGCGGGGACGGGGTGATGCGGGCTAGCATGCGGAAGCGTCTCCCTTCTGGCCGAGGCCCTCGGCAATCAAATCGTGGAAGGTGGAAAGCGGCGTGCGGTCGATGCTGCAACGGCCAATGTCGTGCGGAATTACCAGGTCGATGGTGTCGCCCGCGCGCTTTTTGTCGTGGAGCGCCTCGGTAAAGACGGCATCGGCATCTAGGTCGCAGCGGGTCTTAAGGCCGTGGCGGGCGCAGAGCTCCTCGATGCGGCCGGGCAGCTCGGCATCGCAAACGCCGTGCAGGGCTGCGGCACGCGTGATGATGCCCATGCCAATCGACACGCAGTTGCCGTGGCCGAGCTCAAAGTGCTCGCAGGCCTCGACGGCGTGTCCGGCGCTGTGGCCAAAGTTGAGAAGCTTGCGCTGATTGGTTTCGCGCTCGTCGGCAACGACCACGGCGCGCTTAATGTCGATATTGCGGGCGATGATGAGCGCCACACGGGCCACGTCGCGGTTCAGCAGCTCAAGCGTGAGCGGGGTCTTCTCCAGCTCGGCGAAGAGCTCGGGGTCGGCGATCACGGCGTGCTTGACGACCTCGCCGCAGCCGTCGGCGAACTGCTCGGGCGTGAGGGTCGCCAGGCACCCCACGTCAGCGATGACCACGCTCGGCTGCCAAAAGGCGCCGGCCAGGTTCTTGCCGGCTGCCAGGTCGATGGCCGTCTTGCCGCCGACCGACGAATCTACCATGGCGAGCAGGCTTGTGGGAATTTGCACAAACTTGCAGCCGCGCATGTAGGTGGCGGCCACAAAGCCCGCAACGTCGCCCACGACGCCGCCGCCGAGTGCCACGATCACGTCGGAGCGCGAAAGCTCGTGCTCGGCCACAAACTCCAAAATGCCAACGTAGGTCTCGGCACGCTTATGGGCCTCGCCGGCCTCGAAGGTGCAGATGCTCACCTCGTAGCCTGCGGCCTCCAGGCTCTGCTTAACGGGCATCTGGTAGAGCGGGCCTACGTTGGTGTCCGTCACGATGACGGCGCGCGAGCCGCCGGCGGTGGCGCGTACGAGCAGGCCTGCCTGCTCCAGCAAAAACGTGCCCACATGCACCTGGTAGGGGCGTGCGGTGTCGATATCGATGGTAATCGCCATAAGCTTCGGTCCTTTCGACCTGGCGTGATGGGTGGTCTAGTTGGAGGCCTCGTCGTCGAGCGCGCGCTTGATGCGGTCGCCCTCGGCAAGGAGATTCTCCAGATAGCGCTGGTCGCGGTCCTTAAGGGCGCGGCTGTAGGCGCCGAGCGATTCGATCAGATGGTCGATCTCGAAGGCGAGCGCATCGGCGTCGTCGATCATGAGCTCGGACCACATCTGCGGATTGAGGTGTGCCACGCGGGTGAGGTCGCGGTAGCTGCCGGCCGAAAAGCCGTGATGGACCTGAGCGGTCGGGCTCTTAACATAGGCGTTGGAGACGACGTGCGCGAGCTGGCTCGTAAAGGCGATGATGCGGTCGTGCTCGGCGGCGCTCGTTACGCTGAACTTGCCAAAGCCTAAGGGACGTACCATCTCGCGCACCTGGCCCAAAAGCTCCAGCTTTAGTGCGTCGTCCACTGCGGGCGGTACAAGCACGAGCGGTGCGTCCTGGAACAGGTCGGCGCGGGAATGCGCGTAGCCCGAGAACTGCGTGCCTGCCATGGGATGCGCGCCCACAAAGTAAAAACCGTGCTCGCGGGCAAGCTCAAAGGCGCGCTCGCACACGATACCCTTGACGCCCACGGTGTCGATCACCACGGGGCCCATGATGGCCTCGGTGTCGGTGGCGTCGGCGAGTGCCCGGGCGTGCGCCTCGAGCCACTCGATGCAGGCCTCGGGGTAGCATGCCAGGACGATGATGTCGCATTCGCCGAGCGTCTCGTCGTTGAGCTCGCCGGCAACGGTACCCATACTGGCGGCCGTCATGACGTCGTCATCGGGGTCCCAGGCCAGCACGCGGACGCCCGCCTGCGCATAGCCGCGGGCAAAGCTGCCGCCGATGAGGCCCAGGCCCACGATGCCGGCGCACTTGGGGCCACCCTGGTTAACGCGTGCGTTTCTCACCGTACCCATGGGCTACTCCTGAACGGTCTCTTGGCAGACGACCTCGCGGATGGCGCGGATGCGGCGCATGGTGTCGTCGAACTGGTCGGGGGTGAGGGCCTGAGCGCCGTCGGACCAAGCGTGGCTCGGGTCGTCGTGGACCTCGATCTCCAGACCGTTGGCGCCGCAGGCAGTCGCGGCGAGCGCCATGGGCTCAACATAGCGGGTGTAACCGGTGGCGTGGCTGGGGTCGGCGACGACGGGCAGGTGCGACAGGTGGTGCAGCACCGGCACGGCGTTGAGGTCGAAGGTGTTGCGGGTGCGGGTCTCGAAGGTGCGGATTCCGCGCTCGCACAGAATGACGTTATCGTTGCCCTCGCTCATGATGTACTCGGCTGCCATAAGCAGCTCGTCGACGGTGCCGGACATGCCGCGCTTGAGCAGAATCGGGGTCTGCGTCTTGCCGACTTCCTTGAGCAGGGGGAAGTTCTGGGCGTTGCGAGCGCCAATCTGCATGACGTCGATCTTCTTGTCGAGGAAGACCTGCACGTCGCGCGGGTCCATGATCTCGGTGACGATCGGCATGTCGAGCTCGGCGGATGCCTCGCACAGCAGGTCCAGGCCGGCGGGACCCATGCCCTGGTAGGCGTACGGGGAGGTGCGGGGCTTGTAGGCGCCGCCGCGCAGCATCGTGGCGCCGGCGGCCTTCACGCGGCGGGCGATGCGGATGAGGTTCTCGCCCTCGACGGAGCAGGGGCCGGCGATGACCTGGAACTGGTCGCCGCCGATCTTGACGCCGTGGCCGCAGTCGATGACGGAGTCCTCGGGGTGGAACTTGCGGTTGGCGCGCTTGAACGGCTCGGAGACGCGCTGTACGCGCTCGACGACGTCCATGGACTCGAGCAGGAACGGGTCGATTTTGGTCGTGTCGCCCACCAAGCCGATGATGGTCTCGTTCTCGCCGCGCGAGACGTCGGTCTTGAGTCCTTTTTTCTCGATCCAGCTGACAATGTGGCTTACGGCTTCGTCACTGGCGCTCTGCTTTAAAATCGCAATCATGGTGTGCCTCTCACCTCGATGGATAACCCTTGCAAAAACGGCCCGCATCGCGAGCCGTTATATATGTGCATGAGAGTTTATACTATCTGACTCGCTTTTGCCGCCTAAAGCGCACCGTCGCGGCGCGTCTCCCACGTAATTGCAAAGCTTTTTCTATTATTTTGTTAGCCCGTGGCGCACTTGGGTATAATGCCTACCGTTCGCCCTATTAGCTCAGGGGATTAGAGCGTCTGCCTCCGGAGCAGAAGGCCGTTGGTTCGAATCCAACATGGGGCACCCTCGAACGTAAGACCGTCCGAACCTCGCATGGTCCGGGCGGTTTTCTTATACCGACGCGACGTGATGGGACGTGGTATGGCAGCAACGGATATCGAGCGCGGACTCTCGACCGCCGAGGTCGAGGAGCGCATCGCCGCCGGTAAGATCAACCGCAACATGGAGCTCAAGACCAAGTCGGTCAAAGAGCTCATCATCGAGAACCTCTGCACGCTGTTCAACTTGATCAACGTGATCTTGGCGATTTTGGTGCTGCTGACCGGTTCGTTTAAGAACCTGACGTTCCTGTTCGTGGTGTTCTTGAACACGGCAATTGGCGTCATTCAGTCCATGCGTTCCAAGCGGATGGTCGACAAGCTTACGCTGCTCACCTCTAAGAAGGCCATCGCGGTGCGCGACGGCGCCGAGGTGGAGCTCGACCTGGACCAGATCGTGCTCGACGATATCATTCGCCTGGGGCGCGGTGACCAGATTCCCGCCGACGCCGTGGTTGTGTCTGGCGAGGCGCTCGTCAACGAGAGCCTGCTGACGGGCGAGAGCGACCTCATCAAGAAACAGCCAGGCTCCGAGCTCATGAGCGGCAGCTTTATCGACTCGGGCCTGCTGCGCGCCCGCGTGATCCATGTCGGCGCCGATAACTACGTGGCAAAGATCAATAACGAGGCCAAATACGTCAAAAAGGTCAATTCCGAGATCATGAACGCACTGAACGCCATCGTGCGGTTCGCGAGCATTATCATGATTCCGCTTGGTCTGGCGCTCTTTTCCTCGAGTGTGAGCGAGCTGTGGGATGCCGCGGGAACCCCGGGGGATAGCGCGCTTTCCTGGTGCTTCTCCGAGCTGCTGGCCGGTCGTGTGCCTTCTTCGGCGCTGCTGTCCACGGTGGGTGCCCTGCTGGGCATGATTCCTCAGGGCCTGGTGCTGCTGACCTCGTCGGTGCTCGCGATTGCCACGGTGCGCCTGGCACGTCGCAAGGTGCTGGCACAGCAGCTCTACTGCATCGAGACGCTCGCGCGCGTCGACGTGCTGTGCCTGGACAAGACGGGCACCATTACCTCGGGCCGTATGGAGGTCGAGGGCACCTACCCGCTGCCTGTTGAGGGTGTTGGCTTTGGCGCGGACTCGGACGAGGCGGCTGTCCCCGTCGAGACCACGGTGCTCGACTTTGCGCTTGCCAACGTGGCACGTGCGACCTCGGCAGATGCCAACGAGACCTGCCAAGCGCTGCTCAACTACTACGCCGACCGTCCAGTCGAGGTGTCCGAGCCGCTGTCGGTCATTCCGTTCTCGTCGTCCAAAAAGTGGAGCGGCGCGTCGTTTGTACAGGGCTCCTATGTGATGGGCGCCGCGCAGTTTGTGCTCTCTGATCGCGCATTTGCTCAGGTCGAGAATCGTGTGGCCGAGCTTGCCGATACCTGCCGCGTACTTGTGGTGGCGCGCGTGGACGGCTTTACGCCCGATGGCGATATGGTGGGCGAGGCCGAGCCCGTGGGCTTTGTGACCATCCGTGACGAGATTCGCACCTCGGCAGCCGAGACTATCGGCTACTTTAACGAGCAGGGCGTGACCCTCAACGTGATCAGCGGCGACGACCCGCGTACGGTGTCGTCGATCGCGCGCGTGGTGGGCGTGCCCGGGGCGGATGCCTACGTGGACGCCACGACGCTCGATACGCCTGCCAAGCTCGATGCGGCGGTGGACCGCTATCACGTCTTTGGGCGTGTGACGCCGCAGCAGAAGCGCGAGCTTGTACAGGCACTTAAGCGCCGCGGGCACACCGTGGCCATGACGGGCGACGGCGTCAACGACGTGCTGGCGCTCAAGGAGGCTGACTGCTCCGTGGCGATGGCCGCCGGCTCCGATGCCGCGCGCAATGTGGCCGAGATCGTGCTCGTCGATAACGACTTTGCCTCGATGCCCGCTGTGGTGGCCGAGGGCCGTCGTTCTATCAATAACCTGCAGCGCTCTGCCGCGCTCTTTCTGACCAAGACGCTTTTCTCGATGGGCCTGGCGGCGCTGTGCATCGCGCTGCCGCCGTATCCCTTCGAGCCCATTCAGATGACGCTCATCAACTTCTTCTGCATCGGCGCGCCGGGCTTTGTGCTGGGCTTGGAGCCCAACAACGCCCGCGTGAAGGGGTCGTTCTTGACCAACGTGCTTAAGCGTGCGCTGCCGGCGTCGATTGCGGTCATTTTGGCCGCGGCACTCGATATCTTTGTGGCGCGCGTATTTGGCTTTAGCCAGCTTACGCTTTCGACCATGTGCCTGCTCACGTCGTGCGCGGCGAGTGTCAGCCTGATCTGGCGCATCTCGCAGCCGCTTACGCCCTTGCGCGTGGTGCTTTTCGTGTTTGTCGTCGCCGGCATCCTGACGGGTGTTATCGGGTTCCCGGGGCTGCTGTCCATCGCCAACCTGTCGATGGGTCAGATGGTCATCTTGGCGATTATCGTTGTCTTTACCTGCGCGGTGTTCTTTAAGCTTGCCACGATGATGGACTCGCTTAAGCCCCGCCGCCGTCATGCGGCCACCGGCTTTGGCCGTGGCGTGCGCGTTCGCCTGGGTCGCGGCGGCGGTAAGGTGAGCTCGACGGGGTCGACCGCCGAGCGTTTCGCCAAGCGCGTTGCCGCCGATATGGCGCAGCGCCGTGAGGCGCGCACTGTCCGCGAGGCCGAGGCCCGTGCACTCGAGGGCGTGGCCCAGACCCAGCCCAAGAAACAGAAGAGCGCCGGTGCCAAGCGCTCCCGCGTGACCAAATCGGCCCAAGGCATCAAAGTTTCGATGCCGAGCAAGAAGAATAAGCCCGTAAAGAAAGACTAGCCCCAACGCCTCCCTAAGTTGCGGTGAAATAGGGACTGTTTAAGCGTTTTAACCTCCTATTCAGTCCCTATTTCACCGCAACTTAGGGGTGAGCGGGGATGTTGAATTGGTGCCTTGCGCTTGTGGGGCCGTGTCGATGTTATGCTCTAACCTCAATTGTTTGAATTGCTTCGGAAAGAGGATGCCGTGATCTGCCCGCATTGCCTAAAGACCATCGAGGACGGCGCCTCGTTCTGCCCCTATTGCAACGCATACGTTGGTCCGGGCGATGGACCCGAGCATACCGAGTTCGTGTTCTGCGACGGCTGCGGCGCCCGTCTGTCCCCGCATGACCGCACCTGTCCCAAGTGTGGACGCCCCGCGCCGGGCATCCTTTCCGAGGACGCGGCCGCATCCGACCTGGCCGCAGGGCGCACGGCCGGCTTTCCGCGCCTGACGCAGGAGCAGATCGATACTGAGGTGCCCCACGCGCCGGCATCTGCCGCCGCGGTGCTCTCCGACGCAGCCGACCCCAACGAGACCTGCGTGCTGCCTGCCTTCGATAAGGACTTTGGCATCCCCAAGGTCGATATCCCCACGCCGGTGTCCCTGCGCGATGATGCCCAGCCCAAAAAGCAAAAGCCCAAGCGCAAGGTCCACCCCGACGAGGATGCCTATCACAAACACAAGCGCCATATCCCCAAACCGCTCATCGTCATCGCGGTGCTCGCCGCCGTGTGCGGTGGTGCCTATTGGTTTGTGACTGCCGATCCCATGGGCGTCATGCCCGGCTTCTACGACCAGTTTGGCCAGGCCGCCAAGACCACCTTCCCGTCGCGCCAAAAGGGCGAGGCCACCGAGAAAGAGCCCAAGCAAGAGGATACGTCCGAGGTCGTTCAGGAGGAGACCGTCTTAACCGACGACCAGCTCTACACCAGGCTCGACGGCCTGTACCAGACCATCGTGTCGTACAGCGACGAGGATCAGATCGGCGAGGTCATCGATTCGTTTAATAACGGGTATCTGCGTACACCGCTTTCCACCCGCCAGGAGCTGTCGCAGAGCGCCTATGCCCTGCGCGACCAGATTAAAAAGACCCAGGATGAGCTCAACAACCTCAAAGTTCAGGACGACACGGTCTATGCGGAGGATATCGATCATCTAAAGCAGCTTGCCCAGTGGATGTACGAGCGTGTCGACGTGATCTGCCAGAGCTGGGATATCTCGCTGTCCATTCCCGACGGCGAGTCGCTGAGCGCCCGTCAGAGCGAGATCCTGGCGCCCATCGCACAAGGCGGCAACAGCGCGCTTAACCAGTACGACGCCAACGTGAGCGCATGGAGGCCGCAGCAGCGTTCGTAATTTGTTGCCCTCCGGCGGCATAACCTGCGTGCGCAATTGATGTAAGCCCGTGCTTATTGCTACAATTCGTACAAATATGCTTTAAACGCACGAGGAAGGAACCACATGTTTGGTTTTAAGAAAGAGCTCTATACGCCCGAGTACCAGCTCGTCGGTGACGAGTGCGCGGTGATCGAGACGTCGAAGGGCACCATCAAGGTCAAGTTTGACGGTGAGGGCGCCCCCATCCATGTGGCGAACTTCTGCGAGCTTTCCACGATGGGCTTCTATGACGGCCTTAAGTTCCATCGCTATGTGCCCGGCTTTGTGATCCAGGGCGGCGACCCCAATACCCGCGATATGTCCGGCGCCGACGTCGCTGCCGGCCTTGAGGGTCCCGACGGCATGCCCGGTACCGGTGGCCCCGGCTACTGCATCAAGGGCGAGTTTGCCACCAATCCGCGCAACAGCCATGTTGACGGCGCGCTTGCCATGGCCCGCTCCATGGATCCCGATTCCGCGGGCTCGCAGTTCTACTTCTGCCTGGGTGCCCAGCACAACCTCGACTCCGGCTATACCGTCTTTGGCACCACGGTCGAGGGACTCGACGTCATCTCGCAGCTGCGCGCCGGCGACGAGATCGTTCATGTCGAGATCGTTCACGAGTAAAGGGGACTTCCTTGAATAGCCAGCTGATCCAACAGGGCCGCGCCGCTTATCGCGCGGGTGATTTTTCCGCTGCCGCCCAGATGCTTGGTGCGGCAAAGACTCCCAACGAGATCATGGGTGAGGCCGACCACCTGCGCGGCAATGCCCTGATGCATCTGGGCATGTACGCCGAGGCCGCCGAGGCCTACGCCGCCGCGCTCAACGACGGCGCCTATGGCAAGCGCGGCGCCCTGCTCACCAACCGCGGCAAGGCACTCGCCGCGGTGGGCGACTACACCACGGCTGCCCAGGCGTTCTCTGCAGCTACCCAGGACGCTTCCTACGCCACGCCCTTTAAGGCCTACCTGGGTCTGGGCAACGCGCTGTTCCAGTCGGGCGACTACGCCAACGCCGGTACTGCCTTCCGTCAGGCTGCCATCGACGGCGCCAACCCGGCTCCTGCCGCCGCCCTCGGCGATCTGGGCCGCTGCTTTATCAAGCTCGGCCGCCCCGCGGACGCCGTTGAGACCTACCGCACGGCTATCGACTTTGCCGGCCCGCGCGACGATACGCGCGCCCTCAACGCCGGCATGGGCCAAGCGCTTTCCGCCGCCGGTCGTCCCTCCGATGCGCTCGATGCTTTTAACGCCGCTACTGCCGACGGTATCTATCAGCTCACGCCCGAGCAGGCCGACGAGCTTGCCCGCGTGCACGACTCGCTCGCCGCGCTTTCGGCCCAGACGGCCATGTCCACGGCCCCGGCTCCCGCGATGGACGCTCCCGCTGTCGACCCGCTCGATCCCACGGGCGCGACCGGTCAGTTTATGCCCGACCCCTCTGACACCGGCTTCTTTACGCTGTCTGAGTCCGAGATGGTCCAGCAGGACCGCAAACAGGCCAAGGTTCGTCGTCGCCACCGCCACACGGGTCTTAAGATCTTCCTGGTGCTGCTTCTGCTTATCGTGATCGCTGCCGGCGGTCTTGGCTATGCTTATACGCGCGGCATGGGCTACCCCTCTCAGGAATCCGTCATCACCGACCTGTTCCAGGCTGCCGGTGACGGCGATACCGCCAAGGCCGAGTCCTGCCTGGCCTCGAGCCTGTCCGAGGACGCCAAGGCGATGATCATCTCCTCGATTCCGCAGGGTGCCACCGTGTCCGTCGAGGGCATGGATCAGTCCATGACCGAGACGACCGCCAAGGTTAAGGCATCGCTGTCCAAGGGCGGCGAGCAGGAGTACACCGTCAAATTCGTGCGCTCCGACAACCATATCGGCTGGGCCGTTTCCTCGCTCGATATGGATTTCTCGGCTGCTGACAACCAGTAGTGACCTTATGGGATTTAGCTTTGCCCGGCGCTTCACCGCAAGTGAGGTGCCGGGCTTGCGCTAGTATGATGAGCTAGTAGTTTTCCAGCAATCATCCAACACATCAGGAGTTGCGTTGTTTTCTTTGATGGATATGTTCTTCGGTAGCTATGCGGGCGATCTTGCCATCGACCTCGGCACCGCAAATACGCTTGTCTCCGTGCGCGGCCAGGGCATCGTCATTCGCGAGCCCTCTGTTGTCGCCATCGACAAGAACGACGAGCGCATCCTGGCGGTCGGTATCGAGGCAAAGCGCATGCTCGGCCGTACGCCCGGCAACATCGTGGCCGTTCGTCCCCTGAAGGACGGCGTCATCGCCGACTTCGATGTTACCGAGGCCATGCTCCGCTACTTTATCGACAAGGCGTCCGAGAAGCGCTATCCGTGGACCCCGCGTCCGCGCGTTGTCGTCTGCGTTCCCTCCGGTGTCACGTCGGTCGAGAAGCGTGCCGTCTTTGAGGCCACGATCCAGGCCGGCGCCCGCCAGGCCTATCTGATCGAAGAGCCCATGGCCGCCGCTATCGGCGCCGACCTGCCCGTCGAGGAACCCACCGGCTCCATGGTCATCGACATCGGTGGCGGTACCACCGAGGTTGCCGTTATCGCTATGGGTGGCATCGTCGTCTCGCAGTCCATCCGTATTGCCGGCGACGAGTTCGATCAGGCCATCCTCACGCACGTTCGCGATGCCTACAACCTGGCCATCGGCGAGCGTACGGCAGAGGACATCAAGATCAAGGTCGGCTCCGCCGTGCCGCTCAAGGACGAGCTTGACGTCGAGGTCAACGGCCGCGACGTGATTACCGGTCTGCCCAAGACCGTGCGCATCGAGAGCGAGGAGATTCGTCGCGCGCTCAACAAGCCGCTCGACGAGATGGCCAAGGCCGTCAAGGACGCCCTCGATGCCACGCCTCCCGATCTCGCCTCGGACCTTATGTACTACGGCATTTTGCTGACCGGTGGCGGCGCGCTGCTGCGCGGTCTCGACGTGCGCCTGCGCGATGAGACCGGCGTTTCGGTCAACGTCAGCCCCACGGCGCTCGATAACGTTGTTAACGGCTGTGCCCGCGTGCTCGAGGCCAATGCGTTTGATGGCGGCTTCGTCCAGACCAATGCTTAATTTCCAAAAGGTGGATTCCATTTGGCACGATCTTCGGGTTTCTCCACAAATCTGAATACCAAGCGACAATCAACGGGTATGCGCCCGTTGATTGTTTTCAGCCTGATTTCGGTGTTGCTGCTCACGTTTTACATCCGCGAGGGCGAGGCAGGGCCGATTCATGCCGTGCGTTCGGGCGTAACGACGATTACCTCGCCGGTGCGCTTTGTGGGTTCGGCTGTGGCGGCTCCCTTCAATGCGATCGGCAACGTGTTCTCTAACCTTACGGCGTCGCAGGACACGCTCGACGAGCTCAAAAAACAAAACGAGGAACTGACCTCTAAGGTTGCTGAGCTCTCCGAGGCTCAAAAGACCGCTGAGCGTCTGGAGGGGCTGGTCGGCCTGCAGTCGACCTACAACCTCAAATCGACCGCAGCTCGTATCGTTGGTGCCTCGGGCGATGCCTGGACCTCGACCGTCACGATTGATAAGGGTTCTGCCGACGGGCTTACCATCAACATGCCTGTGACGAGTTCGGCCGGTGTTATCGGCCAGATCATCGAAGTCTCGGCCAAAACGTCCACCGTGCGCCTGATTGGCGACGAGAACTCCGGCGTATCCGCCATGGTGCAGGACACGCGCGCCCAGGGCATGCTGCAGGGTCAGGCTGACGGCACGCTGCGTCTTGAGTACGTGAGCGTCGACTCCGATGTTAAGGTTGGCGACATCATCGTGACCTCGGGCATCGGTGGCGTGTTCCCCAAGGGTCTACCGCTCGGCACCGTTTCGTCGGTTGAGAAATCGGCAAACGACGTGTACTACACCATTGTGGTGCGCGCTCAGACCACGGCCGAGAACAACGAGGAAGTGCTGGTCATCACCTCGCTGACCGACGAACAATCGGCCTCGGATGAGGACGTGAGTACGGCCAACAGCACGCCGCAGGGAACGTCGCGCGACGCTGCGACCAAGACGAAGGACGAGAGCTCGGATGACAGTTCCGACACGTCCGAGACGACCGATTCTGGCTCGAGCGAATAGGGGGCATGTCCATGGATCTACACGAGCAGGGGATGAGCTCCCGTACGTTTGTGATCGCCGCCATCGTGTGCGTGCTGCTGCAGGCAGGCCTGGCACCGCAGGTCTCCATTGCGGGCGGTCGCGTCAACTTCATGATTATCCTGGTGTGCCTAAGCGTGTTCTCGGGCGACCCGACCCGTGCCGTCGTGTGCGGTTTTTGCAGCGGCTTGTTCTATGACCTGTCCGCTGCCGTGCCGGTGGGCGTTATGTCGCTCCTGCTGACCGTGGGTTCTTTTGCCCTGGTGCACAGCGCCGTCGGTCAGACGGGCGGTACCCCGAGTGCGCGCGGCGTCACCGTGGGCGCCTTCGCGCTCGTCATTAATGTGATCTACAGCATCATCTTGCTGTTTATGGGTTTGGAGACGAGCTTTGTCGTGGCGATCTTCGGCCATGCGCTGCCGTCCTCGATCCTGACGGGTCTGGTTGCCATTCCGTTTTTGATGTCCGGCGTCGTGCCGCAGTCCGGCTATGGATTCTCCGCACGTGGCGGACGCCAGACGGGTATGCGCTTTAAGCCCAAGACCCGTAAGCTCAAATAGGGGAGGCCCGTAGATGTCTTCCCAGTTGACGGTTATTATCGCCGGTATCGTGCTGGTTGTGGCCATTGTGGTCGCGCTGGTCATCATGCGTCGTGGCGATTCCCGTTTTACCTACGATACGCAGCATGGAACGGCCCCGCGTGCCACCGAGGGCGAGGGCAATACCGCGGCGACCGCCTTTAAGGGCCGCTTTTCCATCCTCACCACGGGTGTGGGCGCGATGTTTGCGGCGCTTGCCGTCAAGCTGTGGGGCATGCAGATGGTCTCATCGGACTATTACGAGAAGCAGGCCAATAGTAATCAGACTCGCACCGTTACAACACCCGCTGTGCGCGGTCGCATCCTCGACCGCAATGGCGTGGCGCTTGTCCAGAACCGTCCCTCACTTGCTGTCGTGGCCTACCGCGACCTTGCCGAGGATGAGGTTCTGGTTCGCCATCTTGCCAACGTGCTTGGAATGCCTTACGTGGCGGTCCTTCGCAATATTCAGGACAATACAGAGGGCTCTCAGAGCCTGCATACCATCGCGACGGACGTCCGTCGCTCCACGGTTGCCTATATCAAGGAACACGCCGGCGAGTTCCCGGGCGTCAAGATTGCCGAGCGTACCGAGCGCCAGTATCCATACGGCGAGACGGCATGCCATATCTTGGGCTATACCGGCACCATTACCTCCGAGCAGCTCGAGGCCCAGAATAAGAAAACTTCTGGCGATGATGATGCTTCTGCTGGCAAGATTACGTACCAGTCGGGCGATATCGTGGGCCAGGCGGGCGTTGAGAGCTACTACGAAAACCTGCTACAGGGTATTCGTGGCGAGCAGACCGTCAAGGTCGATGCCTCGGGCAATGTGACCGGTCAGGCCGGCGCCGTGCCCGCGAAGGCCGGCTCCGACATTAAGCTCACGCTCGACCTTAAGATCCAACAGGCCTGTGAGACGGCGCTGGCGAGCGCTATCGAGCTTGCCAAGACCACTGGCTACAGCAATGCCGGCAACGGCGCTGTGGTGTGTCTCGATCCCAACAATGGCGAGATCCTGGGCATGGCGAGCGAGCCCAAGTTCGATCCGTCCGTCTTTATCGGCGGCGTCTCAAATGACGTGTGGACCGAGCTCAATGATGACAAGGGTTCGCACCCGCTGCTCAACCGCGCCATTAGCGGACAGTACATGTCGGCTTCGACCATTAAGCCGCTCTCGGCCTTGGCGGGCCTTGAGTTTGGAACCTATACCTCGGGTCAGACGACCAACTGCACGGGCTATTGGACGGGCCTGGGCAAGGCTTGGGGCAAGCGCTGCTGGCTGACGTCTGGCCACGGCACCATGACGCTGCAGTCGGGTATCGCCAACTCGTGCGACCCTGTCTTCTACGACATGGGCAAAGCGTTCTTCTATGACGAGCAACATCCCGAGGGCCTGCAGGAGGTCTTTCGTCGCTGGGGCCTAGGCAAGACCTGCGGTATCGATCTGCCGAGTGAGGGCGCGGGCCGTATTCCCGATGCCGAGTGGAAAGAGTCGTACTTTACCGACGCATCTGCCGAGGACCGCAAATGGAACGCTGGCGATATGACGAACATCGCCATCGGGCAGGGCGACATTTTGGTGACGCCGCTGCAGATGGCCTGCGCCTACATGGGCCTTGCCAACGGCGGCAAGCAGTATGTGCCGCATGTGTTTTTGTCGGCGGTGTCGCGCGATGGCGACGGCGACGCCTACAAGTACAACGGCAAGGGCAAAAAGAAGCGCCTTGAGGCCAAGATCAACAGCGATTCGGATTTGGCGCTCGTCCGCAACGGCATGCACGACGTGATTTACACGGCATCGACGTCCCTGGCGGCTCACTTTGGAACCCTGACGCCGCAGGTATACGGCAAGTCGGGCACGGGCGAGAAAAGCGGCGAGGACGAATACGCGTGGTTCTGCGCCTATGCCCCTGCTGACGATCCTAAGTACGTGATTGCCACCATCTTGGAGCAAGGCGGTGGCGGCTCAGATACCGCGATGCATGTTGTGCGCGATGTACTCGGCGTGATTTATGACGAGCCCGATACCTCTTCGGCCTCGGGCGATTCCTCGGTTCGATAGGAGGTTGCGATGGACTTTTCGCCGGCGGACCTGTTCCGCTCAACCAAAACCGGTTCTCGCAGCAGCCTGGACCGCGTCAACAAGCAACTTTCGGCCTCGCGTAGCACGTTTCGCCAAAAGGTGCATATCGGTGTGCTGCTGGCTACCGTCGCGCTCGTTGCCTATGGCGCCATCATCATTTGGTCGGCTTCGCAGTTTAAGGCCGATGCCTCGTTTTCGCGCCACCTGCTGGGCATTGGCATTGGCGCGGTGCTGGCGGTGCTCGTCTGGCGCACCGACCTGCGTGGAATTTCCAATTTCTCGACGGCGCTGCTCGTCATTGACCTTATTGTGATCTTCTCGCCCAAGATTCCGGGCCTGTCCTATACGGGCGGTCTGGGCATGACGGGCTGGATCAAGATCCCCGGTATCGGCCTGACCTTCCAGCCCGTTGAGCTCGCCAAGCTCATCACCATCTTCTTTATGGCCACGCTTGGCTCGCAGTACAACGGGCGTATCGATACCGTCCGCGACTACATTAAGCTCTGCGGCATGCTGTCCATTCCGTTTTTGGCCGTCGTCGCCATGGGCGACCTGGGCTCGGGTCTGGTCGTGCTGGTGTCGGGCGCAATCGTCATCTGCATGAGCGGTGCGCGCCGCGAATGGGTGCTGTCGACCTTGGCCTTGCTGGTTGGTTTGATTGCGCTCATCTTGGCGCTCGACTCGGTCTTTGATTCGCTCCTTGGCCACGATGTGCTTATCAAGCAGTATCAGATGAACCGTCTGACCGTCTTCATCGACCCCGACAAAGCCGATTCGGATGATGCCTACAACCTGCAACAGTCGCTCATTGCCGTCGGCTCGGGCGGCTTCTTTGGTAAGGGTTTGGGCCATGCGACGCAGTCAGCCGGCGGCTTTCTGCCTGAGTTCCACACCGACTTCGTCTTCGCCTTTCTGTCCGAGACCTTTGGCTTTTGTGGTTCCTTTTTGCTCCTGTGCCTCTACGTGCTGCTGATCTTTTCGACGATTCGCGTCGCCTTTAAGTGTGAGTCGCTGTTTTTGCGTCTTTCGTGTGTGGGCATCGTTGGCATGTGGGCGTTCCAGACCTTCGAAAACATCGGCATGTGCATCGGCATGATGCCGATTACCGGTATTCCGCTACCGTTTATTAGCTTCGGTTCGTCTTCGATGATGATTCAGCTGCTGACGGTGGGTATCGTACAATCCATATGGCGGCATCGTTCGGGCGCCGCGTAACCGCTGGAGGGGTTTGCTATGAAAATTCCCGTAGATAAGCTGACCCGCGCTTTTAAGATGGGCGCGTCCGTTAAGAAGGATTCCGATACGCCGGTGCGCGTCTCGGTCTATCTGGATTCGTCCGCCTCGCGCTTTCTGGCCGAGACGGTGCGTGACGCCTTTGTGCCGCAGACGACCTCGGGTATTGTGCGCGTCGAGCGTCTGGGGGAGGAGCGAATTGCTCCAAAGACCGATACCGATGTGGTGCTGGTGCTCTCGTGTGGTTCCGACCGCTTGGAGAGTGCCGTGCAGGAGCTCGTGATCGCCGGCGCGCCCGTGTGCGTGCTTGCCGAGTCTGCTGTGGAGGTGCCGTTTATCGAGGAGTCCACGCCCATGCTCGGCGTCGTAGCGGCAACCGATAAGACGTATCTGCTCGAGACGCTTGCCCGCTGGATTCTCGATCGCACCGACAAGGAAACGGCTTTTGCGGCGAACTTTGCCTTCATGCGCATCGCGGCCGCCAATCGTATCATCACCTCGTGCGCGCTCACCAATATGGCGACCGGTGCGCTGGTGTTTTTGCCTGGCGCCGATTATCCCGTTATGGCGCTGGCGCAGGTGGGCATGCTCTTTGAGCTCGCTGCCGTCTTTGGACGCGGCATTAAGCCTGAGCGCGGCTACGAGGTCGCGGGCGTGCTTGCCGGCGGTCTTGTGATCCGCGCGGTCACCCGCGCGCTCGTCAAACAGACGCCGCATATTGGGTTTGCCGTTAAGGCGCTCACTGCTGCCGCGGGCACCTACGGCATGGGCCGTGCGCTCGTTTCGCTCTACGAGCGCGATGTCGACTACAGCCGTGCCAACGAGGTGGTCACTGCCACGTTCTCCCGCGTTCGCGATCTGGTAACCACGGTCGCGGGCGCTACCCGTCCCATGGCGTCCTATCAGGACGCATCAGATCTCGCTGCTTAGGGGTTTTCCGTTGCGCGTTGCATACCAAGATTGTTTTCATTTAATTGAGCCGTTGCTCGCCAAGGTCGAGAAGCCGAGTCGCTATATCGATCACGAGTGGGGTACGCTTTCCAAGGCCGATGCCGACTACCGTTGCTGCCTGATCTATCCGGATGTGTACGAGGTCGGTCTGCCCAACCAGGGTATCGCCATACTCTACAACATCCTTAACCAGGCCGAGGGCATCTCCTGCGAGCGTGGCTATGTGCCGTGGCCCGATATGGGTGACGCCATGCGCGAGGCGGGCATTCCGCTGCTCTCGCTCGAGGGTGCAGTGCCGGTCGCTTCGTTTGATATCGTCGGTCTGCATGTGCCGCACGAGATGGCGGTGACGAACTTCCTCGAGGCACTCGACCTCGCTGGCATTCCACTGTTGGCGGCCGACCGAGGCGAAGACGACCCCATCATCATCGCCGGCGGCCCCTCGGTGTACAACCCCGAGCCGTACGCGGCCTTCTTCGATGCCATCCTCATCGGTGAGGGCGAGGAATCGCTGCTCGAGACCTGCCAGCTGCATCGCCGCCTGCGTGACGAAGGGGCCCCGCGCGCGCAGATTGTCGAGCAGCTTGCATCCATTGCCGGCAACTACGTGCCGTCGCTCTATGAGGTTCGTCACGACGAGCCCTGCTCGCCGCATGGCTACACCGTGCCGCGTGAGGGCAAGGGTGCGCCGACCGTGGTCTACAAGCGCGTCGTCGAGGATTTCGGCGCCACGAATCCGCTGTCGCAGTCGTGCGTGCCCTATGCGCAGCTGGTCCACGACCGCCTGTCTATCGAGATCCTGCGCGGCTGCTCCCGCGGCTGTCGTTTTTGCCAGGCCGGCATGACGTATCGCCCGGTGCGCGAGCGCTCGGCCGACCAGATCGTCTCGTCGGTGATTCAGGGTCTGGAAAAGACCGGCTATGACGAGGTGTCGCTGACCTCGCTCTCCACGACCGACCACTCCTGCATTCGCGACGTGCTCGGCAGGCTCAACCGTCGCCTGGAGGATACGGGTATTCGCGTGTCTATTCCGTCACAGCGCCTGGATTCGTTTGGTGTGGATATGGCCGAGTCGGTAGCCGGCGAAAAGAAGGGCGGCCTGACGTTCGCGCCCGAGGCCGGCAGCCAGCGCATGCGCGACATCATTAACAAGAACGTGACCGAGGAGGACCTGGACCGTGCGGCCAAGGCGGCCTTCGAGGCCGGCTGGAACCGCATGAAGCTCTACTTTATGATGGGCCTTCCCGGCGAGCGCGACGAGGACATCGTGGCCATCGCCAATCTGGCCGATCACGTGCTGGAGCTCGGTCGTTCCGTGGTGCCCAAGGCTCGTCGCGGCTCGATCTCGGTGTCGATCTCGGTTTCGGTCTTTATCCCCAAGGCTGCCACGCCGTTCCAGTGGTGCCCGCAGCTCGACTACGACGACGTCAAGCGTCGCCAGAAGCTGCTTATCACGAGCGTTCGCAACCGTGCCGTCCGCGTTCATTACCACGATGCCGAGACCTCGCTCATCGAGGCCGCGCTGTCCCGCGCCGGTCGTGACATGACGCCCGTCATCATCGATGCTTGGCGCTCAGGCTCTCGCTTTGACGCCTGGGTAGAGCATTTCTCGCTCGAGAACTGGAAGGAGGCTGCTGCCAAAAACGGCATTGACCTCAATGAGCTCGTGCACCTGCCCTACGAGTTGGACTGGCGCCTGCCGTGGGAGCACGTGAGCCCCGGCTGCACGCGCGGCTTCCTCGAGCGCGAGTACCGTCGCTCGCTCGAGGGCGTCACGACTCCCGACTGCACCCGCACGTCGTGCACCGGCTGCGGAATCTGCCCCACGCTCCACGCCAAGAATGTATTGATGGGTGATCGCGCATGAGTGAGCGCCTGACCGACAACCCCTCGCTCTTTAGGCTTCGTGTTCGCTATGGCAAGCGCGATCGCCTTAAGTACCTGGGCCATCTCGAAGTAATCCATACCATTGAGCGCATCGTGCGCCGTGCGGGACTTCCCTATGCCGTCACGCAGGGCTTCTCTCCGCACATGCGCGTGGGCTTCTCTTCGGCGCTGCCGGTGGGTACGTCGTCGACCTGCGAGTGGTATGACCTGTTTATGACCGAGTTCGTGGCGCTCGACGAGGCGTTTGGGCGCCTGGCTGCGGCGTCTCCGGCCGATCTGGCGCCCATCGAGGCAGCGTACATCGACGTGCGCACGCCGGCGTTGACGGCGCAGCTCACGCGCCTGTCGTATCGCATCGACCTGCACTTGGATCCCGAGGCGCCCGTAAGTGCCGACGAGGTGCGTCGTGCGATCGACACGCTACGCGCGGGCCATGGCATCGACTACGCGCGCGGCAAAAAGAGCAAGCGCTTGGATTTGGATCACACGCTCGTGGGCTATGAGCTCACGGCGGGGGAGCGCCCAGATCATTTGGTGCTCATGCTCGACACCCATGCCGACAACGAGGGCTCAATGCGTCCGGAAATTTTGCTTTCTGCTGCTGATGTTTTGTTGCAGGGCTTGACCCCGGGCGTGGATGCACCTATTGTTTCCACCGGTATGCAAGACCTCGTGACCATCTGCTCCTACGATGTCGAGCGTCAGAATCAAGCATGCGAGGACGACGAGGGCCGACTCGTCAGCCCCATACCTGTGCGAACTTGTGGATTTGCTCCACATACTCGTTGACGGGGGTATTTTCGCCTGCTACTATATTCGGCTGTTGCACTAACTGATGCATGAAGGGCAAGTAAACATGTACGCAATCGTTAACACGGGCGGCAAGCAGTACAAGGTCGCCACCGACGATGTCATCACCGTCGAGAAGATCGAGGGCAATGAGGGCGACAAGGTCACCCTGCCGGTTATCTTCCTCAACGATGGTAAGAAGATCGTCACCGATCCCGACAAGCTGGCCAAGGCCAAGGTTACCGCTCAGATCGTTGAGCAGTTCAAGGGCGAGAAGCAGCTGGTCTTCAAGTTCCACAAGCGTAAGCGCTATCGTCGTCTGAAGGGTCACCGTCAGCAGCTCACCAAGCTGAAGATCGTGAAGGTTCAGGCTACCTCCCGCGCCAAGAAGGCTGTCAAGGCAGAGGCTGAGGCTGTTGCCGAGGCTCCCGTCGCCGAGTAGATTACACTCGTAACGAAAGAGTAGGTATACACAATGGCACACAAAAAAGGACTCGGTTCCTCCCGTAATGGCCGTGACTCCCGCGGTCAGCGCCTTGGCACGAAGCGCTATGCCGGCCAGACGGTAACCACGGGCACGATTCTCGTCCGTCAGCACGGCACGCACATCCACCCGGGTGAGAACGTTGGCCGTGGTAAGGACGACACGCTGTTCGCGCTGGTCGACGGTACCGTTGAGTTCCACAAGGGTATCAAGCACAGGGTCAGCGTACGCCCGCTCGCGAACGCGTAATTCACCCTTCATAGAGCACATATGTGGGAGGCACTTGAGTTTTAGGATTCAAGGGTCTCCCTCTTTTTGTAGGAGGCGATTCTGTTGTCACAGTTCACCGATATCAGCCGCATTAACGTGTGCGGCGGCGACGGCGGAGCCGGATGCATGTCGTTTAGGCGCGAGGCATTTGTCCCCAAGGGCGGCCCCGATGGCGGCGACGGCGGTCGTGGCGGCAATGTCGTCATCCAGGCCGATGCTCAGCTGTCTTCGCTGATTGATTACCGCTTTAAGCATCACTTCCGCGCCGAGCGCGGCACGCACGGGCAGGGTGCCCGTCGTAACGGTAAGAGCGGCGAGGACCTGATTCTCAAGGTCCCTATGGGTACCGTGGTGCGCGAGCTCGACCCCGAGACGCAGACCCCGATGTTCGAGATTGCCGACCTCGTTCACGATGGCGAGCGCGTTGTCGTGGCGCCCGGCGGTGCCGGCGGCCTGGGCAACACGCACTTTGTGACGTCGGTGCGCCGCGCGCCCGCGTTCGCTCAGCTGGGCGAGCCGGCCGAGGAGCACTGGATCGAGCTCGAGATGAAGCTTATGGCTGATGCCGCGCTCGTGGGCTTTCCCTCGGTGGGTAAGTCATCGCTCATTGCGCGCATGAGTGCCGCCCGCCCCAAGATCGCTGACTACCCGTTTACCACGCTCGTGCCGAACCTCGGCATGGTGCGTGCCGGCGAATATTCTTACGTCGTTGCCGACGTCCCCGGTCTCATCGAGGGCGCGAGCGAGGGCAAGGGCCTGGGTCACCAGTTCCTGCGCCACATTGAGCGTACGGCCCTAATCATGCATGTCGTCGACATGACGGGTGGTTTTGAGGATCGCGATCCGGTCGAGGACTATCGCATCATCAACCGCGAGCTCGAGCAGTATGGCGCCGAGCTTTCGGAGCGTCCGCAGATTGTCGTTGCCAACAAGTGCGACGCGCCGGGCACGGCCGACAAGATTGCCGACCTCAAGCGTGCAGCGCTCGACGATGGCCATATGTTCTTTGCCGTGTCTGCCGTGACGGGCGCCGGCCTCAACACGCTGATGCTTGCCGTGGGTGAGCAGGTGGCCAAGCTCCGCGCCGAGCTGGCGGTCTCCGATGAGCCGGTCGACCTGCGCGACGATGAATGGGAGCGCCGTCGCCTGCAGCGAGAGAAGCGTTTCCGCATTGTCCAGGAAGAGCCCGGTGCCTTCCGCGTGGTCGGTCGTGCCATCGAGCGCATGGTCATCCAGACCGACTGGGAAAATGAGGAAGCCGTCATTTACCTGCAGCATAAGTTTGCGCGTATGGGTGTTGACGACGCGCTCGAGAAGGCCGGTTGCCGTGCGGGCGACGAGGTCCGCATTTGCCAGCGCGCCTTTGACTTTGAGGGCGCTGAGGACTTCTCGGAGTACGAGGAGCTCGAGGATGCTGACGAGGACGTTGCCGTTGAAGCCATTGGCGTGGCCGATGCTGCGGATGAGGGCGTCGAGGTTGTCGATACGGCGGATGCCGCGGGCGATGCCGAGACCTCGGAGGGCGAGTAAGCCATGTCGCTGCGCGGTGGAATCGGTCTGCCCGAGCTTCCTCTAGAGGACGGGCGGGAGTTTAGGCTCGGCATTATGGGCGGCACATTCGACCCGATTCATTACGGGCACTTGGTGACTGCCGAGCAGGCGCGCGAGTCGCTCGACTTGGACGCTGTGCTCTTTATGCCGGCGGGCTCTCCTGCCTTTAAGCTTGACAAGCCGGTGACGCCTGCCGAGGACCGTTATGCCATGACGGTCCTCGCCACCGCCGCGAACCCGGCCTTTTTGGCGAGCCGGTTCGAGATTGACCGTCCGGGCGTAACCTATACGGCCGATACGCTTCATGCCCTTCGCGACTTTTACCCGCCGCAGGTAAAGCTTTACTTTATTACGGGCGCCGACGCGATTATCGATATCGTGACCTGGCATGATGCCGAACGAATCGCTGAGCTTGCTACCTTTATTGCGGCGACGCGACCGGGCTTTGATATCGATACGGCGCGTGCCCGAATCAAAGAGTCGGGGCTGCCGTTCGACGTGCGCTATATTCAGATTCCGGCGCTGGCGATCAGCTCGACGAACATTCGTAAGCGAGTTGCCCGCGGCATGAGCGTGCGCTATCTTACGAGCGAGTCCGTGCTCGGCTACATTCGCAAGCGCAGGCTATATGCCGATTTGGGCCAAGAGGATTTTGAGTGATGGGGGTCTACGTTGTCGGTAGAGGATCAGTTTGAGGGCGATGAGCGCGCGCTGCTCAAGCGCATTCAAGAGCTGCTCGATGTTCGCATGAAGGATAAGCGCAAGCGCTATGTGCATTCGCTGGGTGTTGCCGAGACCGCACTTCATTTGGCCGAGGTCTACGGCGTCGACCGCTTTGATGCCGCTGCCGCCGGCTTGATCCATGACTGGGACAAAGTGCTCTCCGACGACGAGCTGGTCACGCGCGCTCTGCATTACGGCATTAAGATTGCCGGCTCTCCTTCCGCCGCGACGCCGCTTTTGCATGGTCCTGTTGCCGCCTATGAGCTTCCGCAGCTTTTCCCCGAGTTGTCGCCGGCCGTTTTCCAGGCTGTCGACCGTCATACCGTGGGTGCCTGCGACATGACGCCGCTCGATATGGTGGTCTTTGTGGCCGATGCCATCGAGCCCAACCGCCACGGCGACTATGCGCATGCGCTGCGTAAGATGGTGGGGGAGTCGTCGCTCGACGAGTTGTTCTTCTCCTGTTTTGCGCAGGGTTTGGTCTATGTGATCCAGTCCGGGCGCTATCTTTATCCCACGGCTATTTCGATTTACAACCATTACGCCCAGCTGCGCTAGCTCGGGCTGTCTAGAAAGAGGTATTCCATGGCCGACGAGACCATGACCGACGAGCAGATTCTTGAACATGTGGAGCACAAGAGCTTCGCCGCCACGTCCGACCGCACTGCCGCCTCGCTGTCCGCGAGCGGTGTCGCCGCCGAGGATGTCGCCCGCGCCGCCGCACAGGCCGCCTACGACAAGAAGGGCGAGGACGTTCAGGTGCTCGACCTGACCGAGCTTTCCGACGTATGCGACTACTTTGTGCTTGCCACCGGTACCAACAACCGCCAGGTCGATTCAATTGTCGACGAGATCGAGGAGAAGGTCGCCGAGGCTTGCGGCGAGCATCCGTTTTCCATCGAGGGCCGCGAGCAGAAGACCTGGATGCTCATGGACTACGGTTCGGTTGTCGTCCACGTCTTCACTCCCGAAGCCCGCGACTTCTACCGCCTCGAGAAACTCTGGGGAGACGCCCCCCAGCTTCCCCTCGACCTCCTCTAAATGATTTTTCTGGGACGGGGATAAAATAATCATTGCTACCGTTTGCCGAACCGCTCACCTTTGTTGGGCGGTTCGGCCCTTTTCTTCCTTTCCTTTTGTATGCTGTGACTACTGCATCCTTGGAAGGGAGGGTTTCGATGACTCGTGTTGCCCGTGCGTTGTCCGAACTCGGCCATTATCACGTCATGCTCAAGGGCTGTGCTGGCCAGCTGATCTTCGAAGACGATGACGATCGCCTTTATTTTCTCAATCTATTGAACAGACGATTTACGTCCGCTCATATTCGTCTTCTTGCCTGGTGCCTCATGGACAATCATATTCACCTGCTATTTGATGATCTCGATAATCAGATGAGCGTTGCTATGCATGCGATTGATACGGCATATGCGAAACACTTCAATCAAAAAACCGGCCGCCGCGGACCGGTGTTCCAGGAACGATTCAAGAGTGTGATCATTTCTGACGACAAACAGCTGCTCCGTTGCGTCCGATACATACACGATAATCCTGCAAAAGCAGGTATTTCTTCTGCTCCTCTGTATCGCTGGAGCAGCTTCCATGAGTATTTCTCTCATCCCGAAATTTGTGATTGTGAAGGTATTCTCAATCTGTTTGGGGGTACGGAAGCGTTTTATCTTTCGAGTACCGACGGCAAGCCTAATCCCTATTTTATGCCCGAAGGTAAGCATATCTCCGATATGGATGCGCTGGAAGTTGCCCGGGCTCTTTTGGCTCCGCATGAGCCTTATCAGCTTAAAACTTTGCCGAAATCAGAGCGAAATCGTCTTCTGGCAGTGTTGAGGCATCGGGGGTTTACGATTGACCAGATTTCGCGTCTGACGGGAATTGGGACCAATATCATTCAAAGGGCGAAATGATTAAAAAATCCCCGTCCTAGAATAATCATTCGCAGCTGCCCGGCTTTTTTGCCTTAGGGACTAATCGTTGAAGCGGGATTGGCGGCCGAAGGATAGGGCGGTGTCGCCGAATTTGTCTCGGACGGCGTCGATGGCGACGGAGAGGTCGCGGCGGTCGCTGGATTGGGCTCCGCGGTCATCAATCTCGCAGAACAGGTCAGTTTGGATACCGCCTTGGTGGTTGAAGTCGCTCATGCCGATACCCGCCAGACGCACGTGCATGCCTTCTTGCCAGATATTGTCGAGCAGCTCGAGCGCTACGGCCACAAAGATATTCTCGTCGTCGGTGGGGTGGGGCAAGCGGCGCTGTGCCGTGCGTCCGCTGCCATACGAATACTTAAGCTTGAGCGTTACCGTGGCGCCCGTCAGCCCTTGACGACGTAGGCGGCGCCCAACCGACTCGCCCAGCAGCGCAATCGCCGCCTCGATATCCCCACGCTCAGTCAAATCCTTCGCAAAGGTGCGCTCATTGCTCACCGATTTAACTTCACGTTGCTCATCCAGGCTGGTGACCTCGGATACTTCGAGCCCCAAGGCACGTTGACGCATGCACTCGCCATTCACGCCAAAGATTGCAGTCAGGGTGGACTCTGGCGCGCGTGAAAGCTCGCCGAGTGTATAAATGCGCATGCGACGCAGTCGATCCTCGGCCGAACGCCCGATTCCGCTCATGGCGGACACGGGCAGCGCGGCCAAAAACCGCTGTTCCGTACCGGGGCGCACAATGGTCAAACCAAACGGCTTGTCGCGCTCGCTTGCGATTTTGGCCACGGTCTTGTTGCACCCAACGCCGATGGAGCACGTCACCCCCAGCGCCGCAACGCGGTCGCTTATACGCCGCGCAACCAGCAGCGGATCCTCGGGCGCAAAGCGGCCCGGTGTGATATCGATAAAGGCCTCGTCGATGGACACGCGCTCCACGCGCGGTGTCTCATCGGCAAGAATCGCCATGACCTGCGCGCTCACCTCACGGTAGCGATCAAAGTGTCCGTGCGTCCAAATGGCCTGCGGGCACAGGCGCCGCGCCTCGGCCGAGGCCATGGCAGAATGTACGCCAAAGCGACGTGCCTCGTACGAACACGTGGACACGACGCCGCGTGACTCGGCGTCTCCGCCCACGATGAGCGGCTTTCCGCGCCATTCGGGATGGTCGAGCATCTCCACACTCGCAAAAAATGCATCGAGGTCCATCAGGCCCACCGCCGGACCCGTCCAGGGCGGCGGCGTGACGCCCGCAGCATCCTCATAACCGTATGTATGTTCGCGTCTTTCCATGTCATGAGTATACCGCGCAGCTCATGTGGGGTGCGTGTATGTGCTTGCAAATCGCGAATTCTTGTCTAAGATATGGATTTGCCCTCGACTACACCGAAGAAGTTGGTCTCACGGACTTCACCTGCCCGCGTCGATGGCGTATTATGTTCAACTGTTTGTTTGTAGTTGCAGCCTAAAGCTGCTTGGTTGGAGGAGTTTCCTTTGGCAGTCAAGATTCGCCTTGCTCGTCACGGCGCTAAGAAGCGTCCGTACTACCGTGTCGTCGTCGCCGATTCCCGCGCCCCGCGTGACGGTCGTATCATCGAGGAGGTTGGCCGCTACAACCCGATGACCGCCCCCAAGACCATCAACCTCGACCTTGAGAAGATTGCTGACTGGCAGTCCAAGGGCGCTCAGCTCACCGACGCCGTCGCCGCTCTGGTCAAGGCCGCCAACGAGGGTGAGAAGACCGAGACCGTCGTCAAGAAGTCCAAGAAGCAGCTCGCCAAAGAGGCCGAGGCCGCTAAGGCTGCCGCTGAGGCCGCTGAGGGCGCCGAGGAGTAAATCGTGCCTGAGGTTGACGCTGCACAGCTCGAGGGTGAGGCAATGCTCTCAGATCGCATCGCCGATCTCGTCGAATATCTCGTTGTTCAGATCGTCGACGACCCGGATTCCGTGAGCCTCGAGGTCATCGATGGCGACGACGCCTCTACGATTGAGGTTTCGGTTGCCGAGGATGACGTCGCTAAGGTCATCGGCCGTCGTGGCCGTACCATCAAGGCCATTCGCACGCTCGCCCGTGCACTGGCCGCTCGCCTCGACACTGCTGTCGAGGTAGAGGTTCTGGGCTAGGACCTTGAGGTCCCAGTACAAAAACATCGCCCGTGTGGTCAAGCCGCACGGAAGGAAGGGGGAGGTCCTCGCGCAGCCGCTGCGGGGGCTTCCTTCTGTATTGGAGCCGGGTATGCGCGTCGCCTTGACGCCGCCGGCGCTCAAGCGCGACCGTTTTTGCACGGTCGTGTCCGTCACCGATACGGGCGATGGCGATCTGGTCTCGTTTGAGGGCATAGACGACTTGACGGCCGCTGAGGGCATCACAGGATGCTATGTGCTGGCCAATCGTGACGACTTCGAGCTCGATTCGCTCGACGCAGCCTATACCGACCTCATGGGTCGCGAGGTGATCGACGAGCGCTTTGGTTCGCTCGGCACGATTGTCGAGATCATGTCGACGCCCGCCAACGATGTTTGGGTTGTCGAGGGTGATCGGTACGGCGAGGTGCTGATTCCCGTGATCGAGCAGGTTGTGCTCGATCTTCCCGACACAGGAACAATTTCCGTCCACGTTATGGACGGCTTGATCGATATGGACAAGTAGGGAGGACAGCATGCTGATTGAGACCCTTTCGGTCTTTCCCGAGATGTTTGAGCCCGTCATGTCCACGTCGATTTTGGGCCGCGCCCGCAAGGCCGGCCTTTTTGATTTTAAGGCGTATAACCTGCGCGACTGGACGCACGACCGCCATCGCACCGTCGATGACGAGCCATACGGCGGCGGGCAGGGCATGCTCATGAAGGTCGAGCCTATTGCTGAGGCAATCGAGGCTATTAGCTCCGAGGGTCCCAAGCCCACCGTGGTGTTCTTCACCCCCTGCGGCGAGCCCTTTACGCAGCATGTGGCCGAGCGCCTGCTCAAAAGCGAGCGCCTGCTGTTTGTGTGCAGCCGTTACGAGGGCGTCGACGAGCGCGCATATGCGTATGCCGATGAACGTCTGTCGATCGGCGACTACGTGCTCACGGGCGGTGAGCTGCCCGCTATGGTCGTTGCCGATGCCGTCGTACGACTCATTCCCGGTGCCTTGGGCGACGAGATGAGCAACGTGGACGAGTCCTTCTCGACCGCCGAGGACGGTGGCCTGCTCGAGTATGCGCAGTACACCCGCCCCGCCGAGTTCAATGGTGAGGGCGTGCCTCCAGTGCTCGTGAGCGGCGACCACGCCAAGGTCGATGCCTGGCGTCGTAAGAACGCCATCGAGCGTACCTGTCGCTGGCGTCCCGATCTTATCGAGACGGCACACCTTACGCCCGAGGAACGCGCGTACGCGCAAGAGATTCTGGACGCTTCGTATTCGCAGAGCGAGGAGTGAGAATGGTTCCATCGCAGCATTCTGCCCTGAGGGGCGCCTTTGAGTGGATCGTAATCGTTGCGATTGCGCTCGCCGCCACCTTCGTGATTCGCACGTTTGTGGTCGAGCCCTTTGTGGTGCCCACCGGCTCCATGGAGTCCACGATCGAGATCGGCGATCAGATTCTGGCGCAGAAGGTGACGCTCGAACTCGGACAGCCCGTCAAGCAGGGTGATATCGTGGTGTTCCACAACCCCGATGCCACGTCCGAGCATGACGTGCTGGTGAAGCGCGTCATCGCCACGGCCGGCCAGACGGTCGACCTGCAGGACGGCAAGGTCGTCGTCGACGGCCAGACGCTCGATGAGGACTATACGACCGGCATGAGCTGGCCGCTTTCCGTTCAGGCGCCCGCTGCCCAGGTGAGCTATCCCTACACCGTTCCTGACGACTGTGTGTGGGTGATGGGCGACAACCGCGAGAATTCTGCTGACTCCCGCTACTTTGGCCCGGTCGACCGCTCCGACTTGATCGCCGTGTCGCTTGTGCGCTACTGGCCGCTCAACCGTATCGGCGCTATCGACTAAAAACCGCTATAGTACAGTACCTAACCGTGTAATCGTTTCGACGAGGGGATATTAGAGGCATGAACGCTTCATCGCTTTCCTTCCAAGACATCATCCTGCGCCTCCAGCAGTACTGGGGCGAGCAGGGCTGCGTCATTATGCAGCCCTATGACTCCGAGGTCGGTGCCGGTACCTTCCATACCGCGACCACGCTGCGCTCGCTCGGTCCCGCCGAGTGGCGCACCTGCTATGCGCAGCCCTGCCGCCGTCCCGCCGACGGCCGCTACGGCGAGAACCCCAACCGCATGCAGCACTACTATCAGTTCCAGGTGCTCATCAAGCCCTCGCCGGTCAACGCCCAGGAGCTCTACCTGGGTTCGCTGGCCGCCATTGGCCTGGACCCCAACGACCATGACGTCCGCTTTGTCGAGGACGACTGGGAGAGCCCGACCCTGGGCGCTTGGGGCCTTGGCTGGGAGGTTTGGCTCAATGGCATGGAGGTCACGCAGTTTACGTACTTCCAGCAGGTGGGCGGCATCGAGGTCGACCCCGTGCCCGTCGAGATCACCTATGGCCTGGAGCGTATCGCCATGTACGCCCAGGGCGTCAACTCGGTCTACGATCTGGTGTGGAGCTACCTGCCCGACGGCACGCCCATGACCTACGGCGACGTGTTCCTGGAGAACGAGCGCGAGTTCAGCGCTTACAACTTTGAGGTCGCCAACGTCGAGATGATGCGTCAGAAGTTTGACGACTACGAGGCCGAGTGTCACTCCTGCCTGGAGCGTAAGCTGCCGCTGCCGGCGTACGACTGTGTCATGAAGTGCAGCCATGCCTTCAACCTGCTCGATGCCCGTGGTGCGCTGTCCGCAGTCGAGCGCGCCAACTACATCCTGCGCGTCCGCGCCGTCGCCAAGGCGTGCTGCGAGGCCTATATGGCCGAGGTCGCCGGAATCAACGAGAATGCCGATCAGGAAGGCGAGGTGGCGTAAGCCATGGCAGACGCTAAGGATTTCCTGTTTGAGATCGGTACGGAGGAAATGCCCTCTGCACCGCTGAACAATGCCGTCAAGCAGCTTGGCACCATGATCGCCAAGGGTCTCGACGAGGCCGGTCTGGCCCACGGCGAGGTCCGCGTGATCTCGAGCCCGCGCCGCCTGGCTGCGCTCGTTGCCGACGTCGCCACCGCGACCGATGAGGTTCACGAGGTCAAGCGCGGCCCCGCGGCCAACATCGCCTTCGATGCCGACGGTAACGCCACCAAGGCCGCCCAGGGCTTCGCCCGCAAGTGCGGTGTGGCTGCCGAGGATCTGATCCGTCGCGAGGACACCGACGGCCGTGAGTACGTATTTGCCGAGAAGAACATTCCTTCCGCCCCGGCCACCCCGATCCTGACGGCCCTGTGCGAGAAGACCATCGCCGGCCTGCAGTGGCCCAACTACCGCTCTCAGCGCTGGGGTCACGAGCACGCCACGTTCGTGCGTCCGGTCCGCTGGATCTGCTGCCTTCTGGGCGAGGACGTTGTGCCCGTGTCGTTTGCCGACGTGAAGAGCGGCAACACCACGCGCGGTCATCGCGTACTGGGCCCCGGTGACCATGTGGTCGCCAGCCCCGCTGTTTACGAGCAGGTGCTCGAGGACGCCGGCGTGCTTTCTGCCGAGCGTCGTCGTGAGGCTATCCTTGCCGGTATCGCCGAGGTCGAGGCTGCGCGCCCCGGCTACCACGTCGATACGCCCAAGAAGGTCTTTGAGGAGGTCATCAACCTCTGCGAGTGGCCGACGGTGCTCGTCGGTACCTTCGATGAGGAGTTCCTCAAGGTCCCGCATGAGATCATCTGCGAGTCTATGCTCACTAATCAGCGCTACTTCCCGATCTATGACGGCGGGGGCAAGCTGACGCGTGAGTTTGTGGTTGTCTCCAACAGTAAGCCCGAGAATGCCGAGCGCGTGATCGACGGCAACGAGCGCGTCGTGCGCGCCCGCCTGGACGATGCCAAGTTCTTCTACGAGGAGGATCTGAAGATCTCCCTCGACGAGTTCCGTGAGCGCCTGGCCAAGGTCGCCTTCCAGGAGAAGCTCGGCAGCGTGCTCGCCAAGTCCGAGCGTATTGAGCAGCTCGCGCTCGCTATTGCCCGCGAGGCTCACCTGGGTGCCCACCTGGCCGCCGATGCCGGCCGCGCCGCTCACCTGTGCAAGGCCGACCTGGTGTCCAACGCCGTCGTCGAGTTCACGAGCCAGCAGGGCGTGATGGGCGGTTATTACGCCAGCGCGATGGGGGAGAACGACGAGGTCGCTCATGCTATCCGCGATCACTATCGTCCCCGCTTTGCTGGCGACGAGCTGCCCGAGGGCACCGCTGGCTGCATCGTGGCCTGCGCCGACAAGCTCGATACCATTGCCGGTATCTTTGCCATCGGCGAGCCCCCGACTGGCTCTTCGGACCCCTACGCGCTGCGTCGCGCCGCCATCGGCATCATCAACATCCTGCGCGACCGTCTGCCGATCGATCCCACGACGCTGATCGACTTTGCGCTCGATCTCTATAGCGAGCAGGGCATTGAGTTTGACGCCGCCGAGGTCGCCCAGCAGGTTCGTGACTTCTTCCACGGCCGCCTGGTGAGCATGGCCCGCGACGAGAAGATCCCGGCCGACACCGTTGCCGCCGTTTCCGCGGTGCACATCATTGCCCCGTCGGTCTTCTTCGCCCGCTGTGCCGCCCTCGATGAGGCCCGCAAGAACGACGCCGAGACCTTCGACAACCTGGCTACTGCCTATGCCCGCGCCGCGCACATTTCCAAGCCCGAGTTGGGCGCGGAGTACGATCGCGCCCTGATGGGCGAGGTCGAGCTTGCGCTTGCCGACGCCTCCGAGGCCGCTCAGACCGCCGTCGACGCCGCTCTCGCCGCCGAGGATTATCCTGCCGCGTTTGCCGCTCTGGCCGCCCTGCGCGCGCCCATCGACCGTTTCTTCGACGAGGTTATGGTCATGGACAAGGACGAGCAGCTTCGCGATAATCGCCTTAAGCTGCTCAACCGCTTCGAGGCCGTGTTCTCCGGCATCGCCAACATCGGTGAGCTTGCCCGCAAAAAGTAAGCTAGCCTGCGCATAAGCGCAAAAGGAGCCCCGCATGGATTGCCCGGTCACCGCTCGTCCCACCGTTATCGTTATCTCCGACTCGCTCGGTGATACCGCTTGTGAGGTGGTGCTTGCGGCGTCCGGGCAATTTGATGTCGGGGCTTTTCGTGTTTTACGTCTGCCTAAGGTGACCTCGGTGGAACAGGTCAAGTCGTTTGTGGGACCGCGTGTCGATGCCGACCATCGTGATATCGCCGTGTTCCACACTATCGTCGACCCGGCGCTCCGTGCTCGCGTGCTCGACTACTTGGGTATGCTGCATATCCGTTCGGTCGACCTGATCGGTCCGACGCTTGCGGTGCTGTCGTCGCTTATTGGCGTGCCGCCAAAAGGAGTGGCGGGTGTGATCCATAAGACCGATGACCGGTATTTTCACCGCATCGAGGCCATGGAGTACTTTGTCGAGCACGATGACGGACGCGGTTGCGACGATCTGTCGGGTGCCGATATCGTGCTGCTGGGCGTATCGCGCACGTCCAAGACGCCGCTGTCGATGTATCTGGCTTATCAGGGCTACAAGGTTGCCAATGTTCCGTTGGCCCATGGCATGGAGCCGCCGAAGTCGATTTACGAGGTCGACCCGATGCGCCTGTTCGGCCTGATTTCGACCGTCGATGTGATTTCCGAAATTCGCGATAGCCGCTTGGGCGATGACTACGCTCGTGCCGTTGCCGGCTCCTATGCCGAGCCCGAGAGCGTGCGCAGCGAGCTTGAGGAAGCTCGTGCCCTCATGAAACGCCTAGGCTGCTTTGTGGTGCGTACCGACGGCAAGGCCATCGAGGAAAGCGCTGCCGAGATCATTAGCCACTTGGAGGAAATCCAAGAAGCTCGCGCCCGCCGAGCCACCAGCCGCGCCTAATATTAGTAGCATTTTGATAAAGCGATTTAGCAAAAACATCGTATCTGACCTGCTTTTTTATTGTAGTGGTATCTTCATAAGGTAACCACCTTTACCTACCGTTTACCGCTAGTTTTAGCACGTTTACCAAACCGCGTATCCTCTGCTCAAGTCCGTTCAAAACCCGCCGTATAGTTCCCTCACGGCCCGCATCCGGCGGGTCGATTCGTCACCACGGTCGCGCGCGAGAGCGCGTGGAAGGGGAAGTATCGTGAGCGATTGCAAGAGGGTTTACCGTTTTGGAACCGATGCCCAGGGCACATGTGTCACCGAGGGCGATAAGTCCATGAACTTCGTGCTTGGCGGCAAAGGCGCTAACCTTGCCGAGATGAGTCGTATCGGCCTGCCGGTTCCCGGCGGCTTTACCATTACCTGCCAGACCTGCGTTGAGTACTCCGGTGCCGGCAATGTGTGGCCCGTGGGCGCGCTTGACGAGATCGTTGCCGCCGAGGCCGACCTCGAGGCTCGCTGCGGCAAGAAGCTCGGCGATGCCCGTGACCCGCTGCTCGTCTCGGTGCGCTCGGGCGCCCCGTTCTCCATGCCCGGCATGATGGATACGGTCCTCAACCTGGGCCTCAACGACGATTCCGTCCAGGGTCTTATCGCCCAGACGCAGAACCCGCGCTTTGCCTGGGATAGCTATCGTCGCTTTATCCAGATGTTCTCCAACGTCGTCATGGGTGTCGATGCCGACTTGTTCGAGAATGCCCTGACCCAGGCCCGCCTGGTCGCCGGCGTTCGCGTCGACTCCGAGCTTTCGGCCGAGGACCTGCAGGAGCTTGTCGATACTTTCAAGGGCATTTTTTCCGACAACGTCGAGGCCTCCCTGTACCCCGAGCTCGAGGTCGTCGACGGCAAGCCCGTCTTCCCGCGCGATCCGGAGCTCCAGCTGCGCCTTGCCATTCAGGCCGTCTTTGGCAGCTGGATGAACGAGCGCGCCTGCATCTACCGCAAGCAGCACGGCATTTCCGACGACCTTGGCACCGCCGTCAACGTCCAGGCTATGGCCTTTGGCAATAAGGGCGAGACCTCGGCGACCGGTGTCGCCTTTACGCGCAACCCGGCCGACGGCACCAAGGAGTTCTACGGTGACTTTCTGGTCAACGCCCAGGGCGAGGACGTCGTTGCCGGCATCCGCAACACCGAGCCCATCGCCGACCTCAAGACCACCCCGGGTCTCGAGTCCGCAGGTGAGGAGCTTGAGCGTGTCTTCCTGACGCTTGAGGATCACTACCGCGATATGTGCGACATCGAGTTCACCATCGAGCAGGGCAAGCTCTGGATGCTCCAGACCCGCGTGGGCAAGCGTACCGCAACCGCCGCTCTGCGCATTGCTATTGAGATGGTCGAGGAAGGCCTCATTACCCGTGAGGAGGCCGTGAGCCGCATCGACCCCGCGCAGCTCGACCAGCTCCTGCACCCGCAGTTTGACTCCTCCAAGAAGTACGAGGCGCTCGCATGCGGCCTTAATGCCAGTCCCGGTGCCGCCGTGGGCGAGGTCGTGTTCTCGAGCGATGACGCCGTTGCGCGTTCTGCCGAGGGCCATAAGGTCATTCTGGTTCGCTGGGAGACCAACCCCGATGACCTGAAGGGCATGGTCGCCGCCGAGGGCATCCTGACCAGCCACGGTGGCAAGACGAGCCATGCCGCCGTTATCGCTCGCGGTATGGGCACGCCCTGCGTCTGCGGCGTCGAGCGCTTCCACATTGACGCCGCCGAGAAGGTCGTGCACATTGAGGGCAGCGATCGCGTGCTGCACGAGGGCGACATCATCTCCATCGACGGCACTCAGGGCATCGTCGTCGACGGCGCCGTCGATCTGGTTTCGGCCGAGCTCACTGGCGACTTGGACACCATCCTGTCCTGGGCTGATGAGATCCGCCTGGACGAGACCGACGGTCACGCCAACCACGTGCGCGTCAACGCCGATAACCCCGAGGATGCCGAGCTCGCGCTCGAGTTTGGCGCCGAGGCCATCGGTCTGTGCCGTACCGAGCACATGTTCCTGGGCGATCGCAAGAACATTATCCAGAGCTTCATCCTGTCCGACGACGAGGCTGTGAAGCAGCAGGCCCTGGCCGATCTGCTCAAGGTTCAGACTGAGGACTTCTTGGCGATGTTCAAGACCATGTCCGGTCGCGATGTGGTCGTTCGCCTGCTCGATCCGCCGCTTCATGAGTTCCTGGATAATCCTTGCGAGCTCGAGGTCGCCATCACCAAGAAGGAGGCCGCCGGCGCCAGCGAGGAAGAGCTCGCCGCCCTGCGTGCCCGCCTGCGTCGCATCGACGGCATGGTCGAGTCCAACCCGATGCTCGGCCTGCGCGGCGTGCGCCTGTCCGTCGTCTTTAGTGATCTGCCGCTCATGCAGGTTCGCGCCGTCGCCATGGCTGCTGCCCGCCTTATCAAGGAAGGCGTCGACCCGCGCCCCGAGATCATGGTTCCGCTCGTTTCCATCACGGCCGAGCATGTCCAGACCCGCGAGGTCATCGAGCGCGTGATCGCCGAGGTTTCCGCCGAGGAGGGCGTCGAGCTCAACATTCCCGTGGGCACGATGCTCGAGCTGCCGCGCGCCTGCATGGTCGCTGACGAGATCGCCCATCACGCCGACTTCTTCTGCTTTGGCACCAACGACCTCACGCAGACGACGTTCGGTTTCTCGCGTGACGATGCCGAGGCCAAGTTCATCCCCCTGTACATGCACAAGAAGATCTTGAAGGACAACCCCTTCGAGACCATCGACACGGCGGTACTGGAGCTCGTGCGCATGGCCGTCGAGAAGGGTCGTGCCACCAATCCCGACATGCACTTTGGCGTGTGCGGTGAACACGGCGGCGACCCCAAGTCCATCAAGGGCCTGTTTAACGTGGCCGATGTGGACTATGTGTCCTGCTCGCCTTATCGCGTGCCCCTCGCGCGCCTGGCTGCCGCCCAGGCCAAGCTCGAGGCGAAGCGCTCCGCCTAACGTTTTGGGTATAGACGCCTAGCGTAGCCCCTTCATGCCGCCCGCCTCATTCGTGAGGCGGGCGGTTATCATGTGCGGGTTTTGTCTTTTTGTCTGCGTAAAAAATTGTTCTTGCAGCAGAAACCCGCGCGTGTATACTCGAATACGTTTGTTCAACTACGTGCCGGCCAAGGTGGTACGGCACCTCTAGAAGAGTAAGGAATTGCACATGGATTACATCCGCGCAATCGAGCGTCAGCAGATCCGCGAGGACATTCCTCAGGTTCGCGTCGCCGACAACGTCAAGGTTCACTACCGCATTAAGGAAGGCGACCGCGAGCGCATCCAGGTCTTCCGGGGCGACGTCATCCGCATGGCCGGCGCCGGTGCCCGCGAGACCTTCACCGTCCGCAAGATGTCCTTCGGTGTCGGTGTTGAGCGTACCTTCCCGCTTCACAGCCCCAAGATCGCCAAGCTCGAGGTCGTTCGTCATGGTCGCGTCCGTCGCGCCAAGCTGTACTACCTCCGCGACAAGGTGGGCAAGGCTGCTCGCATCCCCGAGAAGCGCTAAGAAGATCGCAGCGTCTGTCCACTCGTTTGGACACAAGGGTCACCTTCGGGTGGCCCTTCTTTTTATCTGATTTGCATGCAAGGAGGGCCTGGTATGGCCAACATGACGAGCTCGGTTTCGGCATCGCAGGTTGCCGGTGAGTTGGCGAGCGCTACGTTTGAGGAGATTCCCGCCCTCGTGGAGCATTATCGCGAGGACCCGCGCCAGCAGGTGATCAAGGCTTGTGAACGCGCCCTCAAACGCCATTCCAAAGAGGTTGCCGAGCGCGAGCGCGTCAATGGCATGTACGAGCTTATGCATGAGCTTGGCGGCGATGGGGTGGTCGTTGGTGTCGACGAGGTGGGTCGCGGATCGGTGGCCGGTCCTTTGACGGTATGCGCCGTCTGTCTTCCTATGGAGCCGCGCGTCTGGGGTATCAACGATTCCAAAAAGCTCACGCCGGCGCGCCGCGAGTTGCTCTCAGTGAAGATTGCCGAGGTGGCGACGGCGATCGGTTTTTGCCATATCGCGCCTAAGGATATCGATGAGATGGGCATGGCCCGTGCTATCCGTACCGCCGTTGCGGGCGCCGTGGCCGATGCGGGACTTGAACCCGACTGCGTCCTCATGGATGGCAACCCCTTGGGCGCCGTTCCCAACGAGCGCGACGTGGTGAAGGGCGATGCCAAAATCGCCTGCATCGCCGCGGCGTCCATCATGGCCAAGGTCACGCGTGACGAGATGATGGTCGAGTACGACGCCGAGTATCCCGAGTACCATCTGGCCGAGTCGAAGGGCTATGCAAGCCCCGAGCATATCGAGGCCATTCGCAAACATGGACTTTGTCCTCTGCACCGCGTGAGCTTTTGCGGAAACTTTCTGCAGACTGAGCGCCTTTTCTAGGCCAATTGTGGAGACAGGGACCTCTGGGGTTTTATAAACCTGCTGGTAGCGGGCCGTATGCAGCACCATTGCTGCGCACGGCCCGTTTTTTGTCGGCATTTGGTCAGCTTTTGGTTTGCTTTCGGTACTTACCCGCATGAAAGGTGCCCTCATCATCGGGGCAATGCAGTGTGCGGGAAAGGAGACCCCATGAGTGCCGCAAGCAAAAAGAGCAAGACGCAGCAGCTCAAGGAGCGTTGGGAAAACGGCGAGCTCGACTGCGGGGCGATGACGCCCGAGTTTATCAAGGGGCTCAGTCCCCGCGAGCTGGGCATGCTGGGCGAGCTGATCACCATCGACTACTTTAACGAGCGCGGCTACACCTTGCTGGAGCAGGGTTATCGTTGCACCGAGGGCGAGGCCGACCTGGTGCTGCTCGATGAGCTCGACGATGTCGTGGTGATGGCCGAGGTCAAGACGAGACGCGTCGCCCTGGATTGCACCACGCGGGTCTTTCCCGAGGAGGCCGTGGATGCCCAAAAGCAACGCCGCTACCGCCGCATCGCAAGCTGCTATCTCATGGAGCATTATCCGCTCAAGGCGATCCGCTTCGATGCCGTGGGCGTCACCATCCGCGGCGGGCATATCGCCGAGATCGAGCATCAGTACAACGCGTTCGATTGGCAGGTGTCGTGATGACGTTCGAGACGTTTGCCGTTCACGCTGCCTGTATCCGCGGCGTCGAGGCGATTCCCGTCACGGTCGAGGTCTCGCTTGCCGGTGGCGTTCCGGGCATCCAGATGCTCGGCATTCCGAGTATGGAGGTGATGGAATCACGCGGTCGTATCCGGTGCGCCATGCGCTCGGCCGGCTTTGAGATCCCGCGCTCGGGCATTACCGTTAACCTGGCACCCGGCGATATCCGCAAGACCGGTAGCGGCTTTGACCTGCCCATCGCCATCGCGGTTCTAGCGGCCGATGGTCAGATTCCCCGTGACAACCTCGATTGCTGCCTTATCGCCGGTGAGCTCGGCTTGGACGGTACGGTGCTTCCCGTCAAGGGCGAGGTGGCGTTTCAGCTGCTGGCTCGCGACATGGGGCTGTCTTTTATCGCCGGCAGGTCAGACCAGCATGTGCCACTCGCGGGCGTGGATTGTGGATTCATCGATCATTTGTCTCAGCTTGCCCATGGCATGGGCGATGCCGCGCGGCACTACTTGGATTCCGAGGGCGTCGAGGCGACCTTTGAGCCCGAGCTCGACTATGCCGACGTACTGGGACAGGAGGTCGCCAAGCGCGGCATGGCGCTTGCGGCCGCCGGCGAGCTCGGACTGCTCATGATCGGCTCGCCTGGTTCGGGCAAGACCATGCTTGCGCGGCGCATGACAGGCATCCTGCCCGAGCTTTCCGTCGAGGACCAGCAGGAGGCGCTGTGCATCCATTCGGTCTTGGGCGAGAACATCGATGGGCTGCTTGCGGGGCATCGCCCCTTCCGCAGCCCGCATCACAGCATTTCGACCGCGGGCCTCATCGGCGGCGGACGTCCAGTGCATCCGGGCGAAATTAGCCTAGCTCATGGCGGCGTGCTCTTTTTGGACGAGCTAGCCGAGTTTCCCACTGGCGTGCTGCAGACGCTGCGTCAGCCCATCGAGCGCGGCTATGTGAGGATCGTACGCGTCGACGGGGCTTTTACCTTCCCGTCGCGCTTTCAGCTGCTGGCTGCGAGCAATCCCTGCCCCTGCGGCTTTTTGGGCGATCGCGAGGTACCGTGTCGCTGCTCGGCGGCGATGGTCGAGCGCTATCGGTCTAAACTGCGCGGTCCCTTGGCCGACCGTATCGACATGATGATCGATGTGACCCGTCCCGACCCTCAAGTGATTATCGAGGGTGCGGAGGGTATGTCGTCGGCCGAGTTACGTGACTACGTTGTGCGCGGTCGTGCCTTTCGCGCCTGGCGCGAGTCCCGTATGGACGATGCGGATGCCGAGGCCGAGGATGACGAGACGCGGTCCATTGACGGCGTCGTTTCGACCTTCGAGCTCGATGATGCTGCCGAGAAATGCGTACTCGGCCTATCCAAACGCACGCATCTCACGGGCCGCGGCATCGTACGCCTGGTGCGTATCGCGCGTACAATCGCTGACGTCGCCGAGAGCGAGCAAGTGACGCAGGACCACGTGCTCGAGGCGGCGATGTACCAGGGAAGGAGGGACCAATGATGGCCGAGGGGACCTTTGAGCTGCATCCAGGCGATGCGTTGTATCCCGAGACCGTTTTGGAGCTTTCTGATATACCCCAGACGCTTTATGTGCGCGGCAACCCCGAGGTGCTTTCGACGCCCGCGCTCTCCATCATCGGCGCGCGCAAGGCCTCGCCGTATGGTCTTGCCGTGGCAGAGCTTGCGGCAAAGGTGGCGATCGAGGCGGGAGTGACGGTTGTTTCGGGCGGCGCGGTCGGTTGTGACCAGGCCTCGGGTTGGGCTGCGGTCAACGCCGGCGGCAAACACGTCGTGGTGCTGGGGACGGGCGCCGACGTGGTCTATCCGCGTTCGAGCGCGGGGCTTATTACTCGCACGCTCGATACGGGTGGCGCGGTCGTGTCGATCTCTCCGTGGGGCATGGGTCCGCGCAAGTTTGCCTTTCCGCGCCGCAATCGCGTGATCGCGGCCCTGTCGCAAGCCCTCTTTGTATCCGAGGCGGGTATGCCTTCCGGGACGTTTTCTACAGCCGAGGCTGCTATGGATTTGGGGCGCGAACTTCTTGCCGTGCCGGGGTCGATCCTATCGCCCGAGTCGCGTGGCACGAATTACCTCATTGCGAACGGTGCCTGCTGCATTGTCGACGAGGAGTCCATCGAGATGGCTATCTCTCGCATATACGGCACCCTGCGCTACTCGCGCCCCGATGCTCCCGGCATTGCCGACCTGAATCCAACACAGCAGACCGTGATGCATGCGCTCATCGCCTCTCCGCTCAAGGTCGACGACATTGCGGCGCTCGTCTCACTCGATGCTGTCGGCGTACTCAAACTCTTGGGTTCGCTTGAACTCGAGGGCCTTATCGAGCGCATGATGGATGGAAGGTATGCGCCCTCCAAGTTTGCCCTTCACGCCCAGACGCCCTTCGGTCACAATGGAAAACGTGTCAATTAGAAAGGTGTTTGCAGATGCAGTTCGATCAGGTGACGGTTATCGGTGGCGGTCTGGCGGGTTCGGAATGCGCGATCCAGCTGGCAGACCGCGGGTTTGCCGTAAAGCTGTGCGAGATGCGCCCCCAGGTGAGCTCCCCGGCTCACCATACCGATCACCTGGCAGAGCTCGTCTGCTCCAATTCGTTTAAGTCGACCCGTCCGGATTCCGCGGCTGGTTTGCTGAAGGCCGAGCTTGAGCGCATGGGTTCAGTCCTGCTCGACTGCGCCCATCGCGCTGCTGTTCCCGCTGGTGGCGCCCTGGCGGTCGACCGTGTTACATTCTCCGAGCTCGTCGAGGCTGAGGTTGCCGCCCGCCCCAATATCGAGGTCGTTCACGGCGAGGTCACCCAGATCCCCGAGGGCCACGTGGTCATTGCCGCGGGCCCGCTGTGTTCACCGGCGCTGAGCGAAGAGGTCATGAAGCTCGTCGGTGGCGACGCCCTTGCGTTTTTCGATGCCGCGGCGCCGATCGTCGATGCCTCCACGCTCGATATGGACGTGCTGTTTTCGCAGTCGCGCTACGAGGAGCAGGGGAGCGGCGACTATCTCAACGCTCCGCTCAACAAGGAGGAGTACGAGGCCTTTATCGAGGCGCTCACCACGGCCGACCGCGTGGTGCTCAAGGACTTTGAGGGCGGCGATCTGTTCCAGGCCTGCCAGCCTGCCGAGGAGGTTGCGCGCACCGGCAAGGACGCCATTCGCTTTGGCGCCATGAAGCCCGTCGGCCTCACCGACCCGCGTACCGGACGTCGCCCTTGGGCGGCGATTCAGCTGCGTGCCGAGAACAAGGAGAAGACCGCCTATAACCTGGTGGGCTTCCAGACCAACCTGACCTTTGGCGAGCAGAAGCGCGTCTTCCATATGGTGCCGGGCCTGGAGAACGCTGAGTTCTTCCGCTACGGTGTCATGCACCGCAATACCTTTGTCGACGCCCCGCACGTGCTCGATGGCACCTTTGCCGTGCCCGGTACCGGCGTGCGCCTGGCCGGTCAGATCACCGGCACCGAGGGGTACATGGAAGCCGTGGCGACCGGTCTGCTCGCGGCGCTCAACACCTATGCAGAGGCTATCGGCGCCGATTCCGTCGAGTTGCCCCGCGTGGGCGCCCTGGGTGCGCTCGTGGGCTATGCGACCGATCCTGCCACCGTGGGCTATCAGCCCATGCATGTCAACTTTGGCCTGGTGCCGCCGCTCGAGGACGGTAAGCGCCGCAGCAAGCGCGACCGCTATCAGGCCTATGCGGACCGTGCGCTCGAGGCCCTCGATGCCTACTTGGCCACGCGTTCCGACTTGTTTGGAGGCGACCGGTCATAGCCTTTGACCTGTACGACACCGTCGACTCTTTTATCGCCTATATCGCACGCGTTGAGGGGCTTTCTCCCAACACGGTGACGGCCTATGGCTCGAGACTGGAGCGCTTTGCTGCCTGGTGCGAGCGCGAGGATATTGATGCTTTCGCTGCCGACGTGCGCACCATTCGTCGCTATCTTGCTGAGCTTTCGCGTGAGCAGGTGGCTCCCCGAACGCTTGCGGCGCACCTGTCGGCTATCCGATCTCTCTATCGCTGGATGGCTGCCGAGGGGATTGTCGAGGGCGATGCGGTCTCGGCGATCGCGTCGCCCAAGCTGCCGCGTGACCTGCCGGGCGTCCTTACGACCCAGCAGGTCGAGGCGCTGCTCAAGACGCCTGATACCTCAACACCCGCGGGACTGCGCGATGCGGCGATGCTCGAGTTGCTCTATGCCTCGGGTGCCCGCATCTCAGAGCTTGCGGCGCTCAATGTGGAATCCATCTCATGGTCCGAGCGCACGCTGCGCCTGTGGGGCAAGGGGAGCAAGGAGCGTATCGTCCCTCTGTATCGTCGTGCGCTCGATGTGACGCGTCTCTATATTGAAGAGGGGAGGCCGGAGTTGCTCGCTCGGGCAAAGCGCCGCGACCTCGCTACCGGGCCGCATCCGCTGCTTATATCGGCGCGCGGCAATCGCATGAGCGCCGCGATGCTTCGGCGGCGGTTCCATACGCTGGCGACGCTCGCCGGCATTCCGGCTGACATCGCCCCGCATGCGATGCGCCATACCTTTGCGACCGACTTGCTCGAGGGCGGTGCGGACCTGCGCTCGGTTCAAGAGCTGCTAGGTCATGCGAGCCTGTCCACGACGCAGATCTACACGCATCTCACACCCGATCGGCTTAAACGTGCCGTGGCTCAAGCCCATCCCCGCGGCGAATAGTGGCTGGGACGTCCCGCGCCGCACTCAGGTGTGTGGTTTTGATTGCGGGTTGGCAGGAAGAGGCATTCCTGCTATCATTCATCGGGTTGCTTCACGGCAACATGTTTTTATCACGCACGCGCGGCTACTTCATACCGTGGTGCCCGGGCTTTGGTAGCACATGTCCGGGTTGGTTTTGGAGGATGACCCCGCGCGGAGGCAAACCACAGGAGGTTTAACATGGCTACCAAGATTAATATCCGCACCCTGCTCGAGGCCGGCTGCCACTTCGGTCACCAGACCCGTCGCTGGAACCCCAAGATGAAGCCGTTCATCTTCGGTGAGCGCAACGGCATCTACATCCTCGACCTCAAGCAGACCATCCTCGACGCCGACCAGGCCTACACCTTCGTCAAGAACGTCGCCAAGGGTGGCAACGTGCTATTCGTCGGCACCAAGAAGCAGGCTCAGGAGGCCGTCAAGAACGCTGCTGAGCGCGCCAACATGCCTTACATCAACCAGCGTTGGCTCGGCGGTATGCTGACCAACTTCGTCACCATCCGCTCCCGCATCAACCGCATGGAGGAGCTCGAGGCCATGGTCGAGGACGGCCGCATGGCTGTTCTGCCCAAGAAGGAGCAGGCTGTTCTCGGCAAGGAGCTCACCAAGCTCCAGACCAACCTCGGTGGCGCCCGCGACATGAAGGGTCTGCCCCAGGCTCTCTTCGTCATCGACACCAAGCGCGAGGAGAACGCCATCAAGGAGGCTCAGCGCCTGAACATCCCCGTCGTCGCCCTGATCGACACCAACTCCGATCCCGACGAGGTCGAGTACGGCATCCCCTGCAACGATGACGCTATCTCCGCTGTCACCCTTATGTGCGAGCTCATGGCTGACGCCTGCCTCGCTGGCTCTGGTAAGGAGCAGGTCTCCGAGGCCGAGATGGCCGCTGAGCCCAAGGCCGAGTAAATCAGTCTTAGTTAATTCTTTTTCATCTCTTTGAAAGGAACCACAATGGCCCAGATAACCGCCGCTATGGTCAAGCAGCTCCGCGAGATGACCGACTCCCCGATGATGGAGTGCAAGAAGGCTCTCGTCGAGGCTGACGGCGACATGGACGCCGCTGTCGACGTTCTGCGTAAGAACGGCCTTGCCAAGGCTGCCAAGAAGGCTGGCCGTGAGACCAACGAGGGCGCTGTCGCCGCGTTCGTCTCCGAGGATGGCAAGACCGGCGCTCTGCTCGAGCTCTCCTGCGAGACCGACTTCGTTGGCTCTAACGCCAAGTTCACCGGCTTTGCTTCCAAGGTCGCTGAGGTTGTCGCTACCACCGAGCCCGCTGACGTCGACGCTCTGCTCGAGAAGCCGATGGGCGAGGAGACCGTTTCCTCCGAGCTCACCGAGATGATTCACATCATGGGCGAGAACATGAAGATCTCCCGCTTCGCTGCCCGCAAGGCTGAGAACGGCGCGCTCGCTTCTTACATCCACATGGGTGGTAAGATCGGCGTCCTCGTCGAGTTCGCCTTCGAGAAGGCTGAGACCGCTCAGGCTGAATCCTTCAAGACCTTCGCTCACGACGTTGCCCTTCAGGTTGCCGCTGTCGCCCCGATCTGCGCTACCCGCGATCAGGTTCCGGCCGAGACCGTCGAGCACGAGAAGCAGATCTACATGGCTCAGGCTGCCGAGTCCGGCAAGCCCGAGGCCATTCAGGAGAAGATGGCTGTCGGCCGTCTGGAGAAGTTCTACAAGCAGTCCGTGCTCACCGAGCAGGAGTTCATCAAGGACAGCTCCCTCACCATCAAGAAGTACGCAGAGCAGGTCTCCAAGGAGCTCGGCGACACCATTACCGTCGTTGCCTTTGACCGTCTGGTCCGTGGCGAGTAAATAAGCTCTTGTAGCTGGTAATGAGCAGGCTGTGGGTTTTACTCACAGCCTGCTTTTTCATGGCTCTTCTTAGAGCCTTTGATAGAATGTTGAGAGTTCAATCTAAAGGAGGATCGCTTTGTCCGACATCCGATATAAACGCGTGCTTCTTAAGCTTTCCGGCGAAGCGCTGATGGGCGACGGCCAATATGGCATCGACCCCAAGGTTACCGACCATCTTGCCAAGCAGGTCAAGGAGCTGCTCGCCGTTGGCCATGAGGTCGGCGTCGTTGTCGGCGGCGGCAATATTTTCCGCGGCATGGCCGGCGCTGCCGGTGGCATGGAGCGTGCTCAGGCCGACTACATGGGCATGCTGGCAACCGTTATGAACGCGCTCGCCCTGCAGGATGCCTTCGAGCATAACGATGTTCCCTGCCGCGTGATGAGCGCTATCCAGATGAACGAGATCTGCGAGCCCTATATTCGCCGTCGCGCCATCAACCACCTTTCCAAGGGCAACGTCGTTATTTTTGCCGCCGGTTCGGGCAATCCGTACTTTACGACCGACACCGCCGCGGCTCTTCGTGCGTGCGAGATCGGCGCCGAGATTCTGATTAAAGCCACCAAGGTTGACGGCATCTACGACAAGGATCCCGTCAAGTGCGCCGATGCCGTCCGTTTTGACAAGATTACCTATCACGAGGTTCTCGTCCGCGGTCTGCAGGTTATGGATTCCACGGCTACGGCACTGTGCCAGGATAACCGTATGCCGATTTTGGTCCTCAACATCGATGGCGAGGACACCGTCAAGCGCGCGCTTTCGGGTGAGCCCGTCGGCACGCTCGTCTATCAGGAGGATTAAGCATGGCAGATAACATCACCGCCCATATGGACAAGTCGCTCGAGTCCCTCAAGCATAACTTCTCCAAGGTCCGTACCGGCCGCGCCAATGCCAACATTCTGTCCGACATCACCGTCGATTATTACGGTGTTCCCACGCCGGTCACGCAGGTTGCCGCCGTCAAGACCCCCGAGGCCCACATGCTGCTCATCGAGCCGTGGGACAAGGCACTCATCAATGCTATCGTCAAGGCCATCGGCGCTTCCGATCTGGGTATTACCCCCAACTCCGATGGCACCGTCGTTCGTCTTCCGTTCCCGGCTCCCACTGAGGAGCGCCGTCGCGAGCTCGTCAAGGAGTGCCGCGAGTACGCCGAGCAGGCCAAGGTGTCTATCCGTAACATCCGTCGCGACTTCAACAACAAGCTCGAGCGCGATGAGGAGCTCACCGAGGACGATGTCCGTCGCGAGCAGGCCAAGGTCCAGAAGCACACCGATGAGTATGTCGCCAAGGTCGAGGAGCTTCTGAAGGAAAAAGAAGCCGAGGTCATGGAGATCTAAGGTGCAATACGACGAGCATAAACTGGTCGAGTACTTTGCCGACGCCCCTGCGGGCGTCGGTTTTTCCGACCTTGACCTCAATAACATTCCGCACCATATCTCGTGCATCATGGACGGCAACGGTCGCTGGGCCACGTCGCGCGGTCTTGCGCGCACTGAGGGCCACAAGGCGGGTATCGTCTCCCTTCGTGAGATTATTACCGCCTGCGTGCGTCTGGGCGTCGACGTGCTTTCTGCCTATGCGTTTTCGACCGAAAACTGGAATCGCCCTCAGCACGAAGTCAACGTTCTGATGCACCTGTTTGCCAAGACGTTCATCGACGAGCTGCCGCTTCTGAAGCGCGAAAACGTGCGCGTTGTCTTTTTGGGTGACATTTCCGCGCTGCCCAAGAAGACCCGCGACGTTTTTGAACGCGGTCTTGCTGAGTGCGCCGATCACACCGGCATGACGCTGGCGCTTGCCGTCAACTACGGCGCGCGTGCCGAGATTACCCGCGCTGTCCGTCAGATCGCACTCGACGCTGCCGCCGGTAAGATCGATCCTGCCGCAATTGATGACGACATGGTGGCTTCCCACCTCTATACCGCCGGCCTTCCCGATCCTGAGCTTGTGATTCGCACTTCTGGTGAGCTGCGCCTTTCGAACTATCTGCTGTGGCAGGTGGCTTATTCCGAATTCTACGTCACCGATACCTATTGGCCCGACTTTGATCGTTGGGGCCTTGTCGACGCCATTTTGGCCTATCAGGGCCGTGACCGTAGGTTTGGTGGTCTGAGCAAGACCGAGGAGGCTTAATCGTGTCCGATCGTCCCAAGGCAACTGCTCCCAAGACATCTGAGCGCAAGGCTGTCGCTGCGGGAGCGCCCGCAGCGAAGAATGGCACCGGTTCGTGGCTTGCGGGCTTTATCACCCGTGCCGCCGCCGGTATCGTTTACGCCGTTGTCTTTATCCTGTGCCTGGTTTTGGGTATCGTGCCCACGGCCATCTTTGTTTCTGTCATGAGCGGTCTGTGCTGCTATGAGTTTTTCCGTATGACGAGGCTCGATGGCAAGATGGCTAACGAGCGCATGGGTATCGCTGCCGCCGTACTCTTTCCGCTGTCGGCGTTGGGCGATTCGATGTTGCTGAATGCCCTGCTTTTTGCCCTGATGCTCGCTGTGGGCATTTGGTATGTCTGGTCGCCGCGTACCCGCATCTCTGATGTGGCCGTGACGCTCATGGGTCCCATCTACACTGGCTTTATGCTGTCGGCTATCGTGCTGCTGCGCGATGCCGTGCCCGGTTTTGCCGGCGCCTTGCTTTCGGTGGGCGTTTGCGCGTCCCTTTGGGTCTCCGATTCGTTTGCCTACATCGTGGGCAGCCGTATCGGCAAGCACAAGATGGTTCCCAAGATCTCTCCCAAAAAGAGCTGGGAGGGATTTGTCGGCGGCATTCTGGGCTCGGTTTTGATTTGGCTCATCCTGTGGGCGACGCACTTCTACAAACTCAGCCTGCCCTATGCGCTGCTGTGCGGCTTGGTCGTGTCCATCCTGGGCGTTATCGGCGACCTCATTGAGTCGCGCATCAAGCGTGGCGTGGGCGTCAAGGATTCCGGCAACCTTATCCCGGGCCATGGCGGCATGCTCGACCGTAGCGACTCGCTTATCTTTGGCTGCATTACCGCGCAGCTGCTTTTGATGATCGGGGGCGTGCTGTAATGTCATTCCAGACGACGTATGGCTCCGATGGACGCCTTCGTGTTGCCATCCTGGGTTGTACGGGCTCTATCGGCACGCAGGCACTCGACGTGTGCCGTCAGCATGCCGATCGACTGCAGGTAACGGCGCTGTCCGTCAATTCCAGCACCTCGGAGCTCGTTGCCGCCGCCCGCGAGTTCTCGGTTCCGGCCGTTGCCGTGGCCGACTCCGCCCACGGTGCGGACGCCGTGCTGCAGGAGCTGCCCGAGGGCACGGAGCTCGGTGTTGGTGCGCAGGCGGTTTGTGAGCTCGCACGTCGCGATGATGTCGACTGTGTGCTTGTTGCCATTGTGGGCGCTGCCGGGCTCGAAGCGAGCCATGCGGCCTTGACCTCGAATAAGCGTCTTGCCCTTGCCAACAAGGAGTCCCTCGTCGTCGGTGGCGACTTGCTTATGCCGTTGGCGCAACCGGGCCAGCTTATTCCAGTTGACTCTGAGCACTCCGCCATCTACCAGTGCTATCTGGGGGAGAACCCACGCGAGGCTCATTGTATTTGGCTCACCTGCTCGGGCGGTCCGTTCTTTGGCCGCACGCGCGACGAGCTCAATCGCGTGACGCGTGCCGATGCCCTCGCACATCCCACGTGGGCCATGGGTGCCAAGATCACCATCGACTCCGCCACCCTCATGAACAAGGGTCTGGAGCGCATTGAGGCCATGCATCTGTTTAACTGCGACCTCGATTTCATTAACGTGGTCGTGCAACGTCAGTCCAAGATTCACTCTATGGTCGAGTTTGCCGACGGCTCCGTGATGGCGCATCTCGGTGCTTCCGACATGCGTATTCCCATCCAGTTCGCGTTCTCGTATCCCGAGCGTTGGGATACCCCGGCGCCTCGTATCGATTTCCGCGAGCTGGGACAGCTCACGTTTGATGCTGCCGACATGGATACCTTCCGCTGTCTGGCACTGGCCGAGCGTGCCGGCAAGACGGGTGGCACCATGCCGTGCGTGCTCAATGCCGCCAACGAGGTCGCCGTCGATGCCTTCCTGCACGATGGCTGCAGCTTTACCGATATCGATCGCATTGTGGAATCCTGCATGGATGCCCACGATATGCAGGCGGTCGATTCGTTTGAGCAGCTTCGCGACATCGATGCGTGGGCGCGTGAAAAAGCTGCGCAGGCGCTCGCCGCAACCCGTTCCTAACCCATAAGGATTGCTTTTTCGTTTTATGGATACTGTTCTGAGCGTTCTTTCATCGGTCTTTTGGGGCCTGCTGATGCTTTCCGTCCTCGTGTTTTTGCACGAGGGCGGCCACTTTTTGGCGGCGCGTGCCTGCGGCGTCCGTGTGACCGAGTTCTTTTTGGGCCTGCCGTGCCGCTTTGACATCCATTACACGTCGCGTCGCATTGGAACCAAGTTTGGCGTGACCCCGCTGCTGCTGGGTGGCTACGCTGCCATCTGCGGTATGGATCCGACCGATGTCTCGTGCGCCGATCGCGTGCTCGCGGCTATCTACCGTCATGGTCGCGTGACCGTGGCCGACCTTGCTGTCGAGCTCGAGCTTTCCGAGAAGGATGTGCTCGAGGCATGCGCCTTGCTCTTGGGTTGGGGCTCTATCGCGCCTTGGTATGAGGAAGGGGAGAAGCCCTCGCCGAGCTACTATCCCACCAAGTATCAGACGCTGCCACGAGATGCGGCGGGTTACACCACCTTTGACGGCCGCCGTTTCGATCGAGAGCATGCGACTACCGAGGGCGATGTGTGGGAGCTGCCGTGCGGCGAGGCCGAGTTCCTTGCACAAGAGCGTTCGCACACCTATCTTGGCCAGGGCTTTCTCAAGCGCGCCTTTATGCTGCTCGCGGGCATTCTCGTCAATATCCTGACGGGCTTTTTGCTGCTTATGAGCATCTACTCTATTGCGGGTGTCACCGTGCCGATGGATACCAACGTGATCGGTCAGGTTGACGAGGGGTCTATTGCCGCCAAGGCGGGTATCGAGGGCGGCGACGCGATCCTTTCGGTTGACGGAGTATCGTGCTCTACCTGGATGGACGTTTACGATGCCATCGGTAAGGCTGCCGGTAAGGACGATATCGCCATCGAGTACGAGCGTGACGGCAAGCAGCATTCGACCGCGGTTGCGCTCAAAGAGGACGAGCGCCTAGGTGTGTATGCCTCTACGCAGGTGGTCCGTTTAGACCCCATCACGTCGGCTCGACTTTCGTTCTCCTATGTCGTGCAGACAGCGGAGGGCGTGATGCGCCTGCTCCAGCCGCAGCATACGATGGAGATTCTCGATCAGTCTTCTTCGATCGTGGGCATTAGCGTTATGTCCTCACAGGCTGCTGCTGCCGGCCCTGCCACGTTCCTTTCGTTTGCCGCCCTCATTTCGTTCTCGCTTGGCTTTATGAACCTGCTGCCCATCCCACCACTCGATGGCGGCAAGCTGGTCATCGAGATCATTCAAAAGATTGCTGGCCGCGAGCTTCCGCTCAAGGTCCAGACGATTGTGAGCTATGTGGGCATCGCGCTCTTTGTGCTGCTGTTTGTCTATATGCTTCGTTCCGACGTCCTTCGATTTATCCTGTAGGGGAGTGTTTGGATTGTCTTTATCCCATCCTTTGCCTCGCGAGTTGACGCGCCCCGTGCATGTGGGCGGTGTGCAGATCGGTGGCGGCGCGCCGGTGGTGGTCCAATCCATGACCTGCACCGATACCGCTGACGCCCAGGCAACGCTTGCGCAAGTGTGCGCGTTGGCGCAGGCTGGCTGCGATATCGTGCGTGTGAGCGTGCCCACCGAGGCCGCGCTTGAGGGTTTCCGCATCATCTGTGCCGAGTCTCCGGTGCCGATCGTCGCCGATATTCACTTTAACCATAAGCTCGCCATCGGCGCCGTCGAGGCTGGTGCCGCCAAGCTTCGCATCAATCCCGGCAATATCGGCGATTGGGCTAAGGTCGACGCGGTGATTGATGCTGCGGGTGCTGCGGGCTGTGCGATTCGTATCGGCGTCAATGCCGGTTCGCTTGAGCAGGATATCGCCGAGCGCGATGACCTCACGCAGCCCGAAAAGCTCGTGATGTCGAGCGAGCGCTTTGTGCGGCACTTTGAGGATCGTGGGTTTACCAACATAGTGCTTTCCGCCAAGGCCCATAGCGTACAGACGACGCTCGATACCTATCGAGCCCTGTCGCGTGAGATTCCCCACGTTCCGCTTCACCTGGGCGTGACGGAGGCGGGGACCAAGCTCCAGGGCACCATCAAGAGCTCTGTAGGCTTGGGTATCTTGCTTTCCGAAGGCATTGGCGACACCATGCGTGTGTCGCTCACAGCCAATCCGGTTGAGGAGCCGCCGGTTGCCTGGGGTATTCTGCAGTCGTTGGGCCTGCGTCGCCGTGGCCCCGAGATTGTCTCGTGCCCCACATGCGCCCGCTGTCAGGTTAACCTTATTCCCATTGCCGAGGAGGTTATCGAGCGGCTTAAGAACTACTCCGCGCCGCTTTCGATCGCTGTGATGGGATGTGCCGTTAATGGCCCCGGCGAGGCTTCTGATGCCGATCTGGGCGTTGCTTGCGGACGTGGTCAGGCCTTGCTCTTTTCGCATGGCCAGATCATTGGTAAAGTAGCTGAGGACCAAATTGTCGACGCGCTTATGGCAGAGGTCGACAAACTTATTGAGGAGAAATAAATGACTCGAGCAATGTATATGTCTAAGCTCTATGCGCCGACGCTTAAAGAGGATCCGGCGGACGCTGAGCTCGCCAGCCACCGCCTGCTGCTCCGTGCCGGCATGATCCGCAAGGAGGCCGCCGGTCTGTATTCTTATCTGCCGCTCGCATGGCGCTCGATCCGCAAGATCGAGAACATCGTGCGCGACGAGATGGATGCTGCCGGCGCCCAGGAGCTTATGATGCCTATCATGGTCGATGCCGAGCTGTGGCGTGAGTCCGGCCGTATCGATGCCTATGGCAAGGAGCTTGTGCGCTTTGACGACCGTCATGGTCGCGAGTTCGTCCTGGGCCCCACGCACGAGGAGACCGTCACGGCCCTGGTGCGCAACGAGCTGCGCTCCTACAAACAGCTGCCCGTCAACCTGTACCACATCCAGGATAAGTTCCGCGACGAGTTCCGTCCCCGCTTTGGCCTGATGCGCGGCCGTGAGTTCATCATGAAGGACGCCTACAGCTTCTCTGCCACGCAGGAGAGTCTGCAGGAGGAGTACGACAAGATGAAGCAGGCCTACGCCAACATCTGTGAGCGCTGCTACATCAAGGCCCTGCCCGTTGTCGCCGACTCCGGCGAGATCGGTGGCGATACCTCCGTCGAGTACATGGCTTTGGCCGACGCCGGCGAGGCTTCGCTCGTCTACTGCGATGATTGCGGCTTCGCCGCCGACGATGAGGCTGCAAGCACCAAGGTCATCGTGACCGAGGGTCCTGGCGACGGTACGCTTACCAAGGTCGAGACTCCGGGCATGGGCACCATCGAGGCTGTTGCTAAGTTCTTTGGGTTCCCCGAGAACGGCACGCGAAAGTCGCTGGCGCTCATCGACGCCGAGGGCAAGCCGGTCGTGGCCATTGTCCCGGGCGATCACGAGCTCAACGATTGCAAGGCCGAGCATGTCTTTGGCAAGGGCTATCGCATGATGACCGACGAGGAGCTTCAGGCGAACGGTCTGCACAAGGGCTTTATCGGACCGGTCAACCTGCCCGAGGGCATCCGTCTGGTGTGCGACGAGAGCCTGCGCGATTCCAAACAGTGGGCCTGCGGTGCCAACGAGGTCGATTATCACTTTACCGGTGCCTGCCCCGAGCGTGACTTCACCGTCGATGAGTGGGCCGATCTGGTCACCGTTGTCGCCGGTGACCCCTGCCCGCACTGCGGCAAGCCGCTCTCCGCTGCCCGCGGCATCGAGGTCTCTCAGGTCTTCCAGCTGGGCACCAAGTATTCCGAGGCCATGGGTGCCACCTTTATGGATGAGGACGGCAAGGAGAAACCGCTCATCATGGGTTGCTACGGCGTTGGTGTGTCCCGCTCGCTTGCTGCCGTCGTGGAGCAGCACAACGACGAGCACGGCATCGTCTGGCCGGTCTCCGTTGCCCCGTACGAGGTCGCGGTGATTCCGCTTGATCCCAAGAAGGAAGAGTGCGCTACCGTCTGCGAGCAGATTGTTGATGGCCTGTGTTCCGAGGGTATCGAGGTCGTCGTCGACGACCGCGATGAGCGTCCCGGCTTTAAGTTTGCCGATAACGACCTCATGGGCTTCCCGTATCAGGTGGTGCTCGGCAAGCGTGGTCTTAAGAACGGCACCGTCGAGCTCAAGGACCGTGCCACGGGAGAGCGCGAGGACGTGGCGATCGACGAGATCGTCGCCAAGGTTGCCGAGCTTGTTAAGGTGGCCCGCCGTTAATCGACGATTTCGCTTGTAGTTCGATATGTGGGGCGGCCCCGCATTTTGAACTGCCTCCCATTTCTTGGACATGAGAAATGGGAGGCTTTTTATGCGTGTCG
>CABQXN010000013.1:0-61542 GCA_902468085.1 uncultured Collinsella sp.
GGAGACGGCGAGTTAGCCGGCAGGTCGGCATGTCAATCCTGGTCTAACAGAGCCTTATTTAATCCCCGTGCCAGAAAAATCACTGATGGTTGACGGGAGCTCCGCAGTTTTGGCAGAAGGAAGCATTTGCTTCCAACATTGAGCCACACTGTGGGCAAAAATGAGCGGACTCAACTGGCTGAGCATCATCGATTGCCGTCGGCACCTGCTGCGTCGGCGGGACCTGTTGCACAGGAGGCATTTGCTGGTACGAATTGGACTGCGGAGGCTGAGGCTTATTCGACGATTCCTTGTTCAAGATAACGGCAAAGGCAACAGCCGCGACACCACCAAATACAACTAGCAAAACGAGAAGATCGGATACCCTAAGGCCTATCATGGCAAATCAGCTCCTCATGTAGCGAAAGATGACGGATGCCGAGATTTTATCGCCGCGCCGCAAGCCCCTCCTAGTGCGCAACACCCGGGCACGACCAGTCTTTTTGGAACGGGGCTCCGGGGTAGCTAATTTGGGACGGGGCAAGCGTATGTCTTCGGGGTATAAGACGGCTAATTGTATGCCGCCCTATGAAAGGAACCCTTATGCCCAGCGTTGCCGTTCTTGCCGCCGATGGCTTTGAAACGATTGAATGCCTGACCATGGTCGATGTCATGCGTCGCGGCGGTGTGCGTGCCACGCTCGTCTCGATCATGCCCACGCGCGAGGTCGTAAGCTCGCTGCAGATTCCCGTAACCTGCGACGCACTCTTTGACGAGATTAACTTTGACGAGTATGACTGCGTCGTCCTACCCGGCGGTCTGCCCGGCGCCACCAACCTGCGCGCCGATCAGCGCGTCTGCGACGTGGTCTGCGAGTTCGCCGCGACCAAGCATGTTGCCGCCATCTGCGCCGCCCCGTTTATCCTGGGCGAGCTCGACCTGCTCGAGGGACGCCGCGCCACATGCTTCCCCGGCTTTGAGAAGAGCTTCCCCGAGGGCGCCTATACCGGCGAGAAGGTCACGCAGGACGGCAACATCATCACCGCCAGCGGCATGGCCCAGTCGCTCCCCTTTGCGCTTGAGCTGCTTCGCACGCTCGCCGGCGACAAGGCTGTCGAGAAGGTTGCCGAGGGCATCCAGCTATGATTTTGGCTTCGCAATCTCCGCGCCGCATCGAACTCATGCGCGAGGCCGGCTATGACATCCGCGTCATTCCCGCTGACATCGACGAGACTCCTTTTGATGACGAGACCCCGCTTACGCTTGTCGAGCGCTTAGCTCGCGCTAAGGCTGCCGCCGTTGCCGCCGAGCACGCCGAGCCCAATGAGCTGACCATCGCGGCCGACACCATCGTCACCTTCGATGACAAGATTTTGGGTAAGCCGGCAAACGAGGACGAAGCCAGCACCATGCTCCACGAGCTCTCGGGGCGCACGCACCAGGTCGCAACCGGCGTCTGCCTCGTTAGAGCCGGAGACGCCACGGCCCCGCACGCCGCCGAGAGCCTGTCGTTTGTCGATGTGACCGACGTGACGTTCTATGAGCTCACCGACGAGCAGATTGAGCGCTACGTCGCCTCAGGCGAGCCCATGGACAAGGCAGGCGCCTACGGCATCCAGGGCGTCGGAGGGCGCATGCTCGTGCATGATATTTCGGGCGACTTCTACAACGTGGTGGGCCTGCCCATCGCTCGCGTCGCGCGCGCGATTCAAAAACTATCGTAATTGCATCTGGCGCTGGGTATCCCCCAGCGCCTACAATTTCGGCGTACCGTACGGATCCCGACCGGGCATAAGGCCCGGCGGAAAACCGATAGGAGTAAAACATGGATACACTGCTTGAGGCCATTGACGTTTGCGATGTCGATGGCTTTTGCTTTGGCAACTATACGGACGAGGAGGCCGGCACCGGTTGCACCGTAATCGTGGCACCCGAGGGCGCCACCGGCGGTGTTGACGTTCGCGGCGGTGCCCCGGCATCGCGCGAGACCGACCTGCTGCGTCCCGAGAACACCGTGGACAAGGTCCACGCCGTCTGCCTTTCGGGTGGATCGGCCTTTGGTCTGGAGGCCGCAAGCGGCGTCGCCCGCGAGCTCGAGAGCCGCGGCATCGGCCTTCCTGTCGGTCCCACGCAGGTGCCCATCGTTTGCTCTAGCTGCATCTTCGACCTCGCCTTTGGCGACCCCACCGTACGCCCCGACATTGAGGCTGGCATCTCCGCCGTGCGCGAGGCGCTCGACAACACCCCCACCACGCTCGAGCAGGGCAATGTAGGTGCCGGCACCGGAGCCACCGTGGGCAAGCTCATGGGCCCCGCAACCTGCATGAAGGCCGGCCTTGGAGCCGCCGCCGTGGCACTCGGCCCTGTTAAGGTGGGTGCCGTGGTCTCGGTCAACGCCTGCGGCAATGTCGTCGACCCCTTCACCGGTGAATGGGTCGCTGGCATGCGCGCTGCAGCAGATAGCGACCAGATCGTCGACATGGAGCTCGCAGCCTTTGCCGCCGCCGGCTCCATGCAAATGCCGCTCGACCGCACCAACACCACCATCAGCTGCATCGTCACCAACGTTGAGCTCACCAAGGCGCAGGCCACCAAGGTCTCCCAAATGGCAGCAGACGCCTATGCGCACGCCATTCGCCCCACGCACACCACCAACGACGGCGACACCATCTACACCCTCGCCAGCGGCAAACTGGGTGCTCAGGCAAGCGCCGCCGTACCCCTAGACCTGCTGGGCATGCTCGCCGTAAGGGCCCTACAGACCGCCATCGTAAACGGAGCCAAAACTGCCAAAACCTCCCACGGAATCCCGGGTGCCGCGAAGTAACCTTACTCGACCGGTTGCCCGGTGGGTCTTGGTTATGTTTGCTGCTCTACAGTCCTGGCTCGCACGAAGAGCACATTAAGTGCTCTTCGGCTCGTGCGGAACTCGCGACAAACATAACCAAGCTCCACCGGGCAACCTACTCAACAAGATCCCCTTCAGCCCAGGCCCCTGTGTACCGCGCGTCCAAGATCTTCAAATTCAGTTTGCTGACACAAAGCGAGACATAGCAGAGGACCCCTGGTCCTTAACTTGATACGAGTTCCGCACGCAAAGGAGGCGCCAGTGGCGCCTCCGTCTTGCGCAGGACTGTTCGAAGTAGCGAGTTAAGGACCAGGGGTCCCCGTTACCCGAGCGTTTCTGCACTAGTTGAATTTGAAGATCTTTGAGGCCAGATGGTATAGGCCGAGTGTGGTTTTGTCTCCGGCCCGTCCACGCAGGTTGGTAAAGAATCCGACCACGCCGTAGCGAGCGCGACGATACATGCGCTCGTCGTACTCCTTCAGGTCCTTCCATAGGGTCTTCAGGCGCTCATCGGCACAATCTTCCTCGGAGAGCTTGGTGAGCACCGAGCAAATCGCCATCATCATGGTGAAGTAGCCCATCATGTACGAACGCAGACGCGAGGACTCAACGTCCTGGTACAGGTGGAACGATTCCATCATGATGCGCGTTACGCGGAACTGCTGACCCAGACGCTTGACCATTGTGGCCTCATTGACGCTCTGGCCCTCGCGACCGATAAAGTAGCGATAGAGGTCGATGTCGGCGTAGTACATGGTCTTGCAGCGCGGCAGCGGCACGTATGCGTAGATATTATCCACGTAGAACGTGTGTGCCGGCATAGGCAGATTGGACTCGCGCAGTACATCGGTGCGACAGCACAGGCTGTGCATGAGCAGATTTTGATCGGGACGGAAGTGTCCGATCTGGTCCCAAGAGAAAATCTTTTTGCGCGGCAGGGCAAACTTGTAGCCAATCGCGGTATGCGTACCCTCGTAAACCTTCTCGTACACGTAGTTCGAGATAAACAGGTCGACGCGCTGGTCGCGCTCCTCAAAGCCACGCAGAATCGACAGCATGGTCGAAAGCGCCGCACCGTCAAGCCAGTCGTCCGAGTCGACAACCTTGTAGTAGGTGCCCTGCGCCTCGCGCAGACCCGAAAGGACGGCAATACCGTGGCCGCCGTTCTCCTGGTGCACCGCGCGGATGATTCCAGGATAACGGGCCTCCCACTCGTCGGCCTTGGCGGCCGTCTCGTCCTTGGAGCCATCGTCCACCACGATAATCTCGATATCGGTGGCGTAATTGCTCCCCTCCAAGATGGAGGTGATGCAATGGTCCATGTCCTTGGCGGCGTTATACGAGGGAATACCGAATGTTATGACTTTATGCATGGCAGGCGATAATCTCATCCGAAAGATCGAGGGCAGAATTGGTCACGGCGTCCATATCGTAGTAACGATACTCGGCCAGACGACCCACCGGGTGGAAGTTCGTCAGGTTCTGGACACGCTCAAGATAGCGCTCGTAGAGCTCACGGTTCTCGGACTCCAGGATAGCGTAGTACGGCGTCTCGCCCGAGCCGGGCGTATAGGCCTTGGAGTACTCCTTCATGATAGTGGTCTTGCCGGGCAAAACCTGACCGGTCATGTTCTTGAACTCGGTGATTCGCGTATAGTCCTCGCTCGTGGTGTAGTTGACGGTGCCCACGGGCTGGAACTGGTCCATATCGAGCGTCTCGAACTTCATATCGAGTGTGCGGTACGGCAGCGCGCCCAGGTCGAGGTTGAACAGCTCGTCGAGCGGACCGGTGTAGACGATCTCGCCACCATAGACCTTACCGTCGATCTTGACGGTGGTCTCGTCGATCTCGAAGAGGTCGCGGGCGTCCACGTCGCAGAACACATCAATCAGATCGTGATCGAGCATATGCTCGAACAGCGCGGTATAGCCGTCCTGCGGCATGCCCTGGAAAGGAGCCTGCGGGAAGTAGCGATCGTCATCGCCCACAAAGACGGGGACGCGGCCGGTGATCGAGGGGTCGATCTGATCGGGCGTCTGGCCCCACTGCTTCATGGTGTAATGCAAAAAGACGTTCTCGTAGACGTAATCGGCAACCTCGGCAAGATCCGGGTCGTTCTTCTTGCGCAGCTCCATGATGGGCACCTTGACGTCCTTGCCGAAGGTCTCCACGAGCTTTTGGTACAGTTCCTCGCCGCGCTCATCGCCAAAGGCAAGCTTAAGGCTCGCATGGTTAAAGGGCACGGGCATAAGGGTACCGTTGATGTTGGCGAGCACCTTGTGCTGGTAGTCCGTCCACTTGGTAAAGCGCGACAGGAAGTTATGCACGCGCTCGTTAAAGGTATGGTAGATGTGCGGACCATACTCGTGGACCAGGATTCCCGCCTCGTCAGTGCAGTCGAAGGCATTGCCCGCAATGTGGCTACGGCGCTCCAAAACGGCAACACGATAGCCGATGGTTTCGGCAAGACGGCGGGCGCAAACGGCACCGGCATAACCGGCGCCGACAACGATCATGTCGTACGCACCGGCATTAAAGCCTTCAGGCAGGCCTGAGGTAATCTGCATCGATACTCCTTGTCAAAAGCCACGGGCTCGTTAGCTGGGCTTTTCTCGAACATTCTTCGAGACATATTTATCAGAGCGATTATAGCGCTAATGCGTCCTATAATGAGCTTGCCACACAAGGAAAGCTCAAGCACCGCGGCGTACATTATTGAAAGGTAAACCCGCTAGCAGCGGGTTTATTCGTGTACAGCCGGGCGCCTGGAGCTTAGCAAAACGCTTGTAAGGAGTAACATGAGCGATTTCCTAAACCGTATGAAGTCTGCCGCCAAGGCCGACCTTAAGACCATCGTCCTGCCCGAGGGCGAGGACCCGCGCACCATCGTCGCAGCCACCAAGATCATCGAGGAGGGCCTGGCAAAGATCGTCATCCTGGGCAACCCCGACGAGATCGACGTTCCCGGCGCTACCGTCATCGACCCGCGCAATGCCGAGAAGCACGAGGAGTACGCGCAGAAGTTTGCCGAGCTCCGCGCCAAGAAGGGCGTTACCATCGAGCAGGCTCGCGCCCAGGTGATGGACGCCACCTACTTTGGCACCATGATGGTCAAGATGGGCGACGCCGACGGCCTGGTCTCTGGCGCCTGCCACTCCACCGCCGACACCCTGCGCCCTGCGCTTCAGATCCTCAAGACCGCCCCGGGCACCAAGCTGGTCTCGGCCTTCTTCGTGATGTGCACCGACACCCCGCAGTTCGGCACCGACGGCACGCTGATCTTCGCCGACTGCGGCCTCAACATCAACCCGTCCTCTGACGAGCTCTCCGAGATCGCCATCGCCTCGGCCCACTCCTGGTCCACCTTCATGGGCAATGTTGAGCCGCACGTGGCCATGCTCTCCTACTCCACCATGGGCTCCGCAGGTGGCGAGGTCGCCAAGAAGGTCCAGGAGGCCGTGAAGTTCTGCAAGGAGAAGGCTCCCGAGCTCGCCATCGACGGCGACCTGCAGCTCGACGCCGCTATCGTCCCCACCGTCGCCCAGCTCAAGGCTCCCGGCTCCTCCGTCGCCGGTAAGGCCAACGTGCTCGTGTTCCCCGACCTCGAGGCTGGCAACATCGGCTACAAGCTGGTCCAGCGCTTCGCTGGCGCTGACGCCTACGGCCCCATCCTGCAGGGCATCGCCAAGCCGGTCAACGACCTGTCGCGCGGCTGCTCTGCCGACGACATCGTGGGTGTCGTGGCCATCACCGCCGTCCAGGCTCAGATGGCTGAGTAGCGTACGCACTCGCCCGAAGGCCGTACGGGTTAACCCCTGAAAACGTCCTCGACCAATGAAACGCCCCCGTTCTGCTCCTCCGGAGCTACGAACGGGGGCGTTTCTGGTCTGCGGATTGTTTTCAGGGGTTAGCCCGTACGGCCTTCTGCCGCCACGTGGCATTCAGGGAATCTGGGGTGGACGGCGGCTTGGCTACGAGCTGGGACTGAGAATCTGAATGGATGGGTGCCGTTGCTGGGGGGCAAACGATGCGGATATGGTCACTGTGGATTTAAAAGGCTGATAGGGCCTCGGCGGTTGTTGTGCCGGAAAGCGTGTCCCGGTTTGAAGGCGGATTGTGGGATGCAGCTTCCACTTGGGGGCTGTTTGGGAAACTGTGGGACGTAATTTTGCTTTATTGTGGGTCGCACTTTCCGCAACGCGCCTCACCCGGAAAGCGTGTCCCAGAATTTGTGCTCGAAATGGGATGGAATTTCCGCCGCCCACCTGCTAGCAGAAAGGCCTCCGGAGCTGTTGCTCTGGAGGCCTTTCGTTTACTTGCAAATGAGCGCGTTAGTTGTTCTTGGTCAGACGCTCGACGTCGTGGGCGATCATGTATTCCTCGTCGGTGGGGATGACCATGACCGTGACGGAAGAGCCGGCGGCGCTGATGACCTGCGGGCCGTTGCCCACGGCCTCGCGGTTCTTGTTGTTGTCGATGCGCACGCCCAGCCACTCAAAGCAGTCGCAGAAGGCCTTGCGGATCGACCAGTCGTTCTCGCCAATGCCAGCGGTGAACGTAATAGTGTCCACGCCCGCCATGGAGGCGATCATGGAGCCGGCCTGCTGCATAGCCTTGTAGGCGAACATATCGAAGGCGAGCAGGCAGCGCTCGTCGCCCTCGGAGGCGCGTGTACGGATGTCGCGGGCGTCGTTGGAGATACCCGAGATGGCAAGCAGACCAGACTGCTTGTTCATCATGTCGTCGACTTCCTGGTAGCTGTAGCCGCCCTCGCGCTGGAGGTAGCACACGGTGGCAGGGTCAATGGAACCACAACGGGTGCCCATCATCAGGCCGTCGAGCGGCGTGAGCCCCATCGTGGTGTCGCGGCAAACGCCGTCCTCAATGGCGGCGAGCGAAGCGCCGTTGCCCAGATGGCACGAAAGCAGACGGTGGCAGCACGAGCCCAGAATCTCCTTTGCCATCATCCACTCGTAGCGGTGGCTCGTACCGTGGGCGCCGTACTTGCGCACATGGTACTTGTCGCACACGTCCTTGGGCAGCGCGTAGGTGTAGGCAACCTCGGGCATGGTCATGTGGAACGAGGTGTCGAAGACGGCCACGTTGGGCAGCTCCGGATACTTCTCGCGGCAGTATTCGATTGCCGCGGCCTCGCCGTAATTGTGCAGTGGGGCGAGCGGGGCCACCTCAAGGATCTTAGCCATGACCTCGTCGTCAACGACTGCGGAATCATCGAAGTGCCAGCCGCCCTGAACGATACGGTGGCCGATGCCATCGATCGTAAAGTCGGTCTTCTCGAGCTCCTCGAGCACGCGAGCGATAGCAGAGCGATGATCGGGGAAGGGAACCTCCTCGGTCTGCTTGGCGCCACCGTTCTCGAAATGACCAAAGATACCCATGTCCGAGCCGATACGCTCGCAGTTGCCCTTGGCGAAAACCTCGCGGGTATCGGTATCCAGAAGCTGATATTTAAGACTTGAGCTGCCGGCGTTGACAACAAGTACGTTCATGAGACTCCTTTGCAGTGCAATACGGTCGACGCAGATCTCTTAAGGCGACCGCATTTTAATAAGAAGTTATCACATCTTGATAAATAGCTATCAGACATATCGCCAAACGAGCGCAAAAGAGGGGCTGAACGGCACTTGGTCGTCCAGCCCCTCCCCTCTTGCAATTACTTACCGCTGACGATGCGCTCGACGTCGGAAGCGATCATGAACTCCTCGTCCGTGGGGATGACGAAGATCTTAACCTTGGAATCCTTGGCAGACAGGCACCAAGCGCCGTCGCCACGCAGGGCGTTACGGGCATGGTCCATCTTGACGCCCATAAAGGCCAGACGGTCGGCCACGCCAGCGCGGACAGCGGGAGCGTGCTCGCCGATGCCGGCGGTAAAGACCAGGGTGTCCATGCCGCACATAGAAGTGGCCATCTCGGCGGCCTTGGCGGCAATCTTGTAGACGAACATATCGAAGGCGAGCTGAGCCTCGGGGTCGCCGGCAGCGGCGAGCTCCTCAACGTTGCGGCAGTCGTTGGTCTTGCCGCCGGTCACAGCCAAAAGGCCGGACTTCTTGTTCATCATCTCGTCGACCTCGTCGAAGGTGTAGCCACCTTCGCGCTGCAGGTAGCACACAGTAGCCGGGTCGATGGAACCGCAGCGGGTGCCCATCATGACACCGTCGAGCGGCGTGAGGCCCATGGTGGTGTCCATGCACTTGCCGTCCTCAATGGCGCACAGGGAAGCGCCGGAGCCGATATGGCACACGACGACCTTGCGAGCCTCGCCGTTGGTCATCTCGGCAACCTTCTTGGAGATGTAACGGTAGCTGGTGCCGTGGGCACCGTACTTACGAATGTGCAGCTTGTCGCAAACGTCCTTGGGCAGGGCGTAGGTCTTGGCGACCTCGGGCATATTGAAGTGGAAAGCGGTGTCATAGACCGTGACGTTGGGCAGGTCGGGATACTGCTCGAGGCAGTACTCGATAACGTTGGCCTCGGGGTTGTTGTGGAGCGGGGCGAGCGGAGCGACCTCGCGAATCTTGGCGAGGACGTCCTCGTCGACGAGGGAGGAATCGCCAAAGTACCAACCGCCCTGAACGATGCGGTGGCCGATGCCCTCGATCTTGACGCCGTTGGCCTCGAGGTCCTTCAGGACAACCTCGATGGCGACCTTGTGGTCGGGGAACTCGATGTTCTCGGTCACCTTCTTGGAACCGTTGGCAGCGTGGGTGAAGGTACCGCCGGTAAAGCAGACGCGCTCGCAGGAGCCCTTTGCGGACACCTTGTGGGACTTGGTATCGATGACCTGATACTTGAGGGTCGAAGATCCTGCGTTGACGACCAGAACGTTCATGTGTCTCCCTACTAACAGGCGGTGTGGCGCCGCCAGGTTACATACGCTTCAATAATAAACCCAAACGCCCTCACGCTCGGGTTTATTGCGTTGATATATAAGTTATCGATGCCTGAGCTTCCGTTTCATTGCACGGAAGAGGCGCCCTCAGATGAGGTTCTCGCCCAGGTTCTTGCCGCCGAGAACGTGCATGTGGAAGTGCATGACGGTCTGGCCGGCGTTGACGCCCTTGTTGGAGATGACACGGAAACCGTCCTCCAAGCCCTTGGCCTTGGCGACCTCCTGGATGGCGTGAGCCATGGCGCCCATGGTCTCGGCAGGCACGTTGTCGGCGATGTCGCTGTAGTGCTTCTTGGGGATTACGAGCGTGTGGACCGGCGCCTGGGGGTTGAGGTCGTCGAAGGCGATGACCTGATCGTCCTCATAGACAACGGTCGAGGGGATCTCGTGGTTGGCGATTTTGCAGAAGATGCAATCACACATGGTTGGTTCCTTTCTCACAGACCAAGGTAATTATATTTGGTCGAGATGGTTAGAACGAGAGACTGTCGTTGGTGTTGGCGGCCTCGCCGTCGGCGAGCACGTCGTTGCCGTCGACGTCCTTCAGGAGCACCGAGACCTTCTGCTCGGCATCGGACAGGCGGGTGCGCAGGCTCTTGAGGAGCTCGACGCCGCGGGTATAGCTCTCGAGCGACTCCTCGAGCTCCATATCGCCCGACTCCAAGCTGCGGATGATGAGCTCCAGCTCCTGCGAGGCCTGCTTGTACGTAAGCTGCTCGACCGGGGTCTTCTCTGCCATATCTGTTTCCTTTCCTAAAGGTTTATCACTATGAAACGCGGCCTACTCAACCGTATCGACCGTTGCTGCCACGTTGCCGTCAGCCATGCGCACACGAATGGCGTCGCCGGGCTTAAAGGTCTTGGCGCTCGTAGCCACACCATCATCGCTGTACGCGATGGAATAGCCGCGGGCAAGCACCTTGAGCGGAGACAGGGCATCGAGCGACGCGGCGGCTCGGCCCAGGTCGGACGCGGGTTTGCTGAGCATCGTACGTCCCTGATGCTCCAGACGGGAACTCGCAAGCGTGAGCGCATGGCGCTTGCCATCGAGCCCCGAGGTGCTTGCAACCAGACGCTCGGGCAGGCGCTCAAAGTTGGAGCGGAATGTCCCGACCGAGCGCGCTATGGCGCCCGACAGGCGATCGGCGGTCAGTGCAAGCTCCGATTCGCGACGCTCGACCATAAATGTGGGGTCATTGAGGCATGGGCGGCACGCAGCCGTATCGAGTGCATCGCCCAAGCGAGCCGTATAGGTATCCCAGGCACGACGACCGCGCTGGTCGAGCATTTCCAGATCGACCTGATCCGACCCGATCATCGAAGCCATCGCGGCGCCCAGACGCTGATGGCGCGTCTCGAGCACATCGACCAACTCCGTCATAGCCGGCGCCACCGATTCTGCCGCAGCCGTGGGCGTGGAGGCGCGACGGTCGCCCACCATGTCGCAGATCGAGGTATCGGGCTCATGCCCAATGCCCGTCACCACGGGCACGGGACAGGCTGCCACCGCACGGGCAAGCTCCTCGTCGTTAAAGGTCATGAGGTCCTCGAAGGAACCGCCGCCACGCACGAGCAAAATGCAATCGGGCGCCGGCGTAATGGAAGCGGCACGGCGCAGGCCCTCAATAAGCTCTGCCGGCGCACCCTCGCCTTGAACCTTAGCACCTACGCAGACAAGCTCGACGAGCGGGTTGCGACGGCGCAGCGTACGCTTGACGTCGTCGATTACGGCGCCCGAAAGCGAGGTGACAACCGCCACGCGCGAGCAGAACACCGGGATGCGGCGTTTGCGCGCCTCATCCATCAGGCCCTCGCGACGCAGCTTTTCGGCCAACTGAGCCACCTGCTGACGCAGCAAGCCCTCCCCCGCCAGCGAGAACGAGCGGGCGACGAAGCTCATGCGACCCGTAGGCTTGTAGAGATTGAAGCTACCCTTAAAGCTCACCTGCATGCCGTCGCGCAGATCGAAGGTGCGCTTAAGGTAGGCGCCCTTCCAGATGATGCAGTCGACGGCCGCCGAGTCGTCCTTGATTTGGAAGTAGCAGTGGCCGCTTCGGGCATTGGGACCGCGGAAACCCGTGACCTCGCCCAAAACGCTCAGCTGCGGAATGGCATCGAGCGCACCGGCGGCGATCTCCACCGCCTGGCTCACGCTGAGCTCTTTGCACTCCTGCTCGTCCGATCCGTCGAACTCGGCGGAAACGGTATTGCCGGTCAGATTCCAGCCAGCCACGCAGCCTCCTTTCGTCATCGTGCACACGGGCTCCGGCCCTGCGCAAATTCAAGTCCAACACATAGTACAGCGCCGCTGGGACACGAATCCCCGCGGCGCCTGCCTGTCCCGTTTGCTATCGGTTGGAGTTTCTGTTGTAGCGAGCCATCAGGTAGAGCAGCTGAATAATCGAGGTGAGCGCCGCCGCCACGTAGGTAAGCGCAGCTGCCGTCAGCACCTTCCTGGCACCGCTAACCTGCTTGGAACTCATGCCCGACTGCTCGATATACGCCACGGCGCGGCGACTGGCATCAATCTCGACCGGCAGCGTAACCAGCTGGAACAGCACGCTAAACGAGAAGAAGACCAGCGCGAGGGTCGTGAGCCCCGCGATGTTCATGAACAGGCCCATGAGCAGCACGATCGTCCAGGTGTTCTGGGTAAAGTTGACGACGGGGACCAAAGCGGTGCGTACCTTCATCATGGCATAACCACTTTGACGCTGGGCGGCATGGCCTGCCTCGTGACAGGCGACGGCAACGCTTGCGACCGACCCGCCCGAACGGTTGGCATCCGACAGATACAGGTTGTTGTCCTGCGGGTTGTAATGATCGGTGAGCTCGCCGGCAACACCCTTGATACCCACGGCGCTACAACCGTTGGCATCGAGCATGCGGCGAGCAACCGTGGCACCCGTATCGCCGTCCGAGCGCACCTTAGACCACGTCTTGTACGTCGAGTTGATATAGCTCTGCGCGGCAAGGCCAAGCACCGTGCAGACAAGAACAACCAGCAGGTACAGCGGGTCAATGCCAAAGCCATATCCATAGTAATAAGGCATGCGAATTCCTCCGAATCGAGTTACACGTTGGAGGCATTCTACCCACTCAGCCGACTAGGCTTCCCTATAACAACTCAATCTTTCCGTCCTTCACGGTGAGTCCCATGTTGCCCGAGAGCAGATCGTCCAGGCGCGAGCCCACGAGCTCAAAGCGCCAGCCTTCGCGCAGGGGGCTCTGCTCGGGATGCTCAATATAGTCGGCCAGGTCATCGCGCGAGGCAATGACCGAGGTCGCCACGCCCGAGCGCTCGGCGACCAGGCGAATGAGCGCATACATCAGGTCCGTCACGCTTTCCAGCTCCGGCGAAATCTGACGGTGCCCGCGCACCATGAGCGGCAGGCGATCGTGCGGGCAGCTCGCACCGCGCTTAATGGCCATGAGCGCGCCGTCCACGTCGCGCTCCCCCAGCTGATCGGTGCCGCGGATGCTGCGGAACTCCTCAACACGCACGGGATTACGTTTAACCAGGGCCAGCAGCGTATCGTCGGACATGACCCACTTGCGCGGGATGTTGCGGCGCTCGGCGCGGTCCTCGCGCCAAGCAGCAAGCTCGCGCGCAATGCCCAGCTGATGGCGGCTGCAGGAGTTGATGCGCTTGACCTTGCGGAATGCCTCATGGCGGTCGGCGCGGTAGTGCGACTCGTCGGCCAGCGGGCGCAGCTCGTCGAGCACCCAGTCCACCCGGCCCAGCTCGCGCAGGCGACTCATCATCTCGGTATAGGCGACGATCAGGTACTTGACGTCATCGATCGCGTACTCGATCTGCTTATCGGTCAACGGGCGGCGCGACCAGTCGGTCAGTGACTCGGTCTTGGGCAATGAGACGCCGCAAAACGTCTGCACGAGCGCGCCGTAGGAAATCTGCTGGCGCTCGCCCAAAAAGGCGGCGGCGACCTGTGTGTCAAAAATGGGACGCGGCAGCACGCCCACGGTATGGAGCATAACCTCCATATCCTGCGAGCAAGCGTGAAACACCTTGGTCACGCTCTCATCGCCCATAAGCTCGGCAAGCGGCGATAGGTCGTCGATCACCAAAGGATCGACCGCGACGCTCTCGGCAGGGGTGGCGATCTGGACCAAGCACAGGCGCGGGTGGAACGTGCGCTCGCGCAAAAACTCGGTATCGACGGCAATCGCGTCGAACTCGCGGGCGCGCTGGCAAAAGTCGAGCAGAGCCTGATGTGTGGAAATGTACATATCAACCCATCGAATAAGGTTAGGCCCGAAAAACACGGGTAGGATATCGGCATTGCCCTACAACTATACTCGGTTAGTCACAGAACGGGAACGTAAGTATGCGCTGCCTTATCATCCACAACCCGGCATCGGGCCCCAGCTCAGATGAAATCTACGCGTTCACGCACGCCCTCGCGCAGGGCGGCGACGAGGTCGTGATGCGTTTTATCGGCGATGGCATGGAACCCGAGGACGCCGTGGCAGACGTGCGCGAGTTTGATCGCGTGGTCGTTTCGGGCGGCGACGGCACCGTCTCCAACGTGCTCGACCAGATGCGCGGATGCGGCGTCCCCACGCTCGTCTTCCCCTCCGGCACGGCCTGCCTGTTCTTCAACAACATTGGCAATGCCCCCGAGGCAGCGGCGCTTGCCAAGGCTTGCCGCGCCGGTCGCACGGTCAAAGTGGACATGGGCGAGCTCTTTTGGCTCGACGAGAACGGCAACGAAAAGCGCCACGGCTTCATCATCATCGCCGGCTCGGGCTTCGACGCCGAGATCATGATGAAGGCCGCCCCCGCCAAAAACGACATCGGTGAGATCGCCTATTTCCTCTCCGCGCTCGCCACACCCAACCCCACGGTGGCGCACTTTACGATTGAGCATGACGGCATTGTCGAGGAGCTCGATGGCATCTGCTGCATGGCCGGCAACACCTCGGTCATTCAAAACGACATCAACCTGTTCCCCGATTGCCGTATGAACGACGGCATGGTCGACATCGCGGTCATCGAGCCCGTAAAAACCGTCCAGCTCCTGCCCACCGTGATCACCGCCGCACTCGACCCCGCCGGCAAGGTGCTCGGCCGCCCGCAGTTCAAGATCATCCAGACCAAAGAAGCCAAGATCACCTGCACGCCGTCGCTGGGCATGCAGTTCGATGGCGAAATCATCTCCAGCAACTCGGGCGTCTTTGGAGCCCGCGCGCTTCCGCAATGCCTCGACCTCATCGTCGACGAATTCTCCCCGCTCGGAAAATAGGAGGACCCCATGAACGACAACCCCCTGATTGGCTTTATCGTCATCGTCTTGGCCATGCTCGTCGGCTATGCGATTAACGTGATCCACCGCCGGAAGAAGTAATTCCACATTGGTATGATATTCATCCAATTATCATTTCCCCCGTTGTTTATGCATTTGCCAAACAGCGGGGGATTTTTCTTTGCGCCCCGTGCAAGGCACTTTATTCAGGCATAGTAATTGCAGGGCGTCTTTATTTAAATAAAGCTAGATAATGAGTATTATTGTCCCTCATCGCATATTTTAGGACGCTCATCGAGTATTTAATCGAAATAGATGAATACTCTTTAGACTTCCTATAGGCTAATAGATGTATTTATTAGCTGAGATTCCTCACAGTTTTGCGGGATCTCAACAGTTGGGAGGGATCATGAGGTTTACTCATCCTGTCAACACGCTCAAAAAGCTCGGCTGCGGCCTTGCATTTGGAGCAGCGGCCATTATGGCCATGCCGACTTCGGCGCTCGCTTGCACCCAGATCTACATGGGCAGCAAGCTTACGGCAGACGGCAACACGTACTACGGCCGTTCCGAGGACTTCGGTCCGCGCTATGTCAAGCACTTTGGCATTGAGCCCGCACACAAGGACGGCAACGAGTACACCTCGGTCGAGTCCGGTTTTGAGTACAAGTCCAAGGGCGCAACCTACCGCTACACTTTCGTTCGCGACAACCCCTCGCAGTGGGAAGATCGCTACGACGCATATTCCGAGGCCGGCATCAACGAGAAGGGCGTCTCCTGCTCTGCCACGTTGAGCACCTCCTATAACGAGAAGGCCGAAGAAGCCGACCCCATCACCGAGGAGACCGGCATTGGCGAGTACAGCTATGCCAGCGTCATCCTGGGCGAGAGCGCCACGGCCCGCGAGGGCGTCGAGCTCATCGGCAGCCTGATCGACGAGCAGGGCGTCTGCTCCAACGACCAGATCATCATCGCCGACAGCACCGAGACCTGGCTGTTCGCCGCGCTTTCCGGCCATCAGTGGATTGCTATGAAGCTCGCCGACGACATCGCCTCACTCAACCCCAACATCGGCAATCTCACCTATGACGTCGACCTCGACGACACCGAGAACTGCCTCCATTCCGAGGGCATCGAGTCCATGCCCAAGGAGAAGGGCTTTGCCGAGTACACCGACGGCAAGTTCGACGTCGCCAAGACCTACGGCGAGGAGATTAGCGAGGCCGGTATGCACCAGTGGTCGCGCTATATCCAGGGCCGCGACTACTTTATGGCTCCACTGACCGTGGGCACCGACTACGAGATCGTCAAGGACAAGGACAAGAATGACGTCACGCTCGGTGCCATGGTCCACGAGATGCAGCCGCTGTTCTTCCAGCCCGGCAAGTCCGACTGGAACACCTTTGAGATGATCCGCAGCTTCGCCGCTCGCGGCGAGAATGTCGCCGGCCTCAACGCCAACACCGACGGCGCCTATGCCATCGGCTCCAACCGCAACACCGAGATCCATACCTTCCAGATCCGTCAGGGCATGGATCCCGAGATCGCAACCATCCAGTGGGAGATGCTCTCCAACGCCGAGTTCTCCGTCGCCATCCCCCTCTACTCCGCACTGCTCACCGAGGTCAGCCCCTACTTTAGCGATCAGGATGTCTCCTTCGACCACTGCGAAGAGGAAGACGTCGTGAACAACGAGGAGCCCAAGAACTCCATCAACTACGTCCTCATGGACATCAACACGCTCGCCTATGAGAACCGCGATCACTGCGCCACCGGCGTCCGCGCCTACCTCGATGCGCTGCAGAAGGAACTCATCGAGCAGAGCTTGACCGTCGACGAGGCCATGCAGGCCGCCGAGGGCACCGAGGCCCGCACCGCCCTGGCCAACAAGGCCGGCAAGGCTGCCACCAAGAACACCTACGTCAAGTGCAAGGCCATGCTCGAGGAGATGCGTGACTACCTCAAGGAGGGCGACTTCTCCGAGGAGTTCGTCCCGAGCGACTACGATGCCGACAACGACTGCCTGGTCGAGTCCATCACCTACGCCGACGAGGCCCTCTCGGATGAGGATGTAGCCGAGCCCGAGGTCGAAGAGGAAAAGGCCACCGAGGAGAAGTCCGAGGGCAACAACATGGCCGCCATGGCCGTTGGCGCCGTCGTCGTCATTGGTGTCTGCGGCTTCGTGCTCTATCGTCGCAAGAAGGCCTAAAAATCCCACGCCTTAAGGCGCGGGCGGGATGGCGCAGGTCGCCCCGCCCGTTCAGCCCGCCCCTTCGACCGGCGGGAAACGTCACTGAAATCTTTTCAAAAAAGATTTCCCTGTACACACTTCGCTGTGCTATAGTGCAGCGCAACAGCAACTAGGTGCGACTGCGCCACGGCATCACGAAAGGAGCCACCAACATGAAGAACACGATGAAGTCTCTCAACAACTGGTGGTGGCGTGATGCGAATACGATCGGTCGACGGTGAGTCTCTCACGCCTGTTTTTGCGCTCTAGGTGATTGGAAGGCCTCCGGTTTCGACCGGGGGCCTTTTTCTATCTCGAGCCCAATCGCGTTCGCATCACGCGCCTCCGCTTTCTTCTCTTGCATTTCCTCTCCGAAAGGATTTTCACCATGTCTCAGAACACCACCACCGCCCAGCCCCGCACCGTCCAGACCGCCGACCGCGGCAAACTCGACGTCCGCGCCCTCGTCTTGCTCGCCATCCTGCTTGCCGCCGGCTTCATCCTCAACTTCACCGTCGGCAAGGCCATCTCCGGCATCTCGGGCGGCATGATCAGCCCCGAGTTCATTATCTCGGCCTTCTGCCTCACTATCCTGGTCGTTCGTCCCAACATTGGCCAGGCGCTCGTTATCGGCCTGATCTCGGCCGCCGTGATCCAAATCACCACCACCTCGCCGTTCGTCGATTTTGCCGCCGAGGGCATCGCCGCCATGCTCATGGCCGTCATTGTCAACGCTGCTGCCAAGGACGGTCAGGTTAAGCCTGCCGTCGCCATCGTCGCAACCTTCGTGACCACCTTTGTCTCGGGCGTCATCTTCATGGTCATCAAGATGGCCATGCTCGGCGTGGTGGGCGAGCTCGCCGCTGCCATGCTGCCCGTCGTCGCCATGACCGCCGTCTTTAACGCCATCCTGGTTGGCGCCCTCTACCTGCCCATCCAGAAGGCCCTGAAGCTCAACTAACCCGCTCGGCTTTACGAGCCACCCCATCTTGGCGTTCATTCGTCGCTCGCGTACCCAAGTACGCTTCGCTCCTCTTTCACGCCAACCTGGGGCACCTCGTAAAGCCGTCTCCGTGCTTCACCACCAAAGACTGTCCCAAAAAACTAGCTTTTGGGGACGTTCTTAAACGACTAGTCATGTAAGAACGTCCCCGATGACTATGAAAGGTATCCATGGAAACGATCATCAACGTCGACGATGTCTCGTTCTCCTATGGCACGCAGACCGAGCAGGCGCTTAAGCATATCTCGCTCGGCGTGAACAGGGGAGATTTTATCGGCATTATCGGGCCTTCGGGCGCCGGCAAGTCCACACTTGCCGCCTGCCTGTCGGGAGCCGTACCCCACCATTACACTGGCACGTTCTTTGGCTCCGTCACTGTCGACGGCAACGACACCTGTGAAGTTTCGCTCACCGATGTGTCGCAGATCGTCGGCAGCGTGTTGCAAGACATCGACACGCAAATGGTCGCCTCGGTCGTCGAGGACGAGATGCTTTTTGGCCTGGAGAACTTTGGCGTTCCCCACGACCAGATCGAGCAACGTGTGAGCGAGACGCTTAAGACCGTCGGCATCAGCGACCTGCGCGACCGCGAGATTGCCACACTTTCGGGCGGCCAAAAGCAAAAGGTTGCCATCGCCGCCATCCTCGCCATGCGTCCGCGTGTGCTCGTGCTCGACGAACCCACCGCTGCGCTCGACCCCGCCAGCTCCACGCTGGTCTTCGAGACCTTACGCGAGGCCAACCGCGCACTCGGCATCACCATCGTCGTCGTTGAGCAAAAAGTCGCCCTGCTTTCGGAGTATTGCAACCGCGTGCTCGTGCTCAATCATGGCGAAATCGCGCTACAGGGCAAGCCGCACGAGGTCTTCGCGCACGCCGATGAGCTCCGCGCCATCGGCGTCGATTGCCCGCGTGTCACGCGCATTTTCAACAGCCTCGAGGCCGACGGCTTGGCCAGCGGCACTCCCTGTTTGGATGTTGATGAGGCCGAGCGCCTGATTACGGGCATCGTCGACCCCGCACACGCAAGCAGCGACACTCAGGCACCCGCCGGCTCACCGCACGCACCGTCGTTGCGCCCGCACGCCAAGGACGCCGAACCCGTGCTCACCTTCGATCACGTTGAGTTTGCCTATCCCAATGGCGGCGCCGCCGTCCACGACCTCAACCTGACCCTCTATCCCGGCGAGCTCGTGGGCATCGTCGGTCAAAACGGCGCCGGCAAGACCACGCTCACCAAGCTGCTCACAGGCCTGCTTAAGCCCGCCTCGGGCAGCGTGCGCGTCACGGGACTGGATACCGCAGCCGTTCCCACAAGCCGCATCGCCCGCGAAGTCGCAACCCTCTTCCAAAACCCCGACCGTCAGATCTGCAAGGACACCGTGCTCGACGAGGTCGCCTTTGGCCTGGAGCTTGCCGGCATCGACCGTGCCGAGGCGCTGCGTCGCGCCCAGCTCGTCATCGACCGCTTTGGCTTGCCGGCCGACGAGGCGCCCTTCTCGCTCTCGCGCGGTCAGCGCCAGATGGTGGCACTCGCCTCCGTCGTGGTCGTAGAGCCCAAAATCGTGGTGCTCGACGAGCCCACGAGCGGCCTTGACTACCGCGAGTGCATGACCGTGATGGAAACGGTGCGCACCATGGCCGAGCGCGGCTGCGCTGTAATCATGGTCTGCCACGACATGGAAGTCGTCTCCGACTTTGCCGAGCGCATCGTAGTCATGGCCGACGGCCGCATCCTCGAGCGCGGCCGCACGCACGAGCTGTTCTCGGACATCGAGCTCATGCAGCGCGCCTACGTTGAGCCGCCCCAGGTCATAGAGCTTTCTCGTCGCCTGGCATCCTCCGTCTCTCCCGCCTTTGCACAGGTGAGCGAGGTCACCGATATCGTTCGCATTACCGAGGGGATGGTCCACCGTGGTTAACGTCATCGACTACATGCCGGGCGATACGCTGCTGCATCGTCTGAACCCCGTCGTCAAACTGGGCCTCGCCGCCGCCATCATCATCGGCATTTTCCTGTCCGACACCTACGTGGCGCTGCTGGGCTTTTTGGCACTCACCCTTGCACTGGGTGCCTATGCCGGCGTCGTCGACCGTCTGCTCTCGCTGCTCAAGTTGCTGATTCCGCTCGCGCTTATCATGCTGGTGCTCCAGCTGGCCTTTATGCGTGATGGCAACGTGGTGTGGGGTTTCATCACCGACACGGGCCTCATTACCGGATCGAAGGCCTGCCTGCGCCTGCTGGGCGTGGCGTTGCCACTCATCCTCATGCTCATGGTGACCAAGCTCAACGACCTCGCCAACGCTTGCGTCGAGGTGCTGCACGTGCCATATCGCTATGCCTTCACCTTTACCACGGCGCTGCGTTTTGTGCCGGTATTTGACCAGGAAATGAACGCCATCATGGAGGCGCAGACTGCACGCGGCGTCGAATACGACACTAAGAATCCCGTCAAGAAACTCAAACTCATGCTGCCGCTGTGTGTGCCACTGCTTATCTCGAGCGTGGGCAAGACCGATGCCACCGCGCTTGCCGCCGAGCAGCGCGGCTTCTATCTGCGTACGCGCGCCAGCTCGTACAAGCGCTACCCCATCAAGGGCCTAGACATCGCCGTACTCATCATCAGCATCGCCCTTATCGCCATCGGCTTCCTGTTCTAGCAATCGCTGGCAGCAACCGGCAAATGCAAAAGGCCTCGGCTCGCACCAAACGAGCCGAGGCCTTTACTGTTTTCCCAGATAAAACCTACCAAAATAAACCTGTCCCTTTTTGGCAGGCGAAGAACTAGAGGCGGTAGGGGGCGCCGCTGCGGATAATGGATTCGCGCACCAGGACATCCATCGCATCGAGGGTGATCTCGGGCATCTCGCGATACTTCTGCAACACCGAAAGCTCCGTGCAGGCCAGGATGACGCGGTCGCAGCCGCTACGGGCGAACTCCCACATCACGCGGTCAAACTTATCCATATCGGGCTCGCGCCCGGCCTTCACATCGTCGTAGATGAGCGACATCACGTCGGCCTGACGCTTTTCGCTGGGATAGATGACCTCAACGCCCGCGGTCTCACATTCGCGCCCATAGACGTCTGCGCCCACGGTACCGTCGGTGCCCATGATGCCGATCTTGTGCACCGGCTCGGCCGGCATGCTCAGGTTTGGATCGAACTCGCACTCCCCCATCACCGCGCCGGCCAGAGCATAGCGCACCGACTCGCGCGGCATGTGGATAATCGGCACCTTGGTAAACGACTGAATCTGATCGTAGAAGTAGTGCGACGTGTTGCAGGGAATGGCAATGTGCGCGCAGCCCAGCGTCTCGAGCGCCTGAGCGCACTCCTTCATGGTCGCCAGCAGCTCGGCATGCTCACCGGTCTTGATGGCCAGCGTGCGGTCGGGCATGGTCGACTTGGAAAGCACCACCATGTCGATATGCTCCTGGTCGCACGTAGCCGCCGTATGACGTACCACCTGGTCGTAGTAATACGACGTGGCCTCGGCGCCCATGCCGCCGATAACTCCCAGCTTTTCCATCGCCGCCTCCTTGGTGACGCCCGCGCAATTGCGCGTATCATACCCGCGCCCGCCCGATACATACCGGACGGGCGCCACGCTCGTCTACTTGTAATACGTCTTGAACAGCTTAAAGTGGCGCAGCTTGGTGTGCCACATGCGCAACCAGCGGTTAAAGACAAAGCCTCCCTTCATAAACGAGGGATCGGCGCCCTTGCCCTCCTTGGCAAGACGATGCACCTTCGCGCGCAGCTCGGGATCCTTGACGTACTTGTCGACGACGCCCATGGGAACGACCATCCACAGCGCCTCGTCCTGCGCCGTCACAAACTCCGGCTCAAACGGGCGGTTGAGCACATACTCGTCCACCACATACTTGGCAACGTTAAAGCCGCTGTTGGTTACGTAGTAGTTGCTGCGGCCCTGGCGGGTGTTGAAGTCAAAGAACTTAAACGAGCCATCGCGCTCGTCATACTTGACGTCAAAGTTGGAATAGCCCACAAAGTGAAGGTCCTCGAGCAGCTTGCGCACGCCACCCATAAGCTCATCGTTGGGCTCGGTGATGATGCAGGCGTGATTACCGACGCCATGGGGCTGATGCTCCTCGAGCAGCACGTGACCAAGGCACATCATGCGAACCTTGCCGTTGCGATCAGAATAGCTGGTGAGCACGCGCATGTACTCGTCGTTGCCGGGCACGCGATCCTGCAAAATCAGGTCATCGGTGTAGCCACTGGCATAGGAATCGCGGATAACCTGCTCCAGCTCGGCGCGGTCGGCAATCTCATAAGCCTTCTTCTGACCCTCGAACTCATGCTGCCACCACATGATGCCGTCGGAAGGCTTCAAGATCATCGGGTAGGGGAAGTCAATCTGGTCGAGCACCTCGGCAGGCGCCTCTCCTTGCGTGTTGAGCATCTGCGCAGTAAAGGTAAACGTATGCGGATAGGGCACACCGTGCTTCTCGCACAGCTCGTAGAAGATCTCCTTCTTCTGGCACTGCTCAAGCATGCTATAGGGCGCGTAAGGCGCAACGATGTTATCCGCCAGCTCGTTGGCATCCTTGGCCTGAGCCACCAGGGCAACATAGTTATCGCCGCAGCCCATCAGAACAATCGTCTTGTCGGCATGAACTCGAGCGATACCGTTGACGGTCTTAAGCATCACGGGCATGGTATCGATATCCACGTTGGGCGTGTAATCGATAATTTGGCTGCGATACGCGGGGCCGGTCTGGTACTTGCCAAAGACCAGGCTCTTAACCTGATACTCCTCGTAGAAAGCGCGCGCCACCGAATACGCGTTGATGTCGCCGCCGAGCAGCACGGGGATAAACTCGCGCTCTGTAAACTGCAATGCCATGGAAACTTCCTATCTAGAACTGCCCACACGACGGGCGGTCTTTGTGCAACTGATTTATTCTAGCGTGCCGAGCCGCCGGCACCCAAAGCTCCACCGTATCTATGGCAATCGGCGTAATTATCAGCACGAAGGCGGCAATCACCGGCGTACGACAACGGGCAATGAACCCACCGTTGTTATAGGATTCAGCATATTGCCCGCCCCGTCGAAAGGTGCACCGTGCCCCAGGCTCATCCGATCAACAACCCCATCATTGACGCCGCAAAGCGCGAACTTGCGGATCGTGCCCAGACGGCAGCTCCCCTACGCACCGCAAACGATGCTTACAACGGGCCTGCCCGCATCGTCTCAATCAACACGTCGGAGCACAAAGGCACGCGTAAGTCACCCGTCGCCGACGGGCACGACACCGTCATCGAGCAGTTTGGCCTCGCCTCCGATGCGCACGCCGGGCATTGGCACCGTCAGGTCTCCTTTTTAGCTGCAGAGTCTATCCAGACGGCGCAGGCGCGCGGGCTCGATGTGCACGAGGGCGACTTTGGCGAGAACTTCACAACCCAGGGCATCAACCTGCTCTCACTCCCCTTGGGCACGCAGCTCAAGATTGGCAACGAAGTACTCGTCGAAATCAGCCAGATCGGCAAAGTCTGCCATACCCGCTGTGCCATCTACTATCTCGCCGGCGACTGCATCTTCCCCCACGAGGGCATTTTTGGCGTCGTGCTGCAGGGCGGAGAAGTCCATATCGGTGACGACATACAGATGGTCAAGCTTGGTGACGGCACCTGTTCGTTTACGCCGGCTGAGGCGCTCCAAGAGGTGGAGCAGGCTCGCCGCGAAGGAACCCTATAGTTGCAAAACCCCACGTTGAGGTAGTTTTTGCAGCCAAGAATTCAGTTACAACAGGGTGCCGTAACGTTAAAGTTGAACTCTATGGTTTCTCAACAATTCACCATTCCCGCAGGTCAAGGCTAAAACCTCAAGTTCAACTTGACCCTTTAGAACCTTTAAGGTTCAAGTTGAGGTCGAAAGCAGTAGTAGAATACACCTCGACCAATAACCTACGATTGATTGCAGAGGGACTGGATGCAGCATTCGAACCATCGCACCGCAGCGCTCATCGCGTCGAAGCCGGCTCGTATCATCACGAGCGCCGCGCTCGCCGTCGCGCTGACGGCCACGCCGATGCTCTCCCCCGTCGCGGCCTATGCCGCCTCGCAGGCAACGCAGGATCAGCTTTCCGCCGCCCAGAAAAAGATCGAGGACGCCACGAGCGCCTACAACGACGCCCGAACCAAGCTCGAGGATTTGCAAAAGCAGATCGACTCCAATGAGGCGAACATCGATAAGATTGAGGCCGAGCTACCCGAGCAGCAGGCCAAGGCAAGCTCCGCCATGCGCGATCTGTATAAGTACCAGAAGGGCACCAGCCCCATCGTGAGCTTCCTGGTGAACACGCAGAGCTTGGGTGACTTTATCACCACCTGCAAATACACCAACCAGATTACGAGCTCGAGCGTCGACGAGATCGAAGAGCTTAACAAGATGCAGACCGAGCTCGAGCAGAACAAAACCGCCCTCGATCAGGCCAAGTCTCAGCTCGAGGGCGAGCAAAAGAATGCCGAGGATGCACTGGCGCAGGCTCAGCAGCTCCGCAGCGAGGCGCAGGCAAAGGCCGAGCAGGAAAATGCTGCCGAGCTGGCAAAGCTCGAGGCCGACAAGGCCGCTGCCGCCGAGAAGATCTCGGGCGAGGGTGTAAGCGGCAACAACTCCAACAGCCAGGCCAACAACGCCAACACCACCATCGACACCACGGTGAACAGCTCGAATAGCGGTAACTCCGATTACGACTCGTTCATTAACGAGTGGACGAGCCGCATCGATAACTACCTTGCCGGCTCCCCCATGGCAGGCCAGGGCTACAACTTTGCCGTCGCCGCCTGGAATACCGGCGTCGATCCCCGTTGGTCCCCCGCCATCGCCTGCATCGAGAGCAGCAAGGGCCTCTATTGCGCCGGCTCCTATAACGCCTGGGGCTGGAGTGCCCGCGGCGGCGGTTGGCGTAGCTTTGGTAGCTGGAGCGAGGGCGTCTCCGCCCACGTTGCCTACCTGGGCGCCAACTATGGTTCCACGCTTACTCCGGCAGCCGCCAAGAAGTACTGCCCGCCCACGTGGCAGGACTGGTACAACAAGGTCGCCAATCAAATGAACCGTATTTAAGTGCAACTGCAAAGGGGCCCCAAACGGGGCCCCTTTTCGATTCTCTAGGAGACGATACCGGTCGCGTTGCCGATAACAACGACGACGCACATGACGGCAAACATAAACCCGAGCGCCTTGAACCATAGTTCGACAAAAGCACTCCCCCGATACCGACCGAGCACGGGAAAACGACGTCGAAGCCTACGCCGGTCGAGCATTCCGAATGTAATGAGCAACACCAGGCCATCGACCATAAAGAAATACTCAAGCGCCAAAAACCACGTTGGATAGTTTCGGTTTTCGCCCGTTGGCGTAAATACCGCAAAATGGCTGCCCATCAGCAGCAACAATGTTGTCGCATAGACGCATCCATTCCATATGCGCCCCACGGGCTCGGGGATACGCGAGAGCAGACGCACACATTTGGATGTCACGGGAGAGACGATCGAACGCCGGCTTGCAGAAGACGGAAGCGTGAGGGCAACCGGCTGCTGTACCCGCTGCACCTGTGGCACCGCGGCCCGGGGCACACTGGCAGCAGAAAAGGTCACGGGCGACGGTGCAGGGAGACATAGCTCATATGCCGCACGCGCAGCATGCCCCAGTGCCTTTGCACTCGCAAAGCGCTTAGCGGGATCGAGCGCCATCGCCATGCAAATCACATCCGCCAGCGGAACGGGAATGCCATGCGCCTCGCATTGCTCGCGCATGTCACGCCCAGGCTTGGGGTCAGTTCCCGTCAGGCAAAAGAACAGCAGCGCGCCAAGCGCGTAAATATCGCTGCGGACGCTCGTTTGCCCAAACCCAAACTGCTCGGGCGGCGCATAGGAACGCGTGCCAAACTTGACGGTGTCGGCGTCGGCGCCATCGCGCCAAACGCGCGCAATTCCCAGGTCAATAATCACCAGCGAGGAAAAGGTCATGCCGGCATCGGTCGCGTATCTCACGCCCGATACGATGATGTTCGAGGGTTTAAGGTCGCGGTGGATTACCGGCATCCCCGGCTCCCCCGCAGCTGCAAAACCAGCATGCAGCTCGCCCACCGCTTCACACAGAACGGGATACAGCCCGCGGGCATAATCGGGCGTCGTCCCCAAGCGTCCCACCAGGGCCTCGAGTGTCTCGCCTTCGACATACTCCATCACCACGTCAAGCTCGTCGCCCACACGGCGGCAATCGACGATTCGGGGCAAGTGCTCAAAACGACGACCGGCGCGCTGGGCCGCAAACAGGCGCTCATATGCTCCGCCAATCTGCACCGAAGCATCGATGCGCTTGCGGACAAAGGGACCGAGAGACCCGCCGCCAGAGCCCTCAAAATAGACGAGTTCGGTCGTCTCGACATCCGAGCACTTGAGCACGCGCTCCACACGATAGCTGTCATCGCGGTCGAGCGACGCCAAATGCTCGGCAAGTGAAGCAGTCAGCTCGTCATCGGAATATGTTGGGCTCTGAGTATCCATGGCGTCCATCATAACGCAGGGTGCGGACACCCCATGGTGTCCGCACCCCGTTCGTTTGCATGGTTGTTCTGGTGATACCGCCGGCTCAGCCATCGGCCACTAACTCACCGTTTCCTCGCCAAAGCGATACAGCTCTTCATTGACCTTTTGGAGGCTACAGCCACGGTCGATGCAAAAGATAATGATTGCATCGCGACGGTCCTTGCAGTTTAGGACGCTCACTCCGGCAGCCGTCAGGGCGCGGTTGGTCTCCTTCATCGACAGCGCCATTGCAAAGGCAATCTGCAGCACCTTATTGCGGCTCGGATTGCGCGAACGCTCGAGCCCCTTCTCTTGCAGCAACTGCTTTAAATAATCCGAAAGCGACGGGGCGGCAAAGTCGTGTTCCTTGATATAGCCATCGATGTTTGGCGCGTCGAGAAGCTCATTGAGCAACTCGTCAGTCAGCTTTTTATCGGGCATATGACCTCACCTCCCATACGGCGCAACGGTAGCGACATATTAGGCCAGCACCCAGCTCGCAGTCGCGGACTTATCAAACATGTTGGCAAAATAGAGAGCCTTCTTGATGTCACCATCAAAGTAGATATTGCCCGCCACGGAGCCACCGGCGGCAAGGGTGCCAGACTGCAGCTCATCGGAGCCCTCGCTGTAGTAACCCTGGTTCTGCTGCGCACCGTTGGCGTCCTCGCCCTTCCAGTCGTAGATATTGTAATCTGCGCCCTCATCGCCATTGTTGACGTACGTGACGTGAATACCCGTCATGGTCGAATCGTCATAATTTGTGAGACCGGGCTGGACGGAATCGACGACGACGGAAAGGCCAGCAGTCGTGGTCACCGTCGTGCCAACAGCCAGGTCAGTCGTAGGTTGCTCTTCCTTCTTCGTCTCTTCCTTCTTGTCGCCATCGTCGGCATCCTCGGTGACGGTCGCCTTATCGCTACCGCAACCGGCAAGAAGACCGGCAGTCCCCAAAGCGACGGTGGCGAATGCGCCAAGTGCAGCGCGACGGCTCAGCAGCACATCGTTTTCGAGCTTTTTCATTATGCATCCTTCCTACGATCCGGCTACCGCGCCGGCACACAGCACATCGTAGAAGGCAGCGAGCTCAAATTCATTAGCTGGGAGCTAATGGGGGTTTGTAAGCCAAATTAGTACTGGATTGAGAAGATGCCTGTTCAGATGGAGCGGTGATTGAGGCTGCAGCTTGACGCCAAAGCGCCCTTGCCGCGCCTCTGGCCGACGTTAGCCGTACCCCTCTCACCTGCAAGATGCCCATGGGGGGCTGCCCGTCGAAGATAGCGCGCATGGTGTTCGACGATTCCGTCGCCCCGCTATCGAATAAAAGGCATGGTCCTAAGATCACTCAGGCAATAAAGCAATAGCGCTGCGGTATATCTCCCCGTGCTTTAAGTCGGCATCAGCCACCTCAGGCAAGCGATTCAAATCACGGCACCCCTATGCCAGCTCGCGAAGCCTCCCGAGCGCCAGCCTGAACCACTCCAGATCGTCCTCATCAGGCACACTATCGTACTTCCAGTGCGTTATATAGCGCCACCGAGAGAAGACGCCGCTGCCCAGAAGCCCAACATCGTCTATGGTGTCTATGTCCTCTCGCAGTCCTTCGGCCGTACCGGAGCGCGGATATGCCCCGGCAAAGGCCTCGCCACAGTCCCTGTGCCAACCCAGGCCGAACATGTCATGGGCCAACGCGTGGAAGTCGCGGGTGGGACCGTCCAGCGAATCCTCGAAGCGCTTAACGAACCTGTACAGGTCATCACCGTAAGCCCCGCCGAACAAATAAGGCTCAATCACGTCCTTGCCGCGCAAGGCCTCTAACCACTCGGTCGGAATGCCCTCGTATCCGTACAGGATGCCGGCCAATCCACCGGCCACGCAAGCCGTGGTGTCGGTATCGTCGCCCAGGTTCACGGCGGTCAGTACGCAGTCGTGGTAGTTGTCGGTATGTTCTAGGCACCAGATGGCGGCGTGGTAAGTATCCCACACGTAGCCGCCGCTGGCACCAGCTCTGTCCTCACTCTCGCAGCCGGCGTGCCCGCTGTAAAGCACCTCGCGGGCATAGGCGATCATGTCCACGCAGGCCTGGCAGCAGTCGTCGGTAGCGTGGGTGATCGCGCTGACCTCCCTTATGTCGCAGTCGGAGCATTCCATGAACACCATAGGCAGGCAGCGCATGAGCGAGCCGTTGCCCTTGCTGTATTCGCTTGTGAGCCCGCAACCCGTATCGAGCGCCTGCCTGGTGGCGTTGCCGTAGTCGAAGACGTTCCCGTCGGCGGTGTATGCGCCTTCGTTTATCCATTTGCGGAACTTGACGAGGATATCGTCGCAATTGATATCGCCCAGCTCGCGGTAGCTGTCGCACAGCGCGAGCGCCATGGACGTGTCGTCGCTCCATGTGCCCGCAGGCTGGTTGTGCGTGCCGCGGCCCACCATGTCCGTGCAGGTAAAGCTGCCGCGCGGCCTGAACTCGTAGGGCACGCCGAGCGCATCGCCCACGGCCATGCCGTACACGCAGTCCCTCACCGTCCGCAACAAGCCCATGGCGCGCACCTAGTTCCAGTTCATGCCGAACTTGCGCGAGCAAAGCACGTCTTTCCAGTGACTCTCGCGCTCGCACACCTCGGCGGTGGTCATCTTGGTGTCGCACACCTCTAGGATGGAGTAGGTGAAGTTTTCCATGATGTACCCAGTTCCGTGCTCGGCCACGATGGCCTTGAACTCCTTGTTGCCGCCAGTCGGGTCCATGGGGTTGGCATAGGCGCTCCAGCGCTGCCAGATACCCAAGTCCGCGCCCGCGTCCTTCTTGCTGTCGCCCGAGGCCGAACCCACGTAGAGTTTCCCCGTCGCGGTGTCGGTGATGCAGTAGACGCCCTTCACGTTGTCCAGCGCCCAGTACCAGTCGGAGCCCACGCTGGCGATAACGGCCTGCAAGGTCTTGTGGTCGATGCACACGTACTTGTAGCCAGGGAAAGGGGCAACGTTGCCCAGGCTCATCGAGTACTCGTACACTACGGGCTCGAAGTCGCGCATCGTGTTCTCGTAGAACTTGTTGTAGATGTCGCGCCCGATAGGCTTCTTCAACTTGATGATGAGGCGCTTGATGTAGGCCTCGTAGTCGGGAAGAAGCGTCAACTTGTAGCCCACGCCGCCCAGCACCTCGGGTACTGCCTTCTCCACTTTGTGCATGCCGCCGAAGATGAAGTACTCGGGCCCGTAGGTGTAGTACTGTGCGAACGAGAGCAGGTAATCCGCATGGTTGAGGTTGTTATTCGCTTGTCCCGTCGCGCTCCTCCACGCGTTCATCTCGTACCATCGCGAGCCGCTATCGGTCTTCTCGGGGGTCGAGGTGTCCTTCAGCAGCATGTCGTACGCGCGCACGTTCACGTCGCCAGCGTTCATGTTGAATTTGATCTTTGTCTTCTCTGGGTGCGCCACCGGCATCAAATCCCTGAGCGTTATAACAGCATTTCCCATGTTAATTCCTCCGTTTCAGTTTGATAAGCCTGTAGGTCGAATCATACCACTCGCTTTCCAGACGAAAATTAGCGCTCGGCTAACCGCTCTGCTGTTGTCGTTTCTTATGGCGAAGAAGAGCACGAAGCCGATAAGCCCCGCGCCCGTGTTTATGCCTTGTATGGCGATTGTTCGTGATGTGCCCGCACAGCTATTTTTGGTGAATAATCCGAAAGTCAGGAAGATAAGTGCGAATCATCCACGCCACCATCCGTCTCGCCCGCACTCGGGCAATACGCAGTGCCCGCTCCTGATCGGCCGTCCCTAGCGCCGGCGCGAACTCTTAGATGGCGCCTTTTGCGCTCATCACCTTTCGGAAGACGGTCGCGTCCTGCTTGCCGATGGGAATCGCGATCTTCTTGCCGCCCGCGCGTCACACTCCGTCTTGAACAACATGTCCCATCCGCCCCCTCGCCTCATCCTCAAAAGGCTCGTCGAAGCCTAGCCCACCGTGACGGATTCCCCGGTAAAGGTGCTAATGAGCAGCAGGATAAAGAACGCCAAGTAACTGATGCTCAGCAGATAGGCAATAACCAAAAAGATGGTCCATCCAACATTGGTCTTACCATCGGCACGGCGTTGCTCGCGATTGCGGCAGAGCCAAATCGTCACGCCAATGGCCACAATCAGCAACACGAGTGCCGCTGCCGCCAACCCGGCAAGCGCAAACATCACGCCAATGCTCACAGCAATAACCGGGAGCAGCAGCAAGCCGCACCCGCACCCACCAGGACTATACACGGCGGTCTGTCGGCGTCGCCCCATCGTCACTCCAACCTCAACATCTTTGAGCACTACAATGCGATAGCCCGCTGGACAGGAACGATCTTATCCAGTTCCGGTTCGATGCGCCTCTTTTCCGCCTCGAGGTCAAACGCTATCTGGGCGCGCAGCCAATAACCATCCGTCAGGCCAAAGTAGCGGCAAAGGCGAAGGTCGGTGTCGGCCGTCACGCGACGCCTTCCCAGGATAATCTGCCCAATGCGTTGGGCCGGAATCCCGGTCTCCTTAGCAAGGCGATATTGAGAAATGCCCATAGGGATAAGAAATTCCTCTTTGAGAAGCTCACCAGGAGTCACCGGTGACAGCAAATCGGGCGCAGTCTCATCACTTGTGATAATCGACGATTTCGACATTCCAAGCCATCCCCTGTCTCCACTCAAAACAGACCCGATAGCGCTCGTTACGATGCAATCATAGTATCGCCTTACGTTAATAACGTCAAACGTTTCTATAGACTTACATCTCTATTATACCGTACATCTGTTCGTGTTTTCTAGAGCAGGTATCCTTCGCCAATTAACCAAGCAGAAGCAATCGTTTGTAGACATCGAGGCCTTTGAGCAGAATTTCCTCGTCAAAGAGCATGGTATCGGTATGCAGAGCGCTCGTGGCATAGGCGGGACAGCCATCCGGATCACTCGGGTTTTCTTGTCCCTCTGGCACGCCCGTGCCCAGCAAGAAGAACACGCCCGGAAGATGGCGCTGATAGAAGGCGAAGTCCTCGGCAATCAGCAGCGGCTCGTCCACAAGTTGCAGCTCGGACAAGGCAGGCGCAATGCAGGCAAACAGCTCGGGGTCGTTATCGACTGGCGGATAGCCCTCGGCAAAGTCAAGATCATACGTACAGCCCGTTGCGGTGCACGCCTCGTCGAGCACACGGCGCACGCTCTCGCGCGCACGGTCGAACATGTCGTCCGTAAACACACGTAGGCTGCCGGCAACATGGGCCTCCCCCGCCACCGCGTTGCAGACGGTACCGGCCTGCAGCAGGCCGAACTTACCGATACAGGGCTCGTCGGCACCCAACTCGTCCATGAGCTCGCGCTCGGAAACCAAGAACTTGGCAGCCGCCAATGCCGCATCGTGCGATTCGCCAACGGGAACGCCGTAGGTCTTGGCGATATGGATGCTCGTGCCATGGATATGAATGTGCGTCTCGCTTGAGCGCGCCAGCAGCGGACCGGGGCAGCTCGCCAACGTACCGGCGGGCAAATCGGGCCATACGTGGAAGCCAAAGATGCGATCTGCCCCATAGCGCTCGAATACGCCGCTCTCGCACACCGTCTTGGCGCCACCGGTCGTTTCCTCGGCCGGCTGAAACACAAAGAGCACGTTGCGCTTAATGACGCCCGGCTGCTCACGAATCGTGCGGTCGACATGTGTCGCGGCGGCAAGCGCCATGGCCATGTGTCCATCGTGTCCGCAAGCGTGCATCTTGCCGGGATGCGTCGAGGTAAAATCAGCTCCCGTCGCCTCCGCGATGGGCAGCGCGTCCATGTCGGCGCGAATCGCCGTGGCATGCGTAGCGCCCACACCGGCATCGAAGAAGGCACAAACGCAGCTCGGACACGGATGGGTCACCTCACAGGCGAGCGGAGCCAACACGCCCTCAATATAGGCGATAGTCTGCGGAAGATCGAAGTCGAGCTCCGGGATCCTGTGTAAGTCGCGCCGATAGCGACGGAGTTTTTGGAGCTCGGTCATAGAGAATCCCTTCGTGAGGCATATCTGTTGCAACTTATTGTGATACAGGATTGTGGCACACATGTTTCCAGCATATTGCTGCATTTTTTAAACGTTATATACGAATACTCTTGTTTGGTAAAGTGCAACGTGGTAGGGTCGTTACCACTTGATAGAGGCGCGGGCACGAAGAGCCGCGGGCGAGTCGGCAGACTTTGACCCTGCGGGGAGGCGAAACCCGCCGAACTGGGTTTTTCGGGCACGAACAACCTGGTGGGCCTGCGGGAAACACCCGCAGGACTGTCTGCAGCAATGCGGGAGCGCTATCCGGACATTGGGTCCACGCTATGCGGATTCGATGCGCCGATGGCGCCGTCTGGATAGCGAGGTTTACGGGACATGGCATTGACCCCCAACGAAGCGTATGCGGCCAAACAGCCGTTTGTGGACAAGGAAACGCTCGAGCATATCGTCGAGCAGTTCCCCACACCGTTTCATCTATACGACGAGGCGGGCATCCGCCGCAACATGCAAGAAGTGCGCGACGCCTTTGCATGGAACCCGGGCTTTAAGGAATACTTTGCCGTCAAGGCCAATCCCAACCCGGCGCTCATCTCCATTCTCAACGAATACGGCTGCGGCTGCGATTGCTCGAGCTATACCGAGCTCATGATCGCCCGCTCGCTGGGCATCACGGGACACGACATCATGTTCTCGTCCAACGACACGCCGGCGGCGGATTTTGCCCTTGCAGATAAACTGGGTGCCATCGTCAACTTTGACGACATCAGCCATATCGAGTTCTTTGAGCGCGTCGCGGGCCCCATCCCCAAGACGGTCAGCTGCCGTTTTAACCCGGGCGGCCTGTTCCAGCTCTCTAACGGCATTATGGACAACCCCGGCGACTCCAAGTACGGCATGACCACCGAGCAGCTCTTTGAGGCTTTCCGCATGCTCAAGGCCAAGGGCGCTGTAAATTTTGGCATCCATGCCTTCCTTGCCAGTAACACCGTCACTAACGACTACTATCCCAAGCTCGCACGCATCCTCTTTGAGCTTGCCGTGCGCCTGGAGCGCGAGACCGGCGCACATGTCGCCTTTATCAATCTGTCCGGCGGCGTCGGCATCCCCTATCTGCCCGAGCAGCAGGCTAACGACATTCACGCCATCGGCGAGGGAGTGCACGCGGCATACGACGAGATCCTGGTTCCCGCCGGCATGAGCGATGTGGCCATCTGCACCGAGATGGGCCGCTTTATGATGGGCCCCTACGGCTGCCTGATCACCAAGGCCATCCACGAGAAGCAGATTTACAAGGACTATATCGGCGTGGACGCAAGCGCCGTCGACCTCATTCGTCCCGCTATGTATGGTGCCTACCACCACATTACGGTAATGGGCCAGCCGGGTGGCGCCGACAAGACCACAGCGCCCGTTACGGACACCTACGACATCACGGGTAATCTGTGCGAGAACAACGACAAGTTCGCCATCGATCGCGAGCTGCCGCATATCGACATGGGTGATGTGCTCGTGATCCACGATACCGGCGCGCATGGCTACTCCATGGGCTACAACTACAACGGCCGTCTGCGCTCCGCCGAGGTCCTGCTGCGCCCCGATGGCTCGGCAGATCTCATTCGTCGCGCCGAGCGCCCGGGCGATTACTTTGCCACGCTCGACGTGCTGCCGAGCGGCCGAGAGCTGCTGGCCAAGTCGCGCGCCGAAAGTGCCCGCCGTCGCGCCCAAGACGAGCGCCTGGCCGTCGCCGCTCAGTGGAACAAACGCATCCAGGTCGCGGAAGCGAAGGAGAAGAACATGGACATCCGCAATCTCGAGGGCTCAATCGTCGCCCTTGTTACGCCATTTAAAAAGGACGGCAGTGTCGACTTTGACGCACTCGAGCGCCTTATCGATTTCCACCTGCAAAACGGCACCGACGCCATCCTCACCCTGGGCACCACCGGCGAGAGCGCCACGATGACCGATGACGAGGACAACTCCGTTGTCGCCGCCGTGGTCAAGCAGGTTGCAGGACGCGTCCCCGTCATCGCCGGCTCGGGCTCCAACTCCACGCAAACCATGCTCACCAAGTCGCTCACCTACCAGGGTTTGGGCGCCGATGGCCTGCTGCTCATTACCCCCTACTACAACAAGTCCAATGAAGAGGGCATCTATCAGCACTTTAAGACCGTCGCCGACGCCGTGAACATCCCCTGCATCCTGTACAACATCCCCGGCCGCTGCGGCTGCGGCATCAGCGAGCGCAACGTAGAGCGCCTGGCCGCGCACCCCAACATCATGGGTATTAAGGAAGCCTCGGGCAACGTCGCCTACGCGGCCAAGATCGCTCACCTGCTGTCCGACGACTTCCGCATGTATTCGGGCGAGGACGCGCTGACCGTACCTCTCATGAGCCTGGGCGCCTCGGGCACCATCAGCGTGTGGGCCGATGTTCAGCCGCAGCTCGTGCACGACATGTGCCGCGCTTATCTGGACGGCGACGTGGCACGTGCCCGCGATATCCAGATTGCCGGCCAGCCGCTCATCAACGCCCTCTTTAGTGAGGTCAACCCCATCCCCGTTAAGGAAGCGCTCGCCCAGATGGGTATGATCGAAGCCAACTATCGCATGCCGCTGTGCCCCATGGCAGACGACACGCGCGCCGCACTTACCGACGCTCTGAAGGGAGCTGGTCTGCTTGATTAAGACCGTCATTATGGGAACGGGCCGCATGGGCTCGCTCATCCGCACCACCGCCGAAGGCGTTGTCGACGCCGCCGGTCAGCACGTTTTTGATATCGTCGCCCAGATTGGCTTCGATTTGAGCGAGCTCGAGAACGCACCGGCCGCCGATGTAATCATCGACTTCTCGAACGTCGTTACCTTCGATGCCGTCGTCGCCTATGTCGAGCGCACGGGCGCCGCGTTGGTCTCGGGCACCACGGGCTACACCCCCGAGCAGATGGACCGCCTGCGCGAGCTTGGTCAGAACGCCCGCGTCATGCACTCGGGCAATTACTCCATCGGTATTGCAGCCCTGCGTCATCTGGTTGCGCAGGCCACACGCGAGCTGCCCGGCTTTGACTGCGAGATCGTCGAGACGCACCACAACCAAAAGGTCGATGCCCCCAGCGGCACAGCCAAGTTGCTGCTCGATGCCGTCGTCGAAGCCGAGCCCGAGGCAGGCTACCACCCCGTCTATGGCCGCGAGGGCATGTGCGGCGCGCGCGACCCCAAGGAGATCGGCATGCACTCGCTGCGCGGTGGCACCGTCGCCGGCGTGCACGAGGTAAGTTTCTTTGGCCAGGACGAGGAAGTCACGCTCACCCACCGCGCCACGAGCCGTCAGGTCTTTGTCAACGGCGCCTTGGCAGCCGCGCAGAAGCTCGTCACCCGTGAGCACGGCTTCTATACGTTCGACCAGGTCATGTTTGCCTAACCAGGAATCAACCGAATCCACCCAAAGGAGAGATAGCAAATGAGCAACGCAGCCGAGATGGATGCACAGGAGATTATCAACTACATCGCCACCGCGCCCAAAAAGACGCCCGTCAAGCTGTATGTGCGCGAGAAGCCCGGCATGAAGGTTGCCTGGGGCGATGCGCATGTCTACGGCGGCCGTCGTGGCAAGACCGTCTTTGGCGACTGGGAAAAGCTCAAGGCCATCCTGGACGCCAATGCCGATTCCATCGATTACTACGACGTTGAAAACGATTGCCGCAACTCCGCCGTGCCCATGCTCGACCTTAAGGGTATCAACGCCCGCATCGAGCCGGGCGCAATCATCCGCGACCGCGTCGAAATTGGCGACCGTTCCGTCATCATGATGGGCGCCATCATCAACATCGGCTCCGTTATCGGCGAGGGTTCCATGATCGATATGGGCGCCGTGTTGGGCGGTCGCGCCACCGTGGGCAAGAACTGCCACATCGGCGCCGGCACCGTGTTGGCGGGCGTCGTTGAGCCCGCGAGTGCCACGCCCGTCATCATCGAGGATGATGTCATGATTGGCGCCAACGCCGTGGTCCTGGAGGGCGTGCGCGTGGGCAAGGGCGCCGTCGTGGCTGCCGGCGCCGTGTGCGTCGAGGACGTCCCCGCCGGCGCCGTCGTGGCCGGCGTTCCTGCCCGCGTCATCAAGATGCGCGACGCCCAGACCGACAGCAAGACCGGCCTGGAAGAAGGCCTGCGCCAGCTTTAATAGTTACGGCGTTTTACCAAACGCCGTAACGACCCGACGCTGCAAACGCCCCTAGGCGGCAATCTGACGTTCAATCGTCGGGCATGACCAGAAGGTCAATGCCCTCCTCTTTCGCGTCACCTTGCTCGCCTAGGGGCGTTTTCGCTGGCGTATGCTCAACCTACGGCGCAATGTCGGCAACCAAGCCGAAAACAAAAAGGCCGAAGTCCCGAAGGGTTTCGGCCTTTGTTTTCCGCAGTGTCCAAGCACAGTTTATCGATTCTCGATGCTGCCGATATTCTTGAGCTCGATGGAGATGAGGCCGTTGGGCTCGTTGACGAACTCGATGTATTCGGAGTTCGAACCCATCTCGGCCGGGAAGCTGATCTCGATACCTGTGTCGGTTCGGATCTTATGATTGCGCACCGCTGCGCGTTCGACCTGCTTGCGCTCCACGGGCACACGCTCAGGCACCTTCTCCTCGGTCAGTGCCGCGCGCACGTTCTCCTTGATGACCGGTTCGTCTTCAAAGACCTCATCGACGATATCCCAAGGCGGCAGCTCCTCGTCATCCTCAACCTTCTCGGCAACGGCAGCCTTAACCTTAGCGAGCGCTACAGCCGTGTTGGCACCGTGCTCCTCGGCGACTTCCTCGACCACACGCGTCACGGTGTCGATGACCTCCTTGCCCGATACGCCCGTGTCGCACTGCAGCAGGCCATCGGGGATAAGCATACGGTCCTCGCCGGCAATCTTGCGCTTCTTGTCCACGTAGCCGATCTCCATGGTACTCGCGCGGACGATGGCATAGCTCGGAACCTTTTGCGAAGGGTTCGGCAGAATGGCATAGTGGCGCGCGATGTCGTTGCGCACCTCCCCCTCCTCGCGGCCCACTTCGTGCATAAAAGCCTGCTTGGAGCCCAGCAGCATCACGGCAAACCAGCGGACATCCTCATCGTCGTCAAAATCGGCCACGAGCACGTCGGTGGACTCGGCTTTCTCGGCTTTGGTGAGCTCGGAGGAAATAAACTCCGCAATCTGCTGCGACAGGTCCACGAACTCGCGCTCGCCAAAGAAATAGCCCTTGAGCTCGCCGCCAAACGCAGAGTTCTCGGCAAACGTGGCGCGTTTATTGTCGGCCGAGGTACGTGCGCGGCGCAGATGCGTGGTCACGAAGTTGCGCACGGTACGACTCTCGATATCGAGCTCGCGCTGGCTCATGACGTTGACGGCAGAGTCAAAGTCCAGGATATGCAGAATCGCATGATTGATTTTCATATACGGCATTCCGTTCTAGATCGATTTCGGCACGAACCAGTATAGCGGTCGAGCCCACCCCAGGCGCATCGAAGATTGGTGCATCGGGGACAGGTTGCTTTGCGCCAATGGCTAGCGCAGGAGCTCGGACTGCCAAGCCTCGAGCTGTTCTGCCAAACTCTTGCCGGCAGCGGGCATGTCGATCTGAGGGCGTTTGGGCAGCAGTGCGCATTTAAGGATTGCCACGATGGTCTGCGAGACAAAGCGTCGTGTATCCTTGTCAAAGCCTTGCGCAGCCTGGAGCATCACGGGCAGGCTCTCGCGCAGATTCCCAGCGATATCCGCAAACCGCTCAGCACCCGTTGCCTCAAACACGGAGAACAACGCATCTACAAAACGCTCGCGCTCGCCAGGCGACACTGCAAGCAGCATCTCGCGAATGGAGCCATCAACATATCGAGCACCGGCGGACAGGCGCTCACAGTACACGAAGTCGCGACCATCAACCACCCAGCTAAAGGGATTGTGCTGCAGCAGGCTGAACTCGGTGCTCTCAACGATGGCATAGTCCTCCTGTGTCTCGAACATCATGCCAAAGATCGACGACCGAGGTAGCGTCTTGTCGATTCGACCGGAAAGATCGGCAAAGGCGTCGCCGTTCAGAAACTCCTCGACGAAGCCCGGGCCATCATGGGAATACGCCCGTTCGATTCGCTCACGGGCGACATCGGAGCACATCGCCGCACCGTACACCGCAAGGTTTCCACCCTTGGAATGACCTCCGCACAAAAGCGGCCCGTCAATCGCATCCGCCGCCTCGTCCACATAACGTGCCGCGGATTCCTGGGCCGGCACAGGACACCGGAACGCCATGTTAAAGTCCTCTTTCCAGCCCACAATCGTGCTGTCGGTCCCCCGGAAGGAAAGATAGCTAAACCCTGCCGGAAACCGAAACGCCATGGCTGCAAACTGCTCCGTCGCCACCACATCGCTCACGGCACGATAGCCGCAAACGTGCACGCCACGGTAGCGAGGACTTGCTGCCACGGCCTCCAACAAGGCCCTGCTCCCCTCCGGGTCCCACAAGTCGTCAATCATGTCCCGGTAGCACTCGGCACGCAGCAGCTCGCGTACGTCTAGGCCCTGCCAGTTCGTCAGCTCCGCCATATCACCTGGCAAACGCAAATAGGACAACCACGCAAAGACCAGGCTATCCACCGCGCAGAACGGCCGCTCCTCAAACGGATCAAACGCCGTCTGGGCATAGGTCAAAAAATTAGGCGAATCCGACATGGCCCTCCCATCAACTATGGTGCATTGGGGTCAGGTTACTTTGCACCAAAAAGGCGCCCGGGCCGTGTGGACCCGGACGCCTTCATTGTAGCTTTTCGCTCTAGCGAGCTTGATTTAGCAGGAGAAATCAACGCTGTCGATGATGTCCTTGAGGGCCTTGGCGGAGACGGTGAGCTCATGCTGCTCGTCATCGTTCAGCGGCACGGGGACGCGGCAGACAACGCCGTCGCGGCCAACGACGGTCGGCATGGAGATGGCAAGATCGGACAGGCCATACTCGCCCACCATGAGCGAGGAGACAGGCAGAACGGTCTGCTCATCGCGCATGACGGCGGTGCAGATGCGCTTGACGGCCATGGCGACGCCATAGTAGGTGGCGTGCTTTTTCTCGATGATGGTGTAGGCGGAGTTCTTGACGTCCTCGGCAATGCGCTTCTCGGCAGCCTCATGCTCCAGGTGGCCGTGAAGCTCACAGAAGGTGTTCAGCGGAACGCCGGCAACCTGAGCGCTGGACCAAGCGACAAACTCGGAGTCGCCGTGCTCGCCCATGACATAGGCCTGGACATCGCGCGGGTCAACCTCGACGTGGGCACCAAGCATCTGCTGCAGGCGGCCGGTGTCGAGCACAGTGCCGGAACCGATGACGTGGCCCTCGGGCAGGCCGGACATCTTGATGGCGGCGTAGGTCAGAACATCGACCGGGTTGGAGACGATGAGCAGAATGCCGTCGAAGCCGGACTTCTTAATCTCGGGAATAATGGACTTAAAGATGCTGACGTTCTTGTTGACCAGGTCCAGGCGGGTCTCACCGGGCTTCTGGGCAGCGCCAGCGGTGACGACGATCATGGCGGCGTCGGCGACATCGGAATAATCGCCGGCGTAGATCTTCATCGGCTCGGCAAACGTCATGCCGTGCGCGATATCCAGGGCCTCACCCTCGGCGCGGTTCTTGTCCACGTCGATGAGGACCATCTCGGAGAACAGACCGCTCTGCATCAGCGCGAACGCCGAAGACGAACCGACGAAACCGCAGCCGACAATAGCGACCTTCTTCTCGTTAACCATTAGAAACTCCCATCTCTCTCCACAAACAAGCCGCCCGGGAACGACCCGAGCGGCTTGTCGTAATCCCAATACATCCAATCGGGACTTTGATTATGCTCCTATTCGCAGCCAAAAATCGACCGTTTACCGAAATTGTTTGCAGAATTCGTAAAATAACTGCACGAAATCGGTTTCGATATATTGACGAGCCAAAATAGCTTTCTAATACAGGCCCGCCTCGCGAATGGCCTCGACAGCCAAAGCGATCTGGTCGGGCGGCAAGACCAGCGCCATGCGCACGTGCCCCTCGCCCGAAGGACCAAAGCTCGCGCCCGGCGTCACCACAACGCCGGCCTTCTCCATAAGCTCCTCGCAAAACGCCATGGAATCGGTGCGGCCACCGGGAAGCTTGGCCCACACAAACATAGAGCCATGCGCGTTGGGGCGCTCCCAGCCCAAGCCCTCAAGACCGTCGCACAGGGCATCGCGGCGCTCCTGGTACTTCAGACGCTGCGCCTCGACCTCATCGCGCGGACCGTTCAAGCAGGCGATAGCAGCTTTCTGGATCGGGAAGAACATACCGAAGTCAATCTGGCTGCGCAGCTTGGCAAAGGCAGAGACCACGTCCTCGCGGCCGACCAAAAAGCCAATGCGGGCACCGGTGACGTTAAACGACTTGGAGAGCGAGAAGAACTCCACGCCCACCTCAAGCGCACCGGGATACTGCAAGAAGCTGCCGCCCGGCTCGCCGTCGAACACGATGTCGGAGTATGCGTTGTCATGGACGATCAGCAGGTCGTGCTCGCGGGCGAAAGCGATGATCTCCTCGTAGACCTCGGGCGTGCCCACCGAGCCCACCGGGTTGGCGGGCAGCGACACGATCATATACTTGGCACGATCGGCCACCTCGGGATCGATACCCGCCACATAGGGCAGGTAATTATGCTCGGCAACCAGCGGATAGTATTCGAGCTTGGCATCGGCGATCTTGGCACCCGCCTCAAAGACCGGGTAGCACGGATCGGGAACCAAAATGGTGTCACCCGGATCGAGCAGGGCCAGGCCCAAATGGCCCATGCCCTCCTGCGTGCCGTTGCACGACTGCACCATGGACGGCGTAATGCCCGAAACGCCAAAGCGACGCTCATAGTAATCGCACACGGCTTGCTTGAGCTCGGGCAGGTCGCGCAGGGCATACTTCCACATCTCGGGATCTTGGGCTGCTTGCGTGAGCGCCTCGACCACATGGTCGTACGGCTTAAAGTCGGGCGTGCCCACGCTCATGTTGTAAATGGTCTTGCCCTGAGCCTTCAGCGCGAGAAGCTTGTTGTTGAGCGAGGCGAAGACCTCCGCGCCAAAGCGGTCGAGACGCTGCGATGCCTGCATGGTGCCACCTTTCGATATAAAAAACGCGGCGCTCCGACAAGAGCGCCGCGCGATACGGGCCATCAGATTGCAAAAGTGTAACGCTTGCAACCCCCGTATTGGTTCAATTTAGCCAACCTTAGTCAACTGGATTGAGCGCGTCGATCTGCGCAAGCCACAGACGCGAGCTGGCGTCACTCGGCATACGCCAATCGCCGCGCGGACTGAGCGTCACCGAGCCCACCTTGGGACCATCGGGCAGGCAGCTGCGCTTAAACTGCTGGGCAAAGAAGCGACGGTAGAACGTACGTAGCCACGTGTGGACGGTCTTGGCGTCGTAGACGCCCTCGAAGCTCTTGAGCGCCATGCGGTAGATCTTGCCCGGCTCAAAGCCAAAACGCAGCAGGTAGTAGAGGAAGTAGTCGTGCAGCTCGTACGGGCCCACCAAATCCTCGGTCTTCTGCGCAATCTCGCCGTCGCCCGTGGGCGGCAGAAGCTCGGGAGATACCGGCGTATCGAGGATGTCGAGCAAGACCTCGGCAATACGCCCGCCAAAGACATCGGCGGCATAGCGCACCAGATGACGCACGAGCGTCTTGGGCACGCTCGCGTTGACGGCGTACATGCTCATGTGGTCGCCGTTATAGGTAGCCCAGCCGAGCGCCAGCTCCGACAGGTCGCCCGTGCCGATGACAAAACCGCCAGCCTGGTTGGCCAAGTCCATCAAAATCTGCGTGCGCTCGCGGGCTTGGCTGTTCTCGTAGGTCACGTCCTGAACTGCCGGGTCGTGCTCAATGTCCTTGAAGTGCTGCTCCACAGCCGCGTGGATCGAAACTTCGCGAAAGCTCACGCCTAGGTCGCGAGCGAGCGACTCGGCATTGGACTTAGTGCGGTGCGTCGTGCCAAAGCCGGGCATGGACACGGCCGTGATACCGGTGCGCGGCAGGCCCAAGGCGTCGAACGCACGCACGGTCACGAGGAGCGCCAGCGTGGAATCGAGGCCGCCCGAAAGGCCGATGACGGCCGCCTTGGTGCCCGTATGGGCAAGGCGGGTCTTGAGGCCCGCGGTCTGCAGGTCGAGGATGGTCTCGCAGCGCTCAGCCAGGTCACCATGGTCGGCAGGCACGAAGGGCGCGCGGGGGAAGACACGGTCGATGTCGAGCGCATCGCGCAGGACAGGCTCTTCGGCGAGCGAGCCCTCAAACGAGAACTCGACGGTCACGGCCTCCGGCGCATCGTCCGAGCGCGTCCATGTCGTCGAGCGACGGCGCTCGGCAACCAACCGGTCAAGGTCAACGTCGGCGACGGCCATATCGCAAGTGAGGAGCTTCGTCGCGGCGAGTTTCGAACCGTTTTCATAGACGAGGTTCTCGCCCGCAAAGACCATGTCGGTCGTGGACTCGCCCTCGCTCGCGTCTGCATAGGCATAGGCGCAGTACAGGCGCGCGCTCTGGTTGGAAATGAGACTGCGGCGGTAATCCGCCTTACCGATAATCTCGTCCGAAGCCGACGGATTGAGGATCACCGTCGCACCGGCAAGCGCCATCTCGGTCGAAGGGGGCGCCGGCACCCACAGGTCCTCGCAGACCTCAACGCCCAGCACCATATCCTCGGCATCTTCATCACAGCAGCGGTAGACAAGCCCCGAACCCAGCGGAACCGGACCCTGACCGGCAAACTCGACCCACACAGGATCTGCGGGCGCCGGAGCAAACCAGCGGCACTCGTAGAACTCGCCATAGTTGGGCAGATACTTCTTGGCCGTGAGGCCCAAAAGCTCGCCCGCGCAGCACACGGCGGCGCAGTTGTAGATATTCTCGGCAACTGCAACGGGAAGACCGATGGTAAAGACAATCGGCAGCTCACGAGTCTCGTCGAGGATATGCACCAGAGCAGCCTCACAGGCATGCAGCAGCGTGCGATTATGGAACAGGTCGGCCGCGGTATAGCCGCACAAGTTAAGCTCGGGCAGCACCAGCGCGCGAACGCCGCGCTCGGCAGCCTCGCGAACAGCCGCCAGCGCAACCTCGGCATTGCCCTCGACATCGGCCACGCGAATCCGTGGCGACGCCGCCGCCACACGCAAAAAGCCATCAGACTGAGAAAGGTGAAGATTCATAAGAATGCTCCCGTGCGTAGACGCCATTCACAACAATTAGCAAGCCCTATTGTAGTTCAACCGCCGGGTGTAACCGCATCCCACCAACTTGGTGAGCTATTGATGAGTTGATGATATCTGTTAAATGTCACGTACGATTCACATCTGGTGGGTACCCTGATGGCTGCATGAAACGAAGCAGATTTACACCGGGAGGACCCCGTATGACAACCAAGTACACCGACGCGCCGCGCACGCGCGTCATGACACCAGCATCGCTCAACAACGGCGTTCACGAAAACCATTCCATCGGACAGACCATGGCCATCGCGCCCAAAAAGGGCCTGTTCGATGACATTTCCATTCCCCAGATCATCGCCGGCGCCGCAGCTGCCGCCACGAGCGTCGCGCTTGCCTCCAAGATTGGTATCGCTGGTTCAGTAATTGGCGCCGCCGTGAGCTCGGTCATCACCGTTGTGTCCTCGCAGGTCTACCGCCACTTTATCTCTGCCAGCGCCGAAGCAATCAAGGGCACGCATGCCGCTGTCGACTACCCTGCCGGCGCCTACGAGCCCGTTAAGCCCGATGTCGAGGAGCACCTAGGTGGCGCCGCGACCACGCAGGAAATGCGCCGGGTTGCGGGACGCGCGACCACGGCGCGCGTCGCCCCTAACAGCCTGCGCGCCAAGGCCGCGGCAGAGCGCAGCCAGACGCAAAAGAAGGTCATCGTCTTCTCGATCGCCATCGCCATCGTCGCGGTCATCGCCTGCACCGGCGCCATCCTTATAACCACCGCCGGTGAGGGTCTGGGCGAGCGCCCCGAGCCAATCCTTTCGTCGCGCACGACCGAGAGCGATGCAAATGGCAACACCCAGTCGCAAGATCAGCAGGCACAGGCGGACGGCACGCAAGACAGTTCTACCTCTACCGATTCGTCCTCGAACACCCAAAGCCAATCGCAGGGCACCGATTCCTCTACGGCCAACAGTGGCGCGCCGTCCGGCACGACCGACTCAAGCCAAACGACTGACGGTTCGCAGCCGAGCACGGGCGGCCAGACGAGCGACACCGCTTCGGGAACGGGCACAGCAGACAGCAGCAACACCAACAGCTCGAACAGCTCGAGCGGAACCGCGTCCGGCACGGCATCTGACAACTCGAGCCAAGGCACGGCATCGGGCAACTAAGCACATTTGCCTCTCATAGATAACCGACCTGTACAACGGGCGCGAATCGAAAGCGGTTCGCGCCCGTTTGCCTTGGGCGCCGCCATGGCGAACGCTATGCGATGGTAAGATGCTTTACATGTGTAAAGAGGAGATTTGCCATGAGCAAGACAATAGTTAGGCCCACGCTTTCGCTGGGCAACCACATCTATCTGTATCGCCTGCTGCGCGACGCGATTGGGTGCGGCAAGCAAACGTTTATGACACAGGTCGAGGAGGCGCTCGCCGCCGGCGACATGACCGCTTATGACCTGGGCTTCGAGTCCACGCGCGAGCTGCTCGAGGAGCTCAACGACTGCATTAAGCTGACCGTCTTTAAGGGCGGCCGCCTGTATGCCACCGTCATCGCCAACGATGCCTGGGATGCCGCCCTTGCCAAGGGCGAGGACAAGCCCAAGGCTGCCAAAGGCGCCAAGCAGTCCTACAAAAAGAAGAAACGCGGTGAGAAGGACCTCAAGGCCGTGCGCCCCAAGCACGTTAAGCGTCCCGAGCCCGAAGCCATGGTTGAAGCCGCGCCGGAACCCGAGCCCGAGACAGAGATCGAAGTCGCTATTGAGGTAACAGCAGGAACCGAAATCGCCGCCACGACCGATTCCGAAGTCATATCCGAGCAGGACGCCACTGCGGAGCTCAACGAGGCTCCCAAGCCGACAACCGAAGAAGCCGCTGACCAACCCGAGACGCCTGCGTTCCAAAACAGCGATGTCTTTGACAACGAGGCCGAGGACGATCAGTCCGACGAGCCCGCCGATCAAGGCGTTACCGAGTCGGCGCCGGAGCCCGAGACGCCGCAGCCCGCCATCTCGCTCACGGTCGTCTATGACCCCGAGAACGTCAACGCCGGCATCACCACCATGGCTTCCACGCCCATCGAGGCAAAGTCGAGCGTCGAGAACGAGAACGCTCCGCAAGTTGAGCTCGACACCGCGACCGCAGACGCACCCGCTATCGTCGAGACTGCAGATTCCGCGGCGATGCCGAAAGTGGGCATCGAATCAGTGCTCGGCACCGAACCCGTGCCCGTCGTCGAGGTGACGCCCGTCAATGAGCAGGCCTTCGCACCGGCAATGGTATCGGCCCCCGCACCTGCAGCGCCCGCCATCCCCGAGGACTTCCCCGTCGATTTCGCAACCGAAGTCTTCTGCCCCGGTCCGCTTCTGCACCAGCTGTCGACCTATCTCCCCTACGGCGCCGACACGCTCGGCATCGTCGGCGAGTACTACTGGATCGCCCGTGAGCGCGGTACCATCGAGGCCGCGCGAAACCGTGCAAGCTTCCCCCTGCGCTACACGCAGGCCGGCGAGCGCCGCGAGGTTGCCGTGCGCATCCGCCGCAACACCACCGGTGGTCTCGGATCCACCTGGGCCATCGATAAAGTCGAAGAACCCGAGCAGTAACGACAAACGGCTCAAATCCAAATCAGGATTTGAGCCGTTTTTATTTGTTGATGTTGCGTAACCAACAGCGAGCGGGCCGCAAGTGCCCCAGGTTGCCGTGAAAGAGGAGCGACGCGTACTTCGGTACGCGAGCGACGGCTTGAACGGCAAGATGGGGTGCTTGCGACCCGCGCAGCGTCGAGCAGTTACGCGGTTTGGAAAACCGCGTAACGATCTAGTCGCGCGTCAGCTTACGGTGAATACGATGCGGCTGGGCTGCGTCCTCGCCTAGGCGCTCGATGCGGTTGGCCTGATAGGCCTCGAAGTTGCCCTCGAACCAATACCAGTTGCCCGGGTTCTCGTCGGTGCCCTCCCACGCCAGAATGTGCGTGGCGACACGGTCCAGGAACATACGGTCGTGGCTAATGACCACCGAGCAGCCCGGGAACTCGAGCAGCGCCGCTTCGAGTGAGGACAGCGTCTCGACGTCGAGATCGTTCGTGGGCTCGTCGAGGAGCAGCAGGTTGCCGCCCTGCTTGAGCGTGAGCGCCAGGTTCAGACGATTGCGTTCACCACCGGAGAGTACGCCAGCGCGCTTCTGCTGGTCCTGACCCTTAAAGCCAAAGCTCGCCACATAAGCACGGCTCGGAACCTCGGTCTCGCCCACCATCATGTGGTCCAGGCCGTCCGAGACGACCTCCCACAGGTTCTTATCGGGGTCGATGCCAGAACGGTTCTGATCGACATAGGAGATCTTGACGGTCTCGCCCACCTCGAGCTCGCCCGAAGTCAGCGGCTCCAGGCCCACGATGGTCTTGAACAGCGTGGTCTTGCCCACACCGTTGGGGCCGATGACGCCCACGATGCCGTTGCGCGGCAGGGTGAACGAAAGGTCATCGATGAGCACGCGGCCATCGAACTCCTTGTGCAGATGATGGGCCTCGAGCACCTTGTTGCCCAAACGCGGACCCACAGGGATGCGGATGTCGGTCCAGTCGAGCTTCTGGCTTGCGCGGGCCTCGGCCTCCATCTCCTCGTAGCGAGCCAGACGAGCCTTGTTCTTGGCCTGGCGAGCCTTGGGCGAACTGCGTACCCACTCGAGCTCGGCCTCCATGCGCTTGGCGAGCTTGGCGTCGCGGTTGCCCTGCGCCTCGATACGGGCGGCCTTGGTCTCCAGATACGTGGAGTAGTTGCCCTTGTAGGGATAAAGGTGACCGCGGTCGACCTCGCAGATCCACTCGGCAACGTTATCCAGGAAGTAGCGATCGTGCGTGACGGCAAGCACCGCGCCCTGGTAGTTGTGAAGGAAGTGCTCGAGCCACAGGATCGACTCAGCGTCCAGGTGGTTCGTGGGCTCGTCGAGCAGCAGCAGGTCGGGAGCCTCGAGCAGCAGCTTGCACAGGGCCACGCGACGGCGCTCGCCGCCGGAAAGCACGTTGACCGGCATGTCGGAATCGGGCAGCTGCAGGGCGTCCATGGCCTGGCCGAGCTTGGAATCGATATCCCAGCCATCAGCGGCGTCGATCTCGTCCTGGAGCTTGCCCATCTCGGCCATGAGGGCGTCCATGTCGCAGTCCGGGTCACACATCTCCTCGCCGATCTTGTTGAAGCGATCGACCTTGGCGATCATATCGCCAAACGCCATGCGCACGTTCTCGATAACGGTCTTGTCGTCGTCGAGCGGCGGCTCCTGCTGCAGGATGCCCACGGTGTAGCCGGGGGTGAGCCTGGCATCGCCGTTGGAGACCTCCTCGATGCCGGCCATGATCTTGAGCAGGGTCGACTTGCCCATGCCGTTGGGACCCACGACGCCGATCTTGGCACCGGGGTAGAAGCTCAGGGTCACGTCGTCAAGGATTACCTTGTCGCCATGGGCCTTGCGAGCCTGATACATCTGGTAGATAAACTCCGCCATATGTCTGTTCTATCCTTTCTACCTGCTGTTTCCCTATTCTTGATTCGCTTTAGTGGAAACGAAATGAGGAAACCAGCTCTGAAACGTAACGAAAAAGGGGCATGGTTGCCCACACCCCCTAATACTACCTGGGAAAAGTCCCCCGGAACATACTATGAACTGCGTACGCTAGTTTTCCGCAACCTTAACGAGCGGCTCGCTGCGATTTGCGCCACAGCAGATACGAGTAGACGTAGACGGCTCCGACCGAGCCAAACGCCAGAACCGCAATCACCGCGGCGACGACTTCACTCGAAAGCACGCTGCCTGCCACGCCCATCACAATCAGGCCAATACCCAGCACCATAAAGCAGGCGCCGCCAAAACGCTGCGTACGGCGCCAGTTCTCGGGATCGGCAAGCGCCCAAGGTGTCTTGATACCGAGCGTATAGTTCTGCTTCACACGCGGCAAGTAGTTGCCTACGCCGATGAACAGCAAACCGACAACACCGGAAATCAGCACGTTAACCGAACCGACCGCCGGCACCACGCCCCAGACCGTAAGCTCTCCCAGCCAGCTTATGGCGCACATGAACAAGGTGAAGGCGATTACGAAGCCCTGGTAGAACTTGCCCGAGGTTCGATATGCCTCACCTTTGGGGTCGATGCGCGGCACCACGCAGAACATTGCGAGAAGCGCCAGAGGCAGCACGCCGAGCGCGGAGGCCATCCAGCTAGGACCCCAACCGTCGACGGCGCCGTTCGCGCCCCAGTGCGTGGGAATCTGCGCAGGCAAGCTCGGCATCACCATGAGGTGCGCTACGACATTGGCGACGCACAGAGCGACCAGCGCAATCCACACGCGCGACGATACCCCCGTGGGGTGAATGCCCTTGTTTTCGTTATTCATCCTTATCACCTTCCGTGTTTGTAAAGCCCATAAACCAGCCAATTAAATCCTGCATGACGGTGGTGTTTAAGCTGTATACGATGTTTTGGCCATGGCGCTCGTCGGTCACCAACCCGGCGTTTTTGAGCGTCGCCAAGTGATGGCTCAGCGACGGCTTACTGATATCGAAATGCTCGGCAAGCTCCCCCGCCGTGCAATTGCCCTCGCGCAGCAACTCCAAAATGCGCCGTCGCGTTGGATCGGCAAGCGCCTTAAAACCCTCTCCCGACATAAGACCTCCTCTCATCATCTCTCATGACGCGCACACTATACTCGATATTTAGATGTTTGTCTAACTATCTAATACAGGAACATCTATAGAACATTCGTTCGTATTTAGCTACAATGGAAGTTGAAGCAGATGGGCCAGCTCCCTCTACCCGAGAAGGAGATGGACTATGAGTATTGACGATGTCCTGACGTTGTTATTGCTTGTAATCGCGGCTGTGGAGCTCGGCATCCACATTGGAGGTCGAATGAAATAGCCGCCCCCGCGTAATGCGAAGACGGCCACTTCTCACGCTACAAACGTGTTTGGGAGTTGGCCAACCCGCGGCAACGGGTGCCATCTGCTTCATCTTATGCGAATCACTGCCTCATTTCAACAAGCCCCTAGGGCTCAAATGGAATCGCGATAATACCTATAATGACGATAGCTAAAACACGATTCGCTTCCCCATCGGAGGATGTCTATGACCGAAACCACAGCCGCAACCCCCAACGAGACACGCGACACCAAGCTCGAGATCATCATGGGCCGCGAGGCACTCGACAAACTCGCCGCCGCCACGGTGCTGGTGCTCGGCTGCGGAGGTGTGGGCTCCAATTGCTGCGAGGCACTTGTCCGCGGCGGCATTGGTCATTTCGTCATTCTGGATAAGGACATCATCGCGCCCAGCAATATCAATCGCCAGGCCATCGCCTTTCAAAGCACCATCGGCAAGCGCAAGGTCGATGTTATGGAAGCCATGATCCACGACATCAATCCAGCCGCTACCGTCATCAAGCGCACCGAATACCTGTTGAGCGACAATATCGACGAATTTTTCGCGCGCGTTTTGGAGCAGACGGACGGCAAGCTCGACTACGTCGTCGACGCCATCGACACCATCTCGGCCAAGCTCACCATTGCCAAATATGCTCAGGACCACGACATTCGTTTGGTTAGCTCCATGGGCGGGGCCAACAAGCTCCATCCCGAGTGCCTCCGCTTTGTCGACATTTTCGATACGGTACGTGACCCCATGAGCCGCATCATGCGCAAAGAATGCAAGAAGCGCGGAATCAAGAGTCTACATGTACTGTTTAGCTGCGAGGAATCGGTTAAGACACAGCCCCGCGACCCTTCCAATATCCACGAGCGCACCGAGCTCGGAACCGCCAGCTTTATGCCGCCCATCATGGGCCAGATGATTGCCGGCGAGGTTATCCGCCAGATCAGTGGCCGCGGCACCGAGCGCGTGCGCGCCGATGGCCAGCGCTTGGACTAGCGGAGCGCGCCGAGATGGAGCCCCGGTTATTTGATGCACACTGCCATCTTGATTTAATGGCTCACCCGGACGCCGTTGCCGATGAGGCAACGGCGCTGGGCTTGGGTCTATTTGATTGCGGCGTCGATCCACGCGACTTTTCGGCCGCAAACGAGCGCGCTCGTCGCCACCCGGGCATCATCGCCGGCGTTGGGCTTCACCCCTGGTGGCTCGCCGATGGCCACTGCGGTTTTGCCGAAGTCAATCTGCTTTGCGAAGTTGCTGCCCAAGAACGCTACATCGGCGAAGTCGGACTCGACTTTTCCGCGCGCTTTGCTGGAAGTGAGCCGCTACAAATACAGGCACTTAACCGGCTCTGCGATGCGCTCGTGCAGCATCCTCTTACCGGGCGCGTGATATCAATTCACGCCGTTCGTTCGGCAGGAGCCGTACTGGACGTCCTCGAATCGCATGGACTACTCATCCCAAACCCCGACTCCCCCGCTATCATCTTCCACTGGTTTAGCGGCACTTCGGACGAACTCACCCGCGCGCGTAATGCGGGCTGCTATTTTTCCGTCAACGAACGCATGCTCGCGACCAAGCGCTGTCGCGAATACGCACGACAGATTCCACTCGACCGCCTACTGCTCGAGACCGATGCGCCGGCCGAGCCAAACACAGAAACAAGCACGCAGTCGCTCATCAGGTCGCTCACAAGGACCTCAGAACGCATCACCTCGCTCAAAAACTGCGACGCAAAGCGCATCGAGTCGATAGTTTTAACAAATGCGCGCTCTGTTTTTGACCTTCGCTAACCCCTGGTGTGCAAAAAATGCCAAATATGAGTACTGCTACCGGAATGGATACATTTCTTTTAACTTTCCAACCGCCAGAATAATCCTCGATTGTCCGCTAATTAAAGCTTTTACAGTCATTCATCCTGCGTTTTCACAAATCTTAAACCCCTCCAGACGCTCAAATCACGTCTGAAGGGGTTGATTTTGCTGCGACTAAATTAGTCACAGTACTCATATTTGGCATTTTTTGCACACCGGGTCCCGAGGAGGCGCCTGCACCTCCCCGGGACCGCTCGGCTATTCGACGATTGGTGCTCCGTGGCCCCAAGAACCTTCCATGCCGCACACGGTCGAGGCAAACCCGGCAGCAAAGTCGAGCGCGCGCTCGATGGCCTCGGCGCCATCTTCACCACGCTTGGCGGAATCGAGATAGCACATCAAAAACGAGGTAAGGAACGAGTCGCCCGCCCCCATGGTGTCCTTCATGTCCGTTACCGGTTTAGCCAGCTGGCGGTAATAACGATCGCCGTCGTAAGCAATGCAGCCCTCGGCGCCCGCCGTAGCCGACACAAAACGCGGACCCAGGCCCTTCACCCATGCCAGACGCTCGCGAACCTCATCCTCACTCGCAGCATCCGCCGCACTAAAGAAAGCGAAATCGACGTAGGGCGCAATCTGCTCGTAGTACTCGTCGGTAGAGTCGTCCGAAAAGTCAAAAGAGACCGTGACGCCCGCAGCCTTCAACTTGGGCAGCTCGCGCTCGGTAAAGCAATAGTTGCCCGAATGAACCACATCGAACTGCTTCATGTACGAAAGGTCAAAGCGATCGAGGACATAGCGCGCATCGCCACGGATACCGCCCTCGTTGGAGCCAAGGAAGACACGGTCACCGTCAACGACGGTCACGCGAGCCGCTCCGTTCTCGCCAATCATCTGCTCGCACTTGTCAAGCTCGATACCCTCATCCTCGAGGCTTGCAATGACATGCTCGGCAGCGGCATCATTGCCAAAAATGCCCATGTATGCGGAGCGTGCGGCACCGCATTTCTTGGCATAAACGGCGAAGTTCACCGCGTTGCCGCCAGGATACATGGTGTGGATATGCTCGTAGCGGTCGACGACGTTGTCGCCAAATCCGAGCGCGTTAACGTTAAATGCCATGGCCTTTGTCCCTTCTAGTACTCGACGACGCCCATATAGCGGCGGAAATCGGGATCGTGATCAAACACCTTGCCGCGTGCAGCACGCAGCTCGCAGTTCATGGCGTAGAACAGCACCGGGTCCAGATAGGCACGGACGCTCGCCGGCACGGCTTCCATACCGTACTCCTTGGCATCGAGCACCATCAGCGTATCGGTATGCGTCTTAAGGAACGCCAGGGCGCGCTCGTCCATAGCACGGCACTCGCTGGAGCCCATCTGCAGGAAGTAAAATACGCCATCCTGAGTAGCCTCGAAGGGGCCATGGAAGTACTCGGCAGAGTGGATGTAGCTGCAGTGCTGCCACTGCATCTCCATAAGAGAGCAGATAGCGAAACCGTAGGTCTGGCTAAAGTTGGGACCGCTGCCCAGAATATAGAAGAACTCGTGCTCCTGGCAAAGCTTGGCAAAGCGATCGCCCAGCTCGGCATTTACCTTCTCGCGTGCCGGGGGAAGAATCTTATCCATCTCGGCAATACCGGCATACATATCGGCAAGATCGGCGTAGCCCTCCTGCTGATCGAGCAGCTCTGCTGCAAGCGACAGCGAAATGCCAGCGGGGACCTCGGCCTGCGGCACGCCCTCGCCCCATGGGTAGACCCACGTGGTCCACTTGCCGGAGTCGATCTTGGATCCAGCGTTGTCGGTCTGGGCGATCACCGTAGCGCCGGCAGCAAGGGCAATCTCGCAGCCCTCGACGACCTCCGGGGTGTTGCCACTATGGCTACAAGCGATGACCAGGGACTTCTCGCCCAGACGACGCGGACGCATAATGTCGAATTCACGCGCGGTATAGATATACGAAGTGAAGGTGGTTGCCTCGCGCTGCAGAAGCTCATGAGCCGGGATCAAATCGATCATGGAGCCACCGCAAGCAATCCAGTAGACGCTGTCGAACTTGCCCTTCTCGGCAATTGCCTCTTTGATCAGATCGTGTGCGTTCATATCCAGTTCCTTTCTTGTTTGACCCGCAATCAATGACGTTGGTTGCGTAGCCGATGGTTGTTTTAGTCAATCAGATATTTCTCGAATGCGGCCATGTTCTTGGCATCTGCCGCCGCCGGGTCATCGTAGTAACGACCGTCCGTGATTTCCTGGCCCAGCATGCCGTCGAAACCATGGGCGTTGAGTGTGGCGACGAAGGCGTCCATATCGTGCTTGCCATCGCCCCACACCAGATGGCCATACGGGTCACCGTCGATAAAGTGCATCTCGTGAATTGCCCCATCACCAAAGGCGGCAAACCAGTCCTCGAGCGTCTCGCCTGCAACGCCCATCGCGGTTGTATCAACCATGGGCTGTAAGTACGGGCTTGCGACCTCGTCAATCATGCGCTTCGCATCGGAAACCGTCGTCACAAGGTTGCTCTCCTCGGGACGCAGGCTTTCCATCGTAAGCACCAGACCGTGCTCGCCGGCATACTCCGCCAGAATGGACAAGTGCTCGCGGCTGCGCTTCCAGGCTTCCTCGCGGTCCTCGTCCCAGTCGCCCCAGCCCGAGTTGATGGACATGCGGTCGCACCCAAGTACCTCGGCAAGCTCAATGCCGTGCTTAAAGTACGCCAGGCTGCGCTGTTCATGCAGCGGTTTGCGTGCGCAGTACTGCCAAGGATAGACAACATTCTCGGGACACAGAGTACGATACCTAAGCCCACGGTCTGCAGCCTTTTTCGCCAGGACCTCAGCCTCAAAGTAGCCCGTGTGGTCGAGCGTCACATGCGGCTCCGCACACCACAGCTCAATGGACTCAAAGCCCAAACGCTGCTGCACATCAAGGAAGTAATCGAGCGACCACATGATGTAGTGGATATTCATGCCCGCAATCTGTTCGCGGTGCAGCGTCGGTTTGGATTCAGACATCTTATGCCTCCTTATTTCGGTCGAACACGATTTGTCCGTCCGACATCGTCATGTCAACCGCAAGATCACGTGCGTCGCGATAATCGAGGTCGAACACATCCCGATCGAGCACGCAGATATCGGCAAGCTTGCCAACCTCGAGCGTACCCAGCTCGTCTTCGCGCATCAGGTCGTACGCGCCCCCGGCAGTCCAAGCGCACAAGAGCTCGACAAGCGTCAGCGTGTTGACCTCATTCACGGGCAGTCCGTCGTCGAAGTATCCGCCGCACGCACTGTAGATTGACTCGCCCAGGCTCGGAATCAGCAGCGGCAAATCCGTTCCACAGCACACTGTGCATCCGGAATCTTCCATGCCGCGGCGATTCCAGCTGTGCAAAAGTCGCGTCTCGCCAATTTGTCGACGCATCATCGACAGGCAATCCTCGCGCCGGTCCAGCGTCAGAATCTGCGGATAGACCTCGCAAATTCCACCCAACTTGCCAAACTCGACAAGATCGGTCGGGTCAGAGTTCTCGAGATCGGTAATCGCATGGCGACGAAGCATCCGTCCATGCTCGTCTCGAGGCAGCGAGGCATAGAGCGCCACGGTGCGACGAACGGCGCCATCGCCCTGGCAATGCAAGGAATATCGGAAGCCGTCAGCATCAATTGCACGCAGCTCGTTCTCAATCAGATCCCACTCTGGCTCCTCGACGACCGTCTTGCCGGCAGCGCCCGCATCGGCCGAGTCCTCATAGGGGTCTATCATCTCGGCAAGCCCCGCCCATACGCCGCGATCGGTCATACGGTTGAAGCCAGAAAAACGAACGAACGGTCCCCGGAAGCGCTCTCGTGCCTCGCGGGCATATGACAGATTTGCACCGGCACCCACCGGCTGCGACATCATAGAGACGCGAACCGTCAGCTCACCAGATTCCTCACGGCGAGCCATTTCGTCGGCAAAGCCGTAGTAGTCATCAAACGCCATTTCCTTGATGGCGGTAACGCCGCGCTCGTTAAGCATGCTCATGTAGTCCGAATACCCGGCACGCACCTCGGGCAGCGCGAGGAAATCGCTCATCATGCGCCAGATCTTCTCGGCATAGCACGCCTGGGGTGTAAAGCCGTATCGCGCACTGGCGGCAGCATTGAGAACGCAGGTCTCCGCACCCGATGTAAAGCAGACGACGGGGATATCGCCAAAACAATCGTCAAACACAGCTGCCGTATTTGCGTTCTCGGCATCCGATGCCAACGTTTCGGGTAGGTTGTGGCCAAAAGCCGCCGCGCAATCCGGATGATCTTCTTTCCATGCACGCAAGAGCGACACAGCCTCTTTGGCATCAGCGATGCCGGACAGATCAGACCCCAACGTCCGCAGCGCCCAACCTGTATAGAAGGTATGCACATCGATCAGGCCAGGCATGACAGTGCGATCGCCCAGGTCAACTACCTCGTCCGCCTGGGTCAAATACGAAGCTACCTCACACTTGGTGCCAACAGCCTCAATTCGATTGCCACGGACCGCTACGAAACCTTCAAACGGCAGGTCCCCCGTACCGGTAAAGACGCTCTTAGACGTCAGGACCGTCAAACGATCAGACATCACAACCACCTACGCCGGAAGCATGCCGGAAATGGCAGTAACGACCAAGCCAAACACGACCATGAAGATGAAGAACTTCCAAATGGTCTTCCACCATTGGCCAAACGAAATCTTAGCCACGGCAAGGCCGGCGACCGTCATGCCCGCCACGGGGCTGATGGTGTTGATGGTCTGGTTGGCAAACTGGAGCGCGGTGACGGCCGCCTCGGGATTGAGGCCCATGAGCTCGGTCAGGGAGCCCATAACGGGCATGGTGAGCGCCGCCAGGCCAGAACTCGAGGGAACCAGCAAAGAGAGCAGGCCAAGGACGATATACATAAACGTGGTGTACACGGCGGCCGGTGCTCCGGCGAGCGCAGTAGCGAGCGCCTGGAGAATGGTGTCGATGATCATGCCGCCCTCGGCGATGACCAGAATACCGCGAGCGATACCGATAACGATGGCAGCGTACGCAAAGTCGGCGAGACCCTTAACGAACTCCTCAGCGATCGTCTGCTGGTCAAGGCCGCCCAGGATACCGGCAAGCAAGCCCATGCCAAGGAACACAGCAGAAATCTCATTCATGTACCAACCCTGGGTAACAAGACCCCAGACGATAATGCCCATACCGCAAGCAAAATCGATAAGCACGAGCTTCTGACGGATAGTGAACTCTTCCTCGATGGAGGCATCGGTCACGGAAAACTCAATACGCTTGAGCTTATCGTCCTCGTACGTAATGGACGACTCGGGGTTTTTCTTGACGCGCATGGCGTAGCGCATGGCCCATGCGATACCGACGGCAGTGAAGATGACCCAAGAAACGGCGCGCAGCCACAGTTGCGGATTGCCCTCGATGCCAATGATGCCTTGGGCGATCAAAACATTAAACGGGTCGATGGTCGAAGCACAATATCCCAGGTTAGGACCAAGGAAGCAGATGATGAATGCCGTCATCGAGTCATAGCCGATACCCATCATGATGGGAATGAAGATGGCATAGAACGGCAGGGCTTCCTCAGACATACCAAACGTAGTGCCGCAAATGGACAGCAACGTCATCGTGATGGGAATGATGAGGATGTCCTTGTTCTTGAGCTTTTTAACCACACGGCTCATGCCGGCATTCAAAGCGTTGGTCTTGGTGATGATTGCGAACGATCCGCCAATCAATAAGACGAACGCAACGACGTCGGCAGCCTCCTGGATGCCCTTAGTGGGCGCTTGCAGGACCGCGAAGATATCCTGGCCCAGATTGATGGTCTCGCCGGTCTCGGAATCGGTGTAGTTCTTATCGACCTGTTCATAGGTTCCAGCAACGGCGACTTCACGCTCGCCCGCCGCCGTCGAAATCATCTTGCGCTGATACTGACCAGAGGGAACGATCCAAGTCAGGACCGCAAAGACAACGATCAGCAAGAACATGATCGTATAGACATGCGGTAATTTGAACTTAAAACGTCTGTTTGTCTTCTTCGCCTTCGTATCTGACATAGATACCTCCAAAGAACTCGAGACTGCATCGCATCTCGCCTCAACGCTTGCACAAGCAAACGTTCTATGACGTCCCATAGATTACCAGCAGCTTTTTCCTTCATCAAGATAATTTCAAACTGGTTGCCGCAACGCGGTTGAACGGTTGCGTTTGCGCCGTGAACGGTATGGAAGCGCCCGGTGAGATAATCCACCGGGCGCTTCCATACGCAATGTCCTAGATGTCAAAAACGTAGCGAGACCCAACGATCCGCTGACGACCGATGATAAACGGCCGCCGCTGCTCATCGAAAAAGAAGGCTTCCATATAAAACAAGGGTTCGCCAACGGGAACCGCCAGCAACCGAGCGACCTCGGGCGATGCGCACGCGATCTCGAGCGTGCACGGGTCGGTAAACGCGGGCGTGCGGCCCATCCGGTTGCGCACGAACTCAAAAATGGATTGGTTAGATAGAGGTGCCGTTGATAGATAGGCGTTCTCCTCGTAAACGTATATGTTGTTCTCGAGCATGACAGGGACGCCATCGGCAGTACGCACGCGCTCAACGCAAATCAAGTCAGTTCCAACGGGAACACCAAAGAACTGTGCTTCGGTGGAATCCGCCGGCAGTATCTTTCTCGAAATGACACGCGCCCCCGGTTCCATTCCGTTAACGCGGCATGCGTCTGAAAAACTCTGGACGTCATCCTTCTGGCGAATCTTGCGCTTAAGCTTGGGGGCATTGACAAACGTGCCTTTCCCCTGTCGCTTCGTTAGATAGCCCTGCTGGACGAGCTCCTCAATAGCGCGTCGCACGGTAACGCGGCCAACTTTATAGCTCTCAGCCAATTCGAATTCGTTGGGTATCCGCGCGCCTGCCTTGTAGGCGCCGGAGTTGATTTCGTTTTTAATGATATCAATGACCTGTTGGTACAGCGGTATCGCTGCTTTACCGTCAGTTAGCCCTTCAGTCGGTGGCATATACCCTCTCCCAGCACAATTAAGTCTAAAGCGGGCCCAAGGGCATTCAGCAAGCCCTTAAGCCCGCATTAGCATTAAGTATGCTAGGTGTCGCACCAAAATGTCGGCTATTTACTCATCAGACCCGAAAAACGCGCAACTACCGCGCTCCTAAGAAAGCGTGAGCAGCTCCGGCAGCTGGTCGATAATCTTGTCCGCGGCATCCTGGCTAAAGCCAAAGCGCTCCTCGCGCTTGGCAATAACTGTCAGGCCGGCTCGCTTGCCGGCAGTGATGCCAGGCACCGAATCCTCAACGCAGCAGCAGCGATTCGCGGGCAGCCCCAGCAGGTCCAGCGCATGCAGGTAGATGTCGGGCTCGGGCTTGCTCTCCTTAAACTGCTCGCCGCTCACCACATACTCAAAGGCATCCGACAGCCCGCACGCATTGAGCACTTCCTCGATGCTATCCATGGGAGACGAGCTGGCAAGCGCCACGCGAACGCCACGGCGTGGCAGCTCTCGAATCGTATCCACGGCGCCTGGGTTAATCAAAGCCTGATAGTCGCGCGGACGCTTATGCGCCCACTCGTCCCAACGGATCAACGCTTCCTCGCCAGTTAAATGCCCCTTCCCGGCGCGCTCAAACCAATCGACCAGCATACGCAGGAAGAACTGATGCGAGGTACCAACCTGCCCGTTCAACTCCTCTTGAGTCAGGTTAAGTCCAAGCTCCTTGGCAAACGCGGCAGTCTCGCCCAGGTAGTAATACTCGGTATCGACAATGACGCCGTCCATGTCAAAGATAACGGCGTCGAACGGAAATGCGGACACGGCACCCTCCCTAACAAAAGGGCGCCCGCAAGCGGACGCCCGAGCCATGCACTATCGGCGATTCTAACCCAGCAGCTTATCCAGCGCCACCGCAATGCCGTCTTCGTTATTATTGGCGGTCACCATCTGGGCCACAGCCTTGACCTCATCGACGGCGTTGCCCATGGCAACACCGGTTCCGGCCCACTCAATCATAGACTTGTCATTCTGGCCGTCGCCAAACGAGACGACCTCGCTGGCATCGATGCCGAGCTTGGGCAGGGCACCCTCGAGCGCGCGGGCCTTGTCAATACCGGGCGCCGTGTACTCAAAGTACCAGTCGGCCGTAAACATACCCGAAAGCGTCTGGGTAAAGGGCGCGTACATCTCCTCGTGATGCGCTTGCAGATAGGCCGGGTCGCCCGCCGTCAGCAGCTTGTCCACGGGATAAGCATCAGCGACCTCATGCAGGCTCTCCACCTCGCGAATCTTAAGATCGCACGCGTCGCGCTCATACTTGACGATGTTTTTCTGCGAGCCGTCAGGCAGCGTGATCATGCAATGGTACGAGTCCTCAACGTGCAGATCGCGACCGAGCGAAATCATAGGGATCACGTCAAAATTACGCAGGTGATCAATCAGGCGATGCAATTCGTCGGCAGGCATAGCCTGATCGAACAGCACTTCGTCGGTCTGGGCATCGACGACGTGAGCGCCGTTAAAGGCCACCAGCAAACCATCATGACTCTGAAGGTCGAGCTCCTGCGCCAAGGCGTGCAGCCCCCATGCGGGACGGCCCGAAGCCAAAATGAGCTTAATGCCCGACTCCTGCGCCGCGAGCAGCTTCTCGCGCGTACACGGGCTAATCACTTTCTGGTCGTTGGTGAGCGTACCGTCGATATCCATTGCGATGGCTTTAATTGCCATATGTGCCTCCCTGTCATTGAATAACCTTGTCTGAGTCATCATACAGAACAGCCACCGCGACTCCGTTTGCAACGGGAAAAATGTCATATTGTCCCGAACATGAACGGCGTGTGGTCGTGAAGCTTTATCGCTCAGGTCAAATACGTCTGCTAGCGACGCTCATCCGTCGGTGCGCCCTCGACGATCGCGATGCCCGCCGATGCACCTAACGCGCTGGCGCCGGCCTCGATGAATGCGCAAGCCTCTTCGTAATTATGGATACCGCCCGCTGCCTTGATTGCCACGGCATCGCCGAGCACCTCGTGCATCAGCCGCACGTCCTCGAGCTTAGCACCGCCAAAGCTTCTGCCGGTCGACGTCTTAAGGAATCCCGGCTTGGCCTCCAGCGCGATCTCGCATACACGGCGCTTGGCGGCGTCGTCGCCGTCCAGCTTGCACATCTCGACGATTACCTTGTCAGTGATGCCATGCGCGCGACAAAAATCAGCAATGGTAGTCATCTCGCGCTCGATGGCATCAAAATCGCGGTTCTCGATCGACCCCTGATTCAAAACGTAGTCAATCTCGGTAAAGCCACACGCAGCGTATTCCTCAAACCTCGCAAGCTTCTCCTCAAGCGTCATAGTGCCCTGGGGAAAGTCGATAGCGCCGGCAAGGATGATGTCAGAGCCCTCGAGCATGGCGCGGCCCGTCTCGTACTCCTGCAGGTTCGCAAATACGCAGCGAAAGTTGTACTTTAACGCCTTCTCGACATAGTGCTCAAACGTGTCCTCGGGGGCATCGATATAGTCGATGTATTTATTGATGGGTTTGGCAAGCGTCATGCTGGGCCTCCTTGTTCAGGGCCGACAACCGATTCGTGGTTTCACGCGAAAAACCACGTTCAATGTACGCCCGGCATGCAAGGACAGCGTCCGCATTCCGACAAGTGGTATGAAATTAGCCGTAAACGTATAATTTACGGCAGACACTATGACCCAATCCGAGGGCACTAAAAAGATAGGAGCCCCCGCTCGTGA
>CABQXN010000014.1:0-58396 GCA_902468085.1 uncultured Collinsella sp.
GCTCTTGACAGCGGATTGGGTCATATGAGCGAAAGCCCGCCAGGGCGAGCAAGGTGCCTTGAAACGAGGCGGCATTGACCTTCTGGTCATGCCGCCGAAGTTGAAAGGCAGATTTCCGCCCTGGCGGGCTTGCAGCGTCAAGTGGTTACGGCGTTTGGTAAAACGCCGGAACTAAAACCCGTGGCGCTCCAGGAAGCGGAAGGCTAGGCAGATCCAGGGACGGACCGCCACCTGCTTGTCCTCGTTGTCGACCGCGGTGTTGGCGTTGCCGAGCGAAAGGCCGTGACCACCCTGGTCGAAGACGTGCATCTCGCATGCAACGCCCTCCTCGGCCATGCGCTGCGCAAACGGGTAGACCTGCGCGATCGGCGCCGTCTTGTCGTCGGACACGCCCCACACAAAGGTCGGCGGCATCTGACGCGAAACATGCGTGGTGGGGCAGATATCGGCCAAATGCTCGTCAGTTGCCTCGCCACCCGTCACCATCGACAGGTAGTCGTTGAGCAAATCGCGCCCCGTCTTGCCGCCCGTCTTGGGCACGCGCAAGTCAATGCGCGGATCGCGCGTCTGCATGTCGCGCACATAGGCAAAGTCGAGCAGCGGATAGCCCAGCACCACGGCATCGGGACGAATGTCGTCCGGACGTGCCCCGGCAAGTGCCGCGAAGGGGCCGGTCTTCCACTGCGTGGCCAGCGAGGCACAGATCATGCCGCCCGCCGAGAATCCCACGACGCACACGCGCTTAGGATCGACATGCCACTCGTCGGCGTTGGCGCGCACCGTGGCGACCATCTTGGCAAGATCTGCCTGGGGGTGCGGAAAGCTCACGTCACCCGTAGAGCTCGTGACATAGTTGAGCACAAAGGCCTGGTAACCGTGATCCAAAAACGCAAACGCCACAGGATCCTGCTCATGCGGAGCGATATGCGTAAACGCACCTCCGCCACAGATAATCACGGCAGGGCGGCGGCCATTCGGTTTATCGGGCAGCGGCTCGGCACCCAAATACGTAAATGTCGCCGGATATTCCTCGGTCGGCTCCTCGCCCCACAGCGCATGGCTCTCGACAATCATATGTGCTCCCTTCGCGCAAATTATGCGCCCTTGTTTTTCGCCTTCAAGCGTACCCCACTTGAACCCGTGGCGCAGAAACACTCCGGCAATAAGTTTCCCTTCAACTGATATATCACATAATCCCAGTTCAGAGGTATCGTTGAGCAGCGTAGAATAGGGGCGTTGACCAAGCCGCGAAACACATGTGAAACGTTTCCGGCAAACCAAACGCGCGATATGCGCCTATTTAAGTTGGAGGCAACTATGGGTCTGCTCGATTCGCTTAAGTCCACCTTCACCTCGACCGGCGAGGCGTCCGTTCCGCCCGCAGCAAGCTTCGCCACCCGCGAAGGCGTCATCTATGCCCCCGTCAACGGCGTGCTCGTCAACCTGGACGAGGTTCCCGACGAGACGATCGCCTCGGGCATGCTTGGCCAGGGCTATGGCATCGAGCCCATTACCGGCACCATCTATGCGCCCGCCAACGGCCGCATCGGTGCCACCACTGTCACCAACCACTCCATCGGCATGATCACCGAGGACGGCCTGCGCGTGTTCATCCATGTTGGCCTGGGCACCGTGGAAATGAACGGCAAGGGTTTTGCCCGCTTTGTCGAGATGGGCGATGTGGTCAAGGCAGGCCAGCCGCTCATCAGCTTCGACCGCGAGGCCATTAAGGCCGCTGGTCACGAGGACATCGTGACCGTCATCGTCTCCGAGCTCGATCGTCTTAAGAGCATCGACCATGTCGGCGAGTCTGGAACGCTTATCGGCGGCAACCCGCTCGTCAAGCTTGGCGACCCGCTGCTGGTTGCCAAGACCAAGTAGCCAGGCCCCACGCCACACAGCCAAAAGGCACCTCGTCAAGCGCCCGCGACCATTTGGCCGCGGGCACTTTTCGTTTGAAAAACCATCCCGCCAATGCTTTATCTGTATAGCTCAAATGAGCCGAGCTGCTAGAATATCGAACTGTATGGATAACTATCATTCAACCGTTATGGGAGGATACGTGAACCGCACCAAAATCGCGCAGCTCTATGCCGATGCCGAGTCGCTCGGCGGCCAGACCGTCACCGTCGCCGGCTGGGTCAAGTCCGTCCGCGACATGAAGAACTTTGGCTTTGTTACGCTCAACGACGGCAGCTGCTTCCGCGACCTGCAGGTCGTCATGAACCGCGAGGCACTCGACAACTACGACGAGATCGCCCATCAAAACGTCTCGGCCGCACTCATTTGCACCGGCACCGTCAAACTGACCCCCGATGCGCCCCAGCCTTTCGAGCTTTCTGCCACCTCCATCGAGGTCGAGGGCACGAGCGCCCCGGATTACCCGCTGCAGAAGAAGCGCGCAACCGTCGAGTTCCTGCGCACCCAGCAGCACCTGCGCCCGCGCACCAACCTGTTCCGCGCCGTGTTCCGCATCCGCTCTGTCGCGGCTGCCGCCATCCACCGCTTCTTCCAGGAGCAGGGCTTTGTCTACGTCAACACCCCCATCATCACCACGAGTGACTGCGAGGGCGCCGGCGAGATGTTCCGCGTGACCACGCTCGACCCCAAAAATCCGCCCCTCACCGAGTCCGGCGAGGTCGACTGGAGCCAGGACTTCTTTGGCAAGCATGCAAGCCTCACCGTGTCCGGCCAGCTCAATGCCGAGAACTTTGCCATGGCCTTTGGCGACGTGTACACCTTTGGCCCCACCTTCCGTGCCGAGAACTCCAACACCACGCGCCACGCCGCCGAGTTTTGGATGATCGAGCCCGAGATGGCCTTTGCCGACCTGAACGACTACATGGATAACGCCGAGGCCATGCTCAAGTACGTCCTCAAGGACGTTATGGCGACCTGCCCCGACGAGCTCAATATGCTCAACAAGTTTGTGGACAAGGGTCTGCTCGAGCGCCTGGACCATGTCGCCAACTCCGACTTTGCCCGCGTTGCCTACACCGAGGCCGTCGAAATCCTGGAGCAGGCAGTCGCTGCTGGCCACCAGTTTGATTACCCCGTCAGCTGGGGCATCGACCTGCAGACCGAGCACGAGCGCTTCCTGACCGAGGAGCACTTTAAGCGCCCGACCTTCGTGACCGACTACCCGGCCGAGATCAAGGCGTTCTACATGCGCATGAACGAGGACGGCAAGACCGTCGCCGCCGCCGACTGCCTGGTGCCGGGCATCGGCGAGATCATCGGTGGCTCCCAGCGCGAGGAGCGCCTGGATCTGCTCGAGGCCCGCATCAAGGACCTGGGTATGAATCCCGAGCAGTACAAGTACTACCTTGACCTGCGCCGCTACGGTTCCTGCAAGCACGCCGGCTACGGTCTGGGCTTCGAGCGCTTGGTCATGTATCTGACCGGCGTGGGCAACATCCGCGACGTCCTGCCGCACCCGCGCACCGTGGGCAACGCCGACTTCTAATCGTCGGACACTAGCTCGCGTCGCCACACGCCAACGCTCATCGTACAAGCGTCTCTCGACATCGGTCGAGAGACGCTTTTTTCAACAGCATCCGTCAAGCTTTTGGCAAGGTTTTGGTCAGTTGAGCAGGGCTGTTGAAAACTCGACCCGCCGTTTGCCGACGACTACCGACCGCCCAGAGCGCCCTGCGCCCCTGGGAAAGCCCCACGTCCTAGGCTCCATACCGTCGCCACCCAAAACGGAAAGGACGTGGGCACGATGACCGAAGCCGCTGTTGAAACCTACGACACCACGACGAGAGGCGCCGCCTCGATGGCAGCCTATCGCGCCGTTCGCATCCTGCAGCTCTTGAGCGAAAACACCGGCGAAGACAAGGCCATACTTTCCGATGAGCTGATCCGGCGCCTCGCCCATCCCGACGACCCCGCCCGCATGCCCATCTCGGCGGCGCGGCGCAGCATCTACACCGCCATCTCCGCGCTTCGCCATGCCGGATACGAAATTGAGTACAAACGCGGCGTGGGCTACAAACTTCTTACCCGTCCGCTCGCCGACGAAGAGATCATCCGGCTCCACGGTATGGTCATGCGCAACCGCTCCACGCCTATCGCTATCCGCAAGAGCATGGCGCAGCACTTAGTTGCCATGGCGAGTGCCGACGTTCGCGGCTACCTCGATACACCCGAACCCGTTCCGAGCGCAGGCAGCAAGGCTACCAAGGCAACACGCACGCCCATCAAGCGTATCGACACGTGCGAGCTCGTCGAGCAGGCCATCGACCACGGAACCACGGTGAGTTTTGATATTTCGAGCGTCACGACGCGTGGCGAAACCGAAGCAGCACGGATGACACTCCGTCCCTTTGCCATCAAGCAACGAGACGGCATCTCTTATTTGCTGGGAACGGTCTATGACGCCCGAGGCGCCGATGACACGTTGCGTACCGTAGAGATTGGCCGAATGAGAAACGTCACCACACGTCTCCTCGACGGCAAGAAGCTCTTCGCCGCCCTAGACGAGGACGACACCTCCTCCGCCGCATAAGACCCTCCGCCGCCCATTCGACTACCCGTACCGCCCATCCGATTCTGTATTAAAAAACCCGCCAGGCTGTTGTAAAAATGGACATCAGCGCTACTATAGTTCCACTTGCACTTTGTCCCAGTGCAGTGTTTCCAGCCATTTTTATACTGGGGGTAATGATATGAAGGACATCACCATCAGCCGCAGGAGCCTTCTGGTCTCCGCTGGCCTGCTCGCGCTCGCCCCGCTCGCCGGATGCGGCGGCAACTCTGGTTCCGGCTCTGCTGCCGCCGGTTCCGACTACACCATCGGCGTTCTGCAGCTCACCGAGCACTCCGCACTCGATGCCGCCAACGACGGCTTTGTCAAGGCCATCAAGGAGAGCGGCCTTAAGGTCAAGATCGACCAGAAGAACGCCCAGAACGACCAGTCCACGTGTAAGTCCATTGCCGACAAGTTTGTGGGCGACAACGTCAACCTGATTTATGCCATCGCCACGCCCGCCGCGCAGGCTGCCGCCGGCGCCACGGCCGATATCCCCATCGTGGGCTGCGCCATCACCGACTACGCCGCCTCCGGCCTGGTCCAGGACAACGACAAGCCCGGCACCAACGTCACGGGCGCTTCCGACCTCACCCCGGTCGCCGAGCAGCTCGAGATGATGCAGAAGGTCCTGCCCGACGTTAAAAAGGTCGGCCTGCTCCACTGCACCGCCGAGTCCAACTCCGACGTCCAGATCAAGGCCGCCAAGAAGGAACTCGACAAGCTGGGCCTCGAGTACACTGACTTCACCGTCTCGAGCTCCAACGAGATTCAGTCCGTCGTCGAGTCTGCCGTGGGCAAGGTCGACGCGCTGTACTCCCCCACCGACAACACCATCGCCGCGGGTGCCTCGCAGGTCGGCCAGATCTGCAAGGAAAACAAGCTTCCCTTCGTGACTGGCGAGGAGGGTATGTGCATGGCCGGCGGCCTGTTCACCCTCTCCATCAACTATGAGGACCTGGGCTACGCCGCGGGCGAGATGGCCGTTAAGATCCTGAAGGGCGAGGCCAAGCCCGAGGATATGCCGATCAAGCACCTCTCGAGCAAGGACCTGGTCGTCGTCAAGAACGACGAAATGGCCGAGGCCCTGGGCATCGACCTTTCCGCCCTGGACGCGTAATGCCATACGCGGCATGCGTCTAGAGCCCGTGCTCGCGCTTTAGCCGCGTTATTCAATATCTGAGCCACAGGGGCGGGCGCTGTAGACCGGCGTCCGCCCTGCTTGTTTCAGGTAAAACAAAACGTCTGTCCGTAACTCTTCTATGCATTGTTACCGCTATTATGGAAAATCACGTGTCCACCCTATCCTAGGAGGTATGAAGCATGCTCATTGCATTGCAGGGCGCCGTTTCGCAGGGCGTCCTCTGGGGCATTATGGTGCTTGGTGTGTTTATCACGTTCCGCCTGCTCGACATTCCCGATATGACCTGCGACGGCAGCTTTGCCCTCGGCGGCTGTGTCTGCGCCGTGCTCATCGTCAATAACAACGTCGACCCGCTGCTCGCCGTGCTGGCCGGCATGTGCGCCGGCGCCATCGCGGGCGCCGTCACGGGCATTCTGACCACCGTCTTCGAGATTCCCGCGATCCTCGCCGGAATCCTCACCCAGATCAGCCTGTGGTCCATCAACCTGCGCATCATGGGCAAGTCCAATACGCCCATTCTTGCCAAGGGCACCGTGTTCTCGGCCGTCAGCAATATGACCGGTCTGCCGCAGTCCACCGTTGCCATCATCTTGGGCATCCTGCTCGCCGTGGCTATCGTTGCCATCCTGTATTGGTTCTTTGGCACCGAGATCGGCTCGGCGCTGCGCGCCACCGGCAACAACGAGTACATGATCCGCGCTCTGGGCGTCAACACCAACTCCACCAAGATGATCGCCCTCGTGCTCTCCAACGCCCTCATCGGCCTTTCGGGCGCGCTCATCTGCCAGAGCCAAAAGTATGCCGACATTGGTATGGGCACCGGTGCCATCGTTATCGGTCTTGCCGCCATTGTTATCGGCGAGGTGCTCGGCCGTCTGCTGCCCGGCGGCCTCACGCAGTTTAGCGTCCGTCTTGCCTCCGCCGTCTTTGGCTCCGTGGTGTACTTCCTTATCCGCGCCATCGTGCTGCAGTTGGGCATGGACGCCAACGACATGAAGCTGCTCTCCGCCGTAATTGTCGCTGTGGCCCTGTGCGTGCCCGTGGTTTGGGAGCGCTATAAGCTCCGCAGCTCCTACACGAAGGGAGATGAGGCAGATGCTTAAGCTCTCGCACGTCAAGAAGACCTTTAACAAGGGCACCGTCACCGAGAAGCGCGCGCTCACCGGCGTCGACCTCACCCTGAATGACGGCGACTTTGTAACCGTGATCGGCGGCAATGGCGCCGGCAAGTCCACGCTGCTCAACATGATCGCCGGCGTGTACCCGCTCGATTCGGGCGTTATTGAGCTCGACGGCACCGATATCTCGCGCCTGAGCGAGTCGCAGCGCGCCAAGTACCTGGGCCGCGTGTTTCAGGACCCCATGCGCGGTACCGCTGCCGACATGCAGATCGCCGAGAACCTGGCCCTCGCCAAGCGTCGCGGCCAGCGTCGCGGCCTTTCGTGGGGCGTCACCAAGGCCGAGAAGGACGAGTACGTTGAGCTGCTCAAGCGCCTGGACCTTGGTCTGGACACACGCCTCAATGCCAAGGTCGGCCTGCTCTCGGGCGGCCAGCGCCAGGCACTCACCCTGCTGATGGCCACGCTCACCAGGCCGCGCCTGCTGCTGCTCGACGAGCACACCGCGGCCCTCGACCCCAAGACGGCCTCTAAGGTGCTTAACCTGACCGAGGAGATCGTCGACGAGAACCACCTGACCACGCTCATGGTCACGCACAACATGAACGACGCCATCCGTCTGGGCAACCGTCTGATCATGATGCACGAAGGCCACGTGATCTACGACGTGGCAGGCGATGAGAAGAAGTCGCTCACCGTAGCCGACCTGCTGCAGAAGTTCGAGGAGGTCTCGGGCGGCGTGCTCGCCAACGACCGCATGCTGCTGAGCTAAAACCTGCCAAAAAGGGACAGGTTTATTTTGGTAGGTTTTATCTGCGCAAGCGTCAAAACCGCCGCTAAGGGACAGACGCCCTTGCGGCGGTTTTCGCATATTATGTCGATTATCCGATATTCAACCAGACATTCTGGCTAAGGACTAAGGAAACTGCCATGAAAAGACTCCCCCGCCTTGCGTTAGCCGCCGCGTTGTTTGCCGGCGCGCTCGCAGGCATCCCAAGCCTCGCTTTCGCGGGGAACCTGCCCGCCGCTATTGACGGCTCCGTGGCCGTCATGCACACCAACGACATCCACGGCAGCTACAAGTACAGCTACAACGAAAGCAAGGGCACTGGCACTGTGGGCTTTGACGGACTGGCGGTTCTCTATAGCGCCCAGGGCAACGCCCCCGATCTTTTGCTCGATGCGGGCGACACCTTCCACGGACAGTCCTTCGCCACCATGAGTGAGGGCAAGAGCATCGCCGAGCTCATGGACACCTTCTATGCCGACGGCTACGACGCGACCACGCCAGGTAACCACGACTGGAGCTACGGCGCGGACAAACTCCGCACCATGACCGGCTACAGCACCACTGGCACGCCCTTCGCCATGCTCTGCGCGAACGCAAAGTCTACGAGCGGCGTATGGAGCTCGAGCATCACGAAGACGCTCGATCGCACCTGGGAGGATAGCGAAGATCACTCCACATTCGACTACAAAATCAAGGTCGGCGTCGTGGGCGCCATGGATGAGTCGCTGGGATCCTCGCTGCGCGCGGACCTGGTCGCGGGTACGTCGTTCTCGAGTGCCGCGAACGCCATCAATACCGAGGCAGAGCAGCTGCGCAGGGAGGGCTGCGATGTTGTTGTGTGTATCGCGCATACACTCAACGCCAAGACCTTTGCCACGCGGCTCCGTGGCGTCGATGCCCTTATCGCAGGCCACGAGCACATCAACCTTAACGAGAAGGTGACGGGAGCCGACGGCAAGACGATCCACGTTGTCGAGGCAGGCAGCGCCTTTGCCGAGGTGGGGCTGCTTTCCATTCCGTACAAGTACGACACGAATGGCACCGAGACGACCGACGATGACACGGTCACGGTCCCTGCAGACGGCAGCGACGAGAAGCTCTACACCGCCAAGAACGTCAACGACCTTTTGGCAGACCCCGACAAGGGCTCCGACTACCAAAGCAGCCTTGAAGACGTCCGCAACAAGATCAAGCCGCTCGACGAGGCCTTTGAAAACGAATCGAACAAGGTGCTCGGCACATCCACCACCAACTATTTCTACGGCGAGGACGCCGCAGGCACGCATGGTTGGGAAATGGTGCGCACCACCGATTTCCGCCCCAGTAAGGAGGGCGACACCACCAAGGCCCAGACCATCGGCCATGTGATTTGCGGCTCCTATCTTGCCCTGACGAGCGCGGACCTTGCCATCGAAAACGCTGGCGGCATCCGCGGCGGCATCGCGGCGGGCAACGTGACCGCCGGCAACGTCATCGCTATCTCGCCCTACGGCAACACCGTGGAGACCTGGACCATGACCGGCGCGGACTTCCTCGCAGCGCTCGAGCACTCGCTACAAATTAGCGACGATTGCAACGACAGCTACGAGCTTCAGCAGGCTTATGTGGCGGCCGGTCACACCGAGCAGGAGGCGCAAGACAAGTACAAGTGGCGCGATGACTCTGGCAGCGTTCTCTCCTTTGGCGGCATCAACGTGACGATTGATTGGACGCAGCCCGAAGGCAAGCGCATTGTGAGTGCCACACTCACCAAGGACGGCAGCACGCTCGACCCCGCCAAGGCCTATACCGTCGCCACCAACAACTACATCATCACCAACACGACCGACTTCCCCACCTTCGCAAACGCCACCAAGCACACCGAGTGGGGTACCTGCGAGTCAGCGCTAAGGGCGTTGATCGGGCAGAACAGCTGGGAGAGCAAGATGGCCTCGCTCGCGGGCACCATCAGCTTTGGCTCCGCTGCCGTGGACCCCACGCCCACACCGGCCCCGACGCCTAAGCCCTCGCCTAAGACGGACACGACGACCACGAAGGTCATCACCAAGAAGACGACCGGTAAGCTCGCCGCAACGGGAGACCGCACGCTGGCAGTAGTTGGCGCGTGCCTTATCGGCGGCATCATCGTCATCATCCTCGGCATTACCTGGAAGCGTCGACGCTAAGCTACACCGCCGGGCCTTGCAGCCCCGCCGCGTAAACCTTATATCGAGCACAGAAGCCCGTCCGAATTTGATCGGACGGACTTCTTGGTGGGTATCATGGTTGGACGATCATTAGGAGGTTTTCCCTACATGGAATTGTTTGAGCCGATTCTTCATTTCTTTGAGCAACGGTGGGTCCACAACATCATCTGGGCCGTCATCTTGGCGATAGGCACCGCCGTCGCCGCCAAGGTCGTATCCAAGACCCTGAACCATCTGCTTAACCGAGACGATAACCCGCTACCGGCATCGAGTATCTTCATCAACATCGCGCGCGCCGTCATCTGGATGATCGGCGGCAGCTTTATCCTCGACAACTGCTTTGGCATTAACGCAAACGCGCTCGTCGCCGCTCTTGGCGTCGGCGGCATCGCCATCTCGCTCGGCTTTCAGGACACGCTGTCAAACCTTATCGGCGGCATGCAAGTGACCTTTATGGGCATCATCAAACCCGGAGACAATATCGAGGTCGGCGGCGTATCCGGCGTGGTCCAAGACATCACTTGGCGCCATACAACGATTGAGGATGCCTGTGGACAGACCATCATTGTGCCCAACTCCAACATCTCCAAGAACACGCTCGTGCATTTGATGCCCTTTGGGCGCGTGGCCGTGCCCGTTGCCGTAAAGGACACGTCTAAGTGGGCTTCCCTTGACGTGCTGGCAGACGAGCTCACGAGCGCAACCAAAACGGCCGTCTCGCCCATCTCGGGCTTTGACAAGGAGCCCTACGTACTCTTTAGCGAAATCGGCGACTTTGGCATCAAAGGAAAGATCATCTTTATCGTCAGCGACGACAGCACTACTTTCACGGCAGCCGACGCCTGCATCCGCGCCATCGCCCCCATCATCGCCTAAACCACCGCAAAGGGGACAGGCATCTTTGTAGTGGTTTTCATTCGTGGTACCATGGTTCATATCGTTGTTTAAACGACTAAGGGAGTAAACACCATGGAAGAGGCCTATCGTCAAGCACGCAAGCGCGGCGAGCAGGGACGCCGTCGCGCCATCAGCCAAAGCGAGCATCCATACCTTACGGACCTCGATAGCTTGGTTGCTCAGCTCCCCTTAGGTCAGCGAGTGAGCGTCGGCCTGCGGGATATTCCGCTCGAAATGGTCGTCGGCACGGTCACCAAAGGCCGTCAGTCCGCCTTTTCATGCAACTTTATGCCCCTGCTGCCGTTTAACACCGAGTTCGCCCGCAAGTGGTCCAACCTCTACGACATCCAGGTAACCGAGGGCTATCGCGACCCCATCATCGTCACCGAGTTCATGCATCGGTTCTATGTCCAGGAAGGCAACAAACGCGTCAGTGTCCTCAAATTCCTGGACGCTCCAACGGTTTCGGCCAGGGTCACCCGTCTCTACCCCGGCACATGGGATTCCGTCGAAAGCCGCCTGTACGGCGAGTTCTGCGCGTTTTGGCGCGTCTGCCCCCTATACGAGATCGAGTTCTCGCGTGAGGGAAGCCACGAAACGCTCGCCAAGATGCTCGGTCAGAACCTTATCGAAAAATGGCCGCAGAAAAAGGTCGACTACCTGCGCCACACCTTCCTGCTCTTTAAGCGCGCCTATCTTCGCGCAGGCGGCGACCACCTGGACATTACGCCCGCCGACGCCATGCTCGTCTACCTCAATGTGTACAACCAGGACCGCCTGCTGGATACGCCGACGGATATCGTCGTAAACCGCCTGTGCAAGATTTGGCGCGAGCTGGTCATTGCCGGCAAAAATGACGAGGACAAGGTCGATCTTGTCGAAGCGCCGAGCGTCGATGAGGAGGAGTCGCCCGCCAAGTCCACCTCCGGCGTGCTCAACTTCTTTATGGGCAAGACTGTCTATTCGGCGGCCAACCCCCTGTGTATCGCCTTTATCCATGAGTTCCCCTGTGCGACGTCGAGCTGGGACAGCCTGCATGACCAGGGGCGTCAGTATCTCGATGAGCACTTTGGCGGTATCGTGCGCACCGAGGCGTTTGAGGACTGTCACGATCCGGATGTGTTCTACGCCGCCGTGGAAACGGCTGTCAAACATGGAGCAAACGTCATCTTCTCGACCTCGCACCGCCTGATGGAATACACGCTCAGAGCTGCCGTTGAGTATCCCCAGGTTCGGTTCCTTAACTGCTCTATCGGCCTTCCCCACCAAAGCGTCCGTTCGTACTTTGGCAAGATGTACGAGGCCAAGTTCCTCCTGGGCGCCCTTGCCGCCAGCATGGCGGACAACCATCGCATCGGCTACCACGCGTCGGTCTTCGCATCCGGCGCGCTCAGCGAGATCAACGCCTTTGCGATTGGCGCCTCGCTGCTCGACCCCCGTGCGCAAATTATCCTGACCTGGGGTGATGTGCCCGCTGGAGGTCTCGCCGAGGCCATGTGCCGCGAAGGCGTGAGCGTCATGACCGGCGCTGACATGTCAAAGTCGCTCGAAGACCCTACGGCCTACGGACTCCACCGCCTGGTCAATGGCAAGGTTTCCGGCATCGCCATGCCGGTATGGAACTGGGGCCGTTACTACGAGCTCATCGTTCGCAGCCTTCTGCACGGCACGTGGGACGAGACCAGCGATGACAACCAAGTGCGCGCTGTCAACTACTGGTATGGCATGAGCTCCGGCGTTATCGACATCCGTTACGCTCCGGGCCTACCCTACCAAACGCGCAAACTCGTGCAGTTGCTCCGCAACGGCATTGTTGAGGGATCCATCAACCCCTTTGGCGGCGAGCTCCACAGCCAGAACGGCGTGGTACAGATCGAAGGCTTCCCTCCGCTGCCGAGCACGCAGATTGTCGAGATGAATTGGCTGGCGGACAACGTGGTAGGCACCATTCCGCAACTCGACGATGAGCCGAAAGTCCACGCCCTATGAAAATCCTTGCCATAGCCGATACCGAAGAACGATGCCTATGGGAGTGCTTTCGCAAGGAGCGTTTTGAAGGTGTCGACCTGATTTTGTCCGCTGGCGATCTGGACCCGGATTATCTTGAGTTTTTGGTCACGGTCATCAACAAACCGCTCATCTACGTGCGCGGCAATCACGATGACCGCTACGCACGTCATGCACCGGGCGGCTGTATCTGCGTCGAAGACACCGTGTACGTGTATCGAGGCGTCCGCATTGCGGGGCTTGGCGGCTCCATGCGCTACCGAGATGGCGCCAACATGTACACCGAGCGCGAGATGGCCAAGCGCGTGCGCAAGCTGTCACACAAAGTGAAGATGGTCGGCGGCTGCGACATCCTGCTGACCCATGCGCCCGCCGCCGGCATGGGCGATCTGGATGATCTGCCACATCGAGGATTCGAATGCTTTAACACAGCGCTTGAGTCTTGGAGACCCGACTACATGGTGCACGGGCATGTGCACCAGAGCTACGGTCCCGATTTTCAGCGCGAGCGGCAACACGCGTGCGGGACGACGATTATCAACGCCTGCGGCTATACGCAGTTTGAGCTCGACGAAGCGCGCTACCCCATCCGTGGCTGGCAGGCAGCCTGGCTCAACTCGCAAACCATGCGCCGCGAGCTCAAACGCCACGAAGCCATCGAGCCCTCAACGGCCAGAACACCCTGGTAACCACCACAAAGAGGACACTGTCCCCTTTGTGGTGCTTTTGACGCGATAGCAAGAAACCCGGTCCTGCACGAGACAGAACCGGGTTTCTTTAGCAATGCTTGCTTTGCTCAGGCAGTAACTAGCAGTTACTCAGCCAGGAAGTCACGCTGGACAGCGGGATCGACCTTGACGCCAGGGCCCATGGTGGAAGACACGGAGATGGACTTGACGTACTTGCCCTTAGCAGAAGAGGGCTTGACGCGCAGAATCTCGGTGTACAGGGCAGCGTAGTTCTCGACGAGCTGCTGCTCAGAGAAGGACTTCTTGCCCAGGGGCACGTGGCAGATGCCGTAGCGGTCGGCGCGGTACTCAACGCGGCCAGCCTTGAGCTCGGAGACCATCTTGGCGACGTCCATGGTCACGGTGCCGAGCTTGGGGTTCGGCATGAGGCCACGGGGACCAAGGATCTTACCGATGCGGCCAACCTTGGCCATCATGTTCGGCGTAGCGATAGCGGCGTCGAAGTTGATCTCGCCCTTCTGAATCTGGGCGACGAGCTCGTCGGAACCGATGATGTCGGCGCCGGCAGCCTCAGCCTCACGGGCCTTCTCGCCCTCGGCGAAGACGGCAACACGAACGGTCTTGCCGGTGCCGTGGGGCAGGGAGATGGAACCACGGATGTTCTGGTCAGCCTTACGAGTATCGATGCCCAGACGGAAGTGAGCCTCGACGGTCTCGTCGAACTTGGCGGTGTCGAGCTCCTTGATGAGCTTGGCAGCCTGAAGGGGGGTGTAGAGCGTGGCGCGGTCGATCTTCTCGGCAGCGGCGTTATAGCTCTTACCATGCTTAGCCATGTGCATTACCTCCTGTGGTTAAACGGGCGTGAGCCCTCCCACATCGTATCGTGTGCCCTATTGCACACATTTAACGGGCGCCCCGGTCGGAGCACCCGCCGTTACCATAAGAAATCGCTACTCAGCGATGGTGACGCCCATGGAACGGGCGGTACCGGCGATGATCTTCTTGGCGGCGTCAATGTCGTTGGCATTGAGGTCCGGCATCTTGATCTCGGCGATCTTGGTGAGCTGCTCCTGGGAGAGCTGACCAACCTTGTCAGCCTGGGGCTTAGCGGAACCAGACTTGAGGTTCAGCTCCTTCTTGATAAGGTGAGCCGCCGGCGGGGTCTTGGTGATGAAGGAGAAGGACTTGTCCTCGTAGACAGAGATCTCAACGGGGATGATGTCACCCTTCTTGTCCTGCGTCTCGGCGTTAAAGGCCTGGCAGAACTGCATGATGTTCACGCCAGCAGCGCCCAGGGCGGGGCCGACGGGAGGAGCGGGGTTTGCTGCACCAGCAGGAATCTGGAGCTTAATGACGTTGGCAACCTTCTTCTCAGCCATGGTCATTCCTTTCGAATCACGAGTGTGAAGTACTTGCTATATCGTAAGCACGCACGTGTTAGAAGCACTCCTGAGATGAGCAGTCACAGAAGAAGCACGCTCGCGCGAACGGACGAAAACTTAAGCGATGACAGCGACCTGGTTAAAGTCGAGCTCGACCGGCGTCTCGCGGCCAAAGATCATCAGCGTGACCTTGAGCTTGCCAGCCTCGGTGTTAACCTCGGAGACCTTGCCATCAAAGTCGGTAAGCGGGCCATCGGTGACGCGGACGGACGTACCGACCTCAATATCAACCGAGGTGCGCTTGGGCGAATCGCCCTTACCGGGACGACGAGTCATCTTGTTGTACTCGTCGCGGGAAAGCGGAGCGGGCTTGCCGTTGCCGCCTAGGAAACCGGTGACGCCAGGCGTGTTACGAACACACGTCCAAGCATCGTCATCCATCTCCATGCGGACCAGGACATAACCCGGGAAGATCTTGGAATCCTTGGTCTCACGCTTGCCACCCTCTTTAATCTCGGTGACGCGCTCCATAGGAATCTCGATATCAAAGATACGGTCCTGCATGCCCATAGTCTCGATGCGATGCTCGAGATCGGACTTAACGCGGTTCTCGTATCCAGAGTAAGTGTGAACGACGTACCAACGCTTAGACATGGTTTAGCCCCTCAATCCAGAGAACAGAGCAAGAGCCTCGCCAAAGCCAGCATCGAGCAGAGCGATGACGACGCCGACGACGATCAGAGAAGCGCAAACAACAACCGAGTAGTTCACGAGCTCCTTCTTATCGGGCCACGTGACACGCTTCATCTCGGACTTGACCGAAGCGAAATACTTCTTGGTGCGGGCGAAGAAACCAGGCTTCTCGTTCTTCTTGGACTTCGCAGCCTTCTCGTTCTTCTTGGCAACGGCCTTCTTGGCCTCAACCTTGGAGTTGGCGGCAGCTTTGTTGGCAGGTGCCGGCTGCTGAGCCTTCTTCTTGTTCTTCTTGTTGGCCATTTGGGTTACCTCCGCGCAATGCGCTTATACATGAGTAAACCGTAAGCCCCCAAGTGGGAGCTTACGGAATAATGACTGGCACGCCAGGAAGGACTCGAACCCTCAACACTCGGTTTTGGAGACCGATGCTCTACCAATTGAACTACTGGCGTATGTGACTAGAGACTAGCGAGTCTCTTTGTGCAGCGTGTGGTGACGGCACCAGGGGCAATACTTCTTGATCTCCATACGATCAGGCATGGTCGACTTGTTCTTGGTGGTCGTATAGTTGCGGCGCTTGCACTCAGTGCACGCAAGAGTAACTAGAGTACGCATGTATCCTGAACCTTTCATTTCCGCCCCGTACGGGCACGAGTTGTTACTTTATCAGCTCCACGTAAGTGCTGTCAATGAAAACCTCGAGTCAATTGGTTCTCGGTGGATCCATTCATATTTGGAACACATCAATGAAGCCATCGAGAGCTAATCGACGGTGCATCCAGGACCATTATCGATCCTCTTGACACCAGCAACGGCTCAATATCCATTGCAGAAAAGAACCCGGCACCCATATAAGTGCCGGGTTCTCTAAGTCAGCTATATCAAAGAGCTAATTTACTCAATGATCGTGGAGACGATGCCCGAACCGACGGTGTGGCCACCCTCGCGGATAGCGAAGCGCAGGCCCTCCTCCATGGCGATCGGGTGGATGAGGTCGCCCTCGATGGTGATGTGGTCACCAGGCATAGCCATCTCGGTGCCCTCGGGGAGCTTGACCGTACCGGTAACGTCGGTGGTACGGAAGTAGAACTGAGGACGATAACCATCGAAGAACGGGGTGTGACGGCCGCCCTCCTCCTTGGTCAGAACGTAGATCTCGCCGGTGAACTTGGTGTGCGGGGTAACCGAACCGGGCTTGCAGAGAACCTGGCCGCGCTCGATGTCCTCGCGCTTGATGCCGCGGAGCAGCAGACCGACGTTGTCGCCAGCCTCGCAGAAGTCCATGGACTTACGGAACATCTCGATACCGGTAACGACGGTGTTCTGGGTATCCTTGATGCCGACGATCTCGACGGGCTCGTTGAGCTTGAGCTCACCGCGCTCGACACGGCCGGTAGCAACGGTACCACGGCCGGAGATGGTCATAACGTCCTCAACGGCCATCAGGAACGGGAGGTCGTTGTTACGAGCAGGCGTCGGGATGTACTCGTCGACGGCCTTCATGAGCTCGCGGATAGCGTCCATCCACTTGGCGTCGCCCTCGAGAGCGCCCAGAGCGGAACCACGGATGACGGGGATGTCGTCGCCGGGGAAATCGTACTCGGAGAGGAGCTCACGGGTCTCCATCTCGACGAGGTCGATGAGCTCGTCATCGTCGACCATGTCGCACTTGTTCAGGAAGACGACGATGTAGGGAACGCCGACCTGACGGGCGAGCAGGATGTGCTCGCGGGTCTGAGCCATGGGGCCGTCGGTAGCGGCGATGACCAGGATAGCGCCGTCCATCTGAGCAGCACCGGAGATCATGTTCTTGACGTAGTCAGCGTGGCCCGGGCAGTCAACGTGAGCGTAGTGACGGGCAGCGGTCTCGTACTCAACGTGGGAGACGGAAATCGTAATGCCGCGCTCGCGCTCCTCGGGAGCCTTGTCGATGTTCTCGAACGCAGTGAAGTCAGCCTTGCAGCCCTCGGTCTCGGAGAGAACCTTGGTGATGGCAGCGGTCAGCGTGGTCTTGCCGTGGTCGACGTGACCAATGGTGCCGATGTTAACATGCGGCTTAGTGCGCTCAAACTTCTCTTTGGCCATAAAGCCCTCCTCTTAACAGGTCGTCCCCGGACGGGACTTTGCCTTTATACCATAGTGGCCTCTCAACATACTATTGAGAAGCCACCGTGTTACCTATGGTAGCGGTGACTGGATTCGAACCAGTGACGCCACGGGTATGAACCGTGTGCTCTAACCAACTGAGCTACACCGCCGGATGGAGCCTGCAACCAGACTTGAACTGGTGACCTCTTCGTTACCAACGAAGTGCTCTACCGACTGAGCTATACAGGCACTTGACGGGTGGGAGCTATAGGATTCGAACCTATGTAGGCAGAGCCAACGGGTTTACAGCCCGTCCCCATTAACCACTCGGGCAAACTCCCAATCGTTCAAGTATCCGCAGGTCCTTTGGTCTTTTGGACCGCCGCCCCCGCGAACGAAGAAGATAATACGATGCCACCTTGGGGGCTGTCAACGAAAACCTCTAGATACACGGTGCCGGGCGTATCTATATAGCCGTGACCTGCGGTTTTATTGAGTTTGGATATGAAGGACGGTGGTTTTGGATACTGAGGTGACGTTTCCCAAGGTAACACTTTGCTGTAGTGGAGTACACCTTCAGTATCGAACTTCGATACCAGCTTATTTGCACCTATATATAGGTCGAGATCGGGGCTTCCACGCCACGATCGAGCGTGGATTATCTCCCACTTTTAGCGCGGCTCTAAGGCCAAAGTGGCAGATTATCCACGTTCATTCTCCAGGCGAGAGAACTGTAAAGCCGCAACTACTCGGGCCAGGCCAAAGTAGACCCATAGAGCGGCTCCCCCTTGGTGCAGGGGTAGCGACTCAAGTAACACGACGATAGCAAGTCGAAAAAATAAGTCATGGCGTATTTCGAATAAACGCCGAGTCGGTCAATTCCGTTTCCCGCATTACCAAGACGATATACACGGTCAAAAGACCTCGATTTGTCATCGTTGCTAAACGCAGTAATTAGAATCTTCCTGCCCGAACGGCAATCAAGATACTCACGCGCCTGTGACGCAAATAGCCCGGAGACCGATACGAGAATTATCAATGACTGCGAAGCGTCTCCCATGTTTTTCAATTCCGCGACGTTAGCCCCAGCAACTATGCGAACTATCTTGCCCGCATAAAACATTTCCTGCTGAAATCGTACGAGATTGGCGCTCACATTATTGGTGCACCAGATTTCAACGTTTTTATGGCCATCAATTTCGTCGACAAGATGCTTAATAGCGATATCGGACACGCCGCTTTCAACCTCAGCGAACATCTCGATCATGCGAACGTCGAGCTCTGCCCTGTACTCCTCGTAGCCAAATTCCTCCTCTCGATGGCTTAAGTCGCTTGGAAAGACTGACTGAGTAAATGATTCTTTCAAATCGCTAAGAGACTGGTAGCCCAATCGATTGCAGAAACGACGAACAGCGGAACGAGTCACGAATGCATCGCGGGTTATTGCGGCAACATTGATTTCGCTCGAACGCCTAATGTGAGCGATGAGATATCGAGCGATGGCGGCATCGTTTGACCCAAACTCGCTGTTGATGATGGAGCTAATGCGATTGAGCACATCGAAGTCATTGATATTCACGTGATCCCTCTTTCCGCTCTCCTCGAAATCATGGTTCATTTATTGAATCAAACAGCTTTGGTCGTTCTCCTATGATTCAAATCAGTTGACGTCATCTTAATCATAATTCCGCCACACGTATCCACCGTGTTTTGAGTGATGGAAAGGGGATTCATGGGCAACGTGAACAACATGCCGTTTCTCTGGGGTTCCGCCACGGCGTCTTATCAGTGCGAGGGTGCCTGGAACGAAGACGGCAAAGGCCTTGGTGAGTGGGATTTCTTTAGCCACACAAGCAATAAGAACATCAACCATGTTGACGGTGATGTATCTTGCGACTTCTACCATCGCTATGAAGAAGATATCCGCATGATGAAAGAAGGCGGACAAAACACCTATCGCTTCTCTCTTTCATGGAGTCGAATCATCCCCACGGGTATCGGCGAAGTGAATGAAGAGGGTATCGATTTTTATAATCGGGTCATTGATTGCTGCCTCGAAAATGGCATAGAGCCCAACGTTACGCTGTTCCATTACGATCTGCCATTCACGCTTGCTTGCAAAGGCGGATGGCTGAACAACGACATGGCAGAGTGGTTCTGCAAATACGCCAAGATTTGCTTTGAGCGCTTTGGAGACCGCGTCAAAATCTGGGCTACCGTTAACGAGCCGCATTTCTACAGCTACTGCGTAAACATGTTGGGCAACTATCCCCCCAATCGATCGCTCGATGTTCAGTCGTACATGCAGTTTCAGTACAACCTGATGCGCGCAAGCGCACTCGCAGTCCGAGCATATCGTCAAATGGGCTACGACGGCATCATCGGCGCCGTCCACGATGGCGGCGTTGTCGAACTCGACCCGGCAACCGAGCACCCTGATGACGTATTTCGATACGCAGACTTTTTCGCCAATCGCATGATTCTGGCACCAGCGCTTCAGGGTCAACTGCCGCCAGAAATGGACGAAATCCTTGAAAAACTTGGCGTCTCGCTCTATCGATCCCCAAATGACGTAAAAGAATTCAGAGACGGTAAAGTCGATTTTATTGGACTCAACGTGTATTGCCGAGAGTATGTAACCGACTGGCACGGTGGAGAGCTTGCCGTTTCGGCGAACAATAAGGGCAGTTCGAGCAAAAGGGTCGAAGGAAAATGCATTGCGCCCTTGTTTGAAAGCGCCCGCGACAGCAATGTTCCCCGCAATAAATGGGGCCGCGAAATACTCCCAAGTTGCATGTATTCAACCATCATGGATGTCCACGAGCGCTATGACGCGCCCCGCATCTTTATTACGGAAAACGGACATGGCGCCTATGAGCAACCAGACACAGACGGAATGATCCACGATGATGACCGCATCGAGCTTCTGGGCCAGTTCATCGAGCACATGATGAGGGCTAAGCGCGACGGCGCGCGCGTTGAGGGTTACTACCTCTGGTCGACGATGGATCTGTATAGCTGGATCAACGGCTACGAAAAACGATACGGACTTGTCCATATCGACTTTGAGAACAATCTGGAGCGCACCCCCAAAAAGAGCTGGTATTGGTACCGAGACCTTATCTCGAAGTATCAGGAGCAGGAAGGTTAGGAGAAAGAGATGAAATATCAGGCAATGTCCGAAACAGTCCTAAAGGCTGTTGGCGGCAAAGAGAACATTACATCGGTAACTCATTGTGCGACACGCCTTCGCATCGACGCACGAGACACCTCGATCATCGATCTCCAGCTCGCCAAATCGGCCGATCAGGCGCTCGGGGCAGTAGTCAGCGGTGGCCAGCTTCAGGTGATCATCGGCCCAAACGTCACCGAGGTTTACAACGACTTCCTCGACTTCGCGGGAATCGAAGTCGGCGGTGGCACGGTTGCCGACGATGCCCAAACCGCCAAAGACCTTGCAGAAGGCATTAAAAGCGGTAACACCGCCATGGGCTTGATTGAGAAATTCGGGAACGTCTCTGCACAGGTATTCATGCCCATCGTCCCGGCGCTCATCGTTGGCGGACTCATTCTTTCGATCAAGAATCTCCTGGTCAATTATTGCGGATTAAGCACCGATAGCGGAACCGCCCAGGTCCTGTTGGCGATCTTTAGCGCTTCGTTTAGCTTCTTGCCCGTTTATCTTGGTTATCAGCTCGCAGCCGTCATGAAGATGCAGCCCATCATGGGCGCATTGCTGGGCGCGATCATGATCAGCTCGTCCATTAGCGGTGCCGAGGGTCTCGACTTTCTTGGTATCCCCATCCCGACGAACGACTATTCGAGTACGGTAGTGCCCATCGTACTGGGCGTTGTGTTCATGTACTTTGTCGACCGCAGCCTTCAGAAGATCATTCCCGACGTTACCAAACTGTTCTTGAAGCCGCTGCTCACCATGATCATCGTCGTGCCCGTCGAGCTGATTATCCTTGGCCCCGCCGGCAGCATGATGGGCTACGCGCTGAGTGATGCCGTCACGTGGCTTATGGACAACGTGGCATTTATCGCTACTCCGATCCTGGCAGCCCTTAACCCCTATTTCGTCATGCTCGGTCTCGATAAGGCTTACATCGCAATCGAAGTTACGAGCCTGGCGCAGCTCGGTTGGGCACCCATTATCTTTGGATTCATCTCGAACCTCTGCATTGGCGGCACGAGCCTCGCCCTGGCAACTGCCATGAAGGGAAACAAGGAGAAGAAGGGTATGGTCACCACGGTTGCCGTTACCGCACTCTGTGGCGTAACCGAGCCCGCGTTCTACGGTTGCCTCATCGAGCGTCCCCGCCTGCTTGTCGGCACGGCAATCGGCGCGCTCTGCGCTGGACTCCCTGCAGGCATCTTTGTCCTGAAAGAGTATGTTGCGGGAGCATGCCCCGGCCTTCTTTCGGCACTCATCTTTATCGCTCCCGATGGGTCCATGGGCAACTTCGTGCTGGCATGCGTTGTCGCCATCATCGCCATCGTCGTCTCTTTCATCGCTGCACGCGTAATCATCAAGAAGAACCCCAGCTATATTGAGTAGATGCCCGCTGTTTGCATTGGGGACATCCTCGGCAGACCATTAGCAAGAACCCAAGAAGTCCCTTAGGAGCTCGATTAATCCATTCGGATTCCTGAGGCACAAACGACCCCGATTCCACAATGAAATCGGGGTCGTTGTTTCTAAAGCCGTCGATAGACAATCGGTGTTTACCTTAGCTCCCTATCCAAGTTAATTATCCACGCTCGTTCTCCGGTCGGGAGATTTTCTTCGCTCGCGTGTCCAGAAATCCACGCTCGAGCAGGACATCCAGGTCCGCACCCGCCCTTGTCTCGATCTGTAACAGTAAGAGGCCTATTCCGCTTCTACATGTTACAGATCAAGATATTCCTAAAACACCCTAAGTTTCATCTCAATCTGTAACAGTTAGATGCCAAATATCGGTCTTGGTGTTACAGATTTAGACAAACTGGAGGACGAGACAAACCAAAAACGGGATGGGCGCTAACCCGATGGCGCACCACCTAAATAGAAACGGGCCCTGTCCCATATAGAGAGAGAGCCCGAAACTCTCATGGAGCCAGTGACAGGAATCGAACCTGCAACCCACTGATTACAAATCAGTTGCGCTACCGTTGCGCCACACTGGCACACTTGGCGCTTTCGCGCGAAGCCAATTAAGAATAAAGGAATTGCCGACGAGGCGCAACAGGCCCTTCACCCGACCACATCTCAAAACTATTCGCCAGAACGAATAGTTTTAATTACAATTGCTATATATAGAACTATTCGTTCTGGCGAAGGGTTTCGCGATGCTTACTACCAAAGAAGCCGCCGAGCTGCTCGGCATCACTCCGCGCAGGGTGCAGGAGCTCATAAAAAACGGAGCACTTGAGGCCCGCAAGGCTTCTGGTGTATGGCTCATCGACAAAGACAGCGTCGACACGCGACTCCGCTCTGTGACCAAAACGGGGGGACGTCCCCGCCGCGGCCACGGTAAGAGCGAGATCGCGTTCACCCTCATGAACCGCACGTACGAAGTCGCTCAGCTGGTCTACAGCACATCGCGAAAAGACTTTACCCACATCGGTGCCGACATCGATTACGCCCACGCCCCTATTGGAGTATTTGGCCCTAATAGCCCCATATCGCTAGACTCCTTCCGCATCTGGTGGCGCGGCCGCGGTATCCCGCTCGCACGCATTGGGCTAGCCTCCCTGCTTGCAGAAGCCGCAGTCGATGTTCCCGATGAACTCGTACAGCGAAATCTTGGTCTCTCCTTATCCGACCAGTATTGGATCAGGCCCCAAGACTCCGGTCTCGCGTGGGAAGATATCAATTTCTTCAATAATGCTTTTGACGACGTCTCTCTCAGCATCGCGCCCTTCGCCCCAGAGGGCAAGGCAGCTGCCGCAAAGCCCGATAACACCTCGGACGGCAATCTTCAAAAGTACTGGACATGCGAGGATGACCGTCGAATCCTCCACAAGGCAGGTGCACATCTAAACCAGGAACCTTATAACGAGCTGGTGGCGACCGCGCTCCACCGTCGCATCCTAAACGCCTGCGATTATGTGCCTTACTCGCTCGAGGGCACGGGCACTTCCGCCCTGAGCATATGCGATGTCTTCTTAACTGATGAAGAAGAGTATGTCCCCGCGTTCTATGTAAACCAGCACGCAAACGCAGATGAACGGCTAACCGACTACGAGCGATACGTAGCAAACTGCGAGGAACTCGGGGTAACAGGCGTCAAGGATGCCCTTGACCGCATGATCGTGTGTGACGACATCATCGCCAACTACGATCGTCATTGGCGCAACTTCGGCCTCGTGCGAAACGTCAACTCACTGGTCTGCAGACCAGCCCCCATCTTCGATTCGGGGTCATCGCTCTGGTGCAACATCTCTCTTGAGGAGCTTCGGGCAGGAGAGCACAGTTTTACCAGCGCGCAGTTTCATTCAAGCCCCGCCAAACAAATGTTGCTCGTCGAGGACATGGGCTGGTTTGACGGCGACAAACTCGAAGGCTTCGTTGACGAGGCAATCGAGATTCTGTCTAAAAACGATGCCCTAGCAGCGAGACTGCCTTATCTAAAAGAGGCGCTAACGTGGCGCCTCGAAAGAATGATCGACATCGCTGAATGGAGTTAGCGAGGCAGCATTGCCCCGCCAACTCCCCTACCTCCCGCGAAGGGCCTTGAGCTTGGCCAGGGCATCGGGGCTCAGGCGGCTGCCCAGAGTCATCTTGATCTGCGGAGCTTCCTCTGCCTCGTGAACGTCGTTATCGATCTGTTTGATCTCGTCCACCAGCATACGGCTCGAGATGCGCGTGACGCCCTTGCCCATGACGACGGCCTGGATCGTGCCGTCACTCGACACCACGGAGCACGCGCGGCCTTCCTCGCGCGCCTCGATGCAGAGCTTTTGCACCACGGTATCGGCCGATACGCCCGTCGGCGAAAACTCGATACGCACGCCGCGAGCAGGCAGGTTGGGGCGCTCGTTGGAGATATTGCCCGCGCCGTCAAACACGATTACGGCCTCGTAGCGGCCCTGAGCAAAGGCGGCGACGTCGTTGATGAGGGCGGTGCGCGCCATATCGTGGACGTCGCTGGAATACGGATCGTCGGAATGGTCGTACACGAGCTTTTCGTAGCGCGGCGTGCAGTGGATCACGTTGTAACCGTCGACCACCAGCAGCTCGGGCTTGTTGGAGTGCACCGTCGAGACCGGGTCGGCGATGGCCTGCGCAAACGCATTGCCGCCCACGCCGTAGGTCGCGGCCGAAACAATCGGCTTGGCCGAGCCCTCGCCAAAGCGCTTGGCCTTGGACTTGGCACGGTTCTTTTTGGACATGCGCTACTCCTCCCCCATGAGCTCGCCGGCGTTGCGGCGCAGCCACTCAAAGCACAGCGCCGTGGTCGCCTGGGCAACATTGAGGCTCTCGGTCATGCCGCGCTGGGGAAGCTTGGTCAAAAAGTCGCATTTCTCGAGCACCAGGCGCGAGATGCCGTCGCCCTCGGAGCCCATGACGAGCGCCACGCGGCCCTCGAAGGGTGCATCCCAGCAACTGCCTTCGGCGTGCTCAGAGGCACCGCCCACCCAAAAGCCAGCGGCCTTGAGGTCGTCGAGTGCACGGGCGATATTGGGAACCTGCGCGATAGGCAGATGCATGACGGCGCCGGCAGAAGTCTTGTAGCTGCCAACGGTCACACCGGCGGCGCGCTTGTTGGCAATGATGACACCGGCCGCGCCCACGACCTCGGCAGAGCGCACGATGGCACCAAAGTTGCCGTCGTCGGTCACATGGTCGAGCACAACGACAAGCGCCGGACCGTCGCCCGCGCGGTCGAGGATATCGGCAACATCGGCGTAGGGGAAGTTGCCCACCTCGAGCGCGATGCCCTGGTGAGCGCCATGGCTCGACAGCGCATCGAGTTGCGCGCGCGGCACATACTTAATGCGGACGCCCGCGGCGTTGAGATCATCGACCAGACGAGACAGAGCGGCATCGCGCTCCCCGCCCTCGGCGATGAGCGCGCACTTGACGGGAAAGCCGGTACGCAGCGCCTCGGCGGCAGCACGGCGGCCTTCGATAAACTCGCCCTTGGGAGCCTGGACAGCATCGCGGTTGCGATCGCGCTGCGGACGTGCGGCCTGGGTACGATCGCGCTGGCCCTTGGGAGCGGCAGCGCGATCGTTGCGGCGAATCGGACGCGAGCCAGAAGCGGCCTGCTTGCCGCCACGAGGTGCACGCTTGCGATTGTCGGCCATAAAACGGCCTCCTTAAATAGATAACGGACAAGAATCGACCGTCCGAGCCACGGCACCTTGCCTTTCAATCGTCGGGCATGACCACCAGGTCTATGCCCTCCTCTTTCAAGGCAATCTGCCGCACCTCGAACGGTCGACAAATACTAGAGACTCTTAATACGAGTGCCAGCGGCAGTATCCTCGATCGTCAGGCCCAGGTCCTTGAGCTGGTCGCGGATGGCGTCGGCCAGATCCCAGTTCTTGGCGGCGCGGGCCTCGGCGCGAGCCTCGAGAATCTTGGCAGCAGCCTCGTCCACGTCGTCGCCCGTGTAGGCGACCAGGCCAGCGGCAACGCCTAGCAGACCCAGCGGCAGCTCGACCTTGGGCTCGGGAAGCTCAACGCCAAGCGTATCGAGCAGCTCGGCCAGCGTGTCGGCGGCGGCAAGCGCGGCGGCCTTGTCAGCAGCGTCGCCCGCCTGCTCCAGGTACTGGTTGCACTCGGTCACAAAGCCAAAGACGGCACCCATGGCACCAGCGGTGTTAAAGTCGTCGTCCATGCACTCCATAAAGGCGGCACGAGTCTCAGCGGCCTTGGCGGCAAACGCCTCGGCGGCAGCCGCATCGGCATCGGCCGTCGCATGGTTCGCGGCCCAGCGCAGGTTCTCGACCGTACCGGCGATACGCGTGAGCGAGTTCTCGGCACCCTCCAGGCGCTCCCAAGAGAAGTCGAGCGGCGAGCGATAGCTCGTCTGCAGCATCAGCAGGCGCAGGGCGGCAGCGGAGTGCTGCTCGAGGACCTCGACCAGCGTAAAGAAGTTGCCAAGCGACTTGGACATCTTCTCGCCGTCTACCAGCAGCATGCCAGTGTGCATCCAGGTGTTGGAGAAACCCTGGTGCCAGGCGCAGGTGGCCTGGGCGCACTCGTTCTCGTGATGCGGGAAGGCAAGGTCGGAGCCGCCACCGTGGATGTCAATCGGGGTGCCCAGGTAACGATGCACCATGGCGGCGCACTCGGTATGCCAACCGGGACGGCCCTCGCCCCAAGGGCTCGGCCAGCTGGGCTCGCCGGGCTTGGCGGCCTTCCACAGGGCAAAGTCGAGCGGATCGTTCTTGTCCTCGTTCTCCTCGATGCGTGCGCCAACCATAAGGTCGTCGATGTTGCGGCCCGAGACCTGACCATAGTTGGGATCGCTGCGCACGGCAAAGTACACATCGCCGTTATCGGCGGCGTAAGCGTGGCCCTGCTCGATAAGCGTCTTGATCATGGCGATCATGGGGCCGATCTCCTTGGTGGCGCGGGGGCGCACATCGGGATCGAGCACGTTGGCGGCGCGCATAACGCCGATGAACTTGTCGGAGAACTCCGTCGCGACCTCGGCGGCCGTACGGCCCTGCTCGTTGGCGCGCTTGATGATCTTGTCATCGACATCGGTGAGGTTCTGGGCAAACGTGACCTCGTAGCCGCTCGCGATGAGCCAGCGACGAATCACGTCAAAGCTGATGAACGTGCGGGCATTGCCGATGTGGATGTTGTCGTAGACCGTGGGGCCGCACACGTACATGCGGACCTTGCCGGACTCGATGGGCTGGAACTCTTCCTTTTTATGGGTAGCGCTGTTGTAGATACGCATTCGTTACTCCTTAACGGTTTTCTGTAGCAGGCAGACGGCCCAGGCGCCGATTCCCTCGCCCTGGCCTTCCCAACCGAGCTTTTCGGTCGTAGTGGCGGCGACGCCCACGTTTTCGACATCGACGCCCAAGGCATGGGCGAGGTTGGCGCGCATGGCATCGCGGTGCGGGGTGATCTTAGGCTGCTGGCAGGCAATGGTGCAATCGGCATCGACAAACTCAAAGCCCAACTCGCGCGCATAGTCCATCACGCGAGCGAGCAGCACCATCGAGTCGGCACCCTCATAGGCGGGGTCGGTATCGGGGAATAGCTTGCCGATGTCTCCCCCGCGGCAGGCGCCCAGAATGGCGTCGGCCAAGGCGTGCGCGAGCACATCGGCATCCGAGTGGCCCAGCAGGCCGCGCTCGTAGGGAATGTCGACACCGCCGATGATACATCGACGCCCCTCCACCAGACGGTGAACGTCGTAGCCATGGCCAATGCGCAGGTTACTGAACATGGGGAAGGTCCTCTCCCTCGGCCATGCGGCCAAGCAGAATCGCGGTTACGGGACGCAGGTCCTCGGGCACCGTCACCTTAAGGTTATCGCGCGGGCTCTGGACACAGCGGACGCGCCCGCCCATGCGCTCGACCAGCGACGAATCATCGGTGCCGATAAAGCCCTCGGCAATGGCTGCAGCGTGGGCGCGCTTCATAGCATCGACGCTAAAGATCTGCGGCGTCTGCGCAGCCCAGTAGAGCTCACGCGGCGGCGTCTCGACGATGTTGTCGCCATCGACGATCTTGAGCGTGTCGATCGCGGGCTGACCGCACACGACACCGTCGAGGGCGCGGTCGCCCACAAGCACGTCGATCGCGTGGTCGATGGCCTCGGTCGTAATGAGCGGACGAGCACCATCGTGAATGGCGACGTATTCAAAGCCCGCCGGCACCGCGTGCACGCCGGCGCGGGTGGAATCCTGGCGGGTCGCGCCGGCATCGGCAAAGCTGATGGGCGTGTCATAGTCAAACGGGTCGATGGCCAGGCGGCGCATCTCGGCACGACGCTCGGCAGGGCAAACCACGACGATGTGGCCGACCTTATCGCTCCGATCGAACGCGCGGATGGACCAGCTCATGAGCGGACGGCCCGCCACGTTAACGAGCTGCTTGCCACCGGGGTTACCAAAGCGCTGGCCGCTGCCACCGGCAACGACCACGGCGCATACGGGCGCCATTATGCGTTCCCCTGTTTGGTGCCCTTCATGCGGTACAGGGAGTCCGCAAGAATGGCAGGGTTGTTAACGCCAAAGTCGCCCAGGCGCTCCGGATCCTCGCTGATGTCGTCCATGAGCTCCTGCAGTGAGCCGTACTCGTCGACGATCTTCTCGGCCACGCCGTCGCGCACGACGGACACACGCGAAAGCGTGCGCAGGCCCAGCGGCGTCATGACGGAGTCCTCGTCCAAGTCGTCATAGCCCAGAACTGCCGCCACGTGCTGCGGGTCGGACAGGTCCTTAGGCGTCATACGGGCAAGCTCGGCGCGGATCTTCTCGGCGTTGGCCTCAGAGGAATCGCTTGCGTAGTCGCGGATCATCAGGTCGTATTCGGTATCCATGCTGGAGCCCGCGAGCTGCTCGAGCTGCATCTGCACGAGCTTGCCCTGGTTACCCAGCTTGACGATGTAATCCTTAAGCTCGGTCTTTGCCTGCTGCATGATCTCGAAACTCGAGAAGATGCCGGTGATGTCGGCGAGCGTGACGTAGTCGTCGAGCTCGAGGGCCGTCAGGCGCAGCAGGGAGCGATCGAGCGACTGACGGGTAGTCTGGAGCGTGGCGACGAGCTGGTTGACCGAGCTCATGATGGTAGTGACGGGCTGGATCTCGTAACTCTTGCCGTGGACGTACACGTTGACGACGGCGCGACGGGCCGAGACCGAGATCACGATGGCGTCGGTGAGCACCGACATGCGAGCGGCGGTGCGGTGACGCATGCCCGTCTCGCTCGTGGCGAGCGAGGGATCGGGATTGAGGTGGAAGTTGGCGCGCAGGATCTGGGTGAGGTCGCCGTCGATGACGATGGCACCGTCCATCTTGGAGAGCTCGAACAGACGGTTCGAGGTGAACGAAATGTTGAGCGGGAAGCCGTCGTTACCGGCAGCGAGCACGTTTTCGGTGTCGCCGACGCAGATAAGGGCGCCCAGGTGACCGGCGATGATCATGTCGAGGGCGGTGCGGATCGGCTGACCAGGTGCCGTCAGGCGGATGGCCTGTTCCATACGCTTTTGCAGCTCGTTCTTATCCAAGGCATCGCTCCCATCGTATACGCTCCATAAACGTCAATAAGTTTCTCACGGTTTGCCCCTGTGACGCCCGCAAAATCCGATGCTTACAGAATGAGCGAACACAGCTGAGAGCCCCAATCCAAATGAGCTGCTTATGTGGTAGCATCGGGATTCGCATAAATGAGGGAGTAGTCGCGTGATCGGGTTCGCCTCCGGTGGCGCGGCAAGTCAACACACTGGCCGATGCGGCCTGGCTTGCCTTAATGAACGAGACTCGTGGCTGTGCGCGCAACGCGTACGCCACGGGTCTTTTTTTGCTCCCCCGGCAGAAGTACACGCGGGTTCGCCCGCAGAGAGGGAGCCAGACTATGGGACTCGCAGAGCTCGCGTTGCTCGCCGTTGGCCTTTCGATGGACGCCTTTGCCGTTTCCATCTGCAAGGGCCTTGGCATGAAGAAGATCAACCTTAAGGCCGCCGTAGTGCTCGGCCTGTTCTTTGGCGGCTTTCAGGCCGGCATGCCCGTAATCGGATGGGCGCTCGGCAGTCAATTCATGGGCATCATCGGACCCATCGACCACTGGATCGCCTTTATCCTTTTGGCCTTCATCGGCGGCAAAATGCTGTGGGAGGCCTTTACCGAGGACGAGGATGAAGGCGACGGCAAGGATGCCGAAAAGATTGACCTGGGCGAGTACCTGATCCTCGCCATCGCCACCTCAATCGACGCCCTGGCCGTGGGCATCTCATTTGCGGCGCTCTCGGTTGACATCGTTCCCGCTGTATCGCTTATCGGCATCACAACGTTTATCTTCTCCGTCGCCGGCGTAGCGATCGGCCACACCTTTGGCGCGCGCTACGAAAAACCCGCCACCATCGTGGGCGGCGTCGTGCTCACCCTCATCGGGCTTAAGATCTTGCTTGAGCACCTCGGGATCCTCGCGATATAAAAAACGCCTCTCATAAGCCAACGTCAATGTAGGAGTCTCATGCAGAGTTTTGCATAATGCCTATTCGTGCAGACTTTTGCATGTCATACTGATATGCAAAAGTCTGCACGTTAGGAGATCGCCGTGGATACCCTTCCCATCACCACACCGCGCCAAGCTGGCATCTACGTGCGCCAGGCACGCGAGACTCAGGGTCTCACCCGTGCCGCCTTCGCCAAAAAGGCCGGTGTTTCGGAGCGTCTGCTCGCATCGCTCGAGCTAGGAGACGCCATCGGCATTCGACTCGACAAGTTGCTGGTGATTTTCGACGCTCTTGGACTGGCGCTCGCAGCACAAGGAGATATAAGCAAAACGAAAAATGAGCACCCAGTCGACGCCCCGCATGCTGATCAACCTTGCAGCACCTCCAGACGCCATCACGCCCAACGTCTTCATCATCGCAACCGTCGCAGCACAACCATTCCGGCTCTTGCAGATACCCCCCTTACGTCCGAGCTCTACGACAGGGCCTTCGCCGATTTCGCCATGTCCAATCTCGGAGTCTCGATTGCCGCAAACGCATCTAACCAAACCAAGCCCGAAGGGAAATAGCCAATGGCCAGAACATCACTTCGGACCATTATTTGCGGCGTACCTGCGGGAACGCTCACGCAAGATGAGAACGGTCTTATCAGCTTTACCTACGATCATGACTATGACGGGCCAGCCCTATCGACCAACATACCCGTATCAAATCGCACATACGGCCAACAGGTCATGAATCCGTACTTGTTTGGCCTTCTACCCGACAGCGAGGACCAACGAAAAGCGATTGCCGCCGAATTCAACGTTAGGCCCAACAATCCCGTTGCGTTGCTCAGCCATATCGGACTCGACTGTCCGGGCGGAGTGCAGTTTTGTGCCGAAGAAGATGCCGACGCCGTCCTGCATCGCGCTGGCGACTACCGCCCTATAGACGACCACGAAATTGCTCTCCGTCTCAAGTCGATCAGAGATGACCGCGATGCATCGTGGATGGGTCTAGATGAAAGTTGGTCACTTGGAGGCAACCAGGGCAAGTTCGCGCTCGCGTTCATAAACGGCCGCTGGTGCGAATGCATGGGCTCCTCGCCCACGACGCATATTTTCAAAAATGGCGTTATCGGATTTAAACTCGAGGCTCTCAATGAGTTTGTCTGCATGAAAAGCGCCCAGCGCGCCGGTATCGCAACGGCAAACGTCGAATATCGTATGTTTGAGGACGAACCTGCCCTCATTGTTGAGCGCTATGACCGCGTGAAAGTCGAAGACGGAACGATCAGGCGCCTACATCAAGAAGACCTCTGTCAGGCACTTGGGGTGATGCCCGCCCAAAAGTACACAGCAGACGGCGGCCCGACCACCCGCGACATTCAAGAGCTCCTCGTAAATACGAGCCACCATCAACTTAACCTGTATCTGTTTACGCAGATACTGTTCTTCAACGCCATTATCGGCGCACCGGATGCGCACGCGAAAAACTATTCCCTACTCCTTGGAAACGACGGCGCAGCCATGATGGCTCGAATGTACGATGTCGCATCGGGGCTGGCATACGAGCGCATGCGCCGCCGGGCGCGTCTTGCCATGAGCGTTGGCGGCGAAAATCGTGTGGGGCGCATCGGTCCAGGCGCTATCCGCCAATACCACGGTATGGGAGATCCCGCGCTGGAGGCGACGCTCACCGATGCCGGGCTATCCGAGAAGTTTTGCTTTGCGACCATGATGAACCTCGCCTACGAGGTGCCCATTTGCATGGAAGAGGTCATGGACGAATACGCCGACCTGCCCGGCATGGCGGACCTGCGCGAGCATATGCTCGGCCCCGTCCGCGAAAACTGCCAGCGCACCCACGACCTCATCAGGGCAGAAATGGACTAGGTGGCCGTAATTTCGCAATTATCAAACAATAGAGGGGGGGGCACCCGTCGCAAACGCTCGAATGCCCCCTCTCGTAATGTCATTTGCAATCCGCTAGCACGTGACTCGGACTGCTACTAGCGCAACCTTTACGCAGCGAGGCGCTTGAGGACGTCGATGAGCAGCTCGTAGAAGCGCTCGGCAGAAGCGAGCTCCATGCTCTCGTCCGGGGTGTGGACATCGGAGAGCGTCGGGCCCACGGCGATGGCGTCCAGGCCGTGCAGGGCCTCGGCAAACAGGCCGCACTCAAGGCCGGCGTGAATGGACTCGATGCGCAGCTCGGAGCCAAAGAGCTTACGATAGCTCTCGACGAAGACGTCGCGGACCGGCGAATGCTCGGCGTAGCTCCAGCCGGGATACTCGAACTCAAACTTGGCGTCGAAGCCCAGGACATCGGCAAGCGTCTGCAGGCGGTCCTTGAACTCGTTCTGCAGCGAGGTGATCGAGGAGCGCGGGGACAGCATGATCTTGACCTCGTCGTCAGAAGTGGCAACCACACCGATGTTGGAGGAAACCTCGACAGAACCGTCGGTGGCGACGTTGCGGCGAATCACGCCGTTAGGGGCAAGACGCAGGGCGCGGATGAGGGCAAGCGCGGACTTCTGGTCCATGGCCTCGACCTCGGCGTCGTCGGCAATCTCGACAGTGCAGGTAAAGCCGGGGTCGAAGACCTCGAGCTCGGCAGTGACGTCGGCGATGATGCCACGGGCGATCTCGGCCGCAGCCTCGGCGGCAGCGTGATCGGCATAGACCAGAACGGCCTTGCACTCACGGTTGATGGCGTTGTCCTTGGTGCCGCCGTTGAAGCTGACGATGGCGGGCTCACCGGCGACCATCAGGCGGTCGATGATGCGGGCCATGATGAGGTTTCCGTTGCCGCGCTCCAGGTTGATATCACTGCCGGAGTGGCCGCCCAACAGACCGGAAATGTCGAGCGTGAGGGTGCTACCGGTCTTGTGCTCGCGCGCGATCGGGCAGGTGTAGGTAACGACGACGCCGCCGGCGCAGCTGACGGTGGCAACGCCCTCCTCCTCGGAGTCGAGGTTGATCATGGTGCGGGCGCTGATCTGGGACTTGTCGAGCGTCTCGGCGCCAACCAGGCCGGTCTCCTCGTCGGTGGTGAACACGCACTCGAGGGCGGGGTGAACAATCGAATCGTCATCGAGAACAGTGAGCATAAGCGCGACGGCGATACCATTGTCGGCGCCCAGAGTGGTGCCGTTAGCGGTGAGGACACCGTCCTTGACGACCAGGTCGATACCGTCGGTCGTAAAGTCGTGCTCAACGGAGCCCAACTTGTCGCACACCATATCGATGTGGCCCTGCAGCATTACGGTCGGGGCATTCTCGGCGCCAGCAGATGCGGGCTTGCGAATGATGACGTTGTAGACCTCGTCCTGATACACATCGAGACCGCGCTCCTTGGCAAACGCGACCAGGAAATCGCTGATGCCCTTCTCGTTGCCAGACCCACGGGGGATCGCGCTGACCTCCTCAAAGAAATGGAACAGCTGGGCGGGCTCGTAGCCGGTAATCTTGTAGTCCATGGTGCCTCCTTGGCGCAACTGGTTAGACAGTAAGACATGCGACTTGTATATTCCCAGACTTTGCGTGCATAAACCAGTCGAAAACGCCGAGCGCCCTCGCATCATCGGCTAACGGTGGACCGTATAGCGTAACGGTCACAGCTACCGCAGCTCTACAAATCGAGGCGCCCTTTTCGGAGCGCCTCGATTGCGCGTATCAAATTGTCGCCACGCCCTACAGCGCGCCGGAACCGGCTTGCATCATGCCGCCGGGGCCCGAGGTCACGCCGCCGCTCACGGGCGCGGCGTTGCCGGTGTGCGGTGCCGCCGGGGCGGTATCGCCACCGAGCGTGCCCGCCGGACGCGGTGCCGGGATCTCGCCCGTGCCGTGGCTAAAGACAAACTTGCCATCGGCCACGTCGCACAGGACGGTATCGCCCCCGCCCCACTCGCCGGCCAGGAGCTCCTCGGACAGCGGGTCCTCGATGAGCTTTTGAATAGCACGGCGCAGCGGACGCGCACCGTTGGTGAGGTCGGTGCCCTCGGCCACGATCTTGTCATAGGCCGCATCGGTGAGCTTGATGTTCATGCCGTTTGCGATCAGGCGCTGGCGCAGGTCGTCCACCAGCAGGTGCGCGATCTTGGTCAGGTTCTCGCCCGAGAGCTTCTGGAACACCACAATATCGTCGATACGGTTGAGCAGCTCAGGGCGGAACAGGCGCTTGAGCTCGCCCATCGCACGACCCTTGATCTCGCTCGACGTGAGACCCTGCTCACCGGTGGTGCCAAAACCGACGCTCGCATCCTGCGCGATCTCGCGGGCGCCCACGTTGGACGTCATGATGATCACGGTATTGCGGAAGTCGACCGTCTTGCCCTGGCTATCAGTCAGGCGACCCTCCTCCAGCACCTGCAACAAAATGTTGAAGATGTCGGGGTGCGCCTTCTCGATCTCGTCGAACAGCACGACCGAGTACGGGTGACGACGAACGGCCTTGGTAAGCTGACCGCCCTCGTCGTGGCCCACGTAACCCGGAGGGCTACCGATAAGCTTGGAGACCTCGAACTCGCTGCCGAACTCCGACATGTCGAAGCTGATGAGCGCGTCCTTACTGCCAAAGAGGTACTCGGCGAGCGTCTTGGCGAGCTCGGTCTTGCCTGTGCCGGTGGGACCCAGGAAGATAAAGCTGCCACCGGGACGACGCGGATCCTTGAGCGGCGAGCGGCTGCGGCGCACGGCCTTGGCAACGGCCTCGACGGCCTCGTCCTGACCGATGATGCGCGTCTTGAGCACGCTTTCGGTCTGCAGCAGGCGGCGGCTCTCGCTCTCGGTGAGCGAGGAAACCGGCACGCCAGAGGTCACGGACACGATGTCGGCAATCTGACTCACGTCGATGGTGAGCGGGCTGGCGTCGAGCTCGGCGGTCCAGGCGGCCTTAGCCTCGGCAAGCTCAATCTCGGCGGCCTTCTGCTGCTCGGTGATCTCGGCGGCCTTGTTCATGTCGTCGCTCTCGGTGGCCTCCTGCGCGGCGGCCTTAAGCTCCTCTATGCGATGCTCGGCCTCACGCACCGGCTCGGGCGCGCGATTCGCGGCGATGCGAGCGCGGGCACCGGCCTCGTCGATAAGGTCGATGGCCTTATCGGGCAGGAAGCGATCCTGGATGTAGCGGTTGGAAAGGTTCGCGGCGGCCTCGATAGCACCCTGCGTATAGCGCACATGGTGGTGCTCCTCGTAGCGCGGCTTGAGCGCGGTCAGGATCTTGACTGTGTCCTCGACGCTCGGCTCCTCGACATCGATGGTCTGGAAGCGACGCTCGAAGGCCGGGTCCTTGGTGAGGTACTTGCGGAACTCCTCGGCCGTGGTGGCGCCAATAATCTGAAAGGCACCGCGCGCAAGTACGGGCTTGAGCATGGAGCTCGCGTCGATGGAGCCCTCGGCAGAACCGGCACCGATGATGGTATGCATCTCGTCAATAAACAGGATGACGTCGTCAGCCTCGGTGGCCTCCTGGATCACGTTCTTGAGGCGCTCCTCAAACTCACCGCGATACTTGGCGCCCGCGACAAGACCCGGCAGGTCGAGCGTCCAGATATTCTGGTTCATGAGGTTCTCGGGCACGTTGCCGGCTGCAATCTGCTGAGCCAGGCCCTCGACGATGGCCGTCTTGCCCACGCCGGGGTCGCCCAGAATGAGCGGGTTGTTCTTGGTGCGGCGCGAAAGAATTTCCATCATACGCTGGACTTCCTTTTCGCGACCAATTACAGGGTCGAGCTCGCCATCGCGCGCCTTTTGCGTGAGGTTGGTGGCGAACTGCTTGAGCGTATCGGTGCCGCTCCCCTTTTGCTGCGACGCGTCCGAGCCGCTAAAGAACGGCAGGCCCGCACCGGGACGCCCGGCACCGGCGCCGGCGAGCGGACGCTTCTTGTCCTGGTCCTTGGCGGTAAGTTTCTCGATAGCCTTTTTGATGGAGGCGGACGACACACCCAGGCGCATGAGGATGTCCATGGCCATGCCGTTACCCTCTTCGACGATGCCAATCAGCAAGTGCTCGGTCGACACGTAGGTCTGGTTGTTCTCACGTGCCACGCGGAAGGAGCGCTCCATCACGCTGATGACGAGCGGCGTAAAGGCAAGCTTGGCAGCCTCGGTCTCCTCGCTGGGCTCGGGAACCGTGGTCTGGACCTCCTTGAGGGTGTCCATGATGTCGTCGTAGGAGATATCAAGCGAGCGCAGCGCCTCGGCAGCGATGCCCTCGTCCTCCTTGGCGAGCGCGAGCAGCAGGTGCTCGGTGCCCACCTTATTTGAGTGCAGATCGAGCGCCTCCTGTTTGGCCATCGACATGACCTTGCGCGCTCGATCGGTAAATCTATCTAACATGCTCGTTTCCTTACATGAGTTCATCGAAATCAAAACGCCCGCCCGTCGGCGGCGCTTTTGTCTCTTTACCCACAGGTTGTCTATGTTAACAGCTGGAGGAATATCTATAAACCCGGCTCACATGAATGCAGGTTATGACCGCATCGCGGGACTCACCGCGCGATGCGCGACAGGCGCCCCGCAAGAGAAACCCTAGGCGTCTTTCACCACGTCGGGACTCGTCGCACGCGATGCGCGATAGGCATCGGCCTCCTTGGAGACGCGTTCGAGCAGCTCGGATGTATCGACGCCCTCGACTTGCGCGACCGTTTCCACCGTCTGCATGGCGACCGCCCTCAGGTACGCGCACGCGCTGTCCCCCGGCTGCTCGAGGTATATCTCCTCGCCGCCCTCCCGGGCAAAGCCGACCGCCATCACAAAGCCCATGATGCCCGAGACCAGAAAGCCCACCGCAAAGCTCGAATCTGCCTTGAGCTCTTCTCCGTCGGGGTGGACGATCTCTCTCACGCGGTCGATGATGATCGTATGGATGCCCTGCACGACCTGCTCGGCGGCACCCGCCCTCATGGTGATGACGATGCGCCGCAGCAGGCAGCGGACGTCGCGCCGGTCGAACGCCGAAAGGTCGCCCTCGCTCGAAAAATGCCAGAGGACATCGGTGATGAGCTCGTTATCCTGCAGCAGCTGGGCTATGGCGATGGCGACGAGTTCATCGAAATCGTGAAAATAGTAGTAAAACGTTCCGCGATTGCACTGGGCGGCGCGGGTCACCTCGCCAACCGACAGCTCGAAGATGCTGTTGTTCTCGATGAGCTCCCAAAACGCCTCGATGATACGGGTGCGTGCATCGGGCGCATCGGCGTCCTTACGCGGTCTCGCCATGCGCCTCACCGCACCCCTGCGCCTTGGCGTTCATGATGAGCATCTGAAGACGGTTCTCCACGTTGGCGAAGCTCACGTCGGGATCGTAGTCGAGCGGCAGGAACTGCGCCGTGGGATACTGCTCCTTGAGCGCATGGATGAGCCCGCGCCCCACGACATGGTTGGGCAGACACCCGAACGGCTGCAGGATCACGAAGTTGCGGCAGCCGCGCTTGGCGTGCTCGAGGATCTCCGCCGGAATCAGCACGCCCTCGCCCGCATCGAACGTATGGTGCAGGATCTTATCGCTCGCGCGCACGAGCTCGGGCATGCGCGTCGGCGGCTCGTAGAGCGGGCTCGCCGCGCCCAGGCGGTCACAACGGTCGTGCGCGAGCTCGAACAGGTTGTCCGCCGTGGCGTACCAGGCCTTTTCGGGCAGCGACAGGTCGACGTGGAACTCGCGCGACTGCGCATGCTTGTAGAAATAGGTCTTGCGGATCACGTCGGTCATGCGCGCCTCGATGACCTCGAGCCCGTTGTCCTCGAGGTAGCGCTCGATCTCGTGGTTGGCGCCGAGATGGAAATTGAGCAGGTACTCGCCCACGATGAGAACGGTCGGATGCGGGTTCGAGCGGTCGTACGGAACGGCGTCCATGATCGCAAGCGCGCGTTTGAAGCCCGTCGCCTGGCCTCTCAGCCCGGAGCGCTCCATGCCCTCGATAACCTCATCGAGCGCGCGGTCGAACGCAGCGTCCGCCGCGCCCTTCTCGAGCTCGTAGGGACGGATGCGCCTAAGCATGGCCTCGAGGGCATCGATCATGGGAAGACCGTAGGCGATCTGGATGCTCGGGCCAAGGCCGAGCTTGAAGCCCGGATGCGCATTGTGGGCATCGACGTCGTCGTTGGTGAGCACCGGGACATAGTCGTATCCCGCGTCGTCGAGCGCGCGGCGCAGCAGGGGCATGTAGTGCGTCAGGCGGCAGTCGCCGATATACTTGCCAGTCACCACGGCGACGTCGTGCGGGTCGTACTTACCGCTCTCGAGTGCCGCGAGCGCCTCGCCGATCACGATTTGCGCGGGGAAGCAGATGTCGTTGTGCACATAGCGTTTGCCCAGGCGGATGGCATCCTCGCGCCCGATATCAAGGGCCTCGGCGCGCACGCCCTGATTGCGCATCGCCGCGGTCATGAGCCTGCAGAACGCATGGGAGGTGTTGGGGACCAGCGCGATCTTGTCGTGCCGGTCGCGCTTGGTGTACTTGACCTTATACGGGTCGTCGAGCGGATGGACCGCGTGCACCCGGGCGCCCTCGGCACGCTCCTCCGCGCGACGACGGTTGACCGACTCGATAAACGAACGCACGCGAATGCCCATGGGACCGGCGACGTCGCTCTCATCGAGCTTGATCATCATCGGAACCTTGGAGCCCATCTCGCCCATCATGCGCGCGATCTCGTCGGTGAGATACGCATCGTGGCCGCAGCCGAAGCTGCCCATCTGCACGAGCTCGAGCTCGGGCGTCGATGCGACGATGACCGCGCACGACAGCATGCGCGCATGGTAGTTGTTCACGATGTCGATGCGGCTGTTGGAAAGATCGACGTTGCAGACCCCCGGCACTGCATCGGGCGTCAGCACGGGGATGCCGCGCTCAGAGAAGAGCTTGGGCAGCCCGTGGTTGACCAGCGGGTCGTTGTGGTACGGGCGCGAAGCGATCACCACCGCGTAGCCGCCGTCCTCGCGCACGTTCTCGAGCACCTGCCTGCCGCGCAGCTGCAGCTGGTTCTCAAACGTCTCCTGCGCGCGGTCCGCCTGCTCGGTCGCCTTGGCAACCAGGTCGGCATCGATATCGAAGGTCTCCTTGCACCACGCCTTGAGCTGGCGGTTTCGGTCGCCCTCGTCGTACCAGTGGAACAGCGGCGTATCGAACGGAACGCCGAAACGCTCCTCCGGGTTATCGGAATTGCGCATCACGTAGGGGTATCCCTTTACGACGGCGCACATCCACTCGCTGGTAGAGGCGGTGTTTTCGGTGGGCACCGTCGTGATGATGGGCATGAAGATGCGGTCGACGCCGGCGTCGACGAGATTGCGGATGTGCCCGTGGACGAGCTTGGCCGGGAAGCACACGGTGTCGGATGTGACGTGCGCCAGACCGCGCTCGTACATCGCCTTGGTGCTGCGTCCCGAGACGCGCACCTTAAAGCCGAGCGTGCTGAAGAACGTCGACCAGAACGGCATGGTGTCCCAGAACTCGAGCACACGGGGAATGCCGATCGTGACATCGCGCCCCCCGCAGACGGGAACCGTGGGGCACGACTCGAACAGCAGCTTCTCGCGGTCGACAAAGAGATTGGGGGCAGCCGCGGTCCGGTCGCGCCCCGTGCCGGGTGCCTGTGCCTCGCAAGCACCCTGCGGACGCAGCTCCTCCGCCGCGGGAACCTCGCGCACGAGCTCATCCCATGAGATGGCGCCGCCGCGCGGGCAGCGATTGCCCGTGACGTAAAGCGAGCCGTCGCCAAATGCCACGACCGCACGCTGGCAGCGGTTGTTGCACCGACGGCAGGTAACGCCGCCGAACTCGCGATGCTCGAAGCGCTCCACGGCATCGAGCCCGATAAACGACGTGCCGGCGTCGCCCTTGCGGCATTCCTCGCGCGCGAGCAGGGCGATACCGATAGCGCCCATCAGCCCCGGGTGGGGCGCACGCGTGACGGGTTTGCCCAAATACTGCTCGAATGCGCGCAGCACCGCGTCGTTTCGGAACGTGCCGCCCTGGACGACGACTTTGTCGCCCAGACGGTTGAGATTTGAAACGCGAATGACCTTGGTGAACACGTTCTCGATAATCGAACGGCAGAGACCGGCCATGATGTCGCCCGGACCCTTACCGCGCCGCTGCTCGGAAACGACGCTGCTGTTCATGAACACCGTGCAGCGGCTGCCGAGAACGGCGGGGGCTTTGGACGAAAATGCCTCGGTCGCGATATCCTCAACGGCTATTCCGAGGTTTTTGGCAAAACCCTCGAGGAACGAGCCGCAGCCCGCAGAGCACGCCTCGTTGACGACGATATCGGTCAGCACGCCGTGGTTGAGCCAGATGGCCTTCATATCCTGTCCGCCGATGTCGAGCACGAAGGTCGCATCTGGAACGCATGCGCACGCGGCGCGGGCGTGCGCGACCGTCTCGACCGTATGGTAGTCGGCGTGGAACGCGCGCGCGAAAAGCTCCTCGCCGTATCCCGTGGTGCCCACGGCATCGATCGCAAGCGTGACTCCCGCTGTCTCCCAGCGGTTCTTCAAGCTGACAAGACCCTGTTGGGCGACGTCGAGCGGTCTGCCGTTATTAGACGCGTAGAACGAATCGACAAGCTCACCCGCCTCATCGACCAGGGCGAACTTGGTCGTCGTGCTCCCCGAATCGATACCGAGCGCCACACGCACCGTCTCTCCGGGCGCATACGCATCCGGACCCTTTGCCGGCGTCTCTTTGCCATGGCGTGCCGTAAAATCCGCCTGCTCGGCAGGTGTGGCAAAAAAGGGCTGGGCAAGACGTCCCTCCCCGCTTGCGGGCGCGACCGTCTCGAGCTTATCCAGCCGGACAAAAGCGTCGGGAAGGTCGATCGGTTGGGACGATGCGAACATGTCGGTCAGCGACAGGGCGGCACCGCGCGCGACCATGATCTGCGGATCGCGCGGGACGATAACCTGATCGTCCGATAGATTCAGTTGCTCCCGGAACACGCGGACCAGCGTGGGGTTGTAGGCGAGCGTACCGCCCTCGAAGATTACCGGCGGCTCGATGTCGATACCCTGGGCCAGACCGCCGATCGTTTGGCGGGCGACCGCGTGAAGCGCCGAAAGCGCCAGGTCGGTGGTAGGAATGCCCTCGTTGAGCAGCGGCTGGATATCGGTCTTTGCGTACACGCCGCAGCGGCCCGAGACCTCGTGGACGGTCGTTCCCCGGCTTGCGAGCTGCTCGAACTCGCCCGATTCGGTGCCGACCCCCATGAGCTTTGCCATCTCGTCGATAAATGCACCGGTACCGCCTGCGCACGAGCCGTTCATGCGCATGTCGGCAACCTCGATGTCTCCCTTATCGTTGGTGCGGAAGAAGATCATCTTGGCGTCTTGGCCGCCCAGCTCGATGGCGCAGCGCGTCTGCGGATAGAACCTGCTGATCGCGAGCGCGTTGGCGACCACCTCCTGAACGTACGAGGCGCCCAGCGCGGTCGCGATATCGCGCGCACCCGAGCCGGTCACCGCAACGCGCAGCGACTCATGGGGAAAGCGCTCGGCGAGCTCGCCGAGCATGGCGCGCACGCTCGCTGTCTGACACGCCCCGTGGCGGCGATATCCCCACCACGCCTCGGTCATATCCTCGTGCATCGCGTAAACTTTGGTCGTCGTCGACCCTACGTCCAGTCCTACTAGCAACGCCATAATGCTCCGTCTCTCGCATTTTTCCCGCTAGAGATATACCACTCTACGTAATACAACAGACTGTTGTATTTAAACTCCGTATAAAAAGCGGCTGCCGAAACGCTTCAGCAGCCGCCGAATGCACCAACAGATTGTTCTGCGCGCTAGCACGTCGGGCAACGGAGCAGCACGGGCCCTCCGGTCATGCGCACCGCTCACGCCCGCGATGTCGCCGAGAGAGCTATCCACGCTTAGGGCTCCAACCAAGCAAGTCGCCCGCGCTCAGCAGATCCCTAAGCGAGCTACTCGCACTCAGGAGCCATAGCCTGCTCCAAGAGCTCGGCATGCTCCTCCTCGAAAACCGTCCCCACAGGGAAGGCGCGACGGAAGACGAAGCGGGAAATCGGACCGGCTACCAAAAGGTTCCACGGCAGCGCCATCACAAAATTATGCGGGATGTTGATCATCCAGATCGCGGGCACGGAATACAGGTTCGCAAGGATGCCGCCGGGCATGTGCGTCAGACCCTCACAGGCACCGTACAGCGACATGATGATGACCATGGGAACGACCATGCAGGAGCTGACGGCGAGCGTCATGGCAAGTGGCGAGCTCTTGCCCGGCGTGACCAAGTACTTAAAGGCGAAACCCTTGGCGAGCGGGCTGGCGACGAACCAGTCGCAGCACATGGCAAAAATGTAGGCAACGGGGAAGCCGAGCCACGCAGTGGCAACGACCTCGCCGTTGATGGCCCCGTGCTGCAGGGCAACGTTGTAGATGCTCATCCAGAGCACCATGCAAAAGCACATGATAAAGGTGAACAGCAGGCTCTCTCGTTTGTTGATAGGCATAAAGGGCAGATTCCTCTCTGTGTTGTACCGCGGCGCCACGCAACAAAAACGGGCGGGCAAGATGGAGCTGTTGGAACTTCATCTCGCCCGCCCGTGGTACGCGCGTCTGCGACTACTTATGTGGTGGAACTACCCTAACACGAACGGCGCGCGCTTCGTAAGCGTTGAGTTTGTGGAGATGCAGGGCACCAAAACCCCCGACCCCATAAGTTGCGGTGGAATACGGACTGTTTTGACCCTTTAAGCAGCAATTCAGTCCCTATTTCACCGCAACTCATTTGGTGCAAAGTAACCTGTCCCCCTTGTACCAATTAGCTGGTGTGGCGCCAGCGAGGGTCGGTGAGCGTACGCGCCACACCCAGTCCAACGGGCAGAAACGCTACGATGAGCACTGCGCGCACAAACCAGCCGAGCATATTGACCGTGTCGAAGGTGCACATGTAATACATCGAGCGATACAGATACAAGCCCGGCACCATAATGACAATCGAAGGCACCGTGAGGGCGATGCGCGGGTAGGTGAGCTTGACTTCAGCCAAGCTTGCGAGCAGCCCCGATACCAGCGCGCCGATAAACGCTGCTGCCTCGGGAGGCATTCCCGTGCTGAGGCCCAGGAAGGGAATCATCGTCGGCGCATCGACAAGGGTCAGACGCAGGGTATTGGACACGGCGCCGATCAACCCAGCTGCCGCGGCCATCTTTACCGGGCTGTTGAACATCACCGAGAAGCCGAATACGCCAACGAAGCTCATCACCACGCGCAGGAGCGTAAGGGCAAGCGGCGAAAGGCCCAGTGGGGCAAAGTCGTCCGGCGCCAGGCCAACACACTCGGCAACCATCCAACCTACGAGGGTCGCCATCACAATAATCGATACGGCATATGAAAGGCGCTCGATACCGCTTCGCATGTCGAGCTTAGCGATGTCGAGGCCTGCCGTAATGAGTGGAAAGCCGGGAATCACAAAGAGCATGGCGCCGATATAGCCTTCTTGGTGCGACATTGCCCCCGGTATGACCTGGCCAAGGCCGAGCAATGCCAGCAGATACGAAACGCAAGCGAGCGCAACGCCGGTCGTCAGCGCGCTGAACTGACCAAGGCCTTGCTTGAGAATATGGGAGCGGGCAAAGTTGCCGACACCCGCGCCCACGAACGCGCAGGCCATCTCGATAGGGCCGCCGCCGAGCAAAAAAACGAAGGCGCCACAGGCGCAGGCCGCCGCAAGGCCCTGTTGCCAAGGCGCGTAATCAGGTTTTGAACTCTCAACGGTCTTGAGCATCTCGTGATACTCGTGCACCGTGAAGCGACGACCATAGGTCTCGATTTCCTTGAGGAAACTCTCCATCATCCAAATGCGATGGGTATTGACGCCCGTTGTGGGCAAGCTGACGACCTCATTAAAGCAGTGACCATCTTCGATGCAGGTGCACTCAAACGACAGAAGACTTAAGTCAACGTGGATGGTGACACCGAGTACGGCGGCAACACGATTCATGGTATCGCGCACGCGCCAGGCACCCGTTCCGCTTGCCAGCATAAGCATGCCGGTGCGGCAGATGATGGATGATTTATCGGTGAGCGGCGCATCGACGGCAAGCTCATCGCCTGCCGTCACGATCTGGTGCCAGTCAGTTTTCATATGGAGCGCGCCGGCACGAACGCCGTGGTGCACGGGGGCTCTCGAAAGCAGCGAGTTAAGGCGCGAAGGCTGTGAGGGCTCCGCCGATTCGCCCTCGTCCTCGTCGGGCTCTTCATCGACCAGATCAAAGGAATCAAGCGGCGCTGGCTCGCGACGGTCGATCAGCTCCTCGTCCTCATCATCAAAGTAGTTGAACTGATCGAGCATGTCCTCTTCGATTGCGCGCTCGCTCGCGTCGTCCATCCCGGTGCTCCCTTCCTATCGACTAACCCCCATCCTAGACAGCGACGGCTAAAGGAAACATAAAAGAGACGGCTGTCATGCGAACCATGCGCGCAATAGCCGTGGGTAGTCGTTTAAGAACGTCCCCAATGACTACCAGTAACTCGACAAGGACTGTCCCCAAGTGCCGGCAGAAAAGGAACGTCCCTAAGTGCCAACCAGGGCAACACCGCAGATAGAGGACGGACAGCGAAAGCCCGCCAGAGCGAGCAAGGTGCCTTCAAGAAAAATGGCGCCGCAGGTTGAGCATAAGTCAGCGAGCGGGTCGCATTTGTGACAAGGTGACGTGAAACGAAAGGGCGCTGACCTTTTGGTCGCGCCCTTGAAGTTGAACGTCAGATTGTCCAAATGCGGCCCGCGCAGCGTCGAGCCGTTACGCGGTTCGTAGAACCGCGTAACAAGTTAGTACATCTTTGCGCCGGCGGGGATGGAGGCGTCGAGCTGGATCAGGTTGAGGCGCTCCTCACCATCCTCCTCGTGGATGGCACTGATGAGCATGCCGCAGCTGGGGATGCCCATCATCTTGCGCGGAGGCAGGTTGGTGATGGCGAGCAAGGTCTTGCCGACCAGGTCCTCGGGCTCGTAATAAGCGTGAATACCGGAGAGGATGGTGCGGTCGGTACCGGTACCGTCGTCGAGCGTAAAGTTCAGCAGCTTCTTGGACTTCTTGACGGCCTCGCATGCCTTGACCTTCACAGCGCGGAAATCGCTCTTGGAGAAGGTATCAAAGTCGACGAACTCCTCAAACAGCGGCTCAACGGCGATCTTGGAGTAATCGAGCGTGGGCTTAAGCGACTTAACGAATGGGCTCGCGGCGTTGCCGGCCTCTGCAGCCTTGGCGGCAGCGGCACCGGACTGGAAACCCTTCTCGGGCTTCATGTGCGGGAACAGCAGGACGTCGCGGATAGAAGCCTGGTTAGTAAGCAGCATGACCACGCGGTCGATACCAATGCCAATGCCGCCCGCGGGAGGCATACCGTACTCGAGGGCGCGCACGTAGTCCTCGTCATACTCCATAGCCTCATCGTCGCCGCCGGCCTTCTCGGCCATCTGGGCAGCAAAGCGCTCAGCCTGGTCGACCGGGTCGTTGAGCTCGGAGAATGCGTTGGCGTACTCGTGGCCGGCGATGACCAGCTCAAAGCGGTGAGTCAAACGCGGGTCGTCCTCAAAACGCTTAGCGAGCGGGCTGACCTCGATGGGGTAATCGCACACGAAGGTCGGGTTGACGATGGTGTCCTCGCCCAGCTCATCGTAAATCTCGGCGATGATCTTGCCGGCAGTCCACTCGGGCTTGATCTCCAGGCCCTTCTCGCGCGCGGCGGCAGCAAGCTCCTCGACCGGCGTGTCGATGGTGACCTGCTTGCCGAGCACGTCGGAGACGATGTCGGTCATGGGACGGCTGGCCCACTCACCAGAAAGGTCGATGGTCTGGCCCTGGTACTCGATGACCTCGGGGTTGCCGATGGCCTTGTTAGCCGCCTTAATGACACCCTGGGCGAGCGCCTTCATGCCCTCGAGGTCTGAGAAGGCACGGTAGGCCTCCATCGTGGTGAACTCGGGGTTGTGGGTAAGGTCCATGCCCTCGTTACGGAAGATGCGGCCGATCTCGAACACGCGCTCAAAACCACCGACGATGCAGCGCTTGAGATGGAGCTCGGTGGCAATACGCAGGTAGCACTCCTGATCGAGCGCGTTGAAGTGGGTAATGAACGGCTTGGCGGTAGCGCCGCCCTGGATGGTCTGCAGGATGGGGGTCTCGACCTCCATGTAACCGTCGGACTCCATAAAGCGACGGAAGGTAGAGAGAATCTGCGAACGCTTACGGAAGGTCTCGCGAACGTCGTCGTTGGCGATCAGATCGACATAGCGCTGGCGATAGCGGGTCTCCTTGTCGGAAAGACCGTGGAACTTCTCGGGCAGCGGACGAACGGCCTTGGAAAGCAGGGTCGCGCTCTTAGGGGCAACGGAAAGCTGGCCGCGCTGGGTGCGCACGACCACGCCGGTCACGCCCAGGATGTCGCCCAGGTCGAGGGCCTTGAGCGTATTCCAGGCGGCCTCGTCCATGTCGTTGATGCGGCAGAACAGCTGAATCTCGGCAGTCGCATCGCGCACGACGATGAACATGATCTTGCCCTGACCGCGCTTGGCGACCACGCGGCCGGCGATCTTCACGACGTCCTCGGTGTCCTCGCCATCGGCAAGCTCGGCGTACTTAGCCTCGATATCGGCGACGTAGTCCTCAAGCTCAGAGTGCTCGGGATAGGGGTTCTGGCCCGCCTCGAACAGGGCGGCGCGCTTGGCCAGGCGGGTGGCGCGCTCGTCGTTGAGCGTCGATGCCTGATCGGCGGCGTTCTGGTTCTCTGCCATAAGTTAGCTCCTCAAACTAAAACGCTCCCCAGGATTCGGTCCCAGGGAGCGAAAACATACCTTTACGCGGGACCGTGGTCTAGCGTGCGATCTTGGCGATGGTGTAGACGCGAGTCTTGCCGGAAGGCGTAACGACCTCGACGGAATCACCCTCGCCGTGACCGATGATGGCGTGACCGACCGGAGACTCGTTGGAGATCTTGTGCTCGAGCGAGTTGGTCTCGGTGGTACCAACGAGCGTGACTTCCATGACCTCGCCGTTGGGATCAATCAGCGAAACGGTGGAACCGATGGAGACGGTCAGATCGCCCGTGGTGGCAGCAACCTGAGCGTTGGCAAGAATGGCCTGGATCTCGGCGATACGAGCAGCATTCTGGGCCTGCTTGTCCTTGGCGGCATCGTACTCGGAGTTCTCCGAAAGGTCGCCGAACGCGCGGGCTTCCTTGATGTCCTCGACGATCTCCTTGGCGTAATCGCCCTCACGCCAGGCGAGCTCCTCGACGAGCTTCTGGCGGCCCTCAGCGGTCAGTACGATCTGGCTTGCGTCCATACGGATATCTCCCCAACTCTGATCAAACAATCAACTGTCAACAAAACGAAAAAGACCGGCTAGCCTGCGGGCAAGCCGGTCAGGTGCTCACCCCAAAGGGATGGGACTACTCTGCGTCCGCGTCGCTGTCCTCTGCCTGCTTCTTCTTGGCAGCAGCGAGCTTGGCCTCGAGCTCAGCGATCTCCTTGTCCTCCTCGGACTGCTCGACCACGACCTCCTCGGCCTGCTTGGTCTCGGCCTTATCGTCGCCCTCCATACCCTCGCGGATATTCTTGACGGTAGAGCCGAGGGACTTGCCGAGCTTCGGCAGGTTCTTGGGCCCGAAGATAATCAGGACAACGACGAGAATAATGATGAGCTCAGGAGCCCTCAGTCCAAACATGTAGACCTCCACAATACAGCGAGACAAGCTCGAATGAGTATACCGCGGGTATCGCGGTATCACAACACTAGCTAAAAAAAGGGACCGCAAGAAGCGGTCCCTCCTCATGCTCTGGTCGGGTTGACTGGATTTGAACCAGCGACCCCTGCGTCCCGAACGCAGTGCTCTACCAAACTGAGCCACAACCCGTTAGCTTGACTATAGTAACAAAGATTTTCGCCGCGTGCTAGAGAAATTTTTATTTCTTTGGCGCGTCGATTTGAACCGTGTTGGGAATAAACTCAGTCGCGCAGGCCCACCAGCCATTTTGCTGGGCAGCATCGGCAAGCCTTTCGACCGTGGCAGCGGTGTCGCAAATGGCAAACGAGCAGGCACCCGATCCGCACACATCTACAGCAACGGTTCCGTCCTGTTTACGCAGCCAGTCGAGGACCGTTTGAATCTGCGACTCCATCTGTGCGGAAATGACACCCAGATTGTTATGGATGAGTGCATATGCCGTCTCGGCATCACCAGCACGCAAGGCAGAAGCTATCGCGCCGGGCTTGTCCGCAGGCACCGGGGCCTCGTCAAAACGTCGATAGGCTTCAATTGTCGAAACGCTTGCCTCGCGCGGCTTGACCAGCACGACGGGCGTCGCGGGCAGCGCGGGGTACTCAGTTGCCAGCACGTCTCCCCCACCTACGTAGAACGCAGGACTCGCGTGCAAAAAGAACGGGACGTCGGCACCAATGCCCCGCGCAATATCGTCGAGCGCTGGGTCGGTGCGATCAATGCCCCAGAGCTCCGCCAAGGCGACAATGACCGCGGCCGCATCCGTCGAGGGGCCGCCCAAGCCAGCGCACAATGGAATGCGCTTCTCAATCGTCACGCAGATGTTTGCCTCGCGACCATAATGCTCGGCCATAGCAACCGCAGCCCGATACGCCGTATTCTTTTGCATGGGAAAATCTGATGCTGGAACCGTCTGGACGGTCAGCGCCTGCGCCGGCGTGACCGTCACGGTATCGGAAAGACCGACGGCTGCCATCAGGGAATCGACCCTGTGGTAGCCGCGGTCATCGCGCTCGGTATGAACCCCCAGGTAGAGGTTAATCTTTGCCGGCGCGGAAAGAGTCAGGGACCGATCGGTCACCGTTAATGCTCCTCGAGCTGATTGCCGAGCGGGGTAAAGATGTGCTCGCCGCTCTCGGGGTCGAACAGCTCGACCTGACCGGTGAGGACATCGATATACTGGTAGGACTGACGCGACTTGCGGCCGCGACGCTCGTCAACCTCGACGATAAAGACGGCGGGGTGGACGCTCTTGATGGTGCCCATGCGCTCGACGACGCGGGTACGGCCCATGTTGGCCTTCACCTTGACGCGATCGCCCACCATATCGGTCAGCTTCTCGTGGATGTCGTCGACGTGATTGACTTCCATCTCTTCCATGAACAGGGCCTCCAGAAGGTGCAATTCAAAAAGGGGATAATACCCCTAAGATAGACAAAACTCTAATACTATAGCACCCTGTTGTGGCCATACGCAAGTAGCTAAATAAGCCCCGTCCCAAATACGTACCAGACGACAACCTCGCATGACCAGTTGTTACGCGGTTTGGTAAAACCGCGTAACCTAAAGGTTGTCGGTGTCCAAGACGATGGTGAATGGGCCGTCGTTGACCAGGTCGACCTTCATGTCGGCGCCAAAGATACCGTGCGCCACATGCTCAACGTCCTCGTGCACAAGCGTCAGGAAGTACTCGTAGAGCTCGTTGGCAACATCGGGTGCGCCGGCATCCGTAAACGACGGACGGCGACCGTGGCGGCAGTCGGCGAACAGCGTGAACTGCGACACCACGAGCACCTCGCCGTCGACATCGGCAAGTGCCAGATTGGTCTTGCCGTTCTCGTCCTCGTTGATACGCAGCCCGCGGAGCTTGCCCCACAGCTTGTCGGCCTCGGCACGCGTATCGCCATGGCCCACACCCAGCAGCACCAGGTAGCCGCGTCCAATGCGGCCCACGCACTCGCCGTCGACCGTCACGCCGGCGTTGAGCACGCGCTGCACCACCGCACGCATGGCCTACTCCTCGCCCGTCAGCTTGGCGGACAGATGCTCGAGCGCGTGGAAACGATGGCTGATGGCGTTCTTCTCGTCAGCCGTCAGCTCGGCCATGGTCTTGCCCGGCGTGTCGACCGGCAGGAACAGCGGGTCATAGCCAAAACCATGGTCGCCGCGGCCCTCGTGCGCGATAACGCCCTCGCAGGCGCCCTCGCCATAGGTAACCAGACCGTCCGTGTCGATGAGCGCGACGACGCTCATAAAGCGCGCGGTGCGGTCCTCATCTGCCACGCCTTCCAGGTTAACGAGAAGCTTGGCGTTGTTGGCGGCATCGTCGCCGTGCACGCCCGCATAGCGCGCGCTATACACACCGGGCTCACCGTCCAGCGCGTCGACGACCAAGCCCGAATCGTCGGCAATGGCCATAAGGCCCGTCTCCTCAACCGCGGCTTGGGCCTTGATGATGGCGTTCTCCAAAAACGTCGTGCCGTTTTCCTCGGGATCCTCAAAATCACCCAGCTGGCCGAGCGCCACAAAGCGCACCTCGGGCATGACCTTGCCCAAAATGGCCTCGATCTCGGTGAGCTTATGGGCGTTGCCCGTTGCCACGACGATGGTCGCCGCCGGGTCGAGGGTGTCGATGTCAATCTTCTCAAGTGCCATGACTGGCCTCCTTGTCTCTATAGCAAGCCGCGTGAGGGGCGTTTGGGCACTTGACCTCTCCCCTCTCAGGCGATCGGACCTTTCAACGCAGCATTTCAGCAGATAAAACCTACCAAAATAAACCTGTCCCTTTTGGCAGGTTAGGCGATGGCTTGGCGCTGAAGCTCGATGAGCTCGGCGATACCCTTGTCGCCCAGGTCGAGCAGGGCGTTGAGGCGTTTGCGGTCAAAGGGCGCCTGCTCGCCGGTGCCCTGGAGCTCGATCATCTCGCCGGTGTCGGTGGCGACGAGGTTCATGTCGACCTCGGCATGGCTGTCCTCGGAATAATCGAGGTCAAGCAGCGTATTGCCGTCGGCAACGCCCATGGAGATGGCAGCCACCTGGCCGATAAGCGGGATGCGCTCGATCTTGCCCGCCTCGACCCACATGGCGAGGGCGTCGCGCAGCGCCACCCAGGCGCCGGTGATGCTCGCTGTACGCGTGCCGCCATCGGCCTGAATCACGTCGCAGTCGACGGTAACGGTGTACTCGCCGAGTGCCTTCATATTGACGACGGTACGCAGGCTGCGACCGATGAGGCGCTCGATCTCCATGGAGCGGCCCTTGCGGTTGGCGTGCTCGCGCTTGCAGCGCTTGCCGGTCGACGCCGGCAGCATGGCGTATTCCGCGGTCACCCAGCCGGCCTTAGCTCCCTTTCGCCAGCCCGGCACGCCCTCCTCGATAGTGGCGGCGCACAGCACGCGCGTGTCGCCGAACTCGGCCAAACACGAGCCGTGGGCGTGCTTCATGACGCCACGGGTGAGCTTAACGGGGCGCAACTCGTTGGCGGCGCGACCGTTGGCGCGGTTGACCTGCATGTACTCCATAGAAATATCCTTTCGGCAAAAGATGTGGCGAAGGCTTTGGCGGCTGCCTTACATCTATTTCAGCTCATCGATATCGATATGTTCGATGCTCTTGAGCGGCTGACCAAAGATAAAGCTGCCCGCCACCGCAAACTCGGCAATGTTATCGGCCGTCGTGGCAAAACGATGCTGCGGCTCGGCGGCGTCGCCCGCCAGCTGCTCGCGGCGCGTGAGGATATCGGTCAGCTCGCGTGTGGTCTCCTCGGCGGAACTCACGACGCGCACCCCAGGCCCCAGCGCATGGCGGATAGGTCCCACCAACAGCGGAAAATGCGTACAGCCGAGCACCACGGTATCGATACCGTGGTCGCGCAGCGGCTCAACCGTGGCACCCACCAGCGCACGCACGGCAGGCGTATCGAAGATGTCCTCGTTCTCAAGCCACTGTTCCTGCAGATGCGCACCCGAGGCGAGCTCGTGTTCGACAACCTCGACAAAGCTCGAGGCAGGACAGCCGTATACATCGACGCCGGCATCTAGATCCTGAATGGCGCGCGTGTAGGCGCCCGAGCGAATGGTGAGGTTGGTGGCGAGCACGCCCACGCGACGCGAGCGGGTGCTGTTGATTGCCGCACGGGCACCCGGCGCGATCACACCGATCACGGGAACGTCGAGCACCTGCTGGGCCAGACGCAAGGCCGCAGCGGTCGCCGTGTTGCAGGCGATGACCATAATCTTGACGTCGTGCTTCGAAAGCCAACGACCCGCCTGCAACGCAAACGAGCGCACCTCATCCTCGGTGCGCGTGCCGTAAGGGCAGCGCTTGGTGTCGCCAAAGTAGTAGACGGACTCGTGCGGCAGCGCCGTCGCAATCGCGCGCGCAACCGTCAGACCGCCCAAACCAGAATCGAACACGCCAATCGGGCGCGTGTCGCCTGCCGGATTCTCGATATCGGACATTACCTCACCAGTCTCTCTCGAAAAGACATGTCCAAGTGCAGCGACGCCGCGCTACGAACGCGCCGCGACCAGCAGCTCTGCCGTCGCCGCCCAACCGTCGACAATTTTGCCGCGCGTAACGAAAGCGTTCTCGCAAGCAGCCAGGAACTCGGGCGCGCCGGCGCTCGTCAGGCCATTCTCGACCAAGCAGAACGTGCCCACGTGATCGGCCATGTAGAAGTCGGACTCGGAATCGCCGAGTGCGAGCGTCTCCTCGCGCTCGATCCCCAGGTGCTCGCAGAAGCGCGCAATAGCGACGCCTTTGTTGAGGCCCGCGGGGTTGATGTTGAATGCGCGACCGTCCTCGACGCGATCGAGCTCGAGCGTCGTCGGCTTGGACAGGTGAGTCAGATGGCCGTTGCAAGCCCAGATCAGACCGCAGCCGGCCTCGTCCAGGATGGCCTGAACCTCATCGTCGGGCACATCGCCGCGCATGCCGACGGTGACCTCACGGTACTTGTAGCCGGTCGACATGTCGTTGTGATACTCGATCTTGTGCGGCCAGCGGGCGAGGATCTTCTCGCACACGCCGGTCTGCTCGATCACCTGGTGCGGCGTGAGGCCGCAAGAGGAGTCGTAGGGCATGTCGCCGGTCAGATACTCCCAATCGTTGGCTTTGAGGTCGTACATGACCAGGCCGCCCATCTCGCCGATGTAGGAGTTGAGGCCGAGCACGCGCGCATCCTCGTGGATCATGGTACGGTTGCGGCCCGAGGTGGGAACCACCTGAATACCAGCGCGAGCGAGCGCCACGACGGCCTCGACGAGTTTGGTCGAGGGGTTGCCGTCGTTGTCGCGCAGCACGCACGAGCCGGGTGCGAGCATCGTGGCATCCAGGTCGGTAAAGACGTACTTGACCTTGGCCAAGCGCTCGCGCATCTCGCCCGAAAGCTCAGCGACGGTCGGCAGGGTATTGTGGGACATGGTTACTCCGTTTACGTAGAAGGGTTTGGACTTGGACGGCATGTTTTGATTGAGGGAACACGCTTATGGCGACAGCGCACTCAGGGCGCCGCCGCCATCATGGTTCATTAGTCAAACTGGGTAACATCGATCAGGCGATTGGCCAGCGAAAGGTCGCTCTCGATGGGCACGAACTCGTCGCCCACGTGCATGAGCTCCTCGTCACCCTTTGCCAGCAGCAAGACAATGGTGGGAGCATCGGGGTTGACGTACTCCTCGCGCGCCGCCTTGAACGCCGCATGCACAGCGGCTTCGCGGTCGAGGATGATCTTGTTCGGCGTATCGTCGGGAACATGCTCGGCAAGCTCGCGACAGACCTTCATCGGGTCCTCGTGAGCTGGATCCTCGTTGGCAAAGATCATCAGGTCGGAATACGGTGCGGCCTCGCGCGGAAGCTGCTCGCGGCGCTCCTGCGCCTTGCCGCCGGCAGCGCCAAACAGCGCAATGACGGGGCTAGCGGGAAACGCGCGCTTGACCGACGAGAAAAGCGAACGGAACGAAAGCTGGTTGTGCGCATAGTCGACGACGCAGATCACGCGACCGTCCTTCGACTCCACGACCTCCATACGGCCCGGCACACGCAGTTTGGAGAGGCCCTTCTTGATGGCATCGATACCGATGCCGATCTCGCGCGCAGCGGCGATAGCGACCAGCGCGTTTTCCACGTTAAAGTCTCCCGCGATACCCAGCAGGACCTTCTCCCCCGCCTCGGACTCGTCGGCACACAGGCCATGCAAGTTGAACTCGATGCTAAAGCCGACCATGCGTACGTCGCTCGCCCACAGGCTTGCCTCGGGATGCTCGACGCCAACGGTCACCAAGCGCTCGGCCGTCGACGCTGCCTCCAGCACACGGTCGACCTCTTCGGTGCCCAGATTCACCACGGCGGTCTTTGCCTGGTCAAAAATCCTGAGCTTGCTCTCAAAATAATCCTCAAACGTGGGGTGTTCGATCGGCGAGATGTGGTCGCGGCCGATGTTGAGGAAGCACGCCACGTCAAACGGCAGATTCTCGACGCGTTGGTACTTGAGCGCCTGGCTCGAGACCTCCATGACCATGGACTGGCGACCGGACGTGCGGCAGTTGGCGATATGGCGCCAAACCTCGGGGGCCTCGGGCGTAGTATTGGTGCTCTCGTAGCACTCGATACCATCGTCGGTACTCACCGAGCCGATCATGCCGCAGGACTCGCCCGCCGCTTTGATAATCGACTGGAGCATAAAAGCGGCCGTGGTCTTTCCCTTGGTGCCGGTGATGCCCACGATCTTGACGTCGTGGTCGGGACGGTCGTAGACCTCCGGCGGCAACAGGGCCATGGCCGTGCGAACACTATCAACAACCAGCATCGCAGCACCGCTCTCCTTCGCCAGCGGCTCCAGAGACTCGACCAGCGACTCCTCGCACACAAATGCGACGGCGCCCGCATCGAGCGCCATGCTCAAAAACGCGGGCTTAAAGGCAGCACCTTTACAGAAGAACACGTCACCTGCCGAGACCGCGCGCGAATCAAACGAGCAACCGGTCACGGCACGCTCGTCAACCTGCTCTGATGCGCGCAGCTCGCCGCACACATCGAGCAGCTTGGCAAGCGTATCGACCGTGGTCACGGTCGCGGAATCCGAATGGTGCATCTTTCACCTTTCTCAGCCATTTGGCAGGGACGGTTTTCATAGTAACTGAAACGTGCTCGCGCAAAAACGGCTCCCGGAGGAGCCGTTACGCGCAGGCATTCGTAGGCCGAGACTAGGCAGCCTGAACAGAAGGCTGGCCCTCGTCGATAAAGAAGCGCTTGTACCACACTAGGAACACGAGCGGCGTATAGATCTTGCGCTGGAAATCGCCCTTGCCCGCAAAGTGCAGATCGAGCAGGTGCATGAGCTCGTCGGTATTGAAGAACTCACTTGCCCACGGCGCGGTGAAGTACTCCTTGACATAGTCGTACCACTTTTGCTCGCGCAGCCAGTAGACAATCGGCACCGGGAAGCCCACCTTGGGACGGGTGGCCCACTCATCGGGCAGCGACTTGTTGGCAGCGTGGCGGAGTACTTGTTTGTTGCCGTTCTCGTTGATGCGGTAGCGGTCGGGAATGTGCTCGGCGAACTCCATGACTTTGCGGTCCAGGAAGGGCACGCGCAGCTCCAGCGAGTGCGCCATGCACATCTTGTCGGCCTTGAGCAGAATGTCGCCCGGGAGCCACATGTTCATGTCCAGGTACTGCTTCTTGACCAGTTCGGGCTGACCCTTCACGCGTGCGTAGATGGGAGCGGCAAGCTCGAAGGCGCCGTCACCGGTGTTGTACTCGGGCTTGAGCACGCCGTCGACCTCGCGCTCCGGCCATACCAGAGCCTGTCCCAGGAACGACTTCTCGGGGATCTCGGCACCCTTGACCAGGAAGTTATGCCCCTTGAAGTACGGCATATGCAGCGCCAGGTTACCGAGCGCGCGACGGATGGGCAGCGGCACCATCTTTTTGTACTTGCGCACCGGGACCGTATCCTCGTAGTAGGCGTAGCCGCCAAAGAGCTCGTCGGCGCCTTCGCCCGAAAGCACGACGGTAACGTCCTTGCGGGCCATCTCGGCCAAGAACCACAGCGGCACGGAAGACAGGTTGGACTGCGGCTCGTCCATGTGATACTGGATGTCCTCGAGCGCACCGAAGAACTCGTCGGCGGTAATCATCTTGCGAACGTTCTCGACGCCGAGCTTATCGGAAAGCTCCTTGGCGTAGTTGGTCTCGTTGAAGTTCTTGTAGTCAAAGCCCACCGAGAAGGTCTTGTCGGGCATGAGGCAAGCGGCGATGTAGCTGGAGTCGACGCCACCGGAGAGGAACGACGCGACCTTGACGTCGGCGATGCGATGGGCCTCGACGCTCTCGTGCACGACCTCGTCCAGCTCATCGACATACTCTTCGAACGGCTTCTCGACGGCAGAGTAATCGCAATCCCAGTAGCGCTCGATGTTCATCTTGCCGGTCGGGATATCGACGGTAAAGTAGTGCGCCGGCGGCAGCTTGTAGACACCCTCGAAGAAGGTCTCCTCGGTTGCCGAATACTGCAGCGTCATGTACGGACGCAGAGCCTTTTTGTTGACTGCCTTGTGGAAGTGCGGGTAGTCCAGGAAGCTCTTGATCTCGGAACCAAAGAGCACGCCCGGAGCGCCGTCGCCCGCATCGGCCATGGGATAGTAGTAAAGCGGCTTGATGCCAAAGATGTCGCGGGCGCCAAAAAGCTTGTTCTTCTTTTTGTCCCAGATGACGAAGGCGTACATACCGCGCAAGCGATCGAGTACGGCCTCGCCCCACTCCTCGTAGCCGTGTAGGAGGCTCTCGGTGTCGGCGCCGCAGTGGAACTTGTAGCCCTTGGCCTCGAGCTCGGAACGGAGTTCTTGGAAGTTGTAGATCTCGCCGTTGAAGACAATGACGACGCTACCGTCCTCGTTGGCCATGGGTTGGGCGCCAGCCTCGGTCAGGTCGAGGATCGACAGGCGGCGGAAGCCGAGGGCAACGCGGCCGTCGATAAACTGACCGCCCATGTCGGGACCGCGATGGACGATGCGGTCCATCATCTTGGTGAGCACCTCGGATTGGTTATCCGTCCCACCGACAAAACCGACAAAACCGCACATATACTATCCCCTCTGCTGTTGCTGGGCATCAAATCGAATCAGTAGCTTTTGAGTATACCCGAGGGCGTAAAGAGGGGCGGAATGTTCAGGCAATCTCAACTGAATCAGCTCCGCGCCGACACGCGCCAGTTACCTTTAATGGATATGAGATGAATGAGGCGATTGTTTTGCTATACTCTCTCCGCACGGGCGATTGGCGCAACGGTTAGCGCAGGTGCTTTACACGCACAAGGCTGGGGGTTCGAATCCCTCATCGCCCACCACTGAATTGTTAGGCTCCCAGCAATGGGAGCCTTTCTTTTCTGGGCCCATCGCAGAGGGATTCGAACCCGACAGGGTGCGGAGCTGAGGAAACGCGCAAGCGTTTTCCAGCGCAGCACGCGAGGGCCGTAGGCCCGAAGCGAGAGCGGGCGGCGAAGCTGCACGCGACATCCCTCATCGCCCACCACCGAATTGGAAACGGTCCTCGCAAGGGGACCGTTTTTGTTTGGGCCCGGTGCATGGGATTCGGACCCGCCAGGGTGCGGAGCTGAGGAAACGCGAAGCGTTTTCCAGCGCAGCACGCGAGGGCCGTAGGCCCGAAGCGAAAGCGGGCGGCGTCAGCCTCACGCGACACCCCTCATCGCCCACCATTGAGTTGGAAACGGTCCTCGAAAGGGGACCGTTTTTGTTTGGGCCCATTTCATGGGATTCGAACCCGCCAGCACGTCTGTCACAAAGGCCGTGGCCAAATAATGGCAAAAATGAGTACTGCTACTTTGCTTGCAACATATAAAAAGATAGCGTTTGCGTAAGTTACGCAACATATGTCCATTATAAGGACTAACAGTTAGATCACAATCGTGCATTCATCGCCATTTCGACGGTGGCGCGCGCAGACGTGGTGTAAGAGCGTCCTGAGGTCCGTCGCTGCAAGTCC
>CABQXN010000015.1:0-49731 GCA_902468085.1 uncultured Collinsella sp.
ATTTCCGGCGCAGCCCGCTTGGCATCGCGCTTAGATTCGCGAGGTGTCGCGGCAACCAACGCTTACTTTGCGTCGTAGGCCTCGGCATCCCACCAGTCGAGCTGGGCGATGTTGTCGCGGATGTGCTGGCAGCTCTTGTGGAAGCCCTCGAGCTCGTGCTCGGACAGGTCCAGCGTGTAGACCTCCTCGACGCCCTCGGCACCGATCACGCACGGCAGGGAGGTAAAGATGCCCTCCTCGCCATACTGGCCGGTCATAAGCGTGGAGGCCGAAAGCACGGCATGCTCGTTGTGCAGCACAGCGGCGCAGACGCGCGCGGCGGAGTTGGCAACGGCGTACTCGGTGCACTGCTTGCCCTGGTAGGTTACGTAGCCGCCCTTGCGTGCAAGCTCCTCGACCTCCATGTGGTCGAAGGCGTACTTGTCGGGGTTTTCGGCCTGAAGCTCGTTGAGGCTCTTGCCGGCGATGGTCGCGGCCTTAAAGGCAGCCAGCTGGCTAAAGCCGTGCTCGCCGATCATGTAGGCGTCGATGGACTTGGGGCTCACGCCGACCTTCTTGGAGATCTCGGTGCGCAGGCGGGCGGAATCCAGGCCGCAGCCCGAGCCGATGATCTTCTTGGGATCGTAGCCGGTCAGGTGCCACAGCTCGGTGCACACGACGTCGCAGGGGTTGGAGATGCTCACGAAGATGCCGTCGAAGCCGGCGTCGACGATGCGCTTGGCAAAGGTGCGGGCGGCGTCGGTGGTAAAGAACAGCTCGCCGTCGCGGTTGCCGGCGGCCAGTGCGACCTTACCGGCGGCGTTGACGATGACGTCGCAGCAGGCCAGCTCCTCGTAGTGGTCGTAGCAGTTGACGATCTTGGTGTTGTACGGGACAAATGAAAGGGAGTCGCGCAGGTCCTGGACCTCGGACGTCACCTTGGCCTCGTTGATATCGCACAGGTACAGCTCATCGGCAATACCCTGCATGAGCAGGCTGTTGGCGACATGTGCTCCTACGTGGCCCTGGCCGACCACACCGATCTTACGCGTCTGGTACATATACGTATCCTTTCGGCCGAGTTTTTCGCGTCGAACCATTGTATCGTCCTGCTGCCACTTTGCTAGGCTAAAGCGCCGTAGATTTTTGGACATGCCTTAATCTCTACTTTTGGCTGTTTTGGACCACTGGCGGTGTCTCGGGGCGATGCACTCGCGTGGATGGGGCCGGTCGTTGTACCATAACTGCAACTGACTCGTAAGGAGCATCCATGCCCATTCGCATCCCCGACGCCCTCCCTGCCGCCGCGCAGCTCGAGAGCGAGAACATCTTTGTCATGACCGAGTACCGCGCGCTGCACCAGGACATCCGTCCGCTGCGCGTGCTCATCCTCAACCTCATGCCCACCAAGATTGCCACCGAGACGCAGATCATGCGCAAGCTCTCCAACACGCCGCTGCAGGTGGAGGTTGATCTGCTGCGTACCAAAACGCACGAGGCCACGCACGTGAGCGCCGGCCACCTGGAGACGTTCTACCGCACGTTTGACGACATCCGCGACATCCACTACGACGGCCTGATTATCACGGGCGCACCGGTGGAGCAGATGCCGTTCGAGGAGGTCGACTACTGGCCCGAGCTCTGCCAGATCATGGATTGGTCCACCACGCACGTGCACTCTACGCTGCACATTTGTTGGGGCGCGCAGGCGGGCCTGTATCACCACTACGGTATTCAGAAGCACGACCTGCCGGTAAAGGCGAGCGGCGTCTTTGAGCATTATCTGGTGAAGCCGCAAAGCCCGCTGGTTCGCGGCTTTGACGACCGTTTCTATGCCGTGCATTCGCGTAACACCGATGTGCGCCGCGAGGACGTGGAGGCCGAGCCGCAGCTTGAGGTCGTGGCCGTGTCCGACGAGGTGGGCCTGTACATCGTCAAGTCGACCGACAGCCGTCGCTTCTTTGTCTTTGGTCATCCCGAGTACGATACCGACACGTTGCGTCTGGAGTACGAGCGCGACGTGAAGCGCGGGCTCAACCCTCAGGTGCCGGCGCATTACTTCCCGAACGACGACCCCACCGCCGAGCCGCGCAACGTCTGGCGCAGCCAGGCTCAGCTGTTCTACACCAACTGGCTCAACTACTACGTCTACCAGACCACGCCCTACGACCTAGCCCGCGCCGGCGAGGAGCACTAGACCGTCGGGAGGTGCGCCAGCCGTTAGGCGCTGATGATGTGGGGTAGCGGCAGGTCGTGGGCATCGGTGGGAACGCCGTCGACGCGTTGCTCGTCAAAGGCGATGCCGATGATTTGGCATGCGGGCGAGAGCATGGTCAGGTAGCGGTCGTAGCAGCCGCCGCCGTAGCCCAGGCGCGCGCCAGCGCGGTCGAATGCTACGAGCGGCACGACGATCATGCCGAGAGCCTCAGCAGGCACGATAGGGAAGCGGCTGCTGTCGATGTCTGTGGCCGCAAAGGCCCGCGTGGGGTGGGCGATAAACGGCGCCGCGGACGCATCGCCGGCGGCAACTGCCCGCATGCACATGCGCTGGCCACAAGCTGCGGCATCGATTGCCGAGAGCATGCACGGATAGGCCACGCGCCAGCCGCGTTTGGCGGCCGCAGCGGCAAACGCGGCAGGGTCGACCTCGGAACCCATCGCGGCATAGATGGCAACGGTGTGCGGCGCCGCGGCATCCAAGCGATCCAATAGCTCAACAAGCCGCGCACAGATAACGGCGGACTTCGCCGCCCGAACATCCAAATCAATCGCATCGCGCCGAGCAATCACCGTCCGCCGCAACTCAGCCTTGTCCATCCCAACCTCCTCTAGCAAACCAACCAAAAAGGGACAGGTTTATTTTGGCAGGTTTTATCTGGGCAAACACCCAAACCACCACATAAGCCATTGCAAAGGGGGCAGTTCGTGGACACCTTCGTGGTGGTTTTGACGAAGAGTGGATGTTCACGGCGGTTTGTCTCGATCTGTAACAGTAACTCGGCAAAATTGGACCTAGTTGTTACAGATTGAGACAAAGAGCTGGTGCCGTTCGGGAACGTCTCGACCTGTAACATCTGGAGCCGATATTGCCGTCTAGATGTTACAGATCGAGACAAACCGCCGCGGTGGGCTGCGCCGCCTCGCCCAAGCCGCAGAAAAAGGTAGATTTCCGGGCATGTCCCAAAAATCTACCTATGTGGTTAGCCGAGTAGGTCGATGACGTTAAAGCCGGCGTTGCTCTTGGCGATGACGTCTCGGCCGCCAAAGACACAGGTGGGTGAGACGGCTGCGATGCGCGTCACGTCGGCGCCGAGCAAGCGCAGCTCACCGGGCGTGGCGGCGAGCATCTGGGCGCGACGCTCCTCGCGCGCATGCGGATCGAGCCCGGCCAGGTAGGTCGTGTTGCGGCGCTTGGTGAGTGCGTACGGCTTCACCGGCGCGTCCATGCCGCTCACGCAGCTCACGATAAAGCCCTCAAAGGCGGCCTCGTCGGGCTCAAAGCTGCCGAGCCATTCGCCTGCGCGTGCCATGCGTTCAATCGAAGGATCGATCGCCGGGTCGCGGTAGGTGTAGAACGCCGTCTGGCGCTCGCCGGCTGCGCGGAATCCGCAGCCGTACGCACCGCCCTTCACGCGAATCTCGTTCCACAGGTAATCGTAGGAGAGCGCGTTGGCAGCCACGGCCCAAGCGCCTGTCACGTCAATGCCCAGGCGACGCGGATCGCACGCACGCGCGGCAAAGCAGATGTCGCTGGGGATCACGAAAGCCTCGTGGCGGTCGCGTGGCGTCGGCACCGCGAGCGCGCCGCGGCCGGCACCATCGCCCGCACCCAGCCCCAGGTCGCCCGCGGCATCCCAGTACGCGTCAAAGTCCTCGTCGCTGCCGGTAAAGCTCGCCATGCAGCCATCGGCCACAAAGATGCGGCCTGCCAGCTCGGCAAGCTTGGTACGCAGCCCGTCCACGCGCTCGTCAAAGTGGTCGAGCAGATCGCGCAGGAACAGGTAGAAGTCCACGCCCGAGAGCTGCTCACGCACCACGGCCGAAGGCGAGCTGTAGCTCATCGCGCGACCGAGCGCCGCCGAGTGGCCGTTGTTGATAAAGCCCTGCTCAAGCCCAATGCGAATCTGCGTGAGCACGTCTCGCACGCGGTCGGCGTCGGCGTCTGCCAAAAGCGTGCTCGACCACACCTCGCGCGGCAGGCTTGCCAGCGCATCGATTTTCTCGGACAGGGCGCCGGCACTCACCAGCAGGTAGGGGCGCACGCCGTCCACGTCGGGTTGGGTCATGACCTCGGTCGTAAAGCTCAAAAAGCCCAGCTTGCCGGCGAGCAAGTTGTCGAGCTCCTCGGCCGAGTGCTCGCTCGTGGGTAGCTGTTTGAGCAGGCGGCAGAGCAGCGTCACATAGGGCAGGTCCTCAAACGCGACGCGGCTCAGGTCGAAATACTGCATGGCGTAGGCCAGACGGTTGGTGGGGATGTCGTGGCGCAGGCAGGGGATGGGCGCTGTCGTGTCCACGACCAGCGGCGGCTCGGGGCGCGCCTCGCCAATGTCGGACACGCGCAGGCGCGGCAGCGTGGCCTTGGCCTCGGGCGTGTCTTCCGCCTCCTGCGCGGCACGCAGCGCGGCCGTGCGCTCGACCACGTCGGCCAGCTCGGCATCGGCCATGGCATCGCGTTTGGCTGCCAGCTTGGCGGCCTCGGCACCCTCTGAACCATCGGCGGCATCCACCGGCACCAGCTCGACCAGCGCCATGTGATTGTTCTGCAGCACCAGCTCGCGCAGCAGGTCCTCAAAATAGCTACCGTCCAGCTCGTCGCGCAGTTCCTCGTACACCGGGCCGTACTTGAGTGCCAGCGTCGCGGCGTCGTCATCGTAGAGCCAGGTGCTCAGCGCGTCGCACGCAATGGCCACGCCGTCGGCGATACCGTAGTCGCGCTGGCGCAGATCGTATTCGTTGCTGCTGATGATGGCCTCCAGGCGCTCGCGCGGAACGCCGTGCTCGCACAGGTCGCGGCAGGCGTCCTGGAACACGCGGCGCAGCTCGCGCGCCACGCCGGGCTGTGCGTTTTGCAGCATGATGAGCTCGTAGGGCTGCAGGCTCTCGGCCGCGGTGTAGCTCACCACGTTGCCGCCCAGGCCAGCGGCCAGAATGGCCTTCTTAACCGGCGCTTCGTTGGAGCCCAGCAGTGCCTCAAACAGGATATCCGCCGCGATCGTGCGTTTGCGGTCGAGCGCGCTGCCCAGCACCAGGCCCAGGCCCACCAGGGCGTTCTCGGGTGTAGTGGCCATCTCGACGCGCTTGTACTCGCAGGTCACGGGCGCCTGCACGCCCAGCGGATTGGGCGCCAGCGTGGACGGGTCCTCGCCGGCGGCGACGGCAGCGTCCATGCGGCGGCTCGCGGCACTCGGCTGCGACAGATAGCGCTCGTCCAAAAAGGCCAGTGCGCGGTCCACGTCCAGGTCGCCGTAGAGTGTGATGTAGGAGTTGGAAGGATTGTAGTGGCGCGCGTGCGTGTCCAGGAACTGCTCGTAGGTGAGCGCGGGAATCGCGCGCGGGTCGCCACCGCTCTCGTGTGCATAGGCGGTGTCGGGATAGAGCGCGGCGTTGACGGCATCGTCCAGCACACTCATGGGGTCGGACAGCGCACCCTTCATCTCGTTGAACACCACGCCGTTATAGCGCAGCGTGCCCTCGCGCAGGCTCGCGGAGCTGCTGTCGACCTCGGTGTCCTCCGGCAGGTCCAGCTCGTAGTGCCAGCCCTCCTGCTCAAAAATGGTGGGCTTGGTATAGATGGCCGGGTTGAACACCGCGTCCAGATACACGTCCATCAGGTTGTACAGATCCTGCTCGTTGGTGGTGGCAACGGGGTAGATGGTCTTGTCGGGGTAGGTCATGGCGTTGAGGAACGTCTGCATGGAGCTCTTGATCAGGTCGACAAACGGCTCCTTGACGGGAAACTTGGCCGATCCGCACAGCACCGAGTGCTCAAGAATATGGAACACGCCGGTGGAATCGGCCGGCGGCGTCTTAAAGCCAATGGCAAAGGCCTTGTTCTCGTCGTCGCACGCCAGGCACAGCAGGCGAGCGCCCGAGGTAGTGTGTCGCAGCACGTAAGCGTCCGAGTCGAGCTCGGGCACGGTCTCACAGCGCTCGACGGCAAAGCCGTGGCAGGTAGTACCGGGTACCAGCAGCGCGGCAGCAGCGGCGCGCGGATCGGTTGAGGTGGTGGGCATATGCAGTCTCCTTTGACGCCCCAGCGGGGGCGAATCGAGTCGAATCCTCGAGAGTATACCCATATGGGGCCGCGACCCTGCGGCGAACTGGAGACGATGCAGCCGGATTGGGCATAGGTCCCGCGTGCCCGCCGCACGAGCGTGGAAAATTGGACACTCGCCAAACGAGAGTGGATATCCGGACGGACGAGCGAGGATTTCCGGATACCTATCGAACGAGAGTGGATATTTGGACGGAATTTTCCGCAAAAGCCCCAAAAACCGTCCAAATATCCACTCTCGATATCCGACCGTCCGAAAATCCTCGCTCGTCCATCACTCGCGTATCTCTCATCTCTCACTCATCTCTAATACGAGAGATAACAGAAAGACGAGAGATAAATATGAGAGATAACTGAGCAGCAAAGAGACAAGCAATCATGGTATTGTCTCAATACCGATTGTTCTACCAGCAAAAATATGTATAAATGAAGCAAATGGTAGACATTCCATCTCTATCTATCTCTTATCTCTAAGCCGAGAGATAGAGAGATAGATGAGAGATAATTACGAGAGATAACTGAGAGACGAAGGAAATCCATTCGCGGCATTCTTCGCAGAACCGAGCGAAAGGACGTGCAGATGAACGAAAACGAGCTGACCGGTCTGCTTGAGTCTTTAAGGCGTATGGGCTCGGATGATCTTAACGTCGAAGTGAAGGAGAGCGCCACGACGCTTTCCCGCGACGTGTGGGAAACGGTGAGCGCATTCGCGAACACTGCCGGCGGAATCATCGTGCTCGGAGTGAGTGAGCGCGCAGGTTTTGTCCCGGTTGAGAACTTCGAGACCGAGAAAGTGCTCAACCAATTTGTGTCAGGCATGGGTGATGCGGGCGGTCGAGGAAAGCTGGCCAATCCGCCCAAATACACGATCGAGCGAGTGGAGCTTCAGGGCGTCATCGTTCTCGTCATTACGATTGAGGAGCTCGATCCGTCGAGCAAGCCCTGCTATGTCATAGAGCGGGGCGCCCAGGGCGGCAGCTACAAGCGCATCGATGACAAAGATGTGCCGCTTTCATCGACCGAGGTGCTCGCATTGGCGTCATACGGTCGAGCGACTCCGAGCGATCGCGACGCGGTGGCGGGTGCGGGCGCGGACGATCTCGACGAGACGCTGGTCGACCGTACGATAGATCGGGCTTTCTCGTTGACGCCCCGGGCAATGCGCGGCGCGCCGGACAAACAAACGAAGCTGGAGCGCCTAAATATCCTTGATTCCCAGGGCAATGTTACCAAGGCTGGACTCCTAGTTGTGGGCACCTACCCTCAGCAGTTCTATCCCAAGCTCTTCATTGACGTGGCTGTCCATGAGGGAACTCAGAAGGGCATGGCGGGGTCGCTGAGATTCATGGACCGCACAATCTGTGAGGGAACGTTGGGCGAGATGATCTCGGATGCCGTCGCAGCCGTCGCCAAGAATTTGCGGCGAACCTCGACCGTCCAAGGCGTCTCGCGTGTCGACTCGCTTGAGATTCCCGAGGAGGTTCTGCGCGAGGCAATCGCCAACGCCGTAATCCATCGAGAATACGGGGATCGGTTCTGTGGACAATCGATTGCCGTCGACGTCTTTGACGATCGTGTCGAGGTGACGAATCCTGGCGGCCTTTACGGGGGAAAGACTCGCGAGAACTTGTTTGACGGCAGCTCCCGATGCCGTAACGCGACGCTTGTGAAGCTCATGTCGATTGTTCCGCTGTCGGATGGCGCAGGTTCGCCGGCTGAGGGCAATGGCTCGGGCATCCCGATGATGATCGATGCCATGCGCGCGCATGGTCTGGCCGAGCCCCTGTTCTGCCCGGGGTTCGATCGGTTCAAGGTCGTACTTTACCGTTCAAAGATCGAGCCGGTCGATCATGGCGGGGGCTTAATTGTGACGGCACTCAAACACTACGGCGAGCTGGGGACGCGCGAGCTGGCAGAGCGCACAGGGCTCACAATTTCCCAGGTTAGGTCGCGCGTCAACGCGCTCATTGCTCAAGGCGAGCTTGAGCCCACGGCGCCGGCGACGAGCCGCAACCGCAAGTATCGACTGTCGGAGCGCGTGGGATAGATGCGTTAGTGGACGAGGCGACCCAATAATCGACCCTCGATTGGCGTCCATTAAGGTAAAGCGGTTGTTGCCCAGTCGACGGTGATGCTAAAGACTCGGCTTACGCCGGCATGGCCCCGAACCCGTCTATCAAGAACAGCCTAAGAACCAGCTTGATGACATTTCCCGGTTTGACTTCGGCCGTGCCAAAGACGTGGCGCTCGGCGAGCTCGCTGCAGTATGCATAGATGTCGCGGATAAGGTCCGCGCCCGAAAGCGTAAACATGTAGCCTGCGTCCGAAAGCGCATTGGGCGCGGCGGGCAACTTGGCCATGTGGCAGAACGTTTGCAGGTCGGGCGCCATAGCGTCCTGGTAGCCAAGATGGTTGCCGTCTTCTTGTGCGGCGAGTTCCAGCTGGCGTACTCGATCCAGCGCCACTGCCAGCACAAAGCTCGGCGTAGGCGCATTGACGTCCTGAGTGGTCGCCACGAGCCTGCCCGCTGCCTGCGTGACAAGCCAAGCGACCTCGCGCTGGCAACGCACGGCCTTGCGCGTAACCGGCTTGATGGACGAAGAAGAAACGCTTCCCCTAGGCGGATTCGAAACAGCCACAAGAACCTCCCATGAACAATCCGGCCCAACAAGCCCGGATGAAACACGTGCTACATCAGTATACAGGGAAGTGGGGCAGCGGGGTACAAACGCGCCAGCGGCAAACCGAGAGCATCAACGATGTGCCGATCGCGGAATGAGATCTCGTAATAATTGACTCTCGGCCATATTATTGAGGGGCATGACTCGCGTTCGTATGGTTGTAGGTGCTGGCGATGAACGACATTGACCTTGCTGTTCCGTTGATGGATGGACCAAGCTATGACCGCGCCTGCAGTCTCGTGCCTTCCGAATACGTTGAGGCATGGGAGTGGTTTCTGGGTGAGGAACAGCGCGGCGGCGTTTGGACCAGCCTTCCGCACCACACCAAGGAAGATAGCCCTCAGTATCAGTATCGTTTGAGAATTGGCTCGGACTTCTTTCCCGTAACGCGGGATTCAGGGATCTTCTAGCCGGGCCAGGATCGGGTGAAGCAAGATCCCAATAAGATCTTTGCGCTTTCGGTCCATAACTCTAAAAAGAGCTTCTACACCGATGTACCTCCGCTCTATTTGGACGATGGTACGTGGGTCATTAAGTATTCGGTCCAAGCGCCAGGCGCCGTTGGTCCTCGAGACCAGAATTACAACCGTAAAATGCTCAACTGCATGGAATGTGGCGTTCCAGTCGGAGTCATATTTGCAACCGAGGTGGGCTACAAGGTGCTCGGCCTTGCGTTTGTTGAACGGTTCGAGCCCGAAAACGGATGGTTTGTTCTGCACGGTCCTGTTCATAAAGGCGGACCGGACCCCCGTTTTGCGCCCGACATGAGCTATCTGAAGCACATGCCCGTCGATATTGAGTTTGCCGGACGGGGTACGACCGACGACGAAAAGGTCCGCTATGCGTTAAGACGCGAGCGATTGGGGCAGCAATGGTTCCGCAAGCAGCTCGTTGCCGCCTATGATGGCCGTTGCGCGGTGTCGGACTGCGGCGTCAGCGAAGCTCTGGAGGCTGCACATATCGAGAATTACTCGGGACCCAAATCGCAGGTTGCCAGCAACGGCATTCTGCTTCGGCGCGACTTACATGCTTTATTCGATGCTCATCTGATTTCGTTTGAGCCTGTTTGCGGCGAATATCGGCTGTGCGGATCGTACCTGCTGGATAAGACCGACTATGCTTCCTTTGCGGGCGCGACGCTAAGGCAGCCGAATGAGCATCAGTGGCGACCCAATACGGTGTTTCTTGAGGCCCATCGCATTGAGTTCGATCGCTCGGAAAAGAAGCGTGAAAAGGCGGGGCTTCTGCCGTATTAGCGTATTTGGCTTTGGCATTCTTTGACGATCGTGTTGTTTGATCGGATCGCGTGGCGATGCAATCTCGCGCACGCCCGCCGGTGCATGCTCTTCCTGTTTTGTATAGCGAGAGGGGAGCGTGTATGAGCTGGCGAGGCGATATTGCGATGGGGAAGTACGGAAAACTGCCGTGTGCCCTTATAGACAACAATATGTTTCCGAGCGTAGAGGTTGATTGCGGGTCGTTTGTCGTCACCTGCCCTTGCTGCGGCTCGCAAATACCGTGTCTCGACATTCGGTTCATCGATGCGCGCGACAGGTTCAGCGATGAAGTGAGAAAACAGACAGGCGTTCATATGCCGGTGTATCCGGAGAAATGCCCTGTTTGTGGCCTCGATATCGTGTATGACGCCGGCGACGAGGGATAGGTGATGCGGAGGAGTTGGCTGTGAAGGCTTCTCCGTCCCTACAAATAAACCCCCTCACCGAGTTGCCTGTGGAACTCGGCGTGATGGTCGCGTGCCCAGGTAAAGAGCGCCTGGTCAAAGTCGGTACGCGCGGCCGGGACGCCAAAGACGCCGGCAACTTCGACGCGCACAAACTCCAGTGCCGGCAGCTTGTTGATGGCAGTGAGGGCAAACGGGGACGAGGGCTCCTCGAACAGATAGCGGCTGCCTTGCAGCGCGTCGCAACTGGTGCACGTGTTGCCGAGCGACGGGGCTTTGGAGGCTCGCGCGCCTACGGGCTTGTAGCCGCAGCGCTTATGAAGGTAGTCGCGGATCTCGCCCGGCACGCAGCCAAGAGCGGGCACGATGGCGAGTGCGTTGGCGTTGGCCGTGTCGATGGCAATGTGCCCGGATTCGTTGGGCGCGTGCGCGATGGCGACGCTCTCGTCGTTATCGGTTCGATAGGGAATGCCGAAGGCCGCGACCGAGGTCTCTTTGTGACACTTCCAGCACTCGCGCTTGCCCAGTACTAGATATATATACGGCGCTGAGGGGTCGGATCGGTCAACACCGGGCAGCCATTCGGCAAAGGGCTCGGGGTTGACGCCGCTGGGTACATACCAGATCTTCTTGGTCCGGTCCCATTTGGCGCCCAGCGCCTTGGCTTCTTCTTTGTGCGAAAAGGGGACATCGAGCTCGGTGCGCATGGCGGCTCCTTGGTGCTGCAGGTGCAAGTGGCTCAAGGATACCGCAGGGCGCAGACATCGCGGCGTTTTGCTGAGAAGTTGCGGTGCGGACTGATTGGTTATGCCGATGGATGGATCGGCAAGTAGATGGTCGGCTTTTGGCTAGTTGGGCGGTTGGAGGTGCCAGCGGATTTGGCGACATAAAACAAAACAGCCCAGAGGGCATAGCCTCTGAGCTGCGAACATTTGGTGGGCGTTAGAAGATTTGAACTTCTGACCTCTTCCGTGTCAGGGAAGCGCTCTCCCCCTGAGCTAAACGCCCGATCAAGGGTGCGCAAGCGCGCAAGGGATAATATAACGGAGCCTGAACTCGGTGGCAAGAACATTTTTAAAAATCGCTTACATTGTGGAATTCGGGGGCTTTGTCGCATCCATTTCAAAAGAGCCTGCTGTCGCGATTTGGCTGTCGCATAATGCAAGGCCATTGCGGTATCGAGCTATGGAAAGACACCTGCGGAATTGTCCTACCGATAAGCGGACAAGCCTCTAGCTGGTGCCTTCGCCGTGGTAAGGTAAGCCGAATTGCTTCCAGACTGTTTCGGGGGAGTGGAATGAGCAAAGAGTGTGTCGAGCAGGTCGAAGGCGCAGGGGCTTCGGTGCCGATGACCGATATATTGAACATTGATGTGCCCGAGGGCATCGACGAGCTCAGCCGTAGCACCCGCCGCGCCTGGCGCGAGCGCCTTAACGATGCGTCGTCGCGCAAGATGATCACGGGCGTCTTGGCTACGCTGGTGGGCGGTTCGTTTTGGGGCTTCTCGGGCACCAGCGCGAGCTTTCTGTTCGATACCTACCACGTCGACACCTTGTGGCTTATGAGCGTGCGTCAGATTCTCGCCGGTCTACTCTTTATGGCCGTGGTTGTTACGCGCGACCGCGAGCGCCTGATTAAGCTCTGGACCACACCCGCCGATCGCAAGCAGCTGCTGCTCTTTACCGCTTTTGGCCTGCTGTTCAACCAGTTTTGCTATCTTTCGGCCGTGCGCCTGACGAACGCCGGAACCGCGACGGTGCTCCAGTGCCTGCAGCTCGTTATCATCATGGGCTACGCCTGCGTGACCGATCGCCGCATGCCGCGCACTCGCGAAGTCATCGGCATTGGCCTGGCTCTGGGTGGAACCTTTTTAATCGCCACCGGCGGCGACCCCACCAGCCTGAATATCTCGCCGCTTGGCCTGGCAGCAGGTCTTATGTGTGCGGTCAGCGCCGCGTGTATGGCGGTGATTCCCGCCAAGATCCTGCCCGAATACGGCAGCCCCATCGTCACGGGCTCGGCAATGCTCACGGCGGGCGTGGTCTCGTGCGTCTTCGTGCAGCCTTGGGCACATATGCCGGCGCTCGACGCCGCCGGTATCGAGGCGCTCGCGGTGTTCGTGGTTATCGGCTCGTTTTTTGCTTACATGCTCTATATGCAGGGCGTTAAGGACATCGGCTCGGTGCGTGCGAGCCTCATTGGAACTGTGGAGCCGGTTTCGGCGACCATCACCAGCGCCGTTATGCTGGGCACGGTGTTTTTGCCGACCGACCTTATCGGCTTTGCCATGATCATCGTGATGATGTTCCTCACGGTGTAGCTGGCGCCTCCGCCAAGACAGAAAAGGTGTTGTGCCGCATTTTCGCCAATTGACGTCCGTGTCTGGAGTTTAGCTGTCGATGCTCAAAATGCCATAAACTAGTAACGTTATGGACTTTTTCATTGCGACTCAATTGCGAGGATTTCTTTATGGCTGGTAATCACTTTAAGGGCAGCGATAGCGGCCGTCCTGCAGTTCCGCCGCGTCCGAACGGGGCTGGTAAGGCCGGCACGCCGGGCGGCGCTGGACAGGGCGGTTCCGGTAAGCGCGTGTCCCCGGGCGAGACGGCGATGTTTACCGCTCTGTACGAGCAGTCTCAAAAGGCAAAAAAGACCGGCCGTGCAAAAGGGAATGTCTTTGCGGGCGGTGCAACCTCCGCGTCGCAGCCGAGCGGGGCTCCTTCGGTGCCTGCGAACAACGCAGGTGCTGCCAACGCCGCGAATGCTGCCGGCAACGTTAATGCCGGCAAGGCCGCCAACAATACTCCTTCTGCCGGTGGCGCGGGGCTTACGGGTAACCTTGGCACGATTTACACCGGCGCCTCCGAGACTGGCACGTTCGCCCGCCTGGATGATAGCGGTGCCGAGTTTGCGGGCTCGGGTTCCAAGGAAGATTATTACGATTTTGGCTTGAACTACGGTAGCGACGCTTCGTCGAGTTCGACCTCTGACGGTCTGGTCCGTCATCGCCATCGCAAGGGCGAGCGCAAAAAGCGTCACACCGGCGCCATTATTGCCGCTGTAGTCGCGGTGCTTCTCGTTGCGCTTGGCGCAAGCGGCTTTATGCTGCTTAACTCGGCAAAGACCGTAAAGAGCGAAGCGAAGGAGGCTGTCGAGATCGTCGGTGGCCTTAAGGACAAGGTCACGTCGGGCGATTTTTCGACGCTGCCTGACGACGCGAAAAAGATCGATGAGCTCTGCGACAGCATGAAGGCGGAGACCTCGAGCCCGCTGTGGGCGGCGGCTTCGTTTATCCCGGTGTATGGCAGCGATATCAATGCGGCCCGCACCATGATTGACGCCCTGTCCGATGTCTCGAGCAATGCGCTGGTTCCCATGGCCGACAACCTCTCGCAGGCTACGCCCGGCAAGCTGTTCCAGGACGGCATGATTAACGTGTCCGCGCTGCAGGCGGTCGCCGATTCGCTTTCCAGCAGCTCGAAGGTGTTCAAGAGCGCCAACGAGAAGGTCCAGAGCATTGGCGATACTCATATTTCCCAGGTGACCGAGCTGGTCGATAAGGCCAAGGACGGCTTTGCCACCCTCAACGGCGCGGTTGACGCGGCGGAGAAGGTCGCCCCCGTCCTTCCCCAGATGCTCGGCGCCAACGGCCAGACGCGCAACTACCTTATGTACGCCATGAACAACGTCGAGATTCGTGCTTGCGGCGGCTTTGGCGGTTCGCAGGGCCTGATTTCGGTCACTGACGGCCAGATGTCGATTGGCGAGTTTGTTCCCCGCATTGGACTCAGCGAGGATGAGGCAGTCGAGAGCGTCGACGAAGAGGATGAGGCGCTGTTCGGCAACCACAGTAACCTGTACAACTCGGGCAATACCTATTCGCCTGATTGGCCCCGCAACTCGCAGCGTGTCGCCGCGCTGTGGAAGTCCCAGTATGGACAGGACGTTGATGGCGTCATCGGTATCGACCCGGTGTTCCTGCAGTATCTGCTGGGCCTTGTCGGTAATGTCTCGCTGCCTGATGGTACGGTCGTCGACGGTACCAACGCGGCGAAGGTTCTCATGCACGATGTGTATTGGAACTATCCGGTCGAGGAATCGGACGGCATCTTTGCGGCTGTTGCCAGCGCCGCCTTCGACAAGATTCTCGGTGGCATCGGCGATGTCGATGTTACGAAGCTTGTCAGCGCCGTTGAGCGCGGTGCCGAAGAGGGCCGCCTGATCGCGTGGATGAGAAACGATGATGAGCAGAATGCCATCAAAGAGACGGGCATTGACGCTTCGCTGCCCGATCCGGATGATCCGAGTGCCGATCCCGTTGCCGGCGTTTACTTTAACAACCTGAGCTTCTCCAAGCTCGACTGGTATCTGAACGCCGACACTCAGATTGGTCAGGGCGTGAAGAACGGCGACGGCACGTGCTCCTATCGCATCACCGTTACCCTGACGAACATCATGACGCAGGAGGAGGCTGGCAAGCTGCCCGACTACGTTGCGGCGAGCGCACCCGATGCCGCGCGTGACGACGAGCGTCTGAATGTCTCGTTGTTTGCCCCGACGGGCGGCAACATTACTGATCTGACCGTCGAGGGCACCCAGTTTGGTCTTGGCGCCGCTACGTGGCATGGAATCCCCTTCTATTCGGGCACCGTTGACCTGCATGCTGGCGAGACGACGACGATCACGTATACGCTGACCACGTCGGCCGAGGCGGGGGACAAGCCGCTTACGCTGCGTCAGACTCCTACATGCCAGGCGGCTCGCGACAGCGCGTCGGCGTAGGGTTTTTCTGGTAGCGCAGATAATCGAGTACCATTTTGGGGCGGACAGGCAATCTGTTCGCCCCTATTTTGTAAGGAGAGCGCATGAAGTACTTTGGCACCGACGGCTTTCGCGGTGAGGCCAACGTTGGGCTGACGGTAGAACACGCTTATAAGATTGGCCGTTTTGTGGGCTGGTATTACGGCGCCAACCGCGAGCGCAAGGCGCGCGTCATCGTGGGCAAGGACACACGTCGCTCGAGTTATATGTTTGAGGCGGCGCTGGTGAGCGGCCTGGTCGCGAGCGGTGCGGACGCCTATATGCTGCACGTGATCCCCACGCCAGGCGTAGCGCATCAGACTGTGGAAGGCTGCTTCGATTGCGGCATCATGATCAGCGCGAGCCACAACCCGTTTTGCGATAACGGCATTAAGCTCGTCAATAGCGACGGTTTTAAGATGGACGAGGACGTACTGGAGCTCATCGAGGACTACATCGATGGCAAGAGCGAAGTTCCGTTGGCCACGGGCAACCACATCGGTGCCACGGTGGACTACATGCAGGGCCGCAACCGCTACATTGCTTCGCTCATTGCAAGTGCGAACTTTTCGCTGCAGGGCGTCAAGATCGGTATCGACTGCGCCAACGGCTCGGCTTCCTCGGTGGCCAAGCCGGTGTTTGACGCGCTCGGTGCCGACGTGCGCGTGATCAATGCCGCGCCCGATGGTTTTAACATCAACGTCGACTGCGGCTCCACGCATATGGAGCGTCTGCAGCGCCATGTGGTGGAGCAGGGCCTGGACGTGGGCTTTGCCTACGACGGCGATGCCGACCGCTGCCTGGCCGTGGACGAGCGCGGGCGCGTGGTCGACGGCGACCAGATTTTGTACGTGTGCGGCGTGTATCTGAACAAGCACGGGCGCCTCTCGGGCGGTACCGTGGTGCCGACGATTGCCAGTAACTTTGGTCTTGTCAAGTCGCTGGAGCTTGCCGGCCTGAGCGCCGTGACCAGCGGCGTGGGCGACCGTCACGTGTATGCCAAGATGCGCGAGGGCGGCTACAGCCTGGGCGGCGAGCAGACGGGCCATACGATCTTTGGCGATATCGAGCGCACGGGCGACGGCATTATGACCTCGCTGCGCGTGATGGAAGTGATTCGTGCCGAGCGCGAGACGCTCTCGCAGCTCACGGCTCCGTGCAAGTTGCTGCCGCAGGCGCAGGTGGCCGTGCGCGTGGCGGACAAGGACGCCGCGCTCGAGAACATGGGCGTGCAGAACGCCATCGCCGAGGCCGAGGCTGCGCTGGCAGGCGAGGGCCGCGTGCTCGTGCGCAAGAGCGGAACCGAGTCGGTTATCCGCGTGCTGGCCGAGGCGCCCGACCAAGCATCTGCCGATGCCGCCATGAAGCGCATCGCCGCCGCGCTGGAAGCTCTGTAAGGTAGTCATTGGGGACGTTCTTAAACAACTAGGTGGAAAGGGGGCGCCGCGGATTGGTTCCGCGGCGTCCCCTTTGCGTTGGCGTGTCGGTTATGCCTTACAGCTCGTACAGCGTGGTGAACTTGTCCTGCAGGTAGCTGCAGTAGTAGCGGGCATCGAACGCCATGCCGCACGCGCCCTTGATGAGCTCCGGCGCGTCCTTGGCGCGGCCCCACTGCCAAATGTGCTCGCCCAGCCAGGCGCGGACGGGTGTCAGGTCGCCGCTCGCACAGGCGCCGGTAAGGTCGACACCGTCGCGGCACATGGCCGGCACAAACATGGCATCGTAGGCACTGCCCAGCGCATAGGTGGGGAAGTAGCCAAACGAGCCGCCGCTCCAGTGCGTATCCTGTAGGCAGCCGTGCGTGTCGTCGGGAACGGGAATGCCCAGGTACTCATCCATGAAGCGGTTCCAAAGCGCGGGGATGTCCTTGGCCGTGGCCTCGCCGGCAAACAGCATGCGCTCGATCTGGTAGCGCACCATAATATGCAGCGGGTAGGTGAGCTCGTCAGCCTCGGTGCGGATCAGCGAAGGCTGCGCGATGTTCACGGCGTGGTAGAGCGTGTCCTCGTCGACGCCGCCGTAGACCTCGGGTGCGTGTCGGCGCAGCACCTCGAGCAGCGGTCCCATAAAGGCGCGGCTTCGACCCACGGTGTTCTCAAAGAAGCGGCTCTGGCTCTCGTGGATGCCCATGGAGGTACCACCCTCAAGACAGGTGCGCGCATAGACAGGATTGACGCCCAGCTCGTACATGGCGTGTCCTGCCTCGTGGATGATGCTGAAGACGTTGGAGATGCAGTCGTTCTCGTAGATGTGCGTCGCGATGCGCGCATCACCCACGGCAAAGCCCTCGCTAAACGGGTGCTCGGTAAAGGCGAGCGTGGTGTCGTCCAGGTTCAGGCCGACAAGCTTCATCAGATCGAAGCTCATGGCACGCTGGGCAGCCTCGGGCACGCGGACATGCAAAAAGTCGGCAGCGGGCTGCTGGCCGCGCTCGCCGATGGCGTGCACGAGCGGCACGACCGTGGCCTTGACCTCCTCGCAAAACGCGTCGAAGCTCTTGGCGGAAAGGCCGCGCTCGTACTGGTCGAGCCAAACATCGTAGGGGTCGCGCTTGGGATCCATGAGCTCTGCCTGATGCTTAAGTTGGGCGACGATTCTATCCACATAGGGCTCAAAGCTCGCCCAGTCGTTGGCCGTCTTGGCTTTGTGCCACACGGCGTCGGCCTCGCAGGTGAGCCTGGTCCAGGCCTCGGCCTCCTCGGTAGGAATAACGCTTGCCTCGCGTTGATCGCGGCCGAGCACGCGGATCTCGTCAAGCAGCTGCGGGTCGTCGATCTTGCCGCCGGCGACGGTCTCGCGTGCCAGCGAGTGCACGAGTTCGACAGACTTTTCGCTGGTCAGGAGCTTATGGTGCTCGCCAGCAAGGGTGCCCATGGCGTCGGCACGGGCGGCGGCACCGTTGGCGGGAGCAATCGTCGCGCCGTCAAACTCGGCAATCTTGAGCAGGTACTCGCGAGTCCACAGCTTGCCCTCGAGCTTGCGGAATTTTTTGACGGCCTTGTCGACTTTAGCGGCCTTGACGCCCTTGGCGGCCTTTGCCACGGCGGCCTTGGCCTTCTTATCGAGTTTCTTTCCCATACCGTATCCTTAATCTCGCAGGCCGAGCGCCGCAGGCGGGTGCGCGGCCAGTTTGCACAGCTACCTGCCTTGTACCCAGCGCGAATAAAACGGAACGCGGCGATGCGCTCGCGAAATGTGTTATCCTATAGCCCAATGCGTTGACGGAGAGGGTTTTGCCCGCCGCGTCGCCGGCAAGAGAGGGAAGGTCATGGGCTGCAAGCCTTCCTGCGGTGGCAAGGGCCAAGCGTTCACTCCCGAGCAGCGACCTCAACGGGCACGCGGCCAGTGGCAGCAAAGTCCCAGTAGGGAAGCCGTGAGCCTCGCGACAAGGGGCAAAGAGTGGGCGCGGCGGGCCAGACATCCGCCGGGTCAAACAAGGTGGTACCGCGGAATTCAACCGTCCTTGGGCAATGTACATGCCCGAGGGCGGTTTTTTTGTTACCGAACCGGGCCGCGCATCCGCAACATCGGGCGGCGTCAGCCGTCCCGGAGCGCGGATATGCGAGAGACGAAAGGGAAGACATGAGTCTGATTGATGATCTGGTCAAACTCGAGGAAGAGGCCAAGGAGCTCGTCACTAGCGCTGACGACGCCGCCAAGCTCGAGGCTGCGCGCGTTGAGCTGCTCGGCCGCAAGGGCCGTATCACCGGCCTGATGCGCATGATGGGCAAGCTCGCTCCCGAGGATCGTCCCATGATGGGCAAACGCGCCAACGAGATGCGCCAGCTGATCGAGGGCATGCTCGACGAGCGCACCACCGAGATGAAGGCCGCCGCCCTCAAGCACGCACTCGAGCACGAGGCCGTCGACATCACGCTGCCGGGCATCCGTCCGCAGATCGGTCACCAGCACCTGATCAAGCAGATCATCGAGGAGGCCGAGGACATCTTCTGCGGCATCGGCTACACCGTCGAGTCCGGCCCCATGGTCGATACCTCCTACTACAACTTCACCGCGCTCAACGCGCCCATGGATCACCCGAGCCGCTCGGCTCGCGACACGTTCTATGTGGTCGACAACAACCCCGGCAGCGTCGCGCATCCCGAGGCTCACGCTCACGGCGAGTCCGACGTGCTGCTGCGCACCCAGACCTCGGGCGTGCAGATCCACACCATGGAGTCGCAGAAGCCGCCCATCTACATGATCTGCCCGGGCACCGTCTACCGTCCCGACACGGCCGATGCCTGCCACCTGCCGCAGTTCAACCAGATCGAGGGCCTGGTTGTTGACGAGGGCATCACCTTTGGCGATCTTAAGGGCACGCTCGACTACTTTGTTAAGTGCATGTTTGGCGAGGACCGCAAGACGCGCTACCGCCCGCACTTCTTCCCCTTCACCGAGCCTTCCTGCGAGGTGGACGTGAGCTGCCACGTATGCGGCGGCAAGGGCTGCAACTTCTGCAAGCACAGCGGCTGGATCGAGATCCTGGGCTGCGGCATGGTCGACCCCAACGTTCTGATCAACTGCGGCATCGACCCCGAGAAGTACACCGGCTTCGCCTTTGGTATTGGCGCCGAGCGCGTCGCGGCCCTGCGCTACGACCTGCCCGACCTGCGCACGTTGATGACTGGTGACATGAGGTTCTTGAACCAGTTCTAGAACGCTTTCTTCTTAGTTGCAGTTTCCGGCTCAAAGCCGCATTTATGAAAGGAGACCAGTTAGATGCGCGTTTCTTACGACTGGCTCAAGACCATGATCGATATTCCGGAGGATCCCAAGACCCTTTCGGACGAATATATCCGTACCGGTACCGAGGTCGAGGCGATCGACACCGTGGGCGAGTCCTTCGACCACGTGGTGACCGCCAAGGTGCTCACCAAGACCCCGCACCCCGATAGCGACCACATGTATGTGTGCTCGGTCGACGTGGGCGACAAGAACCTCGACGCCGATGGCAACCCCGCCCCGCTGCAGATCGTCTGCGGCGCGCAGAACTTCGAGGCTGGTGACCACATCGTCACGGCCATGATCGGCGCTGTCCTGCCCGGCGACGTCAAGATCAAGAAGAGCAAGCTTCGCGGCGTCGTGTCCATGGGCATGAACTGCTCCGCGCGCGAGCTCGGCCTGGGCGGCGACCACTCCGGCATCATGATCCTGCCCGAGGATACGCCCTGCGGCATGCCGTTTGCCGAGTACGTGGGCTCGAGCGACACCGTGCTCGACTGCGAGATCACGCCCAACCGCCCCGACTGCCTGTCCATGATCGGCATGGCCCGCGAAACCGGTGCCATCTTCGACCGCGATTTCCACGTTGAGCTGCCCGCCATCAAGGTCGAGACCGGCCGCGCGACCGACGACGAGCTTTCGGTCGAGATTGCCGACGAGGGCCTGTGCGACCGCTACGTCGCCCGCATCGTGCGCAACGTGAAGGTCGGTCCCTCGCCCGACTGGATGGTCAAGCGCCTCAACGCCCTGGGCGTGCGCCCGCACAACAACATCGTCGATATCACCAACTACGTGATGATGCTCACCGGCCAGCCGCTGCACGCCTTTGACCTGTCTACCTTTGCCGAGCGCGATGGCCACCGTCGCGTGGTGGTTCGCGCCGCCCAGCAGGACGAGAAGTTCACGACTCTCGACGGCGAGGAGCGCGTGCTCGACGCCGGCATGGGCCTCATCACCGACGGCGAGCGTCCCGTGGCGCTGGCCGGTGTCATGGGCGGTATGGATTCCGAGATCGAGGACGATACCGTCGATGTGATGGTCGAGAGCGCCTGCTTCAACGCCGGCCGCACCTCGCACACCAGCCGTGACCTGTCGCTGATCTCCGACGCCTCCATTCGCTTTGAGCGCCAGGTCGATGAGACCGGCTGCGTGGATGTCGCCAACGTTACCTGCGCGCTGATTGAGGAGATCACCGGCGGCGAGGTCGCTCCCGGCTACGTCGACGTTTTCCCCGCGCCCAAGACCATCGATAGCATCAAGCTGCGCTTGGCCCGCGTGCACGCCATCTGCGGCGCCGACATCGAGCCCGACTTTATCGAGCGCTCGCTCACTCGTCTGGGCTGCACCGTCGAGCGCGACGGCGAGGACTTTATGGTTACCCCGCCGAGCTTCCGTCCCGACCTGCCGCGTGAGATCGACCTGATCGAGGAGGTCCTGCGCCTATGGGGCATGGGCCGCGTTACGGCGACCATCCCGGCTGCCAAGAACCACATCGGCGGCCTGACCCGCGAGCAGAAGCTCACCCGTAAGGTCGGCGAGATCCTGCGCGCCTGCGGCCTCAACGAGACCACGACCTTTGGCTTTGCCGCCCCGGGCGACCTGGAGAAGATTGGTATGTCCACCGAGGGCCGCGGCTGCCCCGTGGTTCTCATGAACCCGCTGGTGGCCGAGCAGACCGAGATGCGCCGCTCGCTGCTGCCGGGTCTGCTGCAGTCTGTGGCCTACAACGAGGCCCACGGCACGCCCAACGTGCACCTGTACGAGGTCGGCAGCCTGTTCCATGGCCGCGAGAACGCCAGCCTGCCCAAGGAGACCAAGTCCGTGGCGGGTGTGCTCTCGGGCCAGTGGAGCGAGCAGTCTTGGAGCATGAAGTACCGCAAGCTGCGTTTCTTCTTTGGCAAGGGCATCGTTGAGGAGCTGCTTGCCCAGCTGCGCATCGAGAAGGTTCGCTTCCGTCCCGTCGAGGGCGAGAGCTATGCCTTCCTGCAACCGGGTCGTGCTGCCGAGGTGCTCTCGGGCGGTACCGTGCTGGGCTGGGTTGGCGAGATCCACCCCGAGGCGCGCGAGGCTATGGGCATCGACGAGGTCGTCGTTGCCTTTGAGCTTGACCTGGACAAGCTGATCAAGGGCGCCCGCAACCAGGATAACTACCGTGAGTTCTCGCAGTACCCGGCCGTTGAGCACGACCTTGCTATCGTGGTCGATAACTCCGTGACCTGCGAGGATCTTGAGCGCCGCATTACCAGCGCCGGTGGCAAGCTGCTCGAGGGCGTGCGCCTGTTCGACGTCTACCGCGACCCGGTCCGCGTGGGCGTGGGCAAGAAGTCCATGGCCTTTGCGCTTACGTATCGCTCCGACGACCACACACTCACCAGCGAAGAGGTCGAAAAAGCACACCAGAAGATCGTCACCAAGGTGTGCAAGGGCGTAAACGGCGAGGTCCGCGGATAGGTCCTGCACTGGGATATGGGTCGGCGGTGGCTGCCGCCGAGTCCTACGTGACCGCTATGCTCGGTATGAGGCACCGTTGAGCCTGTATATATGACACGCGCATTACATAACGGCGTGCTGCTTTGTCGGCAGTGCGCCGTTTTGCTATGATAGCCCGCGTCGTGTTACGAATTTGACAATACGTAACACTGTCAAGGTGATTTAAGCGGCGTTGCAATTCTGTGCGCCGACAACCGGGAGGCGTACATGCACATTCCAGATAACTATCTGTCCCCGCAGACCGATGCCGTCATGGCGGTGGCGATGGTGCCCGTTTGGGTTCACTGCATCAAGAAGGTGCGTGCCACGCTCGATCGCGAGCATATGGCGTTCCTGGGCATCTGCGCCGCATTCTCCTTCTTGCTCATGATGTTCAACGTGCCGCTGCCCGGCGGCACCACAGGTCACGCCGTCGGCGGCGCGCTCATCGCGCTGCTGCTGGGCCCCGAGGCCGCGGCTATCGCTGTCTCGGTCGCGCTGGCGCTGCAGGCGCTGCTATTTGGCGACGGCGGCGTTCTGTCGTTTGGCGCCAACTGCTTTAACATGGCCTTTGTGCTGCCGTTTGTCGCTGCTATCGTGTTTCGTGCGCTCAACAGCCGTCTGCACGACAAGAGCTGGGGCACCTCGGTTTCTGCCATCGTGAGCGGCTGGGTTGGCCTGTGCCTGGCGGCCCTGTGCGCGGCGGTCGAGTTCGGTATTCAGCCGATGCTCTTCACCAACGCTTCGGGCGCTCCGCTGTACTGCCCCTTCCCGCTGTCCGTGGCTATTCCGGCCATGTTGATCCCGCATATGCTGGTTGCCGGTGTGATCGAGGGCGTGGCGACGGCCGCCATCTACGGTTTCATTAAGAAGACGGCGCCGAGCATTATCGTCGGGCCCGAGGCCGTCGATGGCCAGCTTGCTGCCGAGGGCGCTGCTGCCAAGAAGACCTCGCTGGTCCCCACGCTCATTTTGGTCGCCGTGCTCGTGGTGGCCACGCCGCTGGGCTTGCTTGCCACCGGTGACGCCTGGGGTGAGTGGGACGCCGAGGGCGCCGCGACCGCCGTTCAGGAGGCTGGCGACGACAGCCTGCAGGCTTCGGTCGGCCTCGATACCCCGACCTTTGCCGACGCGCTGCCCACGGGTGATTACCTGCAGGCTTATTCCGAGGAGCAGGGTCTTGGCTTTGCCGGTCAGGCTGCCATGTATATCCTGTCCGGCGTGATTGGCGTGGCGGTGCTCACCATCGCATTCCGTCTGATCTCGCTGACGGTCAAGGAAAGCGGTGCTCATGGCAATAGCCGAGCTGCCTAGCTGGCTTGCGACCGAGCAGCGTTACGAGCCCGCGGGGGCTCGGCATCGTGTGATGCAAAAGAATGTCCTGCACCTGGCGAGCCTGCTTGAGCGGGTTCGCCTGGGTGGAGGCGCGCACGAGGGCGGGTCGATGGTCGACCGCGCCCTTTCTTGCGTTTCGGCTCCGGTGCGCCTGGTGGGGATGTTCGTCTGCGTCCTGTGCGTGTGCCTGACGCAGAGTCCGCTGTACCTGATGCTGATGGCGGCAATCGCGTTGGTGCTGGTCGCGGTGCGCCCCGCACGCGGGCTGCGTGCGACCTTTGTACCGGCGCTCGGCGCCACGGGGCTTGCCGTGGTTCTGGCACTGCCTGCCCTGCTGCTGGGCGCGTCTGCCACGGGCGCCATGCTCAAGATCGCGCTCAAGACGTTTATTAATGTGTCGCTGGTGCTGGGTGTTTCGTGGACGCTTACCTGGAGCCGCATGTCGGCGGCGCTCAAAATGCTGCACCTGCCCGACGAGGTTATCTTTACGTTTGATATGGCACTCAAGCATATCGAGGTGCTGGGACGCACGGCGCACGATCTGTGCGAATCGGTCATGCTGCGCAGCGTCGGTTCCGCGCCCGCGGGTTTTTCGCGTACCGACTCGCTGGCGGGTATCATGGGCATGACGTTTATCAAGGCGATGGAATGCAGCCGCGCGATGGACGAGGCCATGCTGTGCCGCGGCTTCGCCGGCGTGTATCCGGCGCCTGCACGGAGCGGCTTTGGCTGGCGCGATGCGGTTTACGCGGCCGGCGTTGCGTTGCTCGCCGTGTTGTGTGCGGTACTGTAGCGCGGGCGGTCTAGCCGTCGATGTGAGTAGGGAAGGGCGACGTTTTGACGATCGATATGAATAGTGCGGCGGGCACGAACGGTGCGGGCGGCGCCGAGGGCGCGCCGCTTATTGAGTTGCGCGACGTGGTGTTCTCCTATGCGGGGCATACGGTTGTCGATGGCGTGTCGCTGCAGGTCGATCGTGGTGAACTCGTTGCCCTGCTCGGTCCCAACGGCTGCGGTAAGACGACGATTATGCGTCTTATTAACGGCCTTGAACTCGCGGACGCAGGGGCATACCTGTTTGACGGGTGTATGGTCGATGCGGCATATCTCAAGGATTCCGCGACGGCCCAGCGGTTCCATCAGCGCGTGGGCTTTGTGTTCCAGAATGCCGACGCCCAGTTGTTCTGCGCTACGGTGGGTGAGGAAGTTGCTTTTGGTCCCGCGCAGATGGGGCTGCCGGCAGACGAGCTCGACCGTCGCGTGCACGATGCCATAGAACTGTTTCAAGTTGCCGACCTGGTCGATGCCTCGCCCTATCAGCTTTCGGGTGGGCAAAAGAAGCGTGTGGCGCTGGCGGCAGTCGTATCGATGAACCCCGATATCTTGGTTCTCGACGAACCTACTAATGGGCTCGACGAGGATTCATGCGACATCGTGGTCAACTTCTTGCTGGCCTACGTCGCGGCGGGTAAGACGGTCTTGATGAGCACACATCACCAGGATTTGGTGCGACGCCTGAGTGCCCGTGCAATCTATATCGATCGATATCACCATGTGGTCGAGGCGCCTTCGCCGTCGTATGGAACCGAAAGCGGTGCTACGGACTAGTTGCTGCGTAGAGCGTGCGTAGCCGCCCGCGCGGCTTTGCCGTGATGGTATAGTTATCCAGGTTTTTTATGGGGGTGGCTATGCCAAGCTGGAACATTCATATCGCTCAGACGGAGCGTTTGCTGGAGCGCACCGGTGCGCTTGCCAAGAGCGTGCGCGACCGCAATGCCTTTTTGTTTGGCTGCGTGGTTCCGGATATTTTCGTGGGCTATATGGTCCCTGGCATCGCCGATCCCATCCCGTACCGCATTACGCACTTTGCCAAGCCTGAGCCCATCCCTAAGCCTCGTGAGCACGAGTTCTGGGATACCTATGTGGCACCGTTGCTTAAAAGTTCGCCCACCGGTGCGCCAGCCGCGGCGACCTCGATTATCGAGGAGCGCGAGCGACTGAATCGCGTGCACTATCCCCAGCGCTACAGGGATGCTGAGCCGGTTGTCGGTCCCGGCGCTCGTGAGTTCTCGCTTGCGTCCGAAGATGTGGCGCAGTCGTTGCTCGATTTGACACTGGGTGTCTGGTCGCATCTGGTGGCCGATACCGTATGGAATACGCGCGTGAATCAGTACCTGGAGGCGCACGGCGGCAAGCCGTGCGAGGAGTTCCGCATTAAAAAGCAAGGCGACTTTGACTGGTTCGGCAAGACGCTCGGCATTGTTTCCATCCCGCGTGCGACCGATCGCCTGTATACCGCCGCGACGCGTTTTGGGCAGTATCCCATCCATAAAGAATATGTGCTCAAGACCATCGGCGTTATGCACGAGATTGTACGCGAAAACCCCGGCGAGCCCGATCATCCGCCGTATCGCCTGCTAACTGAGGAGTTCTTCGACTCAACGTTTACCGAGGTCATCGAGCTGACCGAGGCAGGCTTTGCGGCTCGCGTTGCTGCTTCTGACGTTCCGGCAGTCCCCCTGATCGCTAGCTGCTAGCCGGCCGGCTTTACGGAGAACAGTTCATCCCAATTGACCAACAGCTCCCGTCGCAGGCGTCTTCGGTGGTGCGCTCGGCATCGGAGAGGCTTGCGACTGAACGCAAATCGATGAGGCGGCATATGAAGAAGGTCTTAAAAAAGCCCGGAAGGCAATGCCTTCCGGGCCCTTTGCAATGCAAATCTGCTTGCAAGTACGATTTAGCGCACCTGAGCGACGTATGCGACGTTGGTCGAGGAGACCTTGTCCTCGAGCTGGACGCTCATGCGGGGATCGCCGGCGGTAGCGACGGTCAGATCGCCGGCCTCGACGTAGCCGAGCTCTTTAGCGGTCTCGATCGCCTTGACGATCGTGCCGTTGACGGTGCCCTGGGTAATCTCGGCCTGATGCGGGATAACGCCCCAGTACATGATCATCTGCTGGACGGCCCACTCGTGGCGGGAGAACGCGCAGATCGGCATGTTGGGACGGAAGTGCGAAATCAGGCGAGCGGTACGACCGGTGGTCGTCGGCACGGTGATGCACTTGGCGCCAACGGTGGTGGCCATGTTCACAGCGGACATACCCACAACGTTGTTAACAACGCGGGTGCCATGAGCGTCGGCCGGAACCTCGAGCGGAGCGTGGGCCGGGAGGTACTTCTCGGTCTCGAGAGCAATGCTGGCCTGCATCTTGACGGCCTCGACCGGGTACTTACCGGCAGCGGACTCGCCAGAGAGCATAACGGCGTCGGTGCCGTCGTAAATGGCGTTAGCAACGTCGGCAACCTCGGCGCGCGTCGGGCGCGGGTTCTGCTGCATGGAGTCGAGCATCTGCGTAGCGGTGATAACGGGCTTGTAGGCCGCGTTGCACTTAGCGATGATCTCCTTTTGGATGTGGGGAACGAGCTCGGGCTTAATCTCGATGCCCAGGTCGCCACGGGCGACCATGATGCCGTCGGAAGCCTCGAGGATCTCGTCGAAGTTCTCGACGCCCAGGGCGCACTCGATCTTCGGGAAAATCGTCACGTGCTCGCCGCCGTTCTCGCGGCAAAGCTCGCGGATGCCGCGGACGGACTCGCCGTCACGGATGAAGGAAGCGGCGATGTAGTCGATGTTCTCGGTCAGGCCAAAGAGGATGTCCTGACGATCGCGCTCGGTGATGGCGGGCAGCGAGATGTTGACGTTGGGCATGTTGACGCCCTTGCGCTCGCCGATCAGGCCGTCGTTCTTGACGACGCAGGTCATGTCCTGGCCGTCGACGGACTCGACCTCAAGGGCAACCAGGCCGTCATCGATCAGGATGAGGGAGCCCTTCTCGACCTCGGAGGGCAGAGCTAGGTAGTCGAGGGAGATGTGCTCAGCGGTGCCGTGGAAATCCTCGGTCGTGGGCTGAGCAGTAACGACGATCTTGTCGCCGGTCTTGACGGCAACCTTCTTGCCGTCGACCAGAAGGCCGGTGCGGACCTCGGGGCCCTTGGTGTCGAGCAGGATGCCGACGGGCATACCGAGCTCCTTGGAAATACGACGGACGCGCTCGATGCGACCGTGGTGCTCGTCGTAGGAGCCGTGCGAGAAGTTAAAACGGGCGACGTTCATGCCCGCCTTGATCATCTCGCGGATGGTCTCGTCGCTATCGCAGGCGGGACCCATGGTGCATACAATCTTAGTGCGCTTGTACATTCAGACCTCCATCTGACATCGTCTTGCGCTGATAGATAAACCATAAGAAATAAAACTGAGATGATTATAACGAAATGACGACCGAATACCCCAAAAAATCGACCGTATGCCGAATTAGAAGTTCATTTTTTGCGGTAAAAACGGTATATGAAAAAACTTTATCAACCGTTCTGACCGCTGCTATCTGGGCGATATTTCAGTTTGAAGATGCGCCGAAGAAAAAACGTTTTATCAATGTTGAGCATCACACGGTCTGCATCGTTGCACTCGAGCCGTGTTTCCAATTGGAATGTTTTGGCTAGACGCGCCGCTTTGGGGTACCATAGCCCCACTATCAACTGCCGCTCAGCACGGCAGCCTTGATGAGCCCTTGCCCTTCTCCTGGGAATTATGATCGGGCATCAATCTGCTGAGTGGCCCGAATCCCAGGAGGGGACTCTATATGCAAAAGGAATACCTGTCCGCCGCGGCGGAGGTACTCAGCGACCAAGGTGTCGATGAGAACCTCGGCCTGAGCAACGACGAGGCGTCGTCGCGCCTCGCCAAGACAGGCCCTAACAAGCTCGAGGAAGCCGAGAAGACGCCGTTGTGGAAGCGCTTCTTTGAGCAGATGGCCGACCCCATGGTCATCATGCTGATCGTTGCCGCCGTCATCAGCGCGCTCACGGGCATGGTCAAGGGCGAGGCGGACTTTGCCGATGTCGCCATCATCATGTTCGTCGTTATCGTCAACTCGGTGCTGGGCGTGGTTCAGGAGGCCAAGAGCGAGGAAGCTCTCGAGGCCCTGCAGGAGATGAGCGCCGCGCAGTCCAAGGTTCTGCGCGACGGCAAGCTCGTGCACCTGCCGAGCGCCGAGCTCGTGCCCGGCGATGTGATCATGCTCGAGGCGGGCGACTCCGTCCCGGCCGACTGCCGCGTGCTCGAGAGCGCCACGATGAAGATCGAGGAGGCCGCCCTTACCGGCGAGTCCGTACCCGTCGAGAAGCATGCCAACGTGATCGAGCTCGCCGCCGGCACCGACGACGTGCCGCTCGGCGACCGCAAGAACATGTGCTACATGGGCTCCACCGTGGTGTATGGCCGTGGCCGCGCCGTCGTAGTCGGTACCGGCATGAACACCGAGATGGGTAAGATCGCCGGCGCCCTGGCCGAGGCCAAGGAAGAGCTCACGCCGCTGCAGGTGAAGCTTGCCGAGCTCAGCCGCATCCTCACCATCATGGTTATCGTCATCTGCGTCGTCATCTTTGGCGTTGATATCATCCGCCACGGCGTGGGCAACGTTCTTACCGACCCGACCGCCCTGCTCGATACCTTTATGGTTGCCGTCTCGCTCGCCGTCGCTGCCATCCCCGAGGGCCTGGTCGCCGTCGTGACCATCGTGCTGTCGCTTGGCGTGACCAAGATGGCCAAGCGCCAGGCAATCATCCGCAAGCTCTCTGCCGTCGAGACGCTCGGCTGCACGCAGACCATCTGCTCCGACAAGACCGGTACCCTTACCCAAAACAAGATGACCGTCGTCAAGCACGAGCTCGCCGCACCTAAGGAGAAGTTCCTGGCCGGCATGGCGCTGTGCTCCGATGCCCAGTGGGACGAGGAGCTGGGCGAGGCCGTGGGCGAGCCGACTGAGTGCGCGCTCGTCAACGACGCCGGCAAGGCGGGCCTCACTGGCCTGACTGCCGAGCACCCGCGCGTGGGCGAGGCCCCGTTCGACTCGGGCCGCAAGATGATGTCCGTGGTCGTCGAGACCCTGGACGGCGAGTATGAGCAGTACACCAAGGGCGCGCCCGACGTGGTGATCGGCCTGTGCACCCACATCTACGAGGGCGATAAGGTCGTTCCGCTGACCGAGGAGCGTCGTGCCGAGCTCGTGGCCGCCAACAAGGCCATGGCCGACGAGGCCCTGCGCGTGCTGGCGCTGGCAAGCCGCACCTACACCGAGGTCCCGGCCGACTGCAGTCCCGCCGCGCTCGAGCATGACCTGGTCTTCTGCGGCCTGTCCGGCATGATTGACCCGGTTCGCCCCGAGGTCGCCGACGCCATCCGCGAGGCGCATGACGCCGGTATCCGCACCGTTATGATCACGGGCGACCACATCGACACCGCCGTGGCCATCGCCAAGCAGCTGGGCATCGTCGCCGATCGCAGCCAGGCCATTACCGGTGCCGACCTCGACCGCATGAGCGACGAGGAGCTCGACGCGCACATCGAGGACTACGGCGTGTACGCCCGCGTCCAGCCCGAGCACAAGACGCGCATCGTCGAGGCCTGGAAGTCGCGCGACCAGATCGTCGCCATGACCGGCGACGGCGTCAACGACGCCCCGTCCATCAAGCGCGCCGACATCGGCGTCGGTATGGGCATCACCGGCACCGACGTCACCAAGAACGTTGCCGACATGGTGCTTGCCGACGACAACTTCGCCACCATCATCGGTGCCTGCGAAGAGGGCCGTCGCATCTACGACAACATCCGCAAGGTCATCCAGTTCCTGCTTTCGGCCAACCTTGCTGAGGTGTTCTCGGTGTTTATCGCCACGCTCATCGGCTTTACCATCTTCCAGCCGGTGCAGCTGCTGTGGGTGAACCTGGTCACCGACTGCTTCCCCGCGCTCGCGCTGGGCATGGAGGACGCCGAGGGTGACATCATGAAGCGCAAGCCGCGCAACGCCAAGGACGGTGTCTTTGCCGGTCACATGGGCCTGGACTGCGTGGTCCAGGGTCTGATCATCACCGTGCTGGTGCTGGCGAGCTTCTTTGTGGGCGTGTACTTTGACATGGGCTACATCCACATCGCCGATATGATCGCCGGCAATGCCGACGAGGAAGGCGTGATGATGGCGTTCATCACGCTCAACATGGTCGAGATTTTCCACTGCTTCAATATGCGCAGCCGTCGTGCGTCGCTGTTCACCATGAAGAAGCAGAACAAGTGGCTGTGGGCTTCCGCCGCGCTGGCACTGGTGCTGACGGTGATCGTGACCGTGCAGCCGACGCTTGCCGAGATGTTCTTTGGCCCCGTGACGCTTGAGCTCAAGGGCGTTCTTGCCGCGCTGGGCCTGGCCTTCCTGATCATCCCGCTGATGGAGATCTACAAGGCGATCATGCGCGCGGTCGAGAAGGAGTAACGTACCTGTCCGGGCCCTACCGCCTGCGGGGTTTCCACGGGCACGTCCTCGCCGCTTTGCGGCTGCGGGATGTGCCCTTAGGAAACCCCTCCCGGCGGGCGGGCCCTGCGGTATCCTTGCTGGCTTTTCTCCCGTGCGGATGAAAAGGGCTGAGGGAAAGTTTGTGAGCTGGTCGGGCTTTGCCCGGCCAGCTCTTTTTGATTTAAAATACCTGCTCAGTTGTGATTTGTGGTGCTGGGAGGCGCTTGTGGGCAAGGCGAAGGCTAAGGCGAAGAAAAAGACGACGGGGGCGCGGGCTAAGCGCGATCGTCGTCGGAAGCTCGCGACCGAAGCCCCCGCGTCTGCCGAGGAGCTGCTGGCAAACGTGCCGGGACTTGACGCGCTGCAGGATGTTCCGGCGTTCGATGACCTGCCGGTCGATGAAGCTCAGCAGGCGGCATTTGACGACTTTTGCGCACATACCGAGGAGCCCGAGCAGATGCAGCTTGGCGCCGTGGTGCGCTTGGATCGCGGGTTTCCACTGGTGGCGACTGCCGATGACACGTTTCGTGCCGAGCATGCCGTGGGGTTTGCCAAGTCGCGCGGCGAGGACGAGGTCCTGCTGCCCGCTGTGGGCGACCGTGTGGCGGTGCGCCGCGCTCCCGGGCACGATATGGGCGTGATTGAGTGCGTGCTGCCGCGCCGTACGAGCTTTGAGCGTTGGCGCGGCCGTGCCCGTGGAGAGCGCCAGGTGCTCTGCTCCAACGTGGATAGCGTGCTAATCGTGCAGGCGCTCGGTGCCGGTGAGGTGCTGCTCGACCGCGTGGCGCGCTCGCTGGTGTTGGCGCTTGACTGCGATGCCGAGCCGGTGGTGGTGCTTACCAAAGCTGACCGCTGCGATGCCGAGGAGCTCGAGCGCGATCTGGACCGCGTGCGCCGCCTGGTGGGTCCGGACGTGCGCGTGATCGTGACGTCCTCTGCCGAGGGCCGCGGCCTGGACGAGGTCCGTGCCTGCGTGCCTGCCGGGAGCTGCGCCATGATTCTGGGCGAGTCGGGTGCCGGCAAGTCGACGCTGCTCAATGCACTGCTGGGCCACGATACGTTGGCGACCGGCGGTGTGCGCGAACGCGACGACCAGGGCCGTCACACAACCGTCGCGCGCGTGATGGTGGCGCTGCCGGGCGACGCCGGCGTGATCGCCGATGCCCCGGGCCTGCGCAGCCTACCGCTCGTGGGTCACGAGCGGGGTCTGGCGCGCGCCTTCCCCGAGATTGTCGAGGCATCGCGCGCGTGCCGGTTTGGCGATTGCACACATACCCATGAGCCGGGTTGCGCCGTTCGCGAGGCCGAGGACGCCGGGCAGATCGACAGCCTGCGGCTGGAAACGTTCCAAAACCTGGCGTCATCCATGCGCGTGAGCGCTCAAATACTCGATCCCGATGTTCATCTGTAATTGATTTTTCCTATGACAGCCGTCTCCCAACTGTTCGGGAGACGGCTTTTTTGCTGCGGAAAAGTCTCGAAACATGCAGTTTGCTGACGTGCTGACCAAAACCTTGCCATGAGCTTGACGGGCTGGTCAGCTTTTGGTCGGCGATTGGTTTGACATCGAAAACCAAGATCGCGATTGCGCCGCTTTGCACTCTGACCGCCCAGACAATGGTGGTACGGGCATTCGCCCGGCACTGCCATGAGAGGAGCGGCCGTGAACAAGAGCAAGCGCATCGCCATCAGTCTGGTCGCGGGCGTGCTCGCTGCTCTGCTCTGCATGGTTTACGGCTCGTCGATCCGCTCGCAAGCCGAACAGGTCCAGGCTGAGACCTTGGCCAAGTACGGTGGCGATCGCGTCGAGGTATGCGTCGCGGCGCGCGATATCGATGTGGGCGAGACCCTCGATGAGACCAATGTCATAACCCAGGAATGGCTGACGAGCCTGTTGCCGCGTGACGCGGCGACCGAGCTGCGCCAGGTGCGCGGCGACGTGACGACTTCGCGTATTCCCAAAAACGCCGTGATCTGCAATGTCTACACCAAGGCCGAGAGTCACAAGCTCGAGGTGCCTAAGGGCAAGGTCGCCGTTTCGGTGGCGGTCGATGCCGAGCACTCGGTCGGCGGTGCTACGGGCGTGGGCAGCTACGTGGATGTGTATGTGCAAAAAGACGGCGTAACCGATCGGTTGTGCGGCGCGTACGTGATCGATACCAGTGAAGATTCCGGTGCCACGCGCGAGGGCAAGATCGAATGGGTGACGCTGGCGGCTGACCCCGAAGACGTCAAGGAACTGCTGGGGGCATCGGGCAAGGGAACGGTCAGCTTGACGATTCCCGCCACGGCGCGCGGCAAAAAGAGCGGAGGCGACGAGTGATGAAGGCGATCTGGCTTGCGTGCTGCGCGTGCGGCGATTACGGGCTGTTGCAGCGGGAAGTCGAGGGCCGTGATACGGGTGCACAGGTGCTTCGCGTGGGTGACCTGGACGGGCTGGTTTCCATGGCGCGGGCGTTTCCGTCGCGCCGCGGGGCTGCCATCATCGCGGCGTCTCTGTTTGATACCGAAGATGTGCGCAAGACTGTTGCGCGCCTGACGGCCGAAGGCCGCGTGAGTCGCGTGGTCGTGTTGATAGAAGCACTCGATCCATCGGATATCGAGGGGCTGTTTCGCGCAGGGGCGACCGAGGTCATCGCTGCGCACAGTATATGCGGCAACGGGCGCGCGGGCGAGGGAGCGGTTGATTCCGATCGGTGCATGACGATTGAGCCCGATGCTTTTGTTGATAGGGAACCCGGGGCGCCTCGCGCTACAAGAGGCCCGCGTGTTGATGATTATGGAAAAGCGGAAGCCGAGCATGGTCGGCGCCCCCGGAACCCCCTTGTATACGATGACGCTGGAGGGCCGGCGCAGCATGCTGGCGACTCCCCGGCTGTAGATATGGGATACGTGCACGGCGTGAATCTGGCGGATGAACTCGACGAAGTTGAGGGCTTTGCCGGGTGCGGCGAGTTGTCGCTGATGCAGCATGAGCAGATTGCGCAGAACGAGCCTGCCTCGCAGACCGAACAAGCTGCCATGCCGGCTTGGACGCAGCGTGTGGTTGCGGCGGGGGAGACGGGGACGCTGTCACCGACGCCCGCCCCGCCGCCTCCGATGCCGCCGGCAGACGCTGCCGCTCCGCAGCATCGAGCTCCGGTCATCTGCGCCATTTCGGGTTCGGGCGGTTGCGGCAAGTCGACGATCGTTGCCACCATGGCACACACATCGTCGCTGTTGGGCTTGCGTGCCGCCGTGCTCGACCTGGACCTGATGTTTGGAAACCTTTACGACTTGTTAGGCGTCGATGCTCCGCGCGATATGGCGGCACTTATCGAGCCGTCGGTGGCGGGCGCGCTTGCCGAGCCGGATATCGTGGCCGCATCGATGCGCGTGGCGCTGGGCGTTACGCTCTGGGGTCCCGTCGCGGCGCCCGAGCAAGCCGAGCTCATGGCACGTCCGGTGGAGCTACTGCTTGATGTTCTGCGTCGCGAATCCGACGTGGTCTTTATCGATACCTCGGTCTTTTGGGGCGACGCCGTGGCGGCTGCGGTGGCGGCGAGCGACCGTTGCCTGATCGTTGGCGATGCTGCGGTGTCGTCCGCGACATCGGCGTCGCGCGTCATTGAACTGGCAAGTCGAGTAGGTGTGCCGCGCACGCGCATGAGCGCCGTGTTCAACCGGTTCGGTGCGCGCGGGGCAGACGAGGACGTCGCCATGCGCTTTGAGATTGCCTGTGCGTTGAGCTCCAAGATTCGTATCGCCGATGGCGGGCAGGATCTCGCCGCGCTCATGGCGTTTGGGCGCGCTGACGAGGCAGTGGGTCAGACGAGCGCTTTCGCGACCAGCGTGCGCGAGGCCACGCGCGAGATGCTCGTGGAACTGGGGTGCGCCGTCGGCCCTTGGAGCGATATGGTCGCAGACCGTGCGACGCGTACCGAACGCCCGCGTATCCGCCTTCCCTGGTCGCGCGAGGGTGATCAGCGATGAGCCTGCAAACGAGGATTAAGGCTGCCGGCGCTGCAGCGGCGGCAGCGCCTGTAGATGCGGGGCGTCGCCGCGCGGTGAAACGACGCACTAAGCGCGCCGTGATGGACCGCATGGGTTACGACGAAGTGGCGCGTATCAGCGCCTATGCCGACCCGGTACTTGCCCGCTCGGAATTGCGTCCCGCGGTGGAGGCGGCGCTCAATGTTGAGGAGCCGACCGATCTCGCGACGCCCGAGCGCGAGACCATCATCGACGAGATTTTGGATGACGTGGTGGGCTTGGGGCCGTTGCAGCCGCTCATCGAGGACGACACCGTTACCGAGATCATGGTTAACGGCTGCCGCTCGGCCTTCTTTGAACGCGGCGGCGTCTTGCACCCCATCGAGCATGCGTTTGAGGATGATGAGCAGATCCGTGTGCTTATCGACCGCATCATCTCGCCACTTGGCCGCCGTATCGACGAGCGCAGCCCCATCGTCAACGCCCGCCTTAAAACGGGCTATCGCGTCAACGCGGTGATTCCGCCTGTGGCGATTGACGGACCGATTCTCACCATCCGAAAGTTCTCGGACCGCATCTGCTCGCTGGACGAGCTTGTGGGGCTGGGGTCGCTGCCGCTTTGGTATGCGCAGCTGCTGTCGTGCGCGGTGTCGCTGCGACAGGACCTGGCGGTTGCGGGAGGCACGGGATCTGGTAAGACCACCCTGCTCAACGCGTTGTCATGCGAGATTTCCACCGGCGAGCGCATCGTGACGATCGAGGACTCTGCCGAGCTCAAGTTTGCGCATCATCCGCACGTGGTGCGCCTAGAGGCGCGCGAGGCTTCGATTGAGGGCGAGGGCGCGGTGACGATCCGCGACCTGGTGACCAATGCCCTGCGCATGCGCCCCGACCGCATCGTGGTGGGCGAGGTGCGCGGTGCCGAGTGCTGCGACATGTTGCAGGCCATGAACACGGGCCACGACGGGTCGCTCACCACGCTTCATGCGGGTTCCGAGCAGGAGACCGTGGTGCGTCTGACGTTGCTTGCGCGTTATGGCATCGATCTGCCGAGCGAGCTCATCGAGGAGCAGATTGCCATGGCGCTCGACGGCATCGTGATGTCCGAGCGCCACGCCGATGGCAGGCGCTTCGTCTCCTCGTATTCGGGGGTGCGTCGCGCCGCGTCGGGCGGCGTAGAGCTCGAGCGCTATGTGACTTTCGATGCCGCCGAGCGCACCTGGACGCTTGACCGCGAGCCGCCGTTTATCGCAGAAGGCCTGCGGTCGGGGACGCTCACACAAGAGGAGGTGGACGAATGGAGGTCGCTGTGCCCCTCGTCGTAGGGGGTTTGGCAGGGTTTTCTGTCGCGACGGCGTGCGGGGCGGAACCTCGTGTGCCGCAGGTGCCGCCGGCGGAGCTGGCGCGTCAGGCGTTCGAGACGGTGGCAGAGAATCTGCCGCGTGAGCTGGTGGAAAACGATCTGCTGAAAAAGATTGCCCGTTCGTGGGCATCGCTGGCTCCGGCGCGTCGCCTTGGCCTCGTGATCGAGGATGCTTCGGAGCGTTTGGCGTTTCTGCTGCTATCGAGCGGTGTCTGCTGCGTTTTACTAACGATGGTGTCGTTATCGCCCCTTGGGTTTGCCTTGGGACTTGTTGCTCCGATTGCCGCTGGCGCCGCTCGGGATGGCTTTGAGAGCCGGCGCGAGCAACACGATGCAGAAGAGGCCATGCCCGAGGCGTTTACCGCACTTTCCATGTCGCTTGCCTCGGGACATTCGCTGGCCCAGGGCATGCGCTTTGTGGGCGCTCATGCGCAAGAACCGGTGCATACCGAGTTTTTGCGGGTGGCGGCGGCGATCGATTGCGGTATCTCGGCGACCGACGCGCTCGATGACTTGCTCGTGCGCATCGACGCCCCCGGTCTTTCGCTTGTGACCTTGGCGCTTAAGGTGTCACAGCGCACCGGCGCTCCGCTTGCCGACTTGCTGTCCGAGGCGTCGAGCATGGTAGGGGAGCGCATTGAGCTCAAGCGCCGCCTGGATGTTAAGACGTCACAGGCGCGTATGTCGGCACACATGGTCGCGGCGATGCCGGCGGGCATGTGCGCGGTGTTGGCGCTGCTTTCGGCAGATTTTCGTCGCGGTCTTGCGACGCCTGCCGGTGCGGGCGCTGTGGTGCTGGGTCTAGCCCTCAACGTCGTTGCCCTGGTGGTTATCCGGCGCATTATGCGGGTGGAGCTATGAGCGCCCCGGTTGCAGTTGTGGCTTGCCTGTGTGCCCTGAGTGTATTTGTCGCGACGGGTTTGGATCGGGCGGATGCGCGCGAGATCGCAGGGGCCTGCAAGCGCGAGGCGGTGCGGGTCGCTGCCGCGGGTCGCTCGGTGGTCGATGCCCTGACCGCGCGAGTGAAGGGCGCGGTTGGAGCGGGCGGCCCGGCGCGAGTTTCGCTCGGCGAAGTGTCCGAGATGATCGATGTTGTGCGCTTGGGTCTTTCGGCCGGTCTTTCGTTTGATGCGGCGCTTGAGATTTTCTGCGCCAACCGCCGGTCAGTGCTGGCTCTTCGCCTTGAGCGGGCCTGCATGGCGTGGCAAGTGGGCGTGGACACGCGTGAGGACGAGTTGTTGGCCGCCGCGCGCGACCTGGACGTGCGAGCGCTCGAGACCTTTGCCATCACGGTGGGGCAGGCGCTCGCCCTGGGTGCCCCACTTGCCGAGACGCTGGCCGCTCAAAGTCGCGAGATCCGTGCGGCTCATCGCGCCGCGGTCGAGCGCGAGATCGAGCGTGCGCCCGTCAAGCTGCTGATTCCCACCGGCACGCTCATCTTGCCGGCGTTGCTTCTGTCCATATTGGGCCCGCTGCTGGGAGCAGGCGGGATGATGTAGGGAGGAATACATGAACACGATGACTGACGTTGCCGGCAAGGTCCAGAGCTGGGCTTTTTGCCGGGCGATTCGCGCTCGCCAGCATGCCAAGGAGCTGTTGCAGGAGGAGAGCGCGCAGGGTACCACCGAGTACGCCATTTTGGTGGGTGTGCTTGTGGTGATCGCGATTATTGCCATCGTTGCATTTAAAGGCAAGGTCCAAGATCTATGGAACGCTATCAGCGAGGGCATCAACAGCCTGTAGAGGGCGAGCGCCCCATCGGGGTGCTGCTGGTGTTTGCTTGCCTGACCGTGGCGATAGCGGCGGTGCTTTGGGGGCTTAACGCCGCGCGGCAGCAGCGTCCTGGGGCCGCCTTCGATTCGGGCTCAGATTCGGCGGTGGCGTCTCAAAAAGATGAGATGCGAGATGCGGACGATTCGGATGTCGCTGTCACGGCGCAAACCTTTCTGCGGACGCTCGACAAGCGGTCTGGCACTGCGACGGATTCGCCTGAGGACAACGCGATTGCGGTCCGGCTTGCATGGTCCGAGGACCGACCGATGACCGAGGCAGCGGCGGATATGTTACGCGCCTACCGCGAGGTGCCAACGGCCCAGCTCGCCCTGAGCGGCTATCTCGATATTAAGGGCAACGTATGGGGCGCCATCGTGCGCGATGGGCGCGGCTGGGTCGATATGGTGACGGTTGCCGCGGATGCTGGCGATGCTTCGTGTCGTCTGCGCGCGGTGCGCCTGGTCCCGCAAACAATAAGCTCAAAGGAGGGATCGTGAAATGCATGGCGTTCTGCGTGAAGAGGTTGCCCAAGCGACTGTGGAATACGCCATCGTCACGGTGGCGCTGCTATCGATCGTGCTGGCGATTGCGGGACTTTGGCGTGCTGGCACCGATGGACGCTTGGCGGCGCTGGTTGAGCGGGCGGCATCCCATGGCGTTGCCTCGATGTCGGTTATCGACGCCGCCGCGGGCGCTAAGGACATCGCGTTGTATTGATATCGCGCGCGAGGACCGGGCGCAGTCTACGGTCGAGGCTGCTTTTTTGCTGCCGACGTTTCTGACGCTCATCCTTCTCGCACTGCAACCGGTGTGCCTGCTTTATACGCGCGCGGTCATGGAGTCTGCCGCCGCCGAGGCCGCGCGGCTCATGACCACGACGACGGCGGAGGACGACGATCTTAAGGAGTTCACCCGCCGCCGGCTTGCCGCAGTGCCCAACGTTTCGATCTTTCATGCCGGCGGGCCGTTGTCGTGGGATATCGAGCTTGGCCGGGCCGGTGCGGGTGGCGTCTCGTCCGTGTCCGTTTCCGGCGAGGTCAAGCCGTTGCCTGTGATCGGTGCGTTTGCGCAGGCTATGGGTGGTACCGCCGAGGGCGGCTACGTTGAGCTCAAGGTCGATGTCTCGTATCAATCGCGTCCCGAATGGCTGGAGGGAGATTATGATTCGTGGATTGTTGCATGGGATTAAGCGTTTCTGGTCTAGATGCGTTTTGACGCGCCGTCCGAGCTGCCATCGCAAACGAGGCGGCTTTATGGGCCGCGCCGGTGTCGATCTGTTTATCGAAGACGGTGCCTACACCACGCTTTCTTCTGCCGTGGTCATCCTAGTGGTGCTCACGTTGTTGTTTTCGTCGACCGCGGCGATATGGAGCATGTCGCGTGCCGGGGATACCCAGGTGGCGGCCGATAGCGGCGCGCTGGCGGGTGCCAACGTAGTGTCGTCCTATCACACGGCTGCCACGGTGGTTGATGCGAGCATCTTGAGTCTGGGGCTGGCGGGGTTTGCCACAATCGGGACGGGCCTGGTCGCCATCCTCATCCCAGGTGCCGAACCAGTTGCCGGCAATATGGTCGACACCGGGATTGAGATCATTAAAACGCGCAACAAGTTTGCCAAAAGCGCATCGGAAGGCTTGCAGAAAATCGAGACGGCTCTGCCGTATCTGATTGCCGCGCGTGCCACGCGGGCGGTGTCGGCGCAGGATACCGATAGTGTGGCCTATACCGGTACGGCGCTTGCCGTGCCCAGGACATCCGAATCGGACTTCGCCGCGCTCAAAGGGTCAGAGATCTCGACCGATGCCATCGAGAGCACCTCAAAAGACCTTGACTATGCTGCCAAGGAACTGAAGAAAGCGTCCGAGAAAACGTCAAAGGCCAAGGAACGCGCCTGGCTTGCCGATTGCGGTGGATCGGACAGAGGCGCAGTCGGAAGCTGTTCGTGCATGTGGGAACGCGCGAAGAACTTGGCGAAGCTTTCGGATATTGAGAATCCGCACTATGCCTCGAGTGTCACATGGGAGCCGCAAGTGGCGCTCGATCGCGCGAAGGCCTATTACCGCTTGCGCCTTGCAAACGAGGCACCTCAGGGCTCAAGCGTCGAGACGAAGGCGGAGTCGGCGGCGCGCAAGGCGTTTTACACCTATGCGAGTACAGAGGTCAATCGTGCATATGTAACCGAGGACGGAGATGCAGTCACTTTCCATATCCCGCTGTTGCCGCGCAACGCTGACGAGGTGCGAGCGACGGAACTCTATACCGATGCGGCGTGGCCAACCAGCGCCATCGATGGCAAGACGTATCTGCATTACGGAACGAGTTGCCCCAACTATAAGAAGGGGTCGCCAGGCGGGCTAGCCTCGGTTGCTGATTATGACGGGCAGGACAGATGCAACAGATGCCATTTTGGCGTTTCGTCGCTCGGTGCCGTTGCAGCGCCTTCGACTTCTATCGAAAACGGCTTCGAATACCACTTTGACAAGTTCAAAGACGCCCTGGAAGACTACGTTAAATGCCGCAACATAGAACTCGAACTTGAGCGTCAGACCGAGGATGAGGCCGACCGTGCGGGCAATGCGTTTGACCAGGCCATTAAAGCGCTTTCCGGCGAGCGCCCGCGTATCGCCCCACCTGGACGCAACGGCGTGGTCGCATTTGCAGTTTCGGGTGACATTACCAGCCCCGATCAACTTAACTCCTCGTTTAACACGGCAGTCAGGCTTGGCGATCGCGGTGCTATCTCTGCCGCGGTGCTGGCGCCCGATGAGGCGACGGCGCAAAACAACGTGCTTTCGCGATTTTTCTCGACATTGAAGGAACGCTCGGGCGGCGTTGCCGGCGTGCTCGACGGCGTCATGGATGTTTGGGGACGGCTGCTCGTGGGATACGGTGATATCCAAGGTTCGGCCGACGAACTTATGGACGAGATGATTAAAGACCTAGGAGGGGGCAGCGGTGCGTTGGGCTCCATCGCATCGTGGCTCGGCGATACCGTTTCGGCGTCCGTGGCGGCGCTGGGTTTGGAACCGTGCGACTTGCGCCTGCGAAAGCCGGTGCTGACCGATTCCGCCAATGTCATTAAGAGTCCGGGGTCTGACATTGCGGGTCTCTCTCAAGCGCAAGACAAACTGCGAAGTATTCCGTTGGGCGTGACCGATCCCAAGGCGCTTTGCGAGGCGTTGGAATATCAAGTCGAACGCACCATTAGCGGTACGGTGTTCACGCTTGCGGAGATTCCTCTGCCCGGCGGCGGCTCCATCCCACTCACCGTCGATGTCGCCACGCTGGTTGGCGCTCTGGGCGGTGGGTCGTAATGAGTATCCGCATGCGTCTGCGCGAGGAGCGCGCCCAAGCGACGGTGGAGATGGCGGTGGTTACGCCCGTTTTGCTGGTGCTGGCACTCATCGTGTACAACGTCATGATCTTTGCCAGCGCTGTCGCGCGCTTCGACCGCGTGGTACCCGACATCGTGTTGGCGCACGCCGTGGCGTCGGAGGGGGAGGGCGACGAAAGCTCTGCCGATGCCTCGGCGACGGTTCAGACTCAAATTCTGAATGCCATGGAAGGCTATGACTTGCGGATCGAAGTGTCGAGCGAGCAAGGCGCGGAGGCATTGGATGGTGGCCTGCTCTCCCTATCCGGTACGTTTAGGACCTACACCTGCACCATGCACTATGAGCCGTGGCCGACTTCTCTCAGCATCGCTGGCGTTTCGCTGGGGGCGCCGACAACGTTGTCGCACGAGCGCGCGGTGACGGTCGATCCATGGCGTCCGGGGGTGGTCATGTGACCGCGGTCTCGTCTTACATCGCCTACGCGCGGGCACTCAACAGGCTGGGTTGGACGCCGGCCGAGTTTGTGGTGGCGGAGTCGTTTGCCGTGCGCCTGCGCGGCATGCTGGGACGGCGTCCGGTTGCCGCCAACGGCCTGCCGCTTGTCATGGCGTTTCCACGCTGCTCTTCGGTCCATACGTGTTTTATGGTCTATCCCATCGATATCGCCTTTATCGATGCACGCGGCAATATCCTCGCGCGCTACGAAAATGTATGTCCCTGGTGTATGTGCTCCTGCCCCGGCGCCTGGGCGGTATTGGAACGCCCTTCAATCCTCGCTACACCTCCCGCCCTCCAACAAGTGCCGGCGTAAGAGATTGGCGACAGCGGACTTTCGTCATACGAAATTGGGTAAGATGGAGGAGAAGGTGCATGGATGTTGAGATCCATCCGAACGCCAAAAAACACTTGACGGAAAAGCAGGTACTAGGTGCCTGGTTCGCGGTTACTGAGTGCATTCGCCGCGAGTCGGAGGACGAGCCGCCGAGATGGCTTGCCATTGGATGGCTTCCAGATGGTCGAAGTGTGGAACTTGTTGCGGTCGAACTAATTCGTGGATGGCTCATTATTCATGCCCTGTCTCCGGTTCAGAAGAAATTCTGGCAAGAGATCGAGCGAGCTCGGCAGAGGGGTCGATGATGGGCAAGACGTATACGGCCGCTAATGGTCAGGTTGTAACGGATGAAATGATTGACGCGTGGTGCGAGTCGTACGAGCGCGGAGAGTTTCCGGATGGCGAACACACCGTTGGTGGGATCGTGCATGGACGGCCCCCGCTCTCAGGTGAGGGGACGGCAACGCTGTCGGTCAAGATTCCTCTGGGAATGGAGGAGGCCATTCGTCGACGGGCGGCTGCCGAGGGGATGACGCCAAGTGAGTTTGCCCGTGCGGCTCTGAGCGAAAAACTTCTTGCTGCCGGCTGATGCCCCTGACGTGCCGATTTATAGAACCGAGGCTGTGCTCAAAAACTTTTTTAAAATTCTCGGTTGACCGGAACGCGTCCTTGGTTATACTAATCAAGCCTTGAAACAAGGCACACCTCAAATGGCTGGGTAGCTCAGTTGGTAGAGCAGAGGACTGAAAATCCTCGTGTCAGGGGTTCGATTCCCTTCCCCGCCACCTTGAATTGACTAGGACCTCTGCAAAGGGGTCCTTTTCTTTTATGTAGGGTTCTGCGGAAACTGCGTCCCGGAATTTGGCTTCAGAGTGGGATGCGTTTTCCGCTTTGATGTCGCTTGGGAAAGCGCGACCCGGAATCCGGCGTCAGAATGGGATGTGCTTTCCTTTTGCGGTCTTTGGCGGAAACTGCGTCCCAGATCCCGCGCTCAGAACGGGATGCATTTTCCGATTGAGGCCTCGAACGGAAAATGCATCCCAGTCTTTTGCGAAAAACGGGATGCGCTTTCCGGCGCGTACTTCCGACGTGCGTGCACATCTCGGCGCGCCATCTCGGGCCCGCTCAGACATTCCTCCCGCTTTTGCGCCACTTTACAGACCGTTCGGTCGTCTGTCCGCACGCGCGGGTATACTCAAAACGATACTTTTCCTATGCAATACGATGCAGGCTCGGCCTGCACGATCCGAAGGGGGCAGTGATGGAGAGGATGCTCGGCGTTAATCTCTCTGGCTGGTTTATTCCCGAGCCTTGGGTGACCCCGTCGCTATACGCGGCGACCGGTGCATCCAATGCGGCCGAGCTGCAGGAGGCCATGGGCACCGCCGCCTATAACGAGCGCATGCGCCGTCATTACGAGACGTTTGTGAGCGAGGATGATTTCCGTCGCATGGCGCAGATCGGTCTCAACGCCGTGCGCCTGCCGGTGCCTTGGTATGCCTTTGGCTCACAGGAGTCCGATGCCTCCTACATCTCGGTTGTCGATTACATCGACCGCGCGATTGAGTGGGCTGCCAAGTACAACATTCGCGTGCTGCTTGACCTGGCGACTGTGCCCGGTGGCCAGGGCGATTCCAACGATTCGCCCGCCACGCCGGAGGCTGTTGCCGAGTGGCATTCGTCCACTAACGGCCGCCATGTCGCACTCGACGTGCTCGAGCGCTTGGCCGAGCGTTACGGCGAGGCCGAGAGCCTGCTGGGCATTGAGCTGCTGGATACGCCGCAGATGAGTGTTCGCAAGAGTCTCTTTGCCATGACGGATGGCATTCCGGCTCACTACCTGCGCAATTTCTATCGCGATGCCTACGAGCTCGTCCGTTCGTATATGCCCGAGGATAAGATCGTCGTCTTTTCGTCTTCGGGGCATCCCAGCGAGTGGAAGCATTTTATGCGCGGCGCCAAGTACAAGAACGTCTACATGGACCTTCACCTGTACCATTACCGCGACGAGTATGCGCTCGATATCACGAGCCCCCGCGGGCTGACGACGGCGATTTCCCGTAACAAGCGCGAGCTTAAAGAAGCGATTTCGACTGGGTTCCCCGTGCTGGTGGGCGAATGGTCGGGTGCGGCGATCTTTGCCAACTCGTCGGTTACGCCCGAAGGCCGCAATGCCTACGAGCGCGTGTTTATCGCCAACCAGCTGGCTTCGTTTGCGCCGGCTGCCGGTTGGTTCTTCCAAACGTGGAAGACCGAGAAGCGCATTGCAGCATGGGACGCCCGCGCGGCGCTCGGTACGCTCGAGCGCGGCATGATTGAATAGGTTGATATGACGCAAAACAGCGCCCATACGGGCAAACTCTATGTGGTCGGCACGCCCATCGGCAACCTGGGCGACCTGTCCCCGCGCATCGGCGAGGCCTTTGCCACTGCCGATGTCATCTGCTGCGAAGACACGCGTGTGACGTCAAAGCTGCTGATGCACCTGGGCATTTCCAAGCCGCTTGTCCGTTGCGACGAGAATGTGATCGCCAGCCGCGCCGCCGGCCTGGTCGACCGCCTGCTGGCGGGGGAGACCCTCGCCTTTGCCTCGGACGCCGGCATGCCGAGCGTGTCCGATCCCGGCCAGGCGCTGGTCGAGGCGGCGCGTGAGGCCGATGTGCCCGTCGAAGTTATTCCCGGGCCTTCTGCTTGCGTCACGGCGCTCGTTTCGTCCGGCATTCCCTGCGAGCATTTTTTCTTCGAGGGCTTTTTGGGCCGAAAGCACGGCGACCGCGTGCGCCGTTTACAGCGCCTTGCCGTGGTGCCCGGCGCACTCATCTTCTACGAGTCTCCACATCGCATCGTGGCGACGCTCGAGGCCGTGGCGGAGGTCTTTCCCCAGCGTGAGGTTGCCGTCTGCCGCGAACTCACTAAGCTGCACGAGGAGGTCTTGCGCGGGCCCGCCGCCCAGCTTGCCGAGGAGCTGTGTGCTCGCGGCGAGGTAAAGGGCGAGATTGCGCTGGTCATCGCGCCGCCGAGCGAGGACGAAGAGGCCGGTATCGCGCCGGTTGGCGCCGCGGCAGCGGATCCCGACGAGGCCCTGCGCGAGGATATCCGCGCCGCGCTCGAGGAGGGGGAGCCCGCGTCTGCGGTGGCCAAGCGCCTGTCTCAGAAGTATTCGCGCCGCAAGCGCGATGTCTATGCCATGGTGCTCGATATGCAATAGATGGAGGATATCCAGCCCTTGCGCTAGAATCATCCTCTGTATGCAACGTTTTTCTGGAGGACAAACCCCATGGATCAAAGCAAGCCTTCGTTCTTTATCACGACGCCCATCTACTACGTCAACGCCGATCCGCACCTGGGCACGGCTTATTCCACCATCATCGCCGACGTTCAGGCTCGCTATCGCCGCTCCGCCGGCTATAACGTCAAGTTCCTGACCGGCATGGACGAGCACGGCGAGAAGGTCGCCGAGGCCGCAGCCAAGCACAACATGACGCCGCAGGAGTGGACCGATAGCCAGGCCCCGCACTTCAAGGAGCTTTGGAGCAAGCTCGAGATTTCCAACGACGACTTCATCCGCACCACCGAGCCGCGCCAACATCATGCCGTGCAGTACCTGTGGGAGCGCATGAAGGAGTCCGGCTACCTGTATAAGGGCAGCTACGACGGCTGGTATTGCGTGCCTGACGAGACCTACTTTACCGATACGCAGGTCCAGAAGGGCGACGAGGAGTACGGCAGCGTCGGCCAGCACCTGTGCCCCGACTGCCACCGTCCGCTTGAGCGCGTGCAGGAGGAGTCCTACTTCTTCAAGCTTTCCGCCTTCCAGGACAAGCTGCTTAAGCTCTATGACGAGCATCCCGACTTTGTCGAGCCTGCGTTCCGCATGAACGAGGTTCGCAGCTTTGTCGAGGGCGGCCTTAACGACCTTTCCGTGAGCCGTACGAGCTTTGACTGGGGCATTCAGGTCCCGTTTGACGAGGGTCACGTGACCTACGTGTGGTTCGATGCGCTGCTCAACTATATGACGGCCGTCGGCTACGGTGTCGACACCGACGAGGCGCGTGCCGAGCTGGCCTATCGCTGGCCCGCGCAGTTCCACATCGTGGGCAAGGACATCATCCGCTTCCACTGCGTCATTTGGCCTGCCATGCTCATGGCCATCGGCGAGGCCCTGCCCGAGCACGTCTTTGCCCACGGCTTCCTGACCGTGCGCAATGCCGAGACCGGCAAGGCCGAGAAGATGTCCAAGAGCCGCGGCAACGCCATCGCTCCGCAGGACGTTATCGACATGCTGGGCGTCGAGGGCTATCGCTACTACTTCATGACCGACGTCGTCCCCGGCACCGACGGTGCCATCAGCTTCGACCGCATGGAGCAGGTCTACAACGCCGACCTGGCCAACAGCTGGGGCAACCTCATCTCGCGTTCGCTCAACATGAGCGGCAAGTATTTTGACGGTTGCGCGCCCGCCAAGCCCGCATCGTTCGATGCGTTCGACAACCCGCTGGCAAAGATCGCCGATGGTCTGGTCGAGCGCTACATGGCCAAGATGGACGTGCTCGATTACGGTGGAGCCAAGGACGACGTCATGGAGCTCATCCACGCCGCCAACCACTACATCGAGGACTCCGAGCCTTGGGCACTTGCCAAGGACGAGGCCAAGGCTGACGAGCTGGCGTTTGTGATCTACAACCTGCTCGAGGCCATCCGCATTGCCGCTCACCTGCTGATGCCGCTCATGCCCCAGACTTCTGCCGAGGCTCTGCGCCGCCTGTCCTGCGAGGACGAGGCCGCGAGCGACGACCTCAAGGGCATTTGCGCTTGGGGCCTGCTTGCCGGTGGTCAGCCCGTCGAGAAGGGCGATCCGCTGTTCCCGCGTCTGGGCTAAGACGCCGCGCGCCATATCGGCAATTTGCTGTTTAGATGTAAGGGCATGGCCGCAACGGTCCATGCCCTTTTGCTTTACGATGCAGCCACCATGTTAAGGAGGCAACCATGACAACTTCGCCTTTGGCAAACCCCACGGCAACCAGGGAGCTGCTGGAGGAGTTTGGCCTTGCGACCAAGCATCGCTTGGGCCAGAACTTCCTAATTGACAACCATGTGATCGAGCGTATTTGCGAGCTTGCCGAGCTTGCGGGCGATGAGCGCGTGCTCGAGGTTGGCCCAGGTGTTGGCACGCTCACGCTTGCGCTGCTGCAGGAGGCATCGTGCGTCACGTCGATCGAGGCCGATCCCGAGCTCGAGCCGGTGCTCGATGCCCATGCCGCTGACTATGCCAACTTCCGTTTTATCATGGGCGACGCGCTCAAGGTGGGCCCGGAGCAGATTGAGCAGGCTGCGGGCGGTGAGCCGACGGTGTTTGTCGCGAACCTGCCCTATAACGTGGCGGCGACGATCATTTTGCAATTTTTCCAGACGATGCCGGCGCTCAAGCGTGCCGTCGTCATGGTGCAAAAGGAGGTTGCCGATCGCATTGCCGCAGTGTCGGGCAACAAGACCTATGGCGGCTATACGGCAAAGCTCGGCCTGTATGCGCAGGTGACGGGCCGCTTTGAGGTGCCGCCGCGCTGCTTTATGCCGGCGCCGCACGTGGACTCGGCCGTCGTGCGTATCGACCGTGTTGACGGTGTGGTGCCCGAAGGACTCGATCGCGAATTTGTGGCCCGCGTGATTGATGCTGCATTTGCCCAGCGTCGCAAGACCATCCGCAATTCCATGAGCGCCAACGGCTTTGCCAAAGACGTGCTCGATGCCGCCTTTGAGGCTTGCGGTATCGCACCCACCACGCGCGCCGAGACGCTTGATGTTGCCGACTTTGTCCGTCTGGCCCAGGAGCTAATCCATGATGCCTAATGCCGAACGTGTGACGTTTACCAAGAAAAAGAAGACGGTTGCTTGTCCCGTGCCCTTGGCACCGCTTGCCGACACGCATGCGCATCTGCTTTCGTTCTGGGGCAAGGATGTGCCTGAGACGCTCGTGCGTGCCAAGGCGGCGGGCGTCGAACTGTTGGTGACGATGTTCGACCCCATCGCTGACAAACGCAGCGTGACGGACTATAGCGACTGGCTGGTGCGCGAGATTCTTCCGATGCAGGATATCCCGCAGATCAAGTATCTTGCCGGCGTGCATCCGTATGGCGCGCCGGACTATGCCGACGACGTTCACGCACAGGTCGTTGCCGCACTCGATGATCCCTTATGCGCCGGTATTGGCGAAATCGGCCTGGACTACCACATGGACTATGACGACGATATCGCGCCGGCACCCCATAACGTGCAGATTGACTGCATGGCGCGCCAGCTCGAGCTTGCCGTGTGCCGTAACGTGCCGGTGGAGCTGCATCTGCGTCACGAGGACACGGACCAGGAGCGCACCTCGCACGTGGACGCCTACAACGTGCTTCGTGAGGTGGGCGTGCCCCAGGCCGGTTGTGTGCTGCACTGCTTTGGCGAGGACCGCGCCACGATGGAGCGCTTTGTGGAGCTGGGCTGCTATATCGCCTATGGTGGTGCGGCCACCTTTAAGCGCAACGACGACGTGCGCGAGGCATTTGCGGCAACCCCGCTCGATCGAATTTTGTTCGAGACGGATTGCCCGTATATGGCTCCGGAGCCCATCCGCGGTCTTGAATGCGAGCCCGCAATGATCTCCATTACGGCAAACGCGCTGGTTAACGACCGTGTCGATCGCACTGGTGAGGATGCCGAAACAATCGCGCAAGCCGCTTGGGAAAATGCCTGCAAACTTTTTCAAAAATAGTTCTTGCGTTCGTGGTGGCGCTCCGTTATTCTAATTCCTGCACGCGGGCGTGGCGGAATTGGCAGACGCGTACGGTTCAGGTCCGTATGGGGGCAACCCCATGAAGGTTCAAGTCCTTTCGCCCGCACCATTAAATGAAAGAGCTCCCAGCAATGGGAGCTTTTTTGTTATGGGCCGTTTTTGGCAGATTTGACATATCGATTTCGCGCGGTAGATGCCCCTGTGGTCAAAAAGTGGCAAATATGAGTACTGACATGAAAATAGAGACATTTCATGAAGCCATTTTTGCTCATTTTACGCAACAGATGTACGCTAATTTGGCTCAACCTTGAGACAAAATGAAGTAATTTCGATAGACCTCGGTGGCGCGCGCAGACGTGGTGTAAGAGCGTCCTGAGGTCCGTCGCTGCAAGTC
>CABQXN010000016.1:0-45823 GCA_902468085.1 uncultured Collinsella sp.
GACATACTGATAATCTCCATTAGCAAATTCGCATTCAAAACGTCCCTCCCGGCAACCCCCTCCGGATGTGGGAAGTTTGCGCTGCAGGTTACTTGTCGGTGCCCAGCTTGTGCGGCTTGAGAGCGAGCGCATTGACGAGTGCGTCGGTGGCAGACTTGACGGCTGCCGGCTGCGGATCGTTGACGTGATCCTCGGGATGCACGGGCAGGTCCTTCTTGACGGCATCGTGGATCAAGTTGAGGTACTCAGTCACGCCAGTGGTCGATAGGTGCGTGCCATCGCCATCGAACAGGTCGTTGCGGTTGGCGCTGTATCCGTACCAGTCGATAACGCGCACGTTCTTGTAGCGCGTAACGGCGTTAGCGATGGCCTGGTTGGTAGAGCCAACCCACGGCTGCGGACTGCGCGTGTTCACAAACACCACAATACGCTTATCTCCTGCATCGGCCATGATGGCGTCGATTTGGTCGTCGGTTACCAAGCCGTTGGTGCCCAGCGCAAAGACCACGATCTTGCCGGCAAGGTTCTGTTGAAGATAGCCCTCAAATGTCGCACGGCCCGCATCGAACTGGCGGCCCTTTTCGGCATCGATATGGCTGTGCGGGAACACGCCGTCAAAGGAATCAACGGCGCGCAGCGACACGGAGTCACCGATCATCAACAGGTCGTAGGAGCCGTCGGGGAAGCCGTCGTTGTCCTTGTCGGTGTCGTCGGCCGCCTGCTGGTCGGTGGGTGCGGCGTTCTTGGCTTCCTTGTTCAGAACTTCGGCGCCCTCGCCGCTCAGCGCAGACGTCTCGGGCACAAAGATCAGGCCGCCCAGTGCAACGACCAACACGACAGCGCAGGCTGCACAGGCAGGGACGTGCGCGCGCACCCAGTTGGCGGGCGTGGCGGTGCCGTCGCGGAACTCGGATACGGTGCGCCCAAAGGCGCCCTTTCTAAACGGCGTCTCGATAAAGCGATATGAGCATTCGGCCACGGCGACCACCAACAGCACCTGCAAAATGTACTGCCACCACGGTGTATCGTTGATGTTGGCGACCGGGTTCATGAGCAACAGCAGGGGATAGTGCCACAGGTAGATGCTGTACGAGCGCTTGCCAACCCATACGAGCGGCTCGGCGGACAGCGCGCGGGCAACCATTCCCTGGGGCTGCACGCAGGCCGCGATGACCATGAGTGTGAGGATCGAGCACAGCAGCGTGCCTCCGCGATACTGGAACGCGGTGTAGCCGTTGGTGAGCGCGACCATGGCGGCAAGGCCAACCAGACCCACGAGGCCCAACACATCGATGGATGCGGGCGAGGACCAAAAGCGCACGAGGGCGCTCGGCTGTGCCGGGCCGGTCTCGGCTGATTCGTCGGCCTTCTCGCCAGGCTTGCCCTCGGCGTTCTTGCCGTGCTTGGCGGCGCCGGCCAGGCGATTGAGCCCCAAACGACGAGCGAGACGCACCGGCGCCAGGTCGCGATCGGGGATAAAGGCCATCCAGGCACCCAGCAGCAGCGAGAACACGCGGGTGTCGGTGCCGTAGTACACGCGGCTGGGGTCGGCGGCAGGGTTGTAAAGCACCATCATGGCAAGGGCAGATACCGCGGCAAGGCCCAGAACCACGCGGCGCGTGTTGGGCTTGCTCATGTGCATGGATACCATAGCGAGCAGCAGCGGGGGCCAAACCAGGTAGAACTGTTCCTCGATGGCGAGCGACCAAAAGTGCGTAAGCGGCGAGGGATCGCCCAGGGCGTTGAAGTACGAGACGTTTTGGGCAATCTGCCACCAGTTGTTGAAGAACAGCAGCGACGGCAGGATATCGGGGCGCATCTTGGTGAGCATCACGTGGTTGAAGACGGTGCACAGCGCACAGGTCACCACCACGACGGTCACCACGGCGGGGACCAGGCGACGGATGCGGCGGATCCAGAAGCTCTTGAGGTCGATGCGGCCGGTCTTAGCGACTTCGTTGAGTAGCAGGCGTGTGATCAGATAGCCCGAAAGCACAAAGAAGATCGTGACGCCGAGCAGACCGCCCTGCGCCCACGTGAGGTTGAGGTGATAGAGCACCACCGCGACGACGGCAAGCGTGCGCAGGCCGTCAAGGGCAGGGATGTAGCGGGACTTGGGGCGAGCAGGCGTCTGCTCCGCGGCGGGAGTGTTGGCGCGACCCGCGTTGTTGGCAGAAGCGCGATGGGGGCTCGCGGTGCGTCGCGGCTCGTTGGCACGGCGTTCGCTCTTCACGCGTTCGTGCGGCGCCGGCTCGTTGCCTGTGCGGCGTCGACCGCGCGAGCCCGATCGCGAGAGTTGTTCCATAAAACATCATCCAATGACGAGAATAATCAGCACGCCTTCATTGTAGCTGCCTGCTCCTGTGAATGCTTGCTGCTGGCGCAAGCTCAAGCGCGCGTCCACATCAAAGTGAACTAAAGTTATAGGGGGTGCGAGAGTGCACGATCGACGGCCGGCGGTGGGCATAAGGCCCGCAGATGAGGAGGTTTCCATGGCAGATCGCGGCATCGTTGCGGTGTTCGGCAGCATGAACATGGACCTTTCGGTGGCGTGCGAACGCATACCGCGTGCGGGCGAGACCGTCGGCGGCAGCGGGTTTATCACCAACGCCGGCGGCAAGGGCGCCAATCAGGCTGTAGCTGCCGCGCGTATGGGCGCGTGCACGCACATGATCGGCGCGGTCGGTCGCGACGCGTTCGGCGCGTCGCTCGTGGTGGGGCTCCAAGACGCCGGCGTGGACTGTGACTTTGTAGTGCATCGCGATGACGTGGAGACGGGAACGGCGACCATCATTCGCTGCGAGGGCGACAACCGCATCATACTGTCACCGGGCGCCAACCATGCGCTTGCGGGCGCGGACGTTGCCTGCGCGTTGAGGCGTCTGGTGGCCCATGAGCTCGACGACGACGCCAGCGAGATTGCCCCGGCTGCCGGAAGCGTCTTTATCGCCCAGGGTGAATGTGACCTTGCAGCGACGGCCGATGCGCTTGTTTGCGCTCACGAGCTGGGGTTCTATACGGTCTTTAATCCAGCGCCTGCTTGTGAGTTGCCTGCGGAGGTCTGGTCAGCGGTCGACTTGGTCTGCCCCAACGAGACCGAGTGCCAGGTTCTGACGGGTATCCTGCCCAAGGACGATGAGAGCTGCGCCGCTGCACTCAACGCCCTGCTTGCTAAGGGCGCCGGGACTGCGGTCATCACGCTGGGCGGCGCCGGCTCGGTTACGCTCGGCGATGACGGTGAGCTGCTGCGCATGCCGGCACTTTCGAGCGCGGTGGTCGATACGACGGCCGCCGGCGATACGTTTATCGGTGCGTTGGCGGCGGCTCGCCTAGAAGACTTGCCGCTCTTTGAGTGCATGGTCGCGGGTGCTCGCGCTTCGGCGGTGACGGTGTCGCGCCTGGGCGCTCAGCAATCAATTCCCACGCGTGCGGAAGTCGAGCACAAGTTTGGTTTAGACGGTTTGGATGTAGACGGAGAAGCGGAGTAGAACAATGGCAATCAAGAAGCTGATCCTTGATCTGGATATGGGTGTGGACGATGCGATGGCGCTGGCCTATGCCATCGCGAGCCCCGAGGTGGAGCTCGTGGGCATCACCACGTGCTTTGGCAACGTGCACGTCGAGCAATCGGCGCACAACTGCCTGGCGGTGCTCGATCTGCTGGGTCGCCCCGAGGTTCCGGTGTACCTGGGTGCCGACCGTCCTCTGCAAGCGACTGAGCCCTATACGCCGCCGGCGTCCACCGCGCTTATTCACGGCAAGAACGGCATCGGCGGCGCGAGCGTGCCCGCGTCGCCCTACGAGCCGGTGGGGGCGACCTCGGCCGACGGCAACGCTGCGGTCGATTATCTGATCGATGCCGCGCGCACCTATGGTCCCGATCTGGTCTACGTAGCGACTGGCCCGCTCTCCAACCTGGCGCTCGCCCTGGAGCGCGATGCGGCGGCGATGATGTCCATCGGCCGCGTGGTCGTGATGGGCGGCGCCCTTACCGTGCCCGGCAACGTGAGCGCGGGCGCCGAGGCCAACATGGCGAGCGACCCCGAGGCAGCCGACGCGGTGCTGCGCTCGGGCCGTAAGCTCACCATGGTGGGTCTGGACGTGACGCATCGCGTGGTGCTCACACGCCGCGACATTGCCGGCTGGACGGGCTCGGGCACCATGGCGGGCTGTGCATTTGCGAGCATGGTCGAGCACTACATTGGCTCGTACGAGATGAACGCACCCTACCTGGGTGGTTGTGCGCTGCACGATCCGCTGGCCGTTGCCGTGGCGATCGACCCCACGCTCGTAGGTGCGCTCGGCTGCAACCTGCGTGTTGATCTGCTGGGCGAGTACCGCGGTCGCACCATCTGCGATGAGCGCCGCCTGTCCGATCCGGACAAGAGCACGCTTGTGGCACTGACCGTGGATGCTCCGCGCTTCCTGTCCGAGTTCAAGACGCGTATGGCCCGTGTCCTTGGCTAAGTTGTCTTTTTGGGACGGGGCTTTTTTGACTGTTATGATTGGTGCGACCATTCGAACCAGCTAAAAGGGCCCGTCCCAAATTGACTACCGAGAGGATCTGCCATGGAGCGCATCGCGAGTTTTTCCGTTGACCATCTGCTGCTTGAGCCCGGCGTGTATGTGAGCCGCATCGACCGCGATCAGGCGACCGGTGCTGCCGTCACCACGTTTGACCTGCGTCTGACCACGCCCAACAAGGAGCCGGTCATGAACACCGCCGAGTGCCACACCATTGAGCACCTGGGCGCGACGTTCCTTCGCAATCATGCCGAGTGGTCGAGCCGCATTGTCTACTTTGGCCCCATGGGCTGCCGCACGGGCTTTTACCTCGTCGTATTTGGCGAGGTGACGAGCGAGGAGATCCTGCCGCTCGTGCGTGAGCTGTTCGAGTTTGTCGCCGACTTTGAGGGTGATGTCCCCGGTGCCGCTCCCGATGAGTGCGGCAACTACCTGGACCAGAACCTTCCCATGGCTAACTGGCTCGCGCGCCGTTACCTCGACCGCGACCTGGCCGATATCGACGAGAAACACCTGCACTATCAGCAGGCGTAAGGGCTTTATCGCCCAAAACGCGCGCATTGGGCGCCTTCGCTTGTGCGGGGGCGCCTTTTTGCTGATTGGTCGGGACGAGCGTTCAAAATCGCTCATGTTTGTTCTAGAATGTTCGTATAGTCACATTTACGAACAGGAGTGAACATGCATATCTACTCTGTCAACGATCCCGAGTTCAAATCCTATGGCAACGTTTGGGATGACGTTCCGTCCGAGCTCACGTCGCCCGTGCTCGAGGCGCTCTCAGCCACGCCCATTCCCGAGGGCAGCAAGTACGTAGCAAGCGCGCCGGAGCTCGAGGGCGTCAAAGATGCCGATAAACTGGGCTTTCTCATGTTTGGCGGCCGTCCCTTCCAGCTCGGCTGGTGCAACGGCCACAACACGCAGCTCAACTGCCTGGAGTATCACCGCGCCAGCGAGTTCAACCTGGGTGCACGCGATTTTATCCTGCTCGTGGCGCATCGCTGGGAGATCGAGGACGGCAAGCTCGACACCGCGTGCGTCAAGGCGTTCCGCGTGCCGGCGGGCAAGGTTGTCGAGGTTTTCAACACCACGCTCCACTACACGCCGTGCATGGTCGACGACGGTGGCTTCCAGGTGATGGTGGCGCTGCCCGCCGGCACCAACGGCCCGCGCCCCGAGGTCGCGGCCGATATGCCTGCTGCCGGCGACAGCTACTGCTACTGGAAGGCCGACAAGTGGGTCCTCTGCCACGCCGACAGCCCCAAGGCAGCCGAAGGCGGCTACGTAGGCCTCATCGGCAAAAATCTCGACATCACCGTGGACTAGCGCATCGCCCCAAACCACCACAAAGGTGCCTGTCTCCTTTGCGGTGGTTTGGGGCGGGCAGATATCGGGAAGTGCCAGACGGGGGAGGCTGCCGGGCGCCTTGCCCGTCTGCGGATTTTGGGACATGCGGCCCGCTTTTTCGACCCATCTGTCGGTACACTAAAAGCACTATGGGTACCCGCGAGCGACATATCGGCAACGCGGCCGCCCGATCCGCACCCGTGGCGGATCCCAGGGGCGGCAGGCTCTTCGCCATGCCGCGATTCCTTGTTGGCATAACACATCAGGTGTACCGCCACCGCGTCTTTGCTATCGCCGGTGTCATCACCGCGATGTTCCTCATGCTTTTGGCAGTCTTGCCGGCGCTGTTCGCCTTCGACCCAAACTTTCTAACGCCGTGCCCGCCTATAGCGAGGTGTCCGAAGAGGTCGTGGATGCGCTCGTCCATTCGAGCTCTCTGCCGTTGCTTGTTGCCGCAATTGCATTTTCGATCTGGGGCGTATCGGTCTATCTGCGCTGTTTGGACTATGTGTTGCGCCGCCGTCTTGTTGCCATCGCCACCATCTGCGCCCTGTGGATGATCGAAGTCATTCTCAAGTACAAGTCGTTCACGCCGTTCTATGCCACCGTGCTGTGGTACCTGTACTACGTGCCCATGACGCTCATTCCGCTGCTCTACCAGTTGTGTGGTCTGCGCCTTGCGGGTCTGGAGCAACACCGCCTGGGTCGCCGCTACTGCGCTGCGCTGTGGATTATGGCTATCCTGCTTATCGGATTTGTGCTCACCAACGATTTTCACCAGCAGGTCTTCCACTTTGACCGTACAAGCGACACCTGGAGCAACGATTACACGTACGGCTGGGGTTATTTCGCCGTCCTCGTGTGGACGGCCTTTAACTTTGTGGCCTTTTTTATCCTGGTGGGCCGGTCCTCGTCCTTTCGCATCCAACGTTTCTCGGGCACGGCGGCGCTCGTGCTGCTGGGCGGCGCGTTCTTTGCCATCTCATATGCGTTGCGTGTGCCCTGGGCATGGAGGCTCAACTTCTCGCTCGTCTATTGCGTCTTGTGCGTGGCGGCGATGGAAATCTGTCTCGATTGCGGTGTCATTCCGTCGTATCACGACATCGCCGGCATTTTCGACACCTTGCCGCTTGACCTCAAAGTTCTAACGCGCGACCTGCAGGAAGTCTATGCCACGCCAGTGTCAAAGCCAATGCCGGTAGGCGTGCGCGAGGAGTTGCGGACCCAGGCGCACGGCCGCGCCCATGCCTTTGCCGTGGCGTCCGATCCCGATGTGATGTACCGTGCCTTTCCACTGCTGGGCGGATCGGCCCTGCTTGCCCAAGACGTGTCGGATCTCAACGAGCTTAACCGTGAACTGGCACATCGTCGCATGGAGCTGCAGCGTCAAAACGAGCTGCTCGCCGCCGACTACGACCTTAAGACGCACCTGGCAGACCAAGAGGCCGAGACCTTGCTGGTCCAAGACGTGGACCAGGCGCTTGCCCGCGCGCTCGAAGGGATGTACGACCTGCTGAGCTCGCTACCGCCGTTGACCGATGAATCGTCTTCGCACGAGCGTTACCGCATGCTGCAGCGCGCCAAGATGCTCGTCGCCTATTGCAAGCGCAAGGGGTCGCTCACGTTGGCACAGCACGGGGAGAGCGGTTTTGATCGCGACCGCATTCAGCTCATTGCCAACGAGCTCGCAAGCGACCTGCGCACCATCGATATCGATTGCGCCTCGATTATCGCCATACGGCGCCCGTTGCACGCCAGTACGGTAAGCGCCCTGTACGACTGCGTGTACGACTTTGCGTTTTTTGCCTACACCACCGACCATCCGGCGCTTATGTATCACTTGGGCGACCATGACCGATGCAGTGTCGAGCTGCGTGCCACGCTTTTTTCCAACGATGATGAAGATCTTTCGCAGACGCCCGCCGCGCAAGAACTCGAAAGCGCTCTGCAAGGGCGTAACGTGGCATACCGCTTTGAGGGCGAGCCCGGCCAGCTGCGCATGATCGTCTTGATGCCGAGGGCGGGTGAGTGACGATGCAGATTTCGCTCATCCTTCCCCAAATTGTTGCGCTCGATGTTGTCTTTGCCCTGGCTGCGTGTCTGCAGACGATCCACGTCCCGCTCATCGCATCGCGCCGCTCGTCCTATAACCGTAAGGTGATTTGCGCCTACGAGGCGAGCCTTGTGCTTCACCTGATGATTTCGGCGCTCATCTTATTCGCGTCGTCTGGCTCGTATCTGGTGGCGCCGCTTGACGTTTGCGCCAGGGCAATGGGCGGAGCGTTGTGGCTCAATGCCGCGATCTTTGCCTGTGGCGTGGTGCTTATGGTGCACTATCGTCGCCCCGTCATGCTAGTCGAGCTGCTGCTTGTTGTCGCCGTTACACCGCCGGTGGTTTTTGCCATGGGCTCGGCGTGGACCGTTGTCCTTATCGCAGAGGGAGCGTTCTTCCTGTTCCGTTCCATCGCGGCGCTCTTGATGGACGTCCGTAACCGCCAGGAGGATATCACCGCATTCTCGACGATTGAAACCATCAACGTGATTCCCGTGGGCATCCTGTATTTAGACCCGAGGGGCCGTCCGCTGCTCATGAACCGCTGCATGCGCAAAAACCTGGTGGAACTTCATATGCCAACCGATCTGCGCGACATGAGCAGCACATGGAACGACCTGCGCAAACTTAGCATGCAAATGCCCGAAAGCAGCAGGAACCGTGTGCGGATTAATCTGGACCGCTTTGGTGAGGCGCGTGCGGTGGTCGAGGTCTCTCCCGCCGAGATTCGCCTATTTGTGTGCGATCGTGTTATGGTTTCGGGCCGTTCGTTCGAGCGCATTATCGGTCTTGATGTGACAGAGTACGCGCATGCTCATGACCGCTTGGCGCAAGCCAACCACCTGCTTGAGCTTGCGGGTCAAGAGCTCCAGGCCCAGATCGAAGAAGTTAAAAAGGTCGCCGACAATGCTGCCTACCTACGTATGCGCGCCCGCGTTCACGATGTGATCGGGCAGCGCCTGTCCATTCTTCATCGCTATTTGGAGGAGGGGCGTCTGGACGATGAGTCGCTCGAGCAGATTGACCCGTTGCTGCGCTCAATCTCCGACGACTTGCGCAGTGGCGGTGCCAGCGAGCCTGCAGAGCAGCTGGGCGATATCGTCCATGCTTTTGGCCTGGTGAGTGTGCAGATCGATGTTGAGGGCGCGCTGCCCGAGGACGCGCGTGTCGCCGCCGCATTTTTGCAGATTATCCGCGAGGCCTCGACCAATGCCACCAAGCATGCGCAGGCGCATCGGGTCCACGTGCGTCTGTGGCAGGAGGGGACGGATGCTGGCGCCGTCGCGCGCATGACGATTTCTAACGACGGGTCCCCGGCCCCCGTATCGTATCGCGAGGGAACGGGTATCCCAGGTATGAGGCATGTCGCGCAAGATCTGGGTGGCAGCCTAGAGGTCCACGCCGCCCCACCCTTTACGCTTACGGTATCCATTCCGCTTACGCCCAACGCTGCTGTTCGGAGGAGAAGCTCATGATTCGCGTCCTTATAGTCGAAGACCAGGCCATTCTGCGCGAGAGCCTGGCGCGCTCCGTTGGCGATCAGCCCGATATGACCGTTGTTTCCGCCATCGCCGATGCCTCCGAGGCCTTGGGTGTCGCGCTCAAGGAGCGCCCGGACATGATACTGATGGACGTCTGCACCGAGCATGATTCCAACGGCATCGTGGCGGCGGCGCGCATCAAGGAGCAACTGCCCGAGTGCCGCATCATTATCATGACCGGCATGCCCGAGATCACCTTTGTCGATCAGGCCCGCGAGGCGGGCGTCGATAGCTTTGTGTACAAGAACGTCGGTATCGACGAGCTGTTCGCCGTGATGCGCTCAACGCTGGCGGGCTATTGCACGTTTCCCAAGCCGCCCGAGAGCATTTTCTCGGGCACGGCGGCCCTCGACGATGTCGAGCTGTCGATCCTGCGCCTTGCCTGCGAGGGCAAAAGCCGTCGCGAGATCGCGGCCGAGCTGTTTATGAGCGAGGGCACCATCAAGCGTCGCATCTCGGAGATCCTGAGCAAGACCGGCTACGACAACATCATGCGTCTTGCCGTGCACGCGGTAACGGAGGGCAGCATCGTTCCCAATATGGAGCGCTAGCGCTCGTTACGCATCGGCATAAAAACGGCGGGGCCGCAGGATTAACTCCTGCGGCCCCGTCTGGTGTGCGCGGATGTGTCCGCCAATCCGCGGCTGATGTTACATGCCGCTACGCGATGGTTGCGCTGTAGGAGGCGACGTCCTCGTAGGAATCGGTCAGATAGGCGTCGATGCCGATGGTCGTGTTGACCAGGTCGTCAAGGCTGCCAAGCTCGCCGTTCGAGAACGTGAATTCCTCGGTGGCGTTGGTGCCGGGCATCAGGTGAGCCGAGAACCAGGGGTCCTTCATGGTGCCGTTGACATTGGTCTTGCCGGAGGGAGCGTAGAAGGTCAGGTCCTTGTCGCTCTTGTTGGTGATGTTAACGACAAAGCCGATGTCGCCCCAGTCGTCCTTGAACTTCTCGGTGATGGTGATGGTGCACAGGTCGTCATCGGCGACGGTGACGGCGGGGGAGATTTCGACGCTCTGGACATCGTCGTCTTCGACGGCCTCATCGATCTCCTCTTCCTTCTCGGCGTTCTCGCGATCCTTCTTTACCGTACCGGACAGATCCTTGTCGGACTTCGTAAAGATAAGCTTGTCGCCTTCCACCTCGAGGACGAGCTTGTCGTCCTTGAGCTTCAGGTCGTGCGACTCATCTTCGGCGGTAATCGTTACGGTGGTGGCGTCCTTGGCCTCCCATTTCAGGTCGGCGACCTCAAGGAACATGTCGAGGACGCCCGTGCCGTCTTCGTCGAGGATCAGGATACAGTTGAGGCCCCACTCCTTGAGCATATCCATGTACTCATCGGTGAGCTCTTCGCCGTCCAAGGTTCCACCCGAGTACTGCCAGCTGCCGACGAAGTTGGCCTTGGGGTCTTTGCCGCCGCCGCTGCAGCCCGTCAGGGCAAAGGCGAGCGCCAGGACGCATGTCAGGAATGCGAGTACGGACTTTTTGAACGTTGTCTTCATGGTGTCCTCCTTTATCGAACGAAACCCATAGAAGCAAATGCGGGGGTGGCGGACCTCCCCGCCAATTACCAGGTAGAGGGGCTAGGGCCTGGGTGTTCCGCAGTTGCTGCAGAACTTGCCGCCGTTTTCGCTACCGCAGTTGGGGCAGAACCACTTGGTCGGTGCCGGGGCGGGTGCGGGACTGCCGCACTCGGGGCAGAACTTGCCGGTGTTGGTGGCACCGCAACTGCAGGTCCACGTGCCGGCCGCAGGGGCAGCGGCGGGAGCCGGTGCGGGGGCGGGTGTCGGAGCCGGCTGTGGGGCAGCCTGCTGCTGTGCCTGGCCGGCGGCGAACAGCTGGCTGGCGTTCATGCCGCCCATGCCGCCTGCCATGCCCATGCCCATAAAGCCGGCCATCGCGCCGTTGGGGTTGGCGGCTGCTGCGCGCATCGCATCGCTCTGAGCGCTGGCGATGTTGGCGGCTGCCATGGTGGGATCGCGCATGACCGCGGCCTTCTGCAGGTCCTTGATCATCTGCTCGTCCTCTTGCGAGGCGGCGATGGAGTTGACGCCAAAGCTCACGATCTCGACGCCGCGCAGGTCGCGCCAGTCGGCCGAGAGGACCTCGTTGAGCGCGCGGGCGAGCTCGGTGGTGTGGCCGGGGATGGCACTGTAGCGGATGCCCATCTCCGAGATCTTGGCAAAGGCGGGCTGCAGAGCGGTGAGCAGCTCGGATTTAAGCTGGCTGTCGATCTTGTCGCGCGTGTAGCTATCGGTCACGTTGCCGCATACGTTGGTGTAGAACAGCAGCGGGTTGGTGATGCGGTACGAATACTCGCCGTTGCAGCGCACGGAGATGTCGACGTCCAGGCCAATGTTGTTATCGACCACGCGGAAGGGCACAGGCGAGGCGGTGCCGTACTTGTTGCCGATGATTTCCTTGGTGTTGATGAAGTAGACACGCTGGTCTTTGCCCGCGTCGCCGCCAAAGGTAAAGCGGCTGCCGATATTGGCGAACGTCTCCTTGATGGAGTCGCCCAGGTTGCCGCTAAAGACGCTCGGCTCGCTGCCGGTGTCAAAGACAAACTCGCCAGGCTCCAGCGCGACTTCGATGATCTTGCCGTTTTGCACCACGAGCATGCCCTGGCCGTCGTTGACGGCGATGACCGAGCCGTTGGAGATGACGTTGTCCTCGCCGCGCGTGTTGGAGCTGCGGCCACCGGTACGTTTGCTGCCCTTGCAGGCCAAGACGTCAGCAGGCATCGATTCGCAGTAGATAAATTCCTTCCACTGATCGGCCATGACGCCGCCGGCAGCTCCCAATCCAGCTTTCAAGAGTCCCATGGTGATCTTCCTTTCTCGTCAAAGGCCGGGTGGTATTGGTCAGAATGGTTAATCGTCCTTGTTGTCCTTCATGACGACCGAGGTCTCGGTATGGCTGAAGGTGTCGTGCTTCTCGGTCAGGTTGAGGTCTCCGCAGTAGCAATCGGCGTGGGTGGCCTCGTTGGCCGTCTTGAGCTGGCCCACGAGCAGCACGTCTGCGATGACCACGATGATCAGCGGCGCGACGATGTTGATGAGGACGCCCTCGATATCAAAGGTGAGGTAGTCCGGATTGAAGGCGTTCTCGCCCATAAAGAGAATCTGGGAGAGGACAAACCCGATCACAAAGAACAGCACCGAGGCGATGGCGAGCTTGGGCTTGGAGCAGGGGAGCTCGCCGACCATGCGACCGGTCTGGCCGTTCATGGCAAACAGATAACTCTTGCCGTTCCACGAGGTGGAAAGCATCCACACGGGAAACAGGGCGTAGTCGCTGTCTTCCCAGGTGTAGTCGAGCTGCTTGCTTTCGACCGTGGCATCGTCATATTCGTCGACGACGGTCTCGCGCAGGGCCGAGATCGTGCTCTCCTCCATGCGGCGCTCGGCACGCGCCTTGCAGGTTTCGCAATCCTCGTCGTAGCGGTTGGCGATGTAGCCGGGCATATACGCGACCGAAAACGGGCGCAGCGCGTCGTAGTCAAACGGCTCGATGGCGTCCATGTGGCCGTCGGGCATCTTGGACGATCCGTCGACGGGCACGCGCTCAAACGAGATATTGCCTTTACGGTAGGCGTCGTAGTGGTCGGTGGTCGTGACGGTGCGATCGGATTCCTCAGTCACGGTCTCGTTGGTCGCATCAAAGCACACTTCGCCGTCCACGCGGGCGCCGTAAAGCCAAAACGGCACGTAAACGCCTTGGACTTCGTCGATATGGTTGCCGGTGACAAAGCTCTTGGGCAGCAAGATCTTGCCCTTGTAGTGTTCCTTGAGTGCGGCCGTGACGTCGTCGCGACCGAGCTTAAACGGAATCACCAGGTCGGGTGAGAAGTCGCCCGAGAGCTGGCCGGGTGCCACGGCGGGGTTGCCGCAGTACGGACAGGTGGTGACGGCGACGGTGCCGTCCGAGATCAGTTCGGCACCGCACGACGAGCAGATGTAACCGGCGTTTTGGGCCAGCTCCTGCACGGCATCGTCGACAGCAGGCTTGGGGACCGCGGCTGCGGCATCGGCTTTGGCATCTGCCTTGTCCTGGCGCTCGCGATAGAGAGCCTCGACTTCTTCGACTTCAAAACGCGAATCGCAGTAGTCGCAGACGAGCTTCTGCTCGGCACTGGCAAAGTGAAGGGGGCCGCCACACGCGGGGCACTGATAGTTGACACTCTCGAAGGCCATGATCGGTCCTTTCCGTGCCGGAGGCTATGCGCCGATGGCGCCGCCGCAGTATTCGCAGCGCCCACTGGCATCGGGAATGGTGGTTGCACCGCAGAAGGGGCAGGTGACCGCGGTCTTGGGGGCCTTGGCGGCCACGACGCTGTCGCGCGTCTCCTGGCGCAGCTGCACCAGCGCGTCGCGGACCTCGGTTGCCTGGCGCTTGGCCTCGCGGTATTCGATGGAACCGCGCTGATCGATGGTGGAGTCGTTCACGCGCAGGTTGATCTCGGTAAAGTACGGCGTGTTGACGTGGATGGTCAGATTAAAGTCGTAATCCAGGTCGTAGCGCGGCGGGTTGTAGCTCTCGCGCTCGCCGTCCTTGGTCTCGCGATAAATCTCGGTGCGATGCTCGTCGATATCCATATCGCAGCCGAGTACCTGCGAGAACTCGATGATGTCGGGATTGGCGTCGCGCCAGCGGCTCTGCGAGGTAATGATCAGCAGGCCCGCGTCTTCGTCGAGCATGATGTTGGTGCGCCCGGCAGAGAGCGTGCGCGTGGGGTTGAACGAGGCCAGGCGCTCGGCATTGGCCTCGCGGTAGGCGAGTTGCTCGCGGATATCGTCCGCGGTGCTGGAACGATAGCCGCCAAAGAAGGGGGAGAGCTTGCCGACGCACTCTTTGCACAGGTAGCCTTCGTTGATCTTGGTCTTCCCCAAAAGTCCCAGCTCGGTACCGCAAATCGCGCACTCTTTCTTCTCGAACATCTTGTCAAAGAAGCCCATGGCTGCCTCCCATCAACAGGTAGCGTGTGTCACTTTTGATGATGGGGGAGTGCGCGATCTTTCACGATACCCAGACGGCTCAACGAGTCTCCACAACTGGGACACATGGCCCATTTTTGACTAGTCATTGGGGACGTACTTAAATGAGTAGTCTCTACGAGGGAGACGTCACGGGGACGATCCATCGCGGCGGTGCGCTCACGTTTATGGACGGCTGCCCGCTGGGAAAGCTCATGTGCGAGGCGCTGGGGGTGCCGGTTGCCGTCAATAACGACGGTAAGTGCTGTGCGCTCGGTGAGTATGCGGCCGGTGCCCTGCGCGGGACGCGTTTTGGCGTGGTGCTCGCTATCGGCACGGGCATCGGCGGCGGTATCGTCATCGACGGCAAGGTCCTGCGCGGCGCGCACTGCTTTGCAGGCGAGTTCAGCTTCTTGCGCAACGATGTCACGACTGCTGCGAACATGGGAAACTCCTTTGCCGATTCGGGCGGTTGGCGTGCGCTCCGCGATGCTGTCGTTGCCGAGAAGGGCCTGCCTGCGGATTCTCCGGTGGACGGCCGCCGCGTCTTTGAATGGATTGCGGATGGCGACAAGGCGGCGCAGCGCGCGCTCGACCGCTACGCTCGTGCCTTTGACGGACAGCTCATCAACCTGCAGGCCGTGCTCGACCCCGAGGTCTTTGTGATCGCAGGCGGTATCTCGTGCCATCCCGAGCTCGTCGATGCCCTGCGTGCGCAGATGCCGCTGGCCCTCGCGAGTTACAAAGGGACCCTTGCCGGCATTCCTGTGCCGCAGATAAAGGCGGCCGAGCTCGGCAACGACGCCAACCTTTACGGTGCTGTCCAGGAGGCCATGCGTCTGGTGTAGCGCGAGCCAAACGAGGCTGTCGAAAAAGATAAAGGCCGGCGTAAAGCGTCCCCATTTCCTTAACACAGGAAATGGGGGCGGTTTAATTTGAGGCGGGACTTTTTGACCGCTTGATGGGTCGCGCGTCACAGCAGCTCGCCGTGGCGGGCAATGTAGCGGCGCTTTGCCAGCTGGGTGAGCGCGATATAGGCGGTAACGATGCCAATGAGCAGCCCAAAAAAGCTCGTGGGCAGCGGCATGAGGCCGAGCGCATCGGCGATGGGGCTTGCCGGCAGCCAGGTGACGAGCGCCAGGCCCAGCACGGTAAGAACGCACAATGCGGGCGCGGCGTGGTCGCGCGGGCTCGGCAGATGCGGGGAGCGCAACATGTGGACCACGAGTGTCTGCGACCACATGGACTCGACAAACCAGCCGCTCTGGAAGAGCGCAGCAAAGGTCGCCATACCCGCGACGTCGCCCGCGGCGGCAAGCTCGGACCAGCTTGCGTCCACGGCGGCGGGGCACACGACAAAGAAGAGCGCGGCGAAGGTCACGATGTCAAACAGCGAGCTCACGGGGCCCAGCTCGAGCATAAAGCCCTTGATGGACGCGGCGTCCCAGGCACGCGGGCGGGCAGTCCAGGCGTCATCGACGGTGTCCCACGGCAGTGCGATGCACACGATCTCGTAGACCAGCGACAGCAGTACCAGCTGCAGGGCGCTCATGGGCAAAAACGGCAAGAACAGGCTCGCGACGGTCACGGACAGCACGTTGCCAAAGTTGGAGCTCACCGTGGTCTTGAGGTACTTGAGCAGGTTGCCGTAAGTGCGGCGGCCTTCGATGATGCCGCGCTCGAGCACGCCCAGGTCCTTCTGAAGCAAGATGATATCGGCGGATTCCTTGGCAATATCGACGGCCGAATCGACCGAGATGCCGCAATCGCTCGCACGCATGGCGGCGGCGTCGTTGATGCCGTCGCCCATAAAGCCCACGGTGCGGTCGAGCATCTCGCGCATGACACGTACCAGGCGCGCCTTCTGCAGCGGCGAGAGCTTGGCGAAGAGGTGGGTTTTCTCGGCGCGCTCGGCAAGTTCGGCGTCATCGAGCGTATCGATCTCGGAGCCGAGCAAGACGTTGCTCGCATCGATACCAATCTGCTCGCAGACGGTGGCGGCGACGCGGTCGTTGTCGCCGGTTAGGACCTTGACCGCCACGCCCTTGGCCTCGAGGGTGGCGACGGCGCCCGCGGCACTTGCTTTGGGCGGATCGAGGAAGGCCAAAAAGCCCATCAGCACCATGTCGCACTCGTCGGCGATGCCAAACTCGCCCACGCAGCGCGGATTGGTCTTCTGCGCCACGGCAATTACGCGTAGGCCCTCGGCGTTAAGTCCGGCGATCTGCTTGCGAATCTGGGCGAGCTTCTCGTCGGTGAGCGGCTGAGCGATGCCATCGATCTCGACAAAGGAGCAGATCTCGAGCATTTCCTCGGCGGCGCCCTTGGTAACCATCTGGGTTTTGCCTTGGGCGTCGGCGACAACTACGCTCAGGCGACGGCGCGAGAAATCGAAGGGAACCTCGTCGACCTTGGTGTAGCGGTCGCGCAGACTCTGGCCCAGCATAGAATCGGGCACGACGGTCGAGGGCGTCACATCGGCACGGTCGATTACGGCCAGGTCGATAAGATTTTTGAGGCCGGTCTGGAAGAAGCTGTTCAAAAACGCATGGCGCAGCACGCGCGCGTCCTCGTTGCCATCGGTGTTGAGGTAGCGCTCGAGCACGATGCGGTCTTCGGTGAGGGTGCCGGTCTTGTCGCAGCACAGGACGTCCATCGCTCCGAGGTTTTGAATCGCCGGCAGCTCCTTGACGATAACCTGGCGACGGGCGAGGTCCTTGGCGCCCTGCGACAGGCTCGTGGTCACGATGACGGGAAGCATCTGCGGCGTGATGCCCACGGCCACGCTCGTGGCGAACAGCAGCGCGTCGATGACGTTGCCCTTGGTGGCGGCGTTGATGGCAAAGACGGCCGGCGCCATAACGAGCATCAGGCGTACGAGCAACATGGAGACGCTCGAGACGCCGCGGTCAAACGCGCTCTTTTCGCCGCGCCCGTTGAGCATCTTGGCGATGCCGCCCAGGTAGGTGTCCGAGCCTGTGGCAACGACAAGCGCCATGGCGGCGCCGTTTTGCACGGAGGTGCCGGTAAAGACGATGTTCTTGCAGGCAGAGAGTGGTAGTGCGGAGCCGTCGGCGCCCTCGACGACGGTGGCGGCGGTGGTCTTCTCGACGGCCTCGCTCTCGCCGGTGAGTGCGGACTCGATCACAAACAGGTCGCGCGCGGTGATGATGCGGGCATCTGCCGGCACCATATCGCCGGCAGAGAGGCGGATTACATCGCCGGGGACGAGCTCGTCGAAGGGGATCTCGATGCGCCCGCCGTCGCGCAGGGCGGTGCAAGTGTTGGAGACCAGGTCCTTGAGGGCCTCTGCCGCATTGCCGCTGCGGGCTTCCTGGATAAACTTCATGCCGCCCGATACCAGCAGCATGGTGCCGATGACGATGACCGTGGAGGGGTCGCGCTGCGGTTCGGGCACGGCGAGCACGTCGATGTAGAGCGAGACCAGTGCGAGCGCGGCGAGGATGCCGGCGAAGGGATCGATGAACGCGTCAGCGATGCGGCGGGCGAGCGTTTTGGTCGTTGCCTCGATGGTGTTGGGGCCGACGGCGTTCAGGCGCTCAGTTGCCTGCTCGACGGTGAGGCCGTTTGCCGTGGCGTCAAGCAGTACGAGGGCGTCCTCGGCACTATGGGTGGCGGCGAATATGGTGTTCTTGGACAGACCGGTATGAGCGGCAGGGCGCGCCGTGCGGCGGCGCTTGGAGATGGCTTCGAGTACCGTGACGGTTTTGAGCATCAGCATAGGGTCCTCCTTGTTGAGGGGAGTTAGCGTACGTGTCGTATTTGCATCAAAAAACCTAGATGTCGCTCACGTCAAGCTCTTGAGCCCACAAAGGGTGCAGCGCGCCTTTGTGGTGGTTTTGGCGATCTGCCGGTGGCGTTTATGCGTGTGCGGAGTCCTCGCGGCGTGCCGAGGGCGACATGCAGGTTTTTCGACTAGGACTGCCTTCCATGGCACACCTCCTAAAGGCTGAGCGCAGCGCGCTTTGGGTATCTTGTACCCCTTTTTAATCCGCCCGTATTCTTGATGAGGGGGTTTGACATGTCAACCCCATTGTTCGGAAAACCATTCCCCCTGACAAAGCCTTTACAGAATGCCGTGGCCCCAAAGCGCGCCCGCATCTACGCTTCGCCTGCGCTAAACTGGAAGGCACGTACGCGATTACGAGAGGAGCCCGCATGGAGGCTTACAAGCAAGAGTTCATCAAGTTTATGGTCGAGTCCGACGTCCTTAAGTTCGGCAGCTTTACGCTCAAGAGCGGCCGTCAGTCCCCGTTCTTTATGAACGCCGGCGCTTACGTGACGGGCTATCAGCTCAAGAAGCTGGGCGAGTATTACGCCCAGGCCATCCACGATAACTTTGGCGACGACTTTGACGTGCTGTTTGGACCGGCCTACAAGGGTATTCCGCTGGCCGTCGTGACCGCCATTGCCTACCATGAGCTGTACGGCAAGGAGGTCAAGTACTGCTGCGACCGCAAGGAGGCCAAGGACCACGGCGCCGACAAGGGTAACCTGCTGGGCTATGAGCCCCAGGACGGCGACCGCGTGGTCATGGTCGAGGACGTTACCACCAGCGGCAAGTCCATCGACGAGACCTATCCCAAGGTCAAGGCTGCTGCCGATGTCGAGATTAAGGGCCTGATCGTGTCCCTCAACCGCATGGAGGTCGGCAAGGGTGGCGTGACCACCGCCCAGAAGGAGATCGAGGCCAAGTACGGTTTCCCCGTCGCGAGCATCGTCTCCATGGCCGAGGTCGTCGAGACCCTCTATAACCACGAGATCGACGGCAAGGTCGTCATCGATGACGAGCTCAAGACCGCCATCGACGCCTACTACGAGCAGTACGGAGCTCAGGAGTAGTTACGGCGTTTTACCAAACGCCGTAACCGGTCGACGCTGCGCGGGCCGCATTTGGACAATCTGACGTTCAACTTCAAGGGCGCGACCAGAAGGTCAGCGCCCTTTCGTTTCACGTCACCTTGTCTCAAATGCGACCCACTCGCTGTCCGTTCTCTACCTGCGGCGTCGTCTTGCTCCGAATGCGGCCCGTTCGCTGTCGTTGCCGAAACATCGGCGATGCCGGAGTAGTCATTGGGGACGTTCTTAAATGACTAGTCAGAAATGAGCGTGGATAATCTCCCGGTTTTGGCCTGTGTGCGGGCTCAAAGTGGGAGATTATCCACGCTCGCTTTAATTTGCCTGGGCTGCGATGCCTATCTAATCGGCTCGGCGTCTTCCCTGAGAATCGAAAGATACTCTTCATACCCGTACTGCCGGTATCTCTGTCTTGACTCGTCGAGCGGACGGAGGATACCCAATTCTTCAAATGATTTGACAAGCGAGCTCGCGGTACTCCTGCCGATATCGAGTTGGGCAGCGATGAATGCGGTGTCGACGATGGGGTGCTCTTCAAGAATGCCCAACAGCCTTTGCCCGTTTGCAGCGGTCCTTCCGAGATTTTCGGTAATGGTTGCTGTGGAACGGTTATGGAGGTCAACAAGGTTTTTTAAAGACCCTACCGAGTCCTTCGCACTCTCGAGAAGACTGTTGCAGAAAAACTCTATCCATTCCTCGTAAGTGCCTCTCTCCCTTACGGATGTGAGTTGCCGGTAGTACTCGCTTCGATTTTTCTTGAACTGGAACGATGGATAGAACAAGCAAGAATGAAGAACGCCATCATTGATGAGCATAAGTGTAATGAGAAGCCTGCCCAGGCGACCGTTTCCGTCTAGGAATGGATGGGCAGTTTCAAATTGGTAATGGACGAGCGCCGCCCGCACAATCGGATCCATTTCGACTTGAGGCTCATTGATAAAGCGTTCGAGGTCCTGGAGCGTGTTACTCAAATCTTCAATGTTTGGAGGGACAAACGATGCGGTTGCAATGGTGCAGCCTGAGGGGCCAATCCAGTTTTGTGAGGAGCGCAGCTCGCCTGGATTCTTCTCCGTTCCGCGCACTCCGTCCAGCAGGACCGCATGAACTTGCCTAAGAAGTCTCGTGCACAAGGGCATCTTTTTGAGCAGTTCTACGCCGCGGTCGACAGCACGGACGTAATTCACGACGTCTGCGACATCTTTATGATGGAGTTGTGTTTGCGATGGACTAAGTAGGTCGTCAAACGTGCACTGGGTTCCTTCAATTTGCGAAGAAAGGAGTGCTTCTTTGCGCACGTACATTGTCAGATACATGTCGGCGTTGGGAACAAAGTAGAGCATGCCTTCAAGCTCTCCAAGCTTTCGTGAGCATGCGGAAAGCGTGCGATAGGTTTCCTCGGTGAGGTTTAGCTGCCTCAATGATTGCAAGGGCGTTGGAAAAAACGAATAGTAAGCCAATTTCCCCGATAGATTATTGCGGAGCGTTCCCTGGCCGTTCTCCTCGATTTGCATCGCGCCCTCCATATCTTTAGTGCCGGAAACTCGTTATTAGGCTAATCATATCAATTCTAATAACGAGTTTAATGATTAAATAGTTATTAGAATTGATGTAAACAATCTAATGATGAGAAGTCGTTATTACTTGACCATGGAGCTCGGCTTGGTACAGGGGGGGTTGTCCAAAATGAGAGCGGATAATCTCCCGTTTTTGGCTCGGTGACGGCCTCAAAGTGGGAGATTATCCACGTTCGCTAGTTAAGCGTCCAAAAATCCACACTCGCCAAACCTGCCAAAAAGGACAGGTTTATTTTGGCACGTTTCGGTCGGTGTCAGGAAGTGTTAGGGACAAGGCGGCGACAGGACTCGAGAGCGAAAAGAAGTGCCGGGTTTGGCGCGCCCGCTTCTGCCCGTCCCGTGCGCGGGCGATACTCGGCTTATCGATCCGCGATGCAAAGGAGACGCTCATTCCACGAGCACTACCGGGAAGGGCTCGCGATTCGAGTCCCCACCTTAGCATTTGAACCATTTGGCACTATAATTACCGTAGGCATGCGCACAACGTTGCGCTTAATCAAGAGGAGAAAACGTATGGGTCTGTTTGACATGTTCAAGAAGAAGGCTGAGCCCGCGGCTGCCGCTGCTCCGGCCTCCATCTCTGCTTCTGCTGGCGCCGACGTGCTGTGCTCGCCCGTCAAGGGCAAGGTCATCAAGATGGCCGACGTGCCCGATCCCGTCTTTGGTGGCGAGGTTCTGGGCAAGGGCTGCGCTGTGTGGCCCGAGGACGACCTGGTCTACGCTCCCTGCGACGGCAAGGTGACCGTCACCATGGGTCACGCCGTGGGCCTGCAGTCCGATAGCGGCATCGAGGTTCTGGTGCACGTTGGCGTCGATACCGTCAACATGAACGGCGACGGCTTCGAGGGCTTCGTCAAGGCTGACGACATCGTGAAGGCCGGCCAGCCCATACTCAAGATCGACCGCGCCAAGATCGCTGCCGCCGGTTACAAGGACTGCGTCGTCGTGGCCGTGTCCAACACCGCCGAGTTTGCCGATGTCGAGCTCGCCGTCGAGGCCGAGTCTGCCGTCGCCGCCGGTGACGTCATCGTTAAGGTTGTCCGCAAGTAATCTGCGGCATCCAAAGGATGTGCAAGGGTGGTCGGGTTTTCCGGCCACTTTTTTTATTGCACCGCGGGAAAGCGTTTTATTGCACGTTGGGCGGGCTTGCAAACCGTTCGGACGCTAAAACGAACCGACCGCGCCTTCGCGTTGCCGAGGGTGTTCATAAGCGGATAGTATGGGCTTACTTATTACAACGTGCGCCGCGTCTGGGAAGCGCAGTGCCGCTCATTGGGAGGAACAACATGAAAAAGAAGCTGCTGCTTGCGCCCCTCATGGCCGTCTTGGTTGCATGTGTGGTCGTGCTTTCCGGCTGTGGAGGTCCTTCGGTTGAGGAGCTCATCACCGAGGATCTTACGACGCAGTTTGACGAGGTCAAGAACGGTGGCGACGACTTCCTCTCTGGTCTGGAGGAGGCTTCGAGCGACGAGTTCGAGCAGCTGGGTATCGATCCCAAGGAGTATGCCAAGACCTATCTCAAGGGCTTTGACTACAAGATCGGCGACGTGACGGTCGACGAGGACAAGGGCGTCGCGACCGCCGAGGTCTCTATCACCTGCAAGTCCATGAACAAGATCGTCGAGGACTTTTCCACCCAGTATCAGGAGAAGGTCGCTGCGCTTGACACGGTTCCTTCCGATGACGAGCTGTACAAGATGGCCGGTCAGGTTATGGTCGATGTGACCAAGGCCACCGAGCCCAGGAAGACCACGGTTATCTTCAAGTACACCTGCAACGACGACGGTGAGTGGTCTGCCGACGACTCCGTCAACTCCGAGATGATGGATGCAATGCTGAGCTAGTTCGTTGCGCGGTAGTTCGTTACGGCGTTTTACCAAACGCCGTAACTGCTCGACGCTGCAAACGCCCCTAAGCGGCAATCTGACGTTCAATTTCAAGGGCGCGACCAGAAGGTCAGCGCCCTTTCATTTCACGTCACCTTGCTCGCTTAGGGGCGTTTTCGCTGTCCGTTCTCTACCTGCGGCGTTGCCATGGTGGTCATTGGGAAGGCGGCAGCTGGGGACGTTCCTTTTCTGCCGGCAGTTGGGGACACTCCTTGTGCCAGCGTTGCATCGATTGCTTGGGAAACCGTGACCCGGTTTTTGGCCGAATAGTGGGTCGCATTTTCCGGATGGGGTGGGTTGCGGAAAGTGCGACCCGGAATATTGCTCTGAAACGGGATGCGGTTTCCCTGATGCGCCTCAAACGGAAAGCGCATCCCATTCCGGAGCTCCAAAACGGGATGCGCTTTCCGCGCGGAAGAATTGTCGCAGCTGCGTTAAGCAGTGTCGCTCGTTACTCGCCCAGGATCAGCGCTGCGAGCTCGCCCTGGGTGTCCACCACGTAGTCGGCGCCGGCGGCTTCCAGCTCTGCGCGGCCGCGGAAGCCCCAGCTGACGCCTGCGCTCTTAAGGCCGGCGTTGTGGCCGGTCAGGATATCGACATTGGAATCGCCCACATAGAGCGTGGTTGCCGGATTGGCGCCCAGCTCCTCCATCACATGTAGCGTAACAGGCGCCTCGGGCTTGGGGGGAAACGCATCGACGCGGCCCTGCACCAGCGCAAAGCGTTCGGAACCAAAATACTTCTCGATAAGCGGAGCCGCCGAGACGTGGTCCTTGTTGGTGAGCACGGCAAGCTGCACACCCGCGGCGCGCAGGCGGTCGAGCATCTCAATCGTGCCGGCATAGGGGGCGGTGTGGTCCTCCTTGTGCTCGCCGTAGTAAGCCCTAAACTCGGCAAGCGTCTGCTCAAACATGCGGCCGTCGCCTGCGTACTCGGCGGGCATAAAGCGCTCAACCAGCTTGAGCATGCCGTTTCCCACCTTGTAGCGGTACTCGTCAACGGCAAACGTGGGCCAGCCGTGCGCCTCACAGGTATGGTTGCCGGCGGCCGCCAGGTCCTCGAGCGTGTTGAGAATGGTGCCGTCCAGGTCAAAGATCACATGGGAAAAAGCTGCTGCCATGGGTGCTCCTGCCGCTTGAGTTGTAAAACGCACCCCATGATACTGGGCATGCGTGCCGGGCATGTTTGGAATCTGAATATCTTTAATAGCCCTGAGCCTTTGTCGTTAGCAAATTCTTGGCAGCTGCTCTCCTACGAGCATGTCGAGGATGCGGGTCGAACCCCAGCCGGTGCGCACGCGCACGGCGGGACGGGCGCCCTCGGCAAGCGGCAGCACGCGACCGATGACGGCGGCATTCTCGCCGTAGCGGGCGGCGCGCATGGCGCTCAGCGCGGCATCGGCTTGCTCGGCCGGCACGACGGCAACCATCTTGCCCTCGTTTGCCACCTGCAGCACATCGTAGCCGAGCATCTCGCAGGCGGCCTGCACGTCGGGACGCACGGGCACGGCATCCTCGTCGACCTCCATGGCAATATTGCTGGCCTGGGCAAACTCGTTGAGTGTGGACGCCAAGCCACCGCGCGTGGGGTCGCGAAAGCAGCGTGTGTCGGGTGCTGCGGCAAGCACATCGGCAATCAGGTGGTTGAGCGGTGCGGCGTCGCTTTCGATCGTGCTCGAAAACGCTAGGCCCTCGCGTTGGCTCATGATAGCGATGCCGTGGTCGCCCAGTGTACCCGAGACCAGGATGACATCGCCGGGCTGACAGTTTGCGCCGCTGAGCGCCACGCCCGCAGGCACCTCGCCCACGCCGGCGGTATTGATATAGACGCCGTCGGCCCCGCCGCGCTCGACCACCTTGGTGTCGCCCGTGATTATGGACACGCCCGCCTCACGCGCCGTCTCGGCCATCGTCTGCACAATCTGGCGGAGCTTATCCATGGGATAGCCCTCTTCGAGGATAAATCCGCACGACAGGTAGCGCACGTTGGCGCCTGAGGTCGCGACGTCGTTGACGGTTCCGCACACGGCAAGGCGGCCGATGTTGCCACCGGGGAAGAACTGCGGCGAGACCACAAAGCTGTCGGTCGACATGGCGATGCGCCCGCTCGCGGGCAGCGCGGCGACGCCGGCATCGTTGCCCTCGAGCAGCTCGGGCGACCCAAAGGCATCCAAAAAGACCTCGTCGATGATGCGTTTCATCATCTGGCCGCCGGAGCCGTGACCCAGCAGGACGGTGCTATCGGTAACGCTATGGGACATATCGAAAACTCCAATCGTGGGAGGTGTCAGCGCGCGGGGGCGTTCGGGCTAGACTCGGTAACGATAGTACGCCGCGCAGCTGCCCTCGGAGCTCACCATGCACGGGCCGACGGGATGCTCGGGCGTGCAGGTGCGGCCAAAGAGCGGGCAGCTGCTCGGCGTAATGGCCCCGCGCAGCACGTCGCCGCAGCGGCATCCACGCGGCTCGACCGTCGCCTCAACGGGCACGTCAAAGCGAGCGCGGGCATCAAAGCGCGAGAACTCGGGGCGGATAGAAAGGCCCGAGTTGGCAATCGGCCCCAGCCCGCGCCATGTGGTGTCGCATGGCTCAAACACCTGCTCGACCAGCTGGCGCGCCACGGGGTTGCCGTCTGCGTTGACGCCACGGCGGTAGGCGTTGTCGATCGCGGGCCTGCCCTCGACAACCATCTGGACCAGCATGCAGATGCCCTGCAGGATATCGACCGGCTCAAATCCCGTGACCACGCCCGGGGTATCGAACTCGTCGACCAAAAAGCTAAAAGGCGCCAAGCCCGTGATGGTGGCGACGTGCCCCGGCAGGATAAATCCGTCGATGGCGGTCTCGGGATCGTTGGCGATGGCGCGCAACGCCGGCGGCGTGGTCTTGTGGGCGCAATAGACCGAGAAGTTCTGGAGCCCGCGTGCATCGGCCTCCAAAATGGCGGCGGCGATGGTGGGCGTCGTAGTCTCAAAGCCCACGCCCATAAAAATGACCGGGCGATCGGGGTTTTGCTCGGCAATGTCGAGCGCGTCGAGCGGGGAGTAGACGATGCGGATGTCGCGCCCTGCCGCCTTTTGCGCAGCGAGCGAGGTGGACGATCCGGGCACGCGCATCATGTCGCCAAAGGTGGTGATGATGGCGCCGTCTATGTTGGCGAGCGCGATTGCGTGGTCGATGTCACGGTTGGCGGTAACGCAGACGGGGCAGCCCGGTCCGCTCAGCAGTTTGAGCCCGGCAGGCATAATGGAGCGAAAGCCATAGCGCCCGATGCTCACGGTATGCGTGCCACAGACTTCCATAAGGTTGATGGCGCGGTCGCCGACAAGCTCATGAATGCGCTCGATGAGCTCGCGAGCCAGCTTGGGATCGCGGAATGCCGAGAAGTCGATACCGGAGCGAGCCGGCTGCTCGGGCGCCACTAGTAAGCCTCCGCCGGGTTGGTGGCAAGCTGATCTTCTTCGACCAGCTCGGACATGGCATTAACAAGCTCGAGCGTTTCCTGTGCTTCCTGCTCGTCGACAATCTGGATGCCAAAGCCGGCGTGTACGAGAACATAGTCGCCAACCTGCGCCGTCGGCACGAGTCGCAGCGACACGGGGCGCTCGATGCCCATCATGTCGACGGTGGCCTTGAGGTCGTCGTCGCGTTTGACTACTTTACCGGGAACGGCAAGGCACATATTGTTCCCCTTTTATACGCTTTGCGCTGGACGGGCGCTCAATAATCCATCAGTTGATGGTAGCGCTCGCGGGGTTCGCGGGCAAACGCGTTACGCCTGTGAGACGGCTGGGCGCGGCGGCGTGCGAGGGCGAGCTACTGTGATGCAATCTGCGCAAGACGCGCGCTTGCGACCGCCGCCTGACCGTAGGCGATGCAGCCGTCATTGACGGGTACGGTGTGGGGGACAAGGACAGTAAGGCCTGCGCTTTTGAGCTCGCGGGCGAGGAGCTGAAGCAGAAGTCGGTTCATGAACACGCCGCCCGAGAGCGCGACGGTGTCGATGCCCTCGTGCACGCAGATATCGCTGGCGATGCGCGCCGAGGAGCGCGCGACGGCGACATGGAAGTCGAGCGCGAGCCTGTCGGCGGGCGCTCCGGCTTCAATTCCTCCCAAAAGTGCCTCAAAGAGTGCTTTCTGGTCCAGAACATAGGGGCCGTCCAGCCACGATGGGCCAGATGCAGAATAGCCGGCGTTGTCGTCGGGAAAATGGGCGATTTCGTTGTCGAGCGCGCGCCAGGCGGCGGCTTCGAGTTCTATGGCGGGTTCGCCCTCGTAGGTTGCCTTGTCGCAGATGCCCAGAATCGCTGCCGCGGCATCAAAGAGACGCCCCATGCTGCTGGTACGCGGGCTGTTGATGCCGCGCTCGATCATCGTTGCCGTTATGTTGCGCGTTTGCTCGTCAAGGCTGTTCAAGAGCCCCATGGCTCCCGGGTGCTCGAGCAGGCCGAGCTCACTGAGCAGGGCAAAGGCGTTGCGGCGGACGTCGCGCACGGAGGCCGCCCCGCCGGGGAGCGCCCAGGTGCGCAAATGCGCGGCGCGCTCAAAGCCGCCAAGGCCGGCGACAAGAAACTCGCCGCCCCAAATGGTCCCGTCGGTGCCGGCGCCGGTGCCGTCAAAGGCGATGCCAAGGACGCGCGCGTCGGTTGTAAGCTGGCCCGCGGCGATGGCCTCGGCCATTACGCTCGCGATATGCGCATGATGGTGCTGCACCTCGACGAGCGGCAGATTGCATTTTCGCGCCTGCTCGCGCGCCCACTGGCCCGATAGATAGCTGGGGTGTAAATCGCAGGCCAAGGCGGCGGGCGCCAAGTCAAAGAGATCTTCCAAGCGCGTGCGCGCGGCGTTCCAGGCATCGAAGGTCCCGCCGTTTTCAACATCGCCGATATGCTGCGACACAAAACAGGTTGCCTCGCCGTTCGTCCCTTCGCGCGTGAGCGCAATCGTGGCCTTTTGTTGTGGCCCGCAGGCGAGTACGCAGGGCGTGGTGCCGTCGAGCGCCGGCAACGACAGCGGTTGCGGCGCATATCCGCGTGCACGACGTACGGGCATGACGTCGCCGTCGACCACGCGTACCACGGAGTCGTCGTAGCGCGACAGGATCGCGCGGTCGTTGCCGAGCAGCGCGTCGGCGATGCCGGCGGCAACGAGATGCTCCCATGCAAGGGCGTCGTCGGTCTCGATGGGCTCTTCGCTCAGGTTTCCGCTGGTCATGACCAGCGCATGCATGTCATGCGACGCGGCAGCTGCAAGCAACAGATGTTGAAGCGGCGTATAGGGGAGCATGACGCCGAGCTCGGGCAAGTCGTGCGCGACAGATGGCGCGAGGGCGAGGGTGTCGGGGGAACCGCCGTTGCCCTCGCCAACAGTGCGCCGGCGCAGCAGCACAATGGGGCGGATACTGCCGGCGAGAAGCTCGCGCTCAGCGTCGTCGATATGGCACAGGCGCCCGGCATCGGCAAGACTGCGCACCATGACGGCAAGCGGCTTATTGCTGCGACGCTTGCGACGGCGCAGCTCGGCCACCGCCTGCTCGTTGGCAGCGTCACAGGATAGATGGAATCCGCCCAGGCCCTTGATGGCGACGATGCCACCGCTGGCCAGCAGCTCAACGCAGCGCTCGATGATAGCGTCGCTGGCCTCGCGTGTGGTGCCGACGGCCGGTGTCGCGGACGAATTCCCGCACGCATCGCCGTTCACAGCCTCGCGCCACGTAATATGCGGCCCGCAATCAAAGCAGGCATCGGGCTGTGCATGAAAGCGACGGTCGAGTGGATCGGCATACTCTGCGGCACAGGCGGGGCACATGGGGAAACGGTCCATCGAGGTAGCCGCTCGGTCATACGGCAGCGACCGGATGATGGTAAAGCGTGGGCCGCAGTTAGTGCAGTTGATAAAGGGGTAGTGATAGCGTCGGTCGGCGGGATCGAACAACTCGCGCAGGCAATCGTCACAGGTGGCGATATCGGGCGAGACGAGCGTCGTGTGCGCGGTTTGGTCCTGCGACGCCACAATGTGAAAGCCCTGCTCATTGGCAGTGCTCCAGCCGCTAGGCTCCAAATCCGCAATATCGACTCGCTCAACGCGAGCCGCCGCGGGCGCATGCTCAGAAAGCGCGGCAACAAAAGCATCGAGCGCATCGGCCGGAGCGTGCGCCTCGATATGCACGCCGTCGCCCGCGTTGAGCACCCAGCCGCAAATGCCATGCGCCATGGCCTCGCGATACACAAACGGTCGCATGCCAACGCCCTGCACAATGCCCGTTACATGAATATGCACATGCCGCATGCGACACTCCTCATCAAAACCGACCAAAAAGGGACAGGTTTGTTTTGGTAGGTAAAACGCTAAACCTGCCAAAACAAACCTGTCCCTTTTTGGCAGGTGCGCTGCGGGAAATCCCGCTACAGCCCCAGGCTCTGCTTGGTGGCGGCGCACGTGAGCTCGCCGTGCTTAACGCCGCGCAGGCCCAGCAGGCGGTCGGCTAGTTCGTAGACGCGCTCGCCGCGACCCTTGAGCGCCAGAATCTCCAAGCAGTTGTGGTGATCCAGATGCACGTGCATGGTCGATACGATCTCGTCGGTGTAGTCGTGCTGCACTTCGTCCAGACGGCGCGTCAGGTCGCCGGTATGGTGGTCGTAGATCATGGTGAGCGACCCGATAACATGCTCGTCGGGCGTGCGCATCTGCTCCTTGGCGATCGAGGCGCGAATCAGGTCGCGCACGGCCTCGGAGCGGTTGGCCACGTCGCCGCGGCGCGCGATCTGTTCGTCAAAACGGCGCAGCAAGTCGTCCGGTGCGGTAACCGAAAAGCGGACCAGCTCGGAGCCGGAGCCACTACAGTGGCAGCCCGCGTCACCGTCCGCCCCGTGCGGATGCTCGTGCTCGTACCCGCAGCCGTGCTCGTGTTCGGTCACCTTACACCAGCTTCACGGAGCCGACGGAGTTGTGGTCGGCCTCGATGGCCTCTTCGTAGCCCTCGAGTGCGTCGTGGGCCTCGTGCAGCGCGGCCATGGCTGCCTCGAGCTTGGCGCCGATGCGCTCCATATCAAAGTTCTCGGTCGCATGCAGCAGCTGATGGCTCCACTCGTGAGCAAGCTCGATGGTGTCGTCGACCTGCTTGACGCTCATGGCAAGCTGGCTCATGTTCATTCCAACATCATGCATGGGAAATCTCCTTTTGTATGGGGCAGTTCAGTGGTTCAAATTTTACTACGCCCGCTCTGCGCGCAGCTGCATAAGAAAACGGGTGCGAGTCTGTGTGACCCGCACCCGTTCACTGGGGGCTGTTTGTGACTACCATACTATCCGTGGTCGCACACGGTGCACCCAGAAGTCCGGCGAGCGGTGCAAAAGCGCTCATAGACGGCGGGTAAGTAACAAGCGTATTACAGATGCTTCTCCAGCAGCGCCTGCAGCCTCGCCTTGGGCAGAGCGCCAACCGAGCGGTCAATCTCCTCGCCGTTCTTAAACACAATCAGCGTGGGGATGCTCATGACGCCATACTTCATGGCCAGGTCCTGGTTGTCGTCGACGTTGCATTTGGCAACGGCAAGCTTGCCCGCCAGCTCATCGGCAACCTCGTCAACGATGGGCGAGAGGGATCGACAGGGCCCGCACCACGGTGCCCAAAAATCGACCAGCACGGGCAGACTGTCGTTAACGATGGAATCGAAGTTCTCGGGGGTAATCTGATTAATGTCAGCCATGGTGACCTCCATAATGCGACGCGGCTCGGCCGCGTAAAACTCAGTACGACCGTGCTTATACCCAGCCGCCCGCAAAGCAACCACTCGCGGGCAGCTCTTTTATATAATGGTGGGCACGCAAACGATTGGAGAGCGCATGTCCACGTCACAAAGCCAGAAAAAAGAAGCCATCGCCCAGGCGGCCGAGCAGGAGCTCGCATCGCTCGCGGGTCGCGGCGTGCGTATCGCGGGCAACGCGTGCTCGCCGATCGTGCTGGTCAAAGGCGATTTGGACGAGGCCGAGCGTTCGGGTGGCGAGCTTGCCGCCGGCCCGGATGGCGCGGCGTTGCGCAAGGCGCTTGGGGCCATCGGCTACGCGCCCGAGGATTTTTGCGTGCTGTCAAGCGTCGCCGGCGTGGGTGACGGGGCGGTCGCGACAGGCGAGGGCCTACCGTGCGAGCTGTTCCGCGAGGCGCTCGAGGCCTTGGACCCCGAGGCGGTCTTGCTGCTGGACGATCGCGCGGCCGATACCATGCGCGAGACCTATGCCGACATGCTTGTGGCAATCGACGACTTCGATACCGCTATGCTCAAGCCCGGCTTGGTCGCCCATGTGCAGGGCCGCCGCGTGCTCGCGCTCGACGGCTTTGAGGCGGCACTCACTGACAAAGCCGCCAAGCAGCGCATGTGGGCATACATCAAGCAGCTGACCCCGGCAGCCGCTCCGCTGTAGCGAGGCTGGCGGCAGCCCCTACATCACAGCGCGCAGCTCAAACCGATCGCCGTTAATGCGGAACTGGCAGTTGCCGTTCATGCGCTCCACGGCAAGTTTGATGCTCCTGGTGCCAAAGCCGTGGCCCGCATGCCGGGTCACGGGCATGCCGTCGACCATGCGCGGCGCGCGGTCAAACGTATTGGAAACTAACAGCAGCAGCTGGCCGTCCTCTAATCGCAGGTCAAAGTCGACGAATCGCTTTCCTTGGGGTGCGGCGCTTGCGGCGGTGATAGCGTTTTCCAAGGCATTTGAGAGCACGCTAAACAGGTCGGCGTCACCTACGTGGATGGTTTCGGGTACGGCGGCGCGCAGGTTGGCGGTAATGCCGTTTCTATTGATATCCGAGTTAAATGACGAAAGCGCGATGTTTACGGTCTCGTTGGCGCAGAAGCGGCGTACGGCGGTGCGGTCGCCGGCTTCGCAGAGTTCGTCGATGCGATCGAGCGCCTCGTCGGTGTGGCCCTCCTCAATTAAAGCGGCCAGGCCGCGTAGGAAGTGGCGCATGTCGTGGCGCAGAATCGACAGCTCGCGCCCAGATTGACGCCAAGCCTCGAGCTCTTTGATGGCGGCGCTGTCGCGGGTTTCGAGCATCCAGCGCTCTCGCTCGGCGGTTTCCTTTTCTTCGTATTCGCGCAGGTAAACGGCAAGAAACATAAGATAGAAGGCACAGAGCGCAAATGCCAAAAACTCAACCGTCACCACCGAGCCCGAGTGGAACAGCGTGGTGTAGACGTTGGTGGCATAGTCAAAGACGTAATAGACGAGCGGCAGGATTAAAAGGATGCTCAGCTCGGTGGTGCTTTTAATCGCCAAGCGCGGACCGATGTCGCCGGCCCAATGCAGCAGGACGGCAAAGACGGCGAGTGTGGTCGCGATGCGCGCCAGATAGTACGCGATCTGAGAATCGGTTGCGGCAAATGCGGCGATGCCCATCCAATTGCTGAACTGGCAGCTCAGATAGGCACTCGTAATGCCGAGCACGGCAAGCAGCGGGCTCAGGCGGTAGCGCGCGCACAAATAGATGATGAGCGGCAGATGCACGACGAGCGGATATACCTGGCGGGCGAAAAGCTCTCCGCCGACGGCATTGGCGAGGCCAAATGCGCATCCGGTTACGGCACCGACCAGCACCAGTTCAAGCGCATGACGCCGGTTGATCTCGACACCGCACAGCGCCGCCGAGGCAAAGACGCCAAAGAGTAGCGTTGTGGCGTGGTGGATTGCCCAAAGGACCATTTCGACCGAGGAGACCATCAGTGTCTCCCAGCCTCAAAGCGCACCGCAAAGTAGGCGTCTTGGAATCCCTGCTTGCAACTGCGCGAAAGCGGGATGCACGCGCCCGAGCGCATGACGATGTCCGTGCGGTCAAAGTGATCGATGTTGCGCAGGTTGACCTGGTAGCTGCGGTGGCATTTAAAGAAGGTGGCATTTTGCGCCAAACGGTCCTCGACGCTGCGGAACGACTCGAGTGCCTCGATGTCGCGTCCGTCGCGCAGGTGGAAGACCACGTGCTTGTTGCGCGCCTCGGCATATTCGATGTCGGACAGGCGCAGGGCGTGGTAGCCAAAGGAAGTTTTGATCACGAGCTCGTCGGTTGCCGCCGGGCGCATGCTCGAAAGCTCGTTAAGTAACTGCGCCAGGCGTTCGTAAGTCACGGGCTTGAGCAGATAGTCGAAAGCACGGACCTCGTAGGACTCCAGTGCAAACTCGGGCGACGAGGTGAGGAACACCAGGCGCACGGCGGTATCGGCCTGGCGCAATTCGCGCGCGGTGTCCATGCCGTTGACGAGCGGCATGATCATGTCGAGCAGAATGATGTCGGCGCGCGATGCGGCATGGCGGGCCAGCAGGTCCTCGCCGCGCGTGACGAGCGCAACATCGACCGCCGTGCCCGTCTCGGTCGACCAACGGTCGATCATCCGGTGCAGTCTATCTAGAAAAGCGACGTCATCGTCGCAGGCAATAATCTTGAGCATTCGGCCCCCTTAAGTAGTTCGATTTTGCCACATTGGGTGCGGACCGCTTGTGGGGGTGCGGACCGTTTGCGCCCCACGGCGTGCAACTCGCGCCAAGCGGTATTGCGGTGGCGAAAGATGCCTCCTGCGCCATCGAGAGCTCAGCTATCCTCAGCTTGCCAGTTCGAATATGGACCTGCCACATGATTGAATCTTTATTTCAACTTTACACCTAGGTTTACAGCTGTCTTGTCAGCTGTAAACCTAGGTGTCATACTAAAGCCCCAAGATTCGCCAAAAGAGAGGGGCCTTGATGGCACAGAGCGCGAACATGGATGCGTCGGAGCTTGCACGCGATATCGCGGCCGGCTTGGCATCGGCAACGACGGCAACGGAGCGCGCGGCATTGGTGCCCGCAGAGCTCGTCGAGGCCATTCAGCAACTAAAAACCCAACGTGACGCGGTGATCCTGGCGCACTATTACGTGGCGCCCGAGGTCCAAGCCGTTGCCGATTACGTCGGCGATAGCTTCTACCTGGCAAAGCTCGCCAAAAGCCTGCCGCAGCAGACCATCGTGTTGTGCGGCGTGGAGTTTATGGGCGAGAGCGCCAAGCTGCTCAATCCCACTAAGACCGTGCTGCTGCCCGAGCCGGGCGCAGACTGTCCCATGGCGCACATGGTCAAGCGCGAGACGGTTGACGCGGCGCGCGCCGAGTACGGCGACGACCTGGCCGTGGTGTGCTACGTCAACTCCACGGTCGAGATCAAGAGCTGGAGCGACGTGTGCGTCACCAGTTCCAACGCCGTTAAGATCGTGTCCGAGCTGCCGCAGCAGCATATCCTGTTCATTCCCGACCAAAACCTGGGACGCTTCGTAGCCGAGCAGGTGCCGCAAAAGCACGTCATCCTCAACAACGGCTACTGCCCACGCCATCACATCATCACCGTCGAGCAGATCGTCGACGCGACGGAGGCCCACCCCGACGCGCTCGTGCTGGCGCATCCTGAGTGCAAGGCCGACGTTCTGGCCGAGGCCGACTACATCGGCTCCACCGCCGGCATCATCAAGTATGCCGAGGAGTTCGACGCGAGCGAGTTCATTATCGTGACGGTCCGCGGCGTGCTCTACGAGCTCGAGCGCCGCTGCCAGGGCACCGGCAAGAAGTTCTATTTCCCCGCGGTGCAGCCCACCTGCGTCAACATGGACCTCATCACGCTCGAAAAGCTCGTGCGCTGCCTGGAGACGGGCGAGGGCGAGGTGCAGATCGGCGTCTCGGACGAGGCAGCAGGCCAGGCCAAGCTCACGCTCGACCGTATGCTCGAGTACGCAGCACGCTAGAACAATGTTGCATGAGGGACGGTCCCTTATGTCACATTCAAGGGAGAGGATTCCTGTGGAAACCAAGCAATACCCCGATATGGAGTGCGACGTCGTCATTGCCGGCTGCGGCGTGGCGGGTCTGTACGCGGCCCTCAATCTGCCGACGAGCACGCGCGTGATCATGCTCTCCAAGGGCGCGGTCGATGAGTGCGATTCGATGCTCGCGCAGGGCGGCATCTGCGTGCTGCCCGAAGGCTCGGACTACGATGCCTTTTTTGAGGACACCATGCACGCCGGCCACTACGAGAACCGCCGCGAGAGCGTCGACATCATGATTCGCTCGAGCCGCTCGGTCATCAACGACCTGCTAGCGATGGGCGTGGATTTTGAGCGCAAGGCCGACGGCAGCCTCAATTTTACCCGCGAGGGCGCGCACAGCCGTCCGCGCATTGCCTTCCATGCCGACATTACGGGCAAGGAGATCACGACCAAGCTGCTCCAGGCCGTTCGCAAGCTGGACAACGTGCAGATTTTGGAGCACGTGGCCATGACCGACATCCTGACCGCCGAGCGCGATGACGCCACGGTGTGCACCGGCGTCGTCGCCGTAGCCGTGGACGAGGACAACTCGGTTCGCCCCGCCGACGAGCTGGCAAATGCCGCTGAGGGCGTGCATGCCGGTAAGCCGTTTAAGATCCATGCCCGCCACACGCTGTGGGCGACGGGCGGCATTGGCGGCGTCTACGACCACTCGACTAACTACCCGCAGCTCACGGGCGACGCCTGCTACATCGCTCAGGAGCATGGCATTAAGATGGAGCACCTGGACTACGTGCAGATCCATCCCACGGGTCTGTTCTCGCCGCAGCCGGGTCGCACGTTCCTGATCAGCGAGAGCTGCCGCGGCGAGGGCGCGATTTTGCTCAACGCCGCCGGCGAGCGTTTTACCGACGAGTTGCAGCCGCGCGACGTTGTCGCCGCCGCCATCCGCGAGCAGATGAAGCAGGATGACACCGAGCACGAGTGGCTGAGCTTTGCCCCCGTCGAGCGCGACGTGGTGACCGGGCACTTCGCCAACATCCGCGCGCGCTGCCTGGAGGACGGTCGCGACATCCTGGATGAGCCCATTCCCGTTACGCCGACGCAGCACTACTTTATGGGCGGCGTGTGGGTCGACAAGGACGGCCGCACCTCGATGCCCGAGCTCTACGCCGCGGGCGAGACGGCCTGCAACGGCGTTCACGGCAAGAACCGCCTTGCTTCAAACAGCCTGCTCGAGGCGCTGGTCTGGGGTCGTCGCGCCGCGTGGTATATGCGTACCGGCGAGTCGCTGGCCGTGGAGCAGGCGGGCGATCCCGCGCTCGATGGCCGTCATCGCGCCCTGGGCGCCGACCCTCTGGCAATCGATGATTTGGCCCGTGCCGCCGGCACGCAGGCCGTGGAGGAGTAGACCATGAATCCCATTACCATGAAGCTCGTCGTCGATGATCTGATTCTGCAAGCTCTGCGCGAGGACATTACGTTTGAGGACGTGAGCACGGCGAGCGTGTGCCCCACGGCGCGTCCCGCCACGGTGGAGCTTATCGCCAAAGCCGATGGCATCATTGCCGGCCTGGATGTGTTCGCTCGCACCTTTGAGCTGCTGGATTCGCAGAGCTCGGTGCTGTTTGATGTTGCCGACGGTGACGAGGTGCATGCCGGCGACCACGTGGGTCAGGTGCGCGGCGATGCGCGTGTGCTGCTTTCGGGCGAGCGCGTGGCGCTCAACTACCTGCAGCGCATGAGCGGCATCGCTACCTATACGCACAGCATGGCCGCGGCGCTCGAGGGAACCAAGACCGTGCTCGTCGACACGCGCAAGACCACACCGGGCATGCGCGTGTTTGAGAAGGCGGCGGTTGAGATTGGCGGCGGCAGCAACCACCGTTACAACCTGTCGACGGCCGTCATGCTCAAGGACAACCACATCGATGCCGCCGGTGGCGTGACGCGCGCGATCGAGATGGCGCGCGCCCATGCATCGTTTACCACGACGGTCGAGATCGAGTGCGAGAACCTGGACATGGTGCGCGAGGCCGTGGAGGCCGGCGCCGACATCATCATGTTCGACAACATGACCCATGACGACATGGCCGCCGCTATTGAACTTATCGCCGGCCGCGCCAAGACCGAGTGCTCGGGCAACGTGGATGCCAGCAATATCCGCGCGCTCGCCGACCTGGGCGTTAACTTTATTAGCTCGGGGGCGCTGACTCACTCTGCGCCGATTCTCGACCTCTCGCTCAAGCACCTGCGTCTGTTGGACGGTAAATAATGGACGCCCGCGAGCGTCGCCGTGCCATCATGGCCGTGCTCGAGGGAGCCAAGGGACCCGTTTCGGGCAGCGCACTTGCCCGCGAGGTGGGTGTGAGCCGCCAGATTGTCGTGCAAGACATCGCTCTGCTGCGCGCCGACGGGCACGATATCGTGGCGACCAACCGTGGTTATGTGCTGCAGGAGGCCCCCAGCAGCCCCGCTGTGCCCACGCGCTTGGTCAAGGTTCGCCACAGTGTGGAGCAGGCGGGCGATGAGCTCACGAGTATTGTCGACGCCGGCGGCTCCGTGCTCAATGTGATCGTCAATCACCGCGTATACGGTAAGATCACGGCTGATCTGGACATCCGCAATCGCCGCGATGTCGAGCGCTATCTGCGCGATATCGAGAGCGGCAAGAGCTTTCCGCTGCTAACGGTGACGAGCGGCTATCACTTCCATCGCATTGCGGCGGAGGACGAACAGACCCTCGACGAAATTGAGGCGATGCTCAAGGAGAAAGGCTACCTAGCCGATTTAATGCCCTACGAGGATGATTTGTCCTAGCCCGACACCGTCCCCAATTAGCTGCCCACGAATGCAAAAGGAGGCCTCCGCGGCGATGCGGAGGCCTCCTTTTTTGTGCACGGTGTACTTTTGAGTGTGCAGGTGGGGGAGTCGTTACTCCTCGACGATCTCGGTGATCGCGCCAGCGGGGCAAGCGTCCTGGCAAGCGCCACAGGCGACGCAGGAGTCCTCGTCAGCGACGGTAGCGACGTCCTGGAGCTCCAGAACGCCAGCGGGGCAGGAGTCGACGCAAACGCCACAAGCGATGCACTCGTCGGCATCAATTACGGGATGAGCCATGGTAGTTTCCTCTCTGTTGACCGACGCTACAGGCGATGCGCGCCGGTTTGATTCGGGCAAAAACATACCACGGGAGCGACCGTTTGCAATACCCTCTGGCCGGCATCTTCATACCGTTCGCCGAGTATGCCAAGGTTTACTAGAAAACACGCAGGTGGGGCCGTTGAGCTGCGTAAATGTTAGCTAAAGGTGACTTGAAATATAGGGCGATTGAGCGTGCTTGCGGAAACCGCATCCCATTATTTTGTCGAAAAACGGGTTGCAGTTTCCGGTTAGGCCCGCTAGCGGAAAATGCGAGCCGGTATCAGCTCCCAAAACGGGATACGGTTTCCGGTTGAGCCTTCAGACGGAAACTGCGACCCGGAATCCACGCTCAAACCGGGATGAGCTTTCCGCAAGACGGCCCCCAGGCACCCCCGGACTCAAGCCTCAGCCATCTCTACATAGATCTCGATAGATTTGCCGAGAACTCAAACAGTGCGTCTACCTGCGTATTTGCGAACCTAAACTCTCGGCAATAAGAAATCTTATATGAATTGACTTAGATTTTGTATATTCCGGCCCATAAGGGGATACACTACATCCTGAAAGACAAGCCGAAACACCGCTCGGCAGACCGCCGAGTCGGTGCAAACGCACAAGAGAGAGGGAATTTCTAATGGGCAAGATTCTTGGTATCGACCTTGGTACTACTAACTCCGCAATGGCCGTCCTCGAGGGCGGTTCTCCGACCATTATCGTGAACGCCGAGGGCGACCGCACCACCCCGTCCGTTGTGGGCTTCCGTGCCGACGGCGACCGCGTCGTGGGTAAGGCCGCTAAGAACCAGGCTGTCACCAACCCCAAGAACACCGTGTTCTCCATCAAGCGCTTCATGGGCCGCAAGTACTCCGAGTGCACCTCCGAGATCAAGACCGTGCCGTATGAGGTCAAGGAGGGCCAGGGTGGCCGTGCCGTCGTCGACATCGAGGGCAAGGATTACACCGCCGAGCAGGTGAGCGCCATGACGCTCGCCAAGATGAAGGCCGACGCCGAGAAGTATCTGGGCGAGACCGTCACCGACGCCGTCATCACCGTCCCGGCCTACTTCAACGACGCCCAGCGTCAGGCCACCAAGGACGCCGGTAAGATCGCCGGCCTCAACGTCAAGCGTATCGTCAACGAGCCGACCGCTGCTGCTCTTGCCTATGGCCTGGACAAGCAGGGCACCGACCAGCGCATCCTGGTCTTCGACCTGGGCGGCGGCACCTTCGACGTCTCCATCCTCGACCTCGCCGACGGCGTGTTTGAGGTTCTGTCCACCTCGGGCGACAACCACCTGGGCGGCGACGACTGGGATCAGCGCGTCATCGACTGGATGGCCGATAAGTTCCAGCAGGAGAACGGTGTCGACCTGCGTCAGGACCCCATGGCCCTGCAGCGTCTGAAGGAGGCCGCCGAGAACGCCAAGAAGGAGCTCTCCGCCGCCCAGCAGACCACCATCAACCTGCCGTTCATTACCATGAACCAGTCCGGCCCGCTGCACCTCAACTACACGCTGACCCGCGCCGAGTTCGAGAAGATCACCCGCGACCTGCTCGAGCGCTGCAAGCAGCCTGTCACCAACGCCCTGCGCGACGCCAAGCTTAAGCTCTCCGATCTGACCGAGGTCATCCTCGTCGGCGGCTCCACCCGTATGCCCGCCGTCCAGGAGCTCGTCAAGACCATGACCGGCAAGCAGCCCAACATGTCCGTGAACCCCGACGAGGTCGTTGCCGACGGCGCTGCCGTCCAGGGCGGCGTGCTCACCGGCGACGTCGAGGGCATCCTGCTGCTCGACGTTACCCCGCTGTCGCTGGGCGTCGAGACCATGGGCGGCATCATGACCAAGATGATCGACCGCAACACCACGATCCCGACCTCCAAGACCGAGGTCTACTCCACCGCTGCCGACAACCAGACCAGCGTCGAGATTAACGTGCTCCAGGGCGAGCGCGAGCTTGCCCGCGACAACAAGTCGCTCGGTAAGTTCCAGCTGACCGGTATCCCGGCTGCCCGCCGCGGCGTGCCGCAGATCGAGGTCACCTTCGACATCGACGCCAACGGTATCGTCAAGGTCTCCGCTAAGGACAAGGGCACCGGCAAGGAGCAGCAGATCACCATTTCCGGCTCCACTGCTCTGTCCGACGACGAAGTCGATCGTATGGTCAAGGACGCCGAGGCTCATGCCGAGGAGGACAAGAAGCAGAAGGAAGAGGTCGAGGTCCGCAACCAGACCGACAGTCTGTGCTACTCCACCGAGCAGACCCTCAACGAGCTGGGCGACAAGGTTTCCGCCGACGTGAAGTCCAAGGCCGAGGCCGCTATCGCCGACGCCAAGAAGGCGCTCGAGGGCTCTGACGTCGAGGCCATCAAGGCCGCCGGCGAGTCCCTGCAGTCCGTGGCCTACGAGCTGGCCCAGGTTGTCTATGCCGACGCTCAGCAGCAGACCGACGGTGCCGCTGGCGCCCAGCCTGCCGACGATGACGTTGTCGACGCCGACTACGAGGTTGTGGACGACGAGGACAAATAATCATGTCCGCCCGTAAAGCTCGCACGGAGGCGGCCGCCGTTGGTGCCGCCCCCGTTGACTCTGAGGAGAAGGACGTGAAGATTCCCGTAGAGGCCGCAGACGTTACCGAGGCCAACGAGGCCCCGGCCGCCGAGGCTGCCGAGAACCAAGTAGAGGATTCCAACAAGGAGGCGACGATGACCGAGGACGAGATGGTGGAAGCCGCTATCCGCGCCGGTGAGGAAGCCGCCGACAACGACTTTAAGCTCAAGTTCGAGCAGGCTCAGAAAGAGCTTGCCGACGTGCGCAATGAGCTCGATGCTGCGGCAGAGGCTCAGAAGGCCGCCGAGGACAAGGCAAAGGACGCCACCGAGCGTACCGCCCGTCTGCAGGCCGACTGGGAGAACTTCCGTCGCCGCACCGCCAATGAGCGTATCGCCGAGCGCGAGCGCGCGACCGAGAAGCTCGTCACCGCGCTGCTGCCGGTGATCGACGATATCGAGCGCGCGATCGACCATGCCCGCAGTCAAGAGCTTTCCGACGACTTTAAGCAGTTCGTCGATGGCGTTGACGCGGTACATGCCAAGCTGCTCGATGTGTTTGCGCACGAGGGCGTTGAGCCCATCGACCCCAAGGGCGAGGCGTTCGATCCGCTCGAGCATCAGGCCGTGGGTCGCGTCGAGGACGCATCGCAGTACGACGAGACCGTCAACGACGTGTACCAGAAGGGCTACCGCATGGCGGACCGCATCCTGCGCTCCGCGATGGTGACGGTGACCTACGGTGGCGAGAAGCGCCCCGCACCGGAGCCCGAAGCGGCGCCCGAAGATGCTGCGGCCGATACGGCCGAGAGCACCGAGGAGTAATTGAGAAGGGCCCCGGGGCAACACCCGGGGCCCTTTCTGGCCTAGTGCCATATGAAAGCATGAGCCGCCGCCCGCTGGGCGGCGGGTGAAACAGGAGAGGAGCTACGATGGCTGCAGGCAAAACCTTCTATGACATCCTGGGCGTATCCAAGAGCGCCTCCGACAAAGAGATCAAGAGCGCGTTTCGCAAGCTCGCGCAAAAATATCACCCCGATGCCGGCGGCGACGAGGCCAAGTTCAAGGAGATCAGCGAGGCCTACGAGACGCTTTCGGACGAGAAGAAGCGCAAAGAGTACGACCAGATGCTCATGTTTGGCGGCATGCCGGGCGCAGGCGGCGCGTATGGCGGAGGCTACGGTGCCGGCGCAGGTGCCAGCGGCTGGGGCGACATCTTCGACAGCATCTTTAGCGGCAACGGCGCCTGGGGCAGCGATTGGGGCTCGGGCTTTGCCGGGGCTGCGGGCGCTGCCGGTGCCGGCGCGGGTCGCAGCCGTGCTCGCAAGGGCGGCGACCTGTCGCTGACCGTCGATGTGACGGCCGAGGACGCGTTTCGCGGCGTGACGCACAAGGTCACCTATCGCATTCCCTCGACAGGCGAGCAGCAGACCATTACGGTCTCGGTGCCCGCGGGCGCGGTCGACGGCGGCAAGCTACGCTACAAGCGTCGCGGCGAGTATGGCGTTGCCGGCGGCGAGCGCGGCGACCTGGTCGTGACCACGCATGTGGAGGAGCACCCGCTGTTTAAGCGCAAGGGTGCCGATGTGACCATGGAGGTGCCGATCTCGGTCTACGAGGCGGCGCTCGGCTGCACGGTTGATGTGCCCACGCCCGGCGGCGCGACGGTTCGTCTGAAGGTGCCCGCTGGCACCCAGACGGGCAAGAAGTTCCGCTTTAAGGAGATGGGTGCGCCCGACGTTAAGCACCGTGGCCGCACAGGCGCGCTGCTCGTCGAAATCAAGGTACAGGTCCCCACGAACCTGTCCGATGACGAGCGCGATGCCATGACCAAGCTGCGCGAGGCCGACACGCGCGATTATCGCGAGAAGGTCAACCGTTACAAGGCGACGTACTAGGGCGGTCGTGGCGCACACCCGCGCCCGCGGGCTTATGATGGACGATAACGAGACGGAAAGGGGTCAGGTAGCATGGCCGAGGACAATAGGAATAAACCGCTGTACATGATCAGCGTGGCGGCCGAGTTGACCGGCATGCATCCGCAGACTCTGCGCGTCTACGAGTCCAAGGGCCTGGTGAACCCCCAGCGCTCGGGCGGCAACACGCGTCTGTATTCGCGTGCCGATATCGAGCGCCTGGAGCTCATCAACCAGCTGACCGACGAGGGCATCAACCTTGCCGGCGTGGTGCGCATCCTCGATATGAAGGAGCGTGCCGAGGAGCGCGAGCGCGAGAACGAAAAGCTTCGCGCCCGCGTGCGCCAGCTCGAGGACGAGCTGCACGAGTACAAGATGCAGAAGAAGATCACCGCCCTGGCCCCGCGCGACGGCTCAGTCAACCCCGAGCAAGTCATGCGCAAACTTTTGGGCGCCGGCGGGGATCTCTAGGTTACGCCGTTCTGCCGAACGGCGTAACGGCTCGACGCTGCGCGACGTCCAGAGCGACAATTTGTCATTCAAAAGGCAAGGCATGACCAGAAGGTCTATGCCTTGCCTTTTTCATGCCAACTTGTTCGCTCTGGACGTCGCTCGCTGTCCGTCCCCTGCCTGCGGCGTCGCCTTGCTCCGGATGCGGTAGTCGTTGGTAGCCATTGGGGCCCCGCTCGCTGTCGTTGCCAAAACATCGACGTTGTTATGGGTAGCCATTGGGGACGTTCTTAAATGACTAGTCGAAAGGGACGCCCTTGCGCCAAATCTTCCGACCCACACTGGCTCGTCCTTTACTTTACTGAGATAAAGTGAACGTGTAGATTCGTAACCCACTCGCAACCGTTCTATGGCACGATATTGAACGAATGTATGCTATGCGCCCAAATCTCTTGGGCAGAGTGGGAGACAGTATGGTCAAGCTGTACGAGGACGGCATCTACCTGCGCGGCGGCAGCGAGGTTGTGCCTGCGGCCGAGGCTGCCGAGCGCGGTATTACGCAGACGCCCGAGGATGCCAAGCGTGGCACCATCGCGTATTCGATCCTTCAAGCACACAACACGTCCGGCGACCCCGAGGCGCTCAAGATTCGCTTCGACGCCATGGCGAGCCACGACATCACCTTTGTCGGCATCATCCAGACGGCGCGCGCCTCGGGCATGGAGCAGTTTCCGCTGCCCTACGTGCTCACCAACTGCCACAACTCGCTGTGCGCCGTGGGCGGCACCATCAACGAGGACGACCACGTCTTTGGTCTCTCGGCTGCCAAGAAGTACGGCGGCATCTTCGTCCCGCCGCACATCGCCGTCATCCACTCCTTTATGCGTGAGAACTTTGCCGGTTGCGGCAAGATGATTCTGGGCTCCGACTCGCACACCCGCTACGGCGCCCTGGGTACCATGGCCGTGGGCGAGGGCGGCGGCGAGCTGGCCAAGCAGCTGTTGCGCGACACCTACGACGTTGCCTATCCCGGCGTCGTCGCCATCTACCTCACGGGCGCCCCGCGCCCCGGCGTCGGCCCGCACGATGTGGCGCTCGCCATCATCCGCGCCGTCTTTGCCAAGGGCTACGTCAAGAACAAGGTAATGGAGTTCGTGGGCCCCGGCATCGCGAGCATGACGACCGACTACCGCAACGGCGTCGACGTCATGACCACCGAGACCACCTGCCTGTCGAGCATCTGGGCCACCGATGAGGACACGCGCGCGTTTTTGGCCATGCACGGCCGCGGCGACGACTACCGCGAGCTCAAGCCCGCCGATGTTGCCTACTATGACGGCTGCGTCGAGGTCGACCTGTCGAGCATCAAGCCCATGATCGCGCTGCCGTTCCATCCTTCTAACGGCTTTGAGATTGACGAGCTCAACGAGAACCTCGAGGACATCCTGCATGAGGTCGAGCTCGAGGCCGCCAAGATCGGCGAGGGTAAGACGCACTTTAGCCTGCTCGACAAGATCGTCGACGGCAAGCTGCGCGTGCAGCAGGGCGTTATCGCCGGCTGCTCGGGCGGCAACTACGACTCCGTGGTCCAGGCTGCCCGCGTGCTCAAAGGCGCCAACACCGGCTGCGGCGAGTTCTCGCTGTCGGTCTATCCCACGAGCCAGCCCGTGGCACTCGAGCTTACACGCCGCGGCTATATCTACGACCTCATGGAGGCTGGCGCGATCGTGCGCACGGCGTTCTGCGGTCCGTGCTTCGGTGCCGGCGACACGCCTGCCAACAACGGTCTGTCCATCCGCCACACCACGCGTAACTTCCCTAACCGCGAGGGTTCCAAGCCGGGTAATGGCCAGCTGAGCGCCGTGGCCCTGATGGACGCTCGCTCCATTGCGGCGACGGCTGCCAACGGCGGCGTCCTGACGCCGGCGACCGACCTGCCCGAGGAGACTTGGGACGAGGCCTGCGAGTACACCTTTGACGACGCGCCGTACAAGAAGCGCGTGTACTGGGGCTTTGGCAAGGCGGAGCCTGCCGACGAGCTGGTCGAGGGTCCCAACATCAAGTCGTGGCCCGCGATGGAGCCTCTCGGCGACGACATCCTGCTCAAGGTGTGCTCCAAGATCATGGACCCGGTCACCACGACCGACGAGCTCATTCCCTCGGGCGAGACGAGCTCCTTCCGCTCCAACCCGCTGGGTCTGGCCGAGTTTACGCTCAGCCGTCGCGACCCTGCCTACGTGGGCCGCTCCAAGGAGGTCGACGCGGTGGAAAAGCGCCGCGTTGCCGGCGAGGCAGCGGGCGACCTGGTGGCACTCGATGCCGAGCTTGCCAGCGTGTTTGAGGCGCTGACCGGCGCGGGTGTCGCGGCCGATGCCAAGGCGACTGAGTACGGCTCCATGCTCTATGCCAAGAAGCCCGGTGACGGTTCTGCCCGCGAGCAGGCCGCGAGCTGCCAGCGCGTAATTGGCGGCCTGGCCAACATCGTCCACGAGTACGCCACCAAGCGCTATCGCTCCAACGTGATGAACTGGGGCATGGTGCCCTTCCAGATGGAGGCCGAGCCCAGCTTTGAGGTGGGCGACTACGTCTTTGTGCCGGGTATCCGCGCCGCGCTCGATGGCGACCTGAAGGGCATCGCCGCCTACGTGGTGCGCGCCGATGGTGCGGTCGAGCAGATTGAGCTCTACATTGCCGATATGACGGCAGAGGAGCGTGCTAGAACGGCAAAAAGTCAACAAGCCTCAACGTAACCAAAAAGCATTTTATATGCACATATTTGTCATGAATTGTAACGCTCAGTTACTTTTTGTGCAATTTTGTAATGTGAAATCATATTTTTGGCAGCGTCTGTCTCCGGAATAGACGCGCCACTTTTCGCGAATCCTTTTCATTCATCAGTTGAACAAATTCGATGATATTTCCCTGTTCTGACCGCGCTCTGATGCATAGCGAAACTGAGAGGGCTCCGCCGCAATGCACAAGCCCTCCTGTGAAAAGGAGCGTCCGCCATTGCCGCGCAGCAGCACATCCTTGCGAAGCACATCCTTCCAACCATCACCCCGACCCCCGTTGACACTTTTCCCTCTGTCAGCGGGGGTTTTGCGGGCCATTCCAACGGCAAATTGTTAATTTTTATCTGCCTGCTTGACTTTTGCGCGGGATTGCATATACTAGAGGTAGGCAATGCATCTGTCAGGATTGCATGATTCCAT
>CABQXN010000017.1:0-41674 GCA_902468085.1 uncultured Collinsella sp.
GGGTCAGCCCGTGGGAGGCCAGGGCGCCGCTGACCGGTGGACGGCACCGAGCCGTCACATGGAATGAAGAAGGGGGAGGTCTCGCGGCCTCCCCCTTTTTACGTTATATACACGTTGTACTTTGAGACCTAGTTCCCCCGTATGTGCTCTTACTGTTTGGCTGTATTTTGAGTCCTTCTAGTGTATTTGAGCGATAATTACTCGCATTGGCGTTAGGGAGGGCTTGATGTTTACCGTATTTGTCTTGGGCAATATTGCTTCGGGTAAGTCGACTGCCTGCCGCTATTTCGAATCTCGTGGCGCTATGCTAATCGATCTGGATGAGCTTGCAAAATCGCTGTATGTTCCGGGCTCTGATACCGTCAATGCTCTCGCGGATGAATTCGGTTGGGACATTTTGGATGAGGATGGCGGCATTCGCCGCAACATCCTCGCTTCTCGAGCTTTTGCTTCTCCTGATTCGGTCGCACGGCTCAATGGCATTGTGCATCCCGTTCTCATTGAACAGCTTTCGCTTAGGATTCTCGATCCGGTTTGTTGTACGGTTTCATCTCCTCGTTATCGCTTTGCAGTGGTCGAGGTTTCTGCTCCGACTGGTTTTGAGGATGCATTTGGCTTGGCTGATGAAATTTTGGTCATCAGCGCCCCTTTGTCAGTTCGTCGCGAGCGCGCTATTCAACGTGGCATGGAGCCATCTGATTTCGATGCCCGTTCTGCTTGCCAGCCCGAAGAGTCTGCGCTGTGCAATCTCGCTACAACTGTGATTGACAATGCGGCAGACGATAACTCGCTCTTTGAACAACTGGACGCATGGCTTTCGCGCCATGGGTTCGGGGATGTAGTGGATAAGGAGGAGGCCGATGCCTAAGACACGTTTCCTTACGTGGTATCGCCTTATACCGCTGGCTGCCGTTTTTGCCTTCGGCCTTATCTCATTCGTTTACTCGTATGCTCCTGCCGCTTTCTTTAAGCCGCTGTATCCGATTGACTACGAGGCGTATGTAAGGCAATCCAGTATTTCGCATAATCTGGATCCGTATCTGGTGTGCGCTGTCATTAAGTCTGAATCGAATTGGGATCCCGAGGCCGAGTCGAATCAGGGTGCTCACGGATTGATGCAGCTGATGCCCGAGACTGCCCAGGATATGATCGCCAAGGGCCTTGTCGACGGTGGCGAGTATTCGGCCGACAACCTTAACGATCCGGCTACGAATATCGAGTTTGGCTGTGCGTATCTCTCGTATCTTCTAGCGTATTTTAACGGGTCGACTGACAGTGCCATTGCCGCCTATAACGCCGGCATGGGCAATGTCGACGGATGGGCGCAGCAGAGTACGTCGCTTCATAATGCAATCACCTTTCCCGAGACGCAGGCGTATCTGATTCGTGTCAATAATGCCTGGGTTCGCTACAAGACCCTCTATCCCGATCGGTTCGTATAGGACTATGCCTGCCGCCTGCGTATACTGCAGATATATGAGTTAGGAGTATCCATGGCGGAATTTGAAGTAGAACGCGTTGGTGGTGAACTTAAGCGCTTTGGCGTTGAAGGCTCTGACGTGCCGTTTAAGGTCGTGTCTCCCTATGAGCCTGCCGGTTCCCAGCCTAAGGCCATTGAGTCGCTTGTGCAGGGCGTGAGGGACGGAGACCGCTATCAGGTTTTGTTGGGCGTGACTGGTTCAGGCAAGACCTTCACGATGGCAAAGACTATTGAGGCCCTGGGAAAGCCGACGCTGGTCATGGCTCCGAATAAAACGCTCGCCGCTCAGCTTGCGAGCGAGCTCAAAGAGTTCTTTCCCAATAACGCTGTGGTCTACTTCGTCTCGTACTACGACTACTATCAGCCCGAGGCGTATGTGCCGCAAAGCGATACATATATCGAGAAAGACTCCTCGATTAACGAAGAGGTCGAGATGCTGCGCCATCAGGCGACCGCGTCACTGCTCTCTCGACGTGATGTGATCGTTGTCGCATCGGTCTCGTGTATCTATGGCATTGGCTCTCCTGAGGACTATGCGGGTCTGGCTCCAAACGTCGACAAGAAGGTGCCGCTCGAGCGCGATGACTTTATCCATGCGCTTATCGACATTCAATATGATCGCAATGACTATGACCTGGCGCGTGGCACGTTCCGCGTGCGCGGCGATGTTGTCGACGTGTATCCGCCTTATGCCGAGCATCCGTTGCGGTTTGAGTTCTTTGGCGACGAGGTCGAGCTGATTGCCGAGATCGATGAGGTCACCGGTGAGATGCTTCGTGAGTACGAGGCCATCCCCGTATGGCCGGCATCACACTACGTGACCGAGAAGCCGAAGGTCAAGGCTTCTCTGAAATCGATCAGCGAAGAGTGCGAGAAGCGCGTGGCGGAGCTCAAGGCGACCGACAAGTTGCTCGAGGCGCAGCGTCTGCAGCAGCGCACCGATTATGATCTTGAGATGCTCGAGACGATGGGCTTTTGCAACGGCATCGAGAACTACTCGCGTCATCTGGACGGTCGCAAGCCAGGTGAGCCGCCGTTTACCCTAATCGATTACTTTCCCAAGGATATGCTCTGCATCATCGATGAGAGCCATGTGACGGTGCCGCAGATTCGCGGCATGCACGAAGGTGACCGCTCGCGTAAGGTGACGCTGGTGGAACACGGTTTTCGCCTGCCCTCGGCGCTCGATAACCGCCCGCTTCGTTTCGATGAGTTTGAGGCAAGGATACCCCAGTTTATCTATGTTTCGGCCACGCCGGGCGACTACGAGCTGCGGGTGAGCCAAAACGATGTGGAGCAGATTATTCGTCCGACTGGCCTGCTCGACCCCAAGATTGACGTGCGTCCAGTTCGCGGCCAGATTGACGATCTTGAGGACGAGATTCGCGAGCGCGTTGCCCGCAAGGAGCGCGTGCTGGTGACCACGTTGACCAAGCGCATGGCCGAGGACCTGACCGACCATCTGCTCGACGCGGGCATTAAGGTCAATTACATGCACTCTGATACGGCGACAATGGACCGTGTCGAGATCCTGCGAACGCTGCGCGAGGGCAAGATCGATGTTCTCGTTGGCATCAACCTGCTTCGCGAGGGCTTGGATCTCCCCGAGGTCTCACTGGTGGCAATTCTCGATGCCGATAAGGAAGGCTTCTTGCGCAACCGCCGTTCGCTGATTCAGACGATTGGCCGTGCGGCCCGTAACGCCGATGGTGAAGTCATCATGTATGCAGACGTTGTGACCGATTCGATGAAAGAGGCCATCGAGGAGACGCAGCGCCGTCGCGAGATTCAGATGGCATATAACGAAGAACATGGCATTGTGCCCAAGACAGTGCGCAAGGCCATCAACGACATCTCAAGTTTTATTGCCGAGGCCGAAAAAACTGTGGGCTCCAAGGGACGCTCGAAGGGCGACTCTCTTGGTCATGGCGCATTCTATACGCCCGATGAGTCGGGCGAGGGCGGCGTGCCGGAAACGGTGGCGCCCGAGCAGACACTTGCGGAGCAGTTGGAAGAACTGCCGCATGACGAGCTTGTGCGGATTGTCGAAACCATGGAAGAGGATATGCGTAACGCTTCTGCCGCCATGGACTTTGAGGAGGCGGCGCGCCTGCGCGATGCCGTCGTTCAGATTCGGGCGATGCTCGAGGGCGCGTCTGAGGACGAGACGATCGAGCGCTTACGTTCACAGGCCCGCAAGGGTTCCACGTTCGCATCGGGCAGAAAACGCCAGGGTGCACGGTTTAAGAAATAGCGAACAGGCCCCGAGTTCCCTGTGGAGCTCGGGGCCTGTGTCTTTTGCGCACTGGAATTCGTGCGTTAGAGGTCTGCAATCAGGGCTTCGGCACAACGGATGCCGTCGGTGGCCGCGCTCATGATGCCGCCAGCATATCCAGCTCCCTCACCACAAGGGTAGAGGCCCGGGGTCGACACGGCATGGCACGTTCGGTCTCGGGCGACAGTGGCAGGTGAGCTCGAACGAGTCTCCACGCCGGTAAGAACGGCATCGGGGCGGTCGTAGCCTCGTAGCTTTTTTCCGAGTAGGGGAAGTCCCAGGCGGAGCGACTCGACGATATGCTGCGGCAGGGCTTCGTCAATTGCCGTCCAGGTCACACCGAGCGGATAGGTGGGCTTTACCTTTCCGGGCGCCTTGCTGGCGCGTCCTGCGAGGAAATCTCCGACGAGTTGTGCCGGTGCGTTCCAGTTGGAACCGCCTAGGCGATAGGCGGCCGCCTCGCAGGCGCGCTGGAGCTCGATGCCGGCGAGCGGGTCATCGTTGGGAAGGTCCTCAGGCGTGACGTTAACGAGCAGGGCGGCGTTTGCGTTGCGTCCGTCGCGGGCATTGAGGCTGGCGCCGTTGACGCACAGGTGGCCCTGCTCGGAAGAGGCGGCGACAACCTGCCCGCCGGGGCACATGCAAAACGAGAACACGCTGCGGCCGTTGGGAAGATGGGCGACGAGCTTGTAGGGGGCTGCTCCGAGGGCAGGATGTCCCGCCAAGGCTCCATATTGGGCTCGGTCGATGTCGCGCTGCGGATGCTCGATGCGAACGCCCATGGCAAAGGTCTTTTGTGCGAGGGCCACGTTGTGGTCCTTAAGGAGCTCAAAAATATCGCGAGCAGAATGCCCGCAGGCGAGGATGAGGTGCTTTGTCTCGATTGGCTCGTAAGCGGCGTCTTGGGACGATTGGACATCAATACCGGTGATGGCGCCAGACGCGTCGATGTGAATGTCGACGAGCTTTGTTCGATAACGGACGATACCTCCGAGCTGCTCGATGCGCTGGGATATAGCGGTGACAACCGTGGGAAGGATGTCGGAGCCAATGTGCGGCTTGGCATCCCACAGAATATCGCGGGGCGCACCCGCCTCGACGAAGGTTTCGAGGATAAGGCGATGGGCGGGATTTTTTGTTCCCGTATTGAGCTTGCCGTCCGAGAAGGTCCCCGCGCCGCCCAGACCAAACTGGATATTACTCTCGGGGTCGAGGATGCGCTCCTTTAGAAAGAGGTCGATCGCATGCGAGCGGCGAAATGCCGGGTCGCCGCGCTCGATGAGCAAGGGCTTAAGACCTGCTTCGGCGAGCGTTAGCGCGGCGAAAAGGCCAGCGCATCCGGCGCCGACAACGACAGGGCGTTCTTGAGGTGCGTCGGAGACGGGGGTGGGGAATGAAGACCCATCGTCTTTTATCGCGCGTACGCGCGAGCGGTCACGCTCGGAAACGCTGTCGACCGCTTCTCGCTCGAGGTGGGGACTGGTCAGCTCAACACGAAAGCTCAGGATAAAATGGACGTCTCGTTTTTTGCGAGCGTCGATTGACTTGCGGTGGAGCTCGATGGACTTGATCTCGGAGTCTTTGCAACGTAGGACGCGCTTGGCGACTCGCTTGCCAACAATGAGGCAGGCATTTTCATCGCCGGCTTCATCGAGCGACGCGTTGACTTGGGTGATTTCAATCATCGAGGTCTCCTTAGAGGCAAGAAAGAGGCCGTCCGGTATCCCAGACGGCCCGAATGCGTTTTTGATTATAGACTGCGCGGCTACAGGCTGCTTGCAGCGCGAATGCCCGAGAGCCATGCCCACGCAAGGTTAAAGCCTCCGCAATCGGCGTCGATGTCGAGCGCTTCGCCGCAGACGTAAAGCGGGGTGTCGACAACGCTGCGCGCGCGTAGACTGGGTGTTGAGATGCTCTCGACAGATACGCCACCACGCGTGACCTGCGCCGAGCGCTCCTCGGCGGTTCCTTCGACGAGCAACTTAAAATGCTTGAGGATCGAGACCAGGTGGATGACATCGTTGGAGCCTGGATGGCACTGCTCGAACGCTGTGCAGACGACGCGGGAGAGTTGCGGGGCGAGCATGCCGTCGAGCCAACGGGGATCGCGGGGCGAAAAGCCGCCGAGCAGCTTAACGCGCCGGTTAAGCATATCGAGCAACTCGTCTTTAGAGAGGTCGGGGAAAACGTCGAGCAGGATCGTATCGCCGCGCTGGATACGACGGGAGAGGTTGAAGACAGCGACGCCCGAGATCCCGAAGGTTCGAAACAGGACTTCACCGTCTTCGTGCCAGAGCTCATTATGATTGCGGGCGAGCGTCAAGCGGGCGCGGACGCGCAGGCCGTCCAACGTCTTGAGTGCCGCCCGATCGCCGACGACCGTTGCCGATACGGGGCAGAGGATGGGGCGCAGCGAAGTGAGGGGGAGGCGAAACGTATCGGCGATACCAGTGGGGTTGCCACCCGTGGCGATAATTACGGCATGTGCCTGCAGGGCCTCGTTCTTGCGAGGGACATCGGCGAGCGCTTTCCGAAGCGAGCGGAGCTCCGATTTTCGGTCGTCGTGCTTTTTTGCCTTGAGCGCCCGCGCTGGACGGTCTATTTGGAGTGCCCAGCCTTCGGAAGCTTTGTGCGCCGAGGCAACGTTGGCTCCGCAGATTAAGGTGATACCTAGGCGGTCGCAAACGTTGAGAAGCGCGTCGCGCACCGATTCGGCGCGAAGGGAGCGCGGGTACAGTCGGCCTTCCTCGGAGGTTGTCATGATGCCCAGCGAGGAGAAGAAACCCATAAGCTCTTGTTCGGGCCGGGGGCCCATAACGGATTCAACGAATGCGGGGTGGTTATACCGCTGTTGATCAATCGATTCGTTGGAGAGGTTGCAGCGGCCGTTGCCGGTCGCAAGGAGCTTAAGGCCGCAGGCGACATCGCGCTCAACGATGCAGACGCTTTTGCCAGCGCGTGCGGCCGTAATCGCGGCGGCGAGGCCTGAAGCCCCGCCGCCGATTACCAGGACGTCATAGAAGGCGCTCGTGTTCACTTAGGCCTCGTCGGTCTCGTGCGGGGTAATAGCCTCGACGGCAGAGACTGCCTTGGGCAACATGCCATCGGGCAGCGCGGTCTCGACCTCGCCCTTATCGCAGGCCTCGGCGAGTGCCGGATTAATGGGAAGCGTGCCCAAGATGTCGAGGTTATAGCGCTCTGCGACCTCGGGGAGCTTGCTCTTGCCAAAGACCTCGATCTTCTTGCCGCAGTCGGGGCACTCAATATAGCTCATGTTCTCGACGATGCCCAGAATGGGGACGTTCATCTTCTCGGCCATGTTGACCGCCTTGGCGACGATCATCGAGACCAGATCCTGCGGGCTCGTGACGATGACGATGCCGTCGACGGGCAGTGACTGGAAGACGGTGAGTGCGACGTCGCCTGTTCCCGGAGGCATGTCGACCAGCAGGTAGTCGATGGGGCCCCACGAGGTCTCGCTCCAGAACTGCCTGATGGCGCCTGCGATGACCGGACCGCGCCAAAGGACGGGGTCGGTCTCGTTTTGGAGCAGAAGGTTGGAGCTCATGACCTTGACGCCGTGCTCGGAGATTTCAGGCAGCATGAGGTTGCCAAGGGCATGGACGTGGCGTCCGCTCATACCGAACATCTTGGGGATAGAGGGACCGGTGATGTCGGCATCGAGGACGCCGACCTTGTGGCCGTGACGGGCAAGCTCGGTGGCGATGGCACCGGTGACAAACGACTTGCCGACACCGCCCTTGCCGGAAAGCACGGCGATGACGCGTTTGACCTCGGACAGCGTATTCTCCTCAAATTGCGACGGCGACGTTTGTCCGCCGGCGGCCTGTGCGTGCTCGCAACCCATGTATGACTCCTTTGTATATGTTGGGGCCGGGGCCCCGCGATGTGACACGAGCGTCATTGTACCCTCGTTTGCGAGCGGGAGTCATTTGCGATGCATTTGGGCCGAACGTGCTTGCAATACGATGGGCCCAAGCGAATGGGTGGGCTTACTGAACTTTGCTGGCGAACTCGAGGTATTGCATGCGCTGCAGCTTGTCGATCGTCGAGGTGTATGGGCTGTCTTCAGATTCCAAGTCGTAGCGCAGCCCGTCGGCACCGAGATAGCCGGCGACATTGATGGTGGGCACATCTGACCTTGTTGCAAGCAGAGCCTTTTGATAGTCGGTGAGCGGGGCGCCAATCTTATTAAGGGTAATGGCTGCAATCTCGTTTGCCCCGACGGTGTCGTAGACGTTGAGCTCGGTATTGCCGGCGATTTCATAGTTAGCCCAGACAAAATATGTCGACTGATAGATACGGAAAGCGTGGCTTGCCGTATCTTCCTGAGGGTACAGCTCGTCGTTGAGAGTCGTTGCGGCGCTCGGCTGATGGTCGCCAAAAAAGACAAGGACAACCGGTCTGCCGATATTGCGGAGCTCGTTGATAAAGTACTCGAGGTCCCGGTCGGATGCGTTGATGCAGGTAAGATAGGTGTTGAGCGCGCTATTGGCACCCTCGCTGGCTCCCTCGACCCAATAGTTTGTCAGCTCCTCGGCGGGAACGGTGCCATAGTCGTAGCCGCCGTGATTTTGCATCGTGACGTCAAAGATGAACTGCGGGGCTTCGTCGGTTCTAAGCAGGTCGAGTATCTTGTCGTAGGTGGCGTAGTCGCATACGCCGGCATGGTAACAGGGCGCACCTTCGAAATCGCCGATTGAAAGAAAGTCTCCAAAGCCCAGCTGCTGATAGATTTTATCTCGATGGTAGTTGACGGGGTTTTGCGGGTGCATAGCGGTAGCGGTATACCCAAGCTCCTTAAGGTCCTTTGCCAGGCTGTTGACGCCATTCATCTGATACAGCTGATAGGGGATTTTGCCTAATCCGACAAAGGCCGTTGTCGCTCCGGTCAAAAATTCGAATTCGGAGTTCGCCGTTCCGCCACCGGCGACCGAAGCGAGCATGGTGCCGCGAACAAGTGTGTCGGGAAGCGAGTTGTAGAATGCGGGGCCGGTGTACCCGGCCGCCTGGAGCTGCTCAAAGCACGAAAGGTCGCTAAAACTCTCGTTCATGACGGCAACAATCGTCGGCTTGATTTCATTGAACTGGGCAACGGCCGCCGCGCGCTGCTCGCTCGAGCCATACGTGTTGTCGTAGGCGGCGGCGAGCTCCTGCTCGATGCTCTGCGCCTCATCGGGCGTATAGTCTTCGGGCCTCTCAATAGGCAACTCGTTGACCATTTCGGTGAACGAAGTGATAAAACCCTGAGACGCATACGTGGTGATGGGCTGCCAACGGTCAAATCCAAAATCCAGCGCCTGCTCCAAGTCGATGCTGGAAAAGCCCGAGAGCCCCACAACGGTCACTAGCAGAAAAGCGCAGAGGTTAGCGGCGATTGCGGGGAAGACATGGGTGGGCGTACGGAGCTTTCGCGGTCGGATAAGCGAAAGAAGCCCCAGGGAAATCTCCAGCAGGGCGAGAGAGGTTACGATTCCGGCGGTAAAGGTAAACTCGTATCCCTCGCTCACTTCCATTGCAGTGCCAAGGGCCAAGATATCGCTTGGCAGGATGGCTTCGCCTTTAAACGTTATGACGAAGTGCTCGGCAATGCCAAGGATGCAACAGACGACGGGCACGAGGGCCATGACGCCTCCATGACGCTGTCCCAGCAGATAAAGGGAGAGCAGAACCGTCGCGAGCAGCCCGACGGAAAACCCGAATGAGTTGGCGGGAATGTGATAGAACGTTTCGTTGCAGGCAATTTCGAGTGAAACGAACGAGAGCGCTGAAACAGCGGCGATGACAAGGATGTCACGGCAAATACAGGCAACCGTTCCCGTCTCAAGATCGGTTTGGTCGATAAGTCCCGAAACCAAGGGCTCGACAAGAAGTATGACGGCGGCAGCACCGAGCGCCGAATAAGAAAGGACCCATAGGGAACTGTCCTCATTTACGAGCAATTGATTCGTAATCCATGCAGCTACCACGCCGAGCGGGATGAGGAGCGTCGCGCACCAAAAGACGCGGGCAATGGGCGGCTTTTCATTGTGTTTGATTGAAAAATACACGCGCACGACGACGGTGGCCACGATAAGGACGGCGATGAATATGGGCAGATTGGCCATGTCGCTCGAAGTGATTTCAAGGGGGATATCTTCGGTCATGGACGTTCCTCTGTTACAGCAAATTAAGTTAATTAAGTTCAGTATTAGATTACTGTAACCTTTCCACGGCATTTCGAGAAACAAAGCACCCGATACGCAAAGCTAAAGGTCTGCGAATCTTGTATTACGAACATCTGTGCGCGTCGAGTGCGCTAAACTCATCGACAGTATGATTCGATGCAATAGGAGGCAAGGAGCTTCCATGTCTGATTCTTCTATCGTTATTCGCGGCGCTCGTGAGCACAACCTCCGTGATATCGATGTTTCCATTCCGCGTGACCAACTCGTGGTCATTACCGGTCTTTCTGGCTCGGGCAAGAGTTCGCTGGCATTTGACACCATCTATGCCGAGGGCCAGCGCAGATACGTCGAGAGCCTTTCGAGCTATGCGCGCCAGTTCTTGGGCCAGATGGACAAACCCGACTTGGATTCAATCGACGGCCTTTCGCCGGCGGTGTCGATCGACCAAAAGACGACGTCTAAAAACCCTCGCTCGACGGTTGGCACCGTAACCGAGATTTATGACTACCTGCGCCTGCTGTTCGCCCGTGTGGGTACCCCGCACTGTCCCGAATGCGGTCGCGTCATTGAGCGCCAGACGACCGACCAGGTTGCCGACAAGGTCTTGGCGGCGGGGGAGGGCCGCCGCGCGTTTGTGCTGGCACCGGTGGTGCGCGGGCGAAAAGGCGAGTACACCAAACTGTTTGAGGACCTTCGCGCCGAGGGCTTTAGCCGCGTGCGCGTTGACGGCGAAGTGCGCTCGCTCGACGACCCTATCGATCTGGACAAAAAGTTCAAGCACGATATCGAGGTCGTGGTCGATCGCATCGTGATCCGTGAGAATTCTCTGGGCCGTATCGCCGAGTCTGTTGAGCAGGCGACCGCGCTGGCTCACGGCAATGTAAACGTGTACATGCTGCCCGATCGTGATGCTCCCGAGGGGACCGAGGGCGAGCTGCTGGAGTATTCGTTGGCCTTGGCGTGCCCGGAGCATGGACACTCCATTGACGATCTTCAGCCGCGTGATTTTTCGTTTAACGCTCCCTATGGCGCATGTCCTGAGTGCGACGGCCTGGGCTTTAAGAAAACCGTTGATGCCGAGGCGCTGATCGAGGACCCCTCGAAGTCCATTGCCGACGGAGTCTTTGGTAGCCTGTTTGGCAATTCGAACTACTATCCGCAGATTTTTGCTGCGGTCTGCAAACACTTTAAGGTGAGCGCTGATACGCCGTGGGAGGACTTGCCCCCTCGCGTGCGTCGTGCATTCTTGGATGGCCTGGGCGATACGAAGATCTCGGTCGACTACCAAAAGCTCGACGGACGTCGCAGCCAGTGGGATACCAAGTTTTCGGGCGTTCGCAACATCCTGTTCGAACGCTATACCGAGACGACGAACGAGAACACCAAGGCGCGCCTGGAGAAGTACATTCGCGAGGAGCCGTGCTCGACCTGCCACGGCGCTCGTTTGCGCTCCGAGATGCTCGCCGTCACCGTGGGCGGCAAGTCCATTTACGAGGTTTGTTGCCTGTCGTGCCGTGAATCGCTCGAGTTTTTTGAGGGCCTGGAACTCACCGAGCGCCAACAGTTTATCGGCGGTCGTATCGTCAAGGAAATTCTGGAGCGCTTGCGTTTTCTGGTCGATGTTGGACTCGACTATCTGACGCTCGATCGTGCCTCGGCGACGCTTTCCGGTGGCGAGGCACAGCGTATTCGACTGGCAACGCAGATCGGCGCGGGTCTCATGGGCGTGCTCTATATTCTGGACGAGCCCTCGATCGGTCTTCATCAGCGTGACAACGAGCGCCTGATCAAGACACTCGAGCGCCTGCGCGATATCGGCAATACCGTTATCGTTGTCGAACACGACGAGGATACAATCCGTGCCGCCGACTACGTGATCGACATGGGGCCCGGCGCCGGTGTCAACGGCGGACACGTAGTCGCGGCGGGAACGCCTGCTGATATCATGGCGTGTCCTGAGTCGATGACGGGCGCTTATCTGACCGGCAAACGAATGATTCGGGTGCCTGATGAACGGCGCAAGCCCGGTCGCGGCTGCCTTAAAATTACGGGCGCTCGAGCCAACAACCTCAAAAACGTTACCGCCAAGATCGAGTTTGGTACGCTTACGGTTGTTACCGGCGTGTCGGGATCGGGCAAGAGCTCCCTGGTTACCGACACCATTGCGCCTGCCCTTACGAATGCTATTCACCGTTCGACGCGCCCTGTGGGTCCGTATAAAAAAATCGAGGGCATCGAGTGTATCGATAAGGTTATCGATATCGACCAGTCGCCGATTGGCCGCACGCCGCGTTCCAACCCTGCTACCTATATCGGCCTGTGGGATGATCTTCGCGCGCTGTTTGCGAGTACGCCGGAGTCGAAGGCGCGCGGCTACTCGCCGGGTCGTTTCTCCTTTAATGTGAGTGGCGGGCGCTGCGAGGCGTGCAAGGGCGACGGGCAGATCAAGATCGAGATGCACTTCCTTCCCGATATCTACGTTCCCTGCGAAGTTTGCGGCGGTAAACGCTACAACCGCGAGACACTCGAGGTCACCTACCGTGGCAAGACCATCTCGGACGTGCTCGACATGAGCGTCACCGAGGCGCTGGCCTTCTTTGGGAATATCCCGCAGATTAAGCGCAAGCTCCAGACGCTGTACGATGTAGGCTTAGGCTACGTGAGCCTGGGCCAGCCCGCCACGACGCTCTCGGGCGGCGAGGCGCAGCGTGTGAAGCTCGCCAAGGAGCTTCATCGACGCCAGACGGGCAAGACGTTCTATATTTTGGACGAGCCGACGACCGGTCTTCATTTTGAGGACGTCCGCCAGCTGCTCGATGTGCTGCAGCGCTTGGTCGATGCGGGCAACACGGTGCTGGTGATTGAGCACAACCTTGATGTCATCAAGGTTGCCGACCGCCTGATCGATATGGGTCCCGAGGGCGGTAACGGCGGCGGAACCGTCGTGGTTTCGGGCACACCGGAGCAGGTTGCGGACTGTCCGCAGAGTTATACGGGCAAGTTTTTGGCGCCGTTGCTCAGGCGTGACCGGGAGCGTCAGGCTCAACTTGATGCTCAATAAATAGGCGATTCAGTTTATGGGCGCCATCGACTCCTTGTGATTCGATGGCGCTTGCTGTGCCGAAGTGACGTATGCAGCCGAATTGGACATATACTTAATCCTTGCGTCCGAATGCGAGGGAAAGGATATGTCATGGCAAAGGCTGTAAAGACGCCAAAAACCAATGCGATGCGCGAGCTGGAAAGCGCCGGCATTTCCTATGTTCTACATACGTACGAAGACGATGGTGATGAGTCGGTGGGCCTGGGTGTCGCGATTTCGGAGCAGCTTGGCGAGGAGCCCGGTCAAGGATTTAAGACTTTGGTCTGCGTGACACCGTCCAACGACTATGTCGTGTGCTGTATCCCTGTTGCCGACGAGCTCGATCTAAAGTCCGCCGCGCGCGCCGCGGGGGAGAAGTCCTTGGCCATGATGCATGTGAAGGATTTGCTTGCGGCGACTGGCTACGTTCGCGGCGGCTGCAGCCCGGTCGGTATGAAAAAACGCTACCGGACGCTCATTGATGAGACATGTGTCCTTTGGGATACCATTTTTATTTCGGGAGGCAAGCGTGGTTATCAGCTCGAGCTTGCACCCGATGATTTAATTGCATTTTGCGGGGCGACGGTTGCCGCGATTACGAGAGAGGACTGAGCGATGCCGCAGGAAGAATTGAAGCGCGGAGCTCATTTTGCAAAAGAATCTGCGCCTCAGACACCCTCATCCGAAGCTTCTTCGTCGCGAGATGACACTGACGACATGGGCTCGTCGGACTACTCCACGGTTGGTCGTTCCGCCGGGCTTATGACCATCCTGACTATCGTGTCTCGCGTCACCGGTTTTATCCGCACGTGGGCAATGGCGGCCGCTATCGGCATGTCGCTACTCTCGTCCTCCTATCAGGTCGCCAACAACCTGCCCAATATGCTCTACGAACTCGTGATGGGCGGCATGCTCGTGACGGCGTTTTTGCCCGTGTACATGGGCGTGAGGCGTGAGCAGGGTCGCGAGGCCTCGAACGAGTACGTGGGCAACCTGCTCGGCATTCTGCTTTTGGTGCTGGGTGGCATTTCGTTGCTGGGGACCGTGTTCGCCCCGGGCTTTATCTGGACGCAATCGTTCCTTTCGGGTGACGGCGGCAGCATGGATACCGCTGCGTTCATGTTCCGTTTCTTTGCCATCCAGATTCTGTTTTATGGTTTGGGCTCGGTGTTCTCGGGCGTTCTCAACGCACACCGCGACTACTTCTGGTCGACGTTTGCCCCGGTCCTCAACAATGTGATCGTCATTGCGAGCTTTATGGGTTTTGCGCCCGTGTCCGCACAGTTTGGCGAACGTGCCGGCATCATCTTGATTGCGGCCGGTACGACCCTCGGTGTCTTTGTTCAGATGGCATGTCAGATTCCCGCGCTTGGCAAGCACGGCGTGCATCCCCATATCCATATCGACTTTAAGGACCCCGCGCTGCGCCAGACGATTGCGCTCGGTATCCCGACGCTGCTCGCCACGGTGTGCATGTTTGTCTCGACTTCTATCACCAACGCTGCCGCGCTGGTGGTCCAGCCCGAGACGGGTCCTTCCGTCATCGCCTATGCGCGCCTGTGGTACACGCTGCCCTACGCGCTGATTGCCGCCTCGCTTTCGACGGCGCTCTATACCGAGCTTTCTCATGACGCACAGGAGAAGGATTACGACAGCGTTCGCACGGGCATTTCGCGTGGCGTCGCCCAGATGCTGTTCTTCCTGATTCCGTTCGCACTGTACCTGATTGTCTTCGCACGTCCGCTCAATATGATCTACTGTGCTGGCAAGTTCGATGAATCCGGCGTGGCGCTGGTGTCCGAGTACCTTGTCTACCTAGCGCTCTCGCTGCCGCTCTACGGCGTGGTCGTGTTGATGCAGAAGAGCTTCTCTGCCTTGCTCGACATGAAGCCCTATAGCCGCTATTGCCTGTATTCCGCCATCGGCCAGGCCGGCTCGGTTCTGCTGTTTGGCGTTGTGCTGGGCTTCGGTATGCCGGCAATCGCGCTTTCGTATGTCGTCGACTACGTGATCTTGGTCGGCTGTTCGCTGTGGTGGCTGCGTCGTCGCCTGCGTGGCCTTCAGGTCAAATCTATCCTACATGGCGGTTTCTTTGGCCTTTTGCTCGGTGGCCTAGGTGCTGCCGCAGGCGCCGGCGTCATGTGGGCGCTTGAACACTTTGTCGGGGCACTTGGCGGCTCGATTCTGATTACTCTTGGCTACGTTTGCGTTGCGGGTGTCGCCTCGCTTGTTGTTACCTTTGGCCTTGCCGTCGTCCTTAAGATGCCCGAGGTCTCGGCGCTGCTTCGTCGCAAGTAGGTGCGCGTGGCCGGTTACGACAACATACCAACGCTTGCCGAGCAGGTTTCGCGCGTTCCCACACAGCCCGGATGCTACCTTTGGAAGGATGCCAAGGGCGATGTCATCTACGTGGGCAAGGCGAAAAACCTGCGCGCCCGCATGCGTCAATACGTGACACTGCAGGATGAGCGTCAAAAGATCCCGCTGATGATGCAGCTGGTGGCGAGCTTTGACTACATCGTTGTCGAAACCGAGCATGAGGCGCTTGTACTCGAGCGCAACCTGATCGGCCAGTACCATCCGTACTTTAACGTCGACCTCAAGGATGACAAGAGCTACCCCTTTATCGCCATTACAAAGGGCGACCTGTATCCCGCGATCAAATACACGCGTGAGCGTCATAAGCCGGGAACGCGCTATTTTGGACCCTATACCGATAGCCGTGCGGCACGTGAGACGATAGATACGCTGCGCAAGGTTATCCCCATCTGCTCTGCATCCTGTGCGGAGTGGCGTCGTTGTCGCCGTACCATCGAGTCCCACAAGGGCGAGGAAGACATCGTCAATATGATTTGCGCACAAAACGGGCGTCCCTGCTTTGACTACCATGTCGGGCGCGGCCCGGGTGCGTGTGTCGGCGCGATTTCCCCGGCAGACTATGCCAAGAACGTCAAGCGTGTCGAGCGCTTTTTGTCGGGCCATCGCAAGGATGTCGTCGATGAGCTGACCTCCGAGATGACGGATGCCGCCGAGGCGCTCGACTTTGAGCGCGCGGCACGCGTCAAACGTCGTTTGGAGGTCATCAGGGGTCTGGACGATCGTCAGCAAGTCGTTTTTCCCTCCAGTGTCGATATCGATGTCATCGGGTTCTATCGCGAGGAGACCATCTCCGCCGCTTGCGTCTTCGTCGTTCGCGAGGGCCGAACAGTTCGCACCTGCGAGTTCATTCTCGACAAGGGTCTTGATGTTGACGAGGAAGAGCTCCAGTCGGGCTTTCTTAAGCGCTATTACGACGAGACGGCTGATATTCCAGCTGAGGTCAACCTTTCCGTCGAGCTTGAGGATGCGGAGGCGCTGGGGGAGTGGCTTGCGGGCAAGCGTGAGCGTTCCTGCCATCTCCATAGGCCGCAGCGTGGCGAAAAGCACCGTCTGCTCGATATGGCATCCAAAAATGCGCGCCATGCCCTCATGCGCTACATGATGCGAACGGGGTACGCTGACGACCGCACCAATCAAGCGCTCCTGGAGCTCGAAAGTGCGTTGGCGCTGCCATCGCCGCCGTTGCGTATCGAGTGCTTCGATATCTCTACACTGCATGGCACCTTTACGGTCGCCTCGATGGTGGTGTTTACCAACGGGCGCGCCGACAAGAGCCAGTACCGTCGTTTTAAAATTCAGGCCGAATTGGACGAGGCAAACGACTTCGTGTCGATGTCCGAGGTTTTGGGACGACGCTATGCTCCCGAGCGCATGGCCGACGAGCGCTTTGGCTCGCGCCCCGATTTGCTCGTTGTCGATGGCGGTAAGCCGCAATTGACCGCTGCGATCAAGCAACTTGAGGCTCTTGGGCTCGATATACCAGTTTGTGGCTTGGCGAAGGCCGACGAGGAAGTTTTTGTGCCTTGGGACGAGACTCCTGTCGTGCTGCCGACCGGGTCTGCTTCGCTCTATCTAATTAAACAGGTACGCGATGAGTCCCACCGATTTGCCATCACGTTCCACCGTGAGTTGCGCGATAAAGCCATGACGGTTTCGGTGCTCGATGACGTTCCAGGCGTGGGACCCACCAGAAAACGTGCCCTTATGCGCCATTTTGGCTCGATGAAGCGTTTGCGCGCGGCGAGCGAGCAAGAGATCGCGGAAGTTCGAGGCGTTCCGGCCGATGTCGCCAAAGCGGTCCACGAGGCACTTGTTGCATGGAATGCCGAACGCGCCCAGGCATCGGCCAACCGTTCCGAAAACTAAACGTGCTTCTAAACAACTGATATACATGATTGGCCGATTTTCAATCATTTATTTCGCGGCGATTACCTGTCGATTTCGGGTTTTATTAACGCTAAAACGTTTGACTAGCCATGGTGAACAACCCTGCTATCCTGCGGGTTGACGATGACTGATATCTCACCTCGTCGATACATACTGTCTGGCGAATCGTTTGTCAATGAATTCGGTGAACGGTAGTAAATACCGTTCAAGCGTATGTATGTATCGGTCGCCGAGCGCGGCACCTCAGTTGGGTTCGTCGGTAGGTAAGGTATATATCGTCCGCAAGTTGCGCGGGGGCAAGTCTAGGTGCTCCCGGGTAAGATTCTCTATTGATAGGAGAAGACATGGCCATCATCAACAAGGGTATGTCCAGGCGTTCGTTCCTCGGCCTCACCGGCAGCGTCGCTGCTGTCGCAGGGCTTGGTCTCACCGGCTGCGGTGGCAGCTCCAACGACGAGGGTTCCGCTTCCGGTTCCGCCGATTCCGCCAACCGTGGCGGCGGTGTGATTACCGCTGGTTCCGCTTACGCTCCGTCCAGCTTCGATCCCGCCAGCACCGGCTCCGCTGTGGGCCTGGGTGCTAACTGGCACGTCGTCGAGGGTCTCTACGGCATCGATTACCACGACTACAGCACCTTCAACGAGCTCGCCACCGACGATCCCAAGTCCGTGGACGACACTACCTTCGAGGTCACCATCCGCAAGGGCGCCAAGTTCTCCGATGGTACCGAGGTCACTGCTGACGACGTCGTCGCTTCCTACACCGCTTGCGCTGCTTCCGCTACCTATGCTCCGTTCTTCCAGCCCTTCGAGTCCATCGAGGCCAAGGATGCCCACACTGTAACGGTCAAGACCAAGGTCCCCAACTTCTCCCTGCTCAAGGATCGTCTGGCCATCATCCGTGTTACCCCGGCTACTCAGTCCGAGGAGGATCGCGCCAAGCAGCCGATCGGTTCCGGCCCCTGGATGTACGACTCTATCTCCGATACCGAGATCACTCTGGTTCCCAACCCCGAGTACAACGGTGAGTATGCTGCCGAGGATAAGAAGATCCAGTACAGCATCCTGACCGACCCCACCGCTCGCGTTACCGCCCAGCAGGAAGGCTCCACGCTCGTTATGGAGCTCGTCACCGCTGACGCCGTCGACCAGCTCGAGAGCGCTGGCTGCAAGATCGACAACGTCCAGGGCTTCGGCACCCGCTTCATCATGTTCAACGTCGCCAAGGAGCCTTGGAACAACGTCAAGGTCCGTCAGGCCGTCATGTACGCGCTCGACACCGAGAAGATGATCACCAACACCTTCGCCGGCCTTGCCACCGCTGCCAGCTGCTACCTGCCCAAGAGCTTCACCAACTATCATGAGGCTTCCACGGTGTACAAGACCGACGCCAAGAAGGCCAAGAAGCTCATCGAGGAGTCCGGCATCACCCCGGGTGCCATCACCCTGCGCACCACCGACAACGAGCAGATTAAGGGCATGGCCGCCCAGGTCAAGAACGACCTCGACGCTCTCGGCTTCGAGGTGACCATCCAGACCGATACCTCGCCGGCCACCTACGCTGCCATCGACGGCGGCGAGGCCTACGATATCCTCCTTGCCCCTGGCGATCCGTCCTGCTTCGGCGCTGACCCCGACCTGCTGCTCAACTGGTGGTACGGCGACAACGTCTGGATGCAGACCCGTTGCCCGTGGAAGGAGTCCGCTGAGTGGGAGAAGCTCCACGGTCTCATGGACGAGGCTCTTGCCGCCGAGGGCGACGAGCAGCAGAAGAAGTGGAACGAGTGCTTCGACATCATCGCCGACAACGCTGTTCTGTACCCCGTTGTCCACGTCAAGACCGTCTCCGCTTCCTGGGACGATCCGTCTACCGCGCCCAACGGCGAGGCCCTCGATGGCTTCAAGGGCATCGGCACGACGAGCATGTCCTTCAGGGGCGTCGCGACCGTCAAGGCCTAAGACTCGTTTGAGTCATATGTGGGGCGTCGGTCGTAAGGCAACGTCCTCATAGTTGAAACAAAGACCCGGGCGGCCTCGATGTCGCTCGGGTCTTGTAATGAGTATCCATACTCATATACCAGTTGGTCCTACCGACAAAAGAAAGGGGAGAGAACGTGAACAACTTTCTACGTTTGATTGGAAGGCGTCTCGTGGCGCTGCCGATCATGGCATTGGGCGTCACCGTCCTGGTGTTCTTCCTTATGTCGTTCTCCAAGACCGACCCCGCCTATACGGCGTTGGGTGACGGTGCCTCGCCCGAGGCGGTTGCCGAGTACCATGAGAAGTATGGTCTGGACGACCCCTGGCCCGTGCGCTACGTGCGCTACATGGGCGATCTGATCCATGGTGACATGGGCACCTATGGTGCTGCTCGCAACTCCGTTGCCAAGCGCATCTCCACGGCCCTGCCCGTCACGATGCAGCTGACCTTCATCGGTCTTGCCATCGGCGCGGTCGTCTCGTTTTTGCTCGGCGTCATCGCGGCACTGTATCGCGATAAATGGCCGGACCAAGTGATCCGCGTCTTTTCCATCGCCGGCTTGGCAACCCCGTCGTTCTGGCTTGCCGTTCTGTTGATTCTGCTGTTCTCTTCCTACCTTAAGGTGCTCCCGGCATCCGGTGCTCTGCCTCACTTCACCACCAACCCGGCTGGCTATCTGGGACGTATGATCATGCCCGCTATCGCTCTGGCATTCCCGCTGACGGGCCAGATGACTCGTATCGTGCGTACGGCCATGGTTGAGGAGCTCGACAAGGACTACGTCCGCATGGCCCGTGGCGCCGGCGTTCCCGAGAAGGTCGTCGTCGGCATCAACGTTTTGCGCAACGCGCTGATCACCCCGGTCACCACCCTCGGTCTTAAGATCGGTTACCTTATGGGCGGCGCCGTCGTCATCGAGGTCATCTTCAACCTCCCCGGCATGGGTACTGCGATTCTGCAGGGCGTTCAGGGCAACGAGGCGAACCTGGTTCAGGGCGTCGTCATCGTCGTTGCTCTTGCCTTCATCATCATCAACATCGTGGTTGACATGCTCTACCTGCTCATCAACCCGCGCATCAGGACGGTGTAGATTATGGTAAAGATTCGAGAGAAGCAAACCGAGCAGCTCGAGAAGGCTGCCTCCAAGGGGCTCAAGCTCGGTGGCTGGAAGAAGATGACGCTGTCTTCTAAGATTGCCGCCGTCGTGCTGGTGTTGGTCGCCCTGACCGCGATTCTGGCGCCCCTTCTTGCCCCCTATAGCCCGGTCGAGATTTTCACTGCTCGCCAGGCTCCCGGCAATGGATTTATCTTCGGTACCGACGATAAGGGCCGCGACATCCTGTCGCGTATGCTTTACGGTGGCCGTTACTCGCTGATCATCGGCTTCGGTGCTACTGCCATGGCTCTGGTCTGCGGCTCGGTCGTGGGCGCCCTCGCGGCGGTTTCGCGCAAGTCCGTTTCCGAGGCGATCATGCGCATCCTGGACATCATCATGTCCATCCCGGGCATCGCCCTCGCTGCCGTCTTCGTCTCCATCCTGGGCAATTCCGTGCCGTCGATCATCTTCGCCATTGGCTTTATGTACACTCCGCAGATTGCCCGTATCGTGCGCGCCAACATCGTGTCCGAGTACGGCGAGGACTATGTCCGCGCGGTCATCGTTTCCGGCGCCAAGGCTCCGTGGATTTTGATCAAGCATGTTCTGCGTAACTGCATCGCCCCGATCATGGTCTTCACCGTTACCCTGGTCGCCGACGCCATCATCTTCGAGGCCTCGCTGACCTTTATCGGCGCTGGTATCCAGGAGCCCACCGCTACCTGGGGCAACATCCTCGCCGACGCCCGCGGTGGCGTGCTCGCTGGCCGTTGGTGGCAGGCGCTGTTCCCGGGTCTGGCTATCATGATCACCTGCCTGGCGCTCAACATCCTCTCCGAGGGCATTACCGACGCCATGGCCGCTGCTCCCTCCGCCGCCCTGGATCCGACCGATTCCTCCAAGCGCCGCGAGGCCGACCTGCTGGTCTCCGACCCCGTTCGCGCTTACAAGGAGCAGGCTCAGTCCCTGTCCGCCCGTCTTGGCGCCCTGCGCGATGTCGAGCTCAAGCGTAACGACCGCCATGTGCCCGATGAGTCCGTTGAGCCGATCCTTTCGGTCCGTGATTTCTGCATCCAGTTTGAGCACCACGGTGATATCAACGTCGTCGATCATGTCAACTTTGATGTCCGTCCTGGCCAGACCATGGGCCTGGTCGGTGAGTCCGGCTGCGGTAAGTCCATCACCACGCTGGCCATCATGGGCCTGACCGACGATGACGAGCATCTTTCCGGTGAGGTTCTCTGGGAGGGCCGCGACCTGCTCAAGATGAGCAAGAAGGAGTGGTTCGGCCTGCGTGGTACCGATATCGCTATGGTCTATCAGGACGCCCTGTCCTCGCTCAACCCCTCCATGCTCATCTCTGCCCAGATGAAGCAGCTCACCAAGCGCGGCGGAACCCGCAGCGCCGAGGAGCTCCTGGAGCTCGTCGGCCTCGATCCCAAGCGCACGCTCGAGAGCTATCCGCACGAGCTTTCCGGCGGCCAGCGTCAGCGTGTCCTGATCGCTATGGCCCTTACCCGCGACCCCAAGCTGGTCATCTGCGACGAGCCCACGACCGCTCTGGACGTTACCGTCCAGAAGCAGGTCATCAAGCTGCTCAACGATCTTCAGGCCAAGCTCGGCTTTGCCATGATCTTCGTTTCGCATGACCTGGCTCTGGTCGCCGAGGTCGCCCATAACATCACGGTTATGTACGCTGGCCAGGTTATCGAGCAGGCGCCCACCAAGGAGCTGCTCACTAACCCGATCCACGAGTACACCCGCGGTCTTCTGGGTTCCGTTCTGTCCATCGAGAGCGGTTCGGGCCGCCTGCACCAGGTGCCCGGTGCCGTTCCGAGCCCGCGCGATTTCCCCAAGGGCGATCGCTTCGCGCCCCGCTCGAGCCACCCGCGTATTGGCCTGGACACCCGTCCGGTCTTCAAGCGCGTGCCCGGCACCGAGCACTTCTATTCCGAGCTCCCCGACGAGGTGCTCAAGGCAAATGGTTTGACCCCTCACGCGGAGGTGATGTAGATGAGCGAGACCGCAGTAAACGGCGTCGAGCCGATCATCTTCCTTGATGACGTCCACGTCACCTTTAGGACCCGTACCGGCTCGATTCTGCACCCCAACCTGGTTCACGCCGTCCAGGGTGTAACGATTAAGCTCATGCCCGGTCAGACGATCGGCATCGTCGGCGAGTCCGGTTGCGGTAAGTCCACCACCGCTAACGTCATGTGCGGCCTGCAGGCCCCCACGAGCGGCAAGGTCTACTTTAAGGGCAAGGACGTTACCAAACGTACCGCCGAGGACCGTCGCCACATGGGTCGCGTCATCTCGGTCGTGTTCCAGAACCCGGCCACGGCGCTCAACCCCCGCATGGTCGTTCGCGAGCAGCTGCTCGACCCCATGCGCGTCCACAACCTGGGTACCGAGGCCGAGCAGGAGAAGCGCGTCAAGGAACTCTTGGAGCTCACCGGTCTGCCCAGCTCCGCTGCCGAGGTTCTTCCCGGCCAGCTTTCGGGCGGCCAGCGTCAGCGCGTCGCAATTGCCCGTGCCCTGTCGCTGAACCCCGATGCCATCATCGCCGACGAGCCCACCTCGGCTCTGGACGTTTCGGTCCGCGCACAGATTCTGAACCTGTTGACCGACCTTAAGAAGGAGCTCGGCCTGGCCATGGTGTTCATCAGCCATGACATCCAGACGGTCCGCTATATCTCTGACGACATCATCGTTATGAATGGCGGCAGGATCGTCGAGCAGGGCGAGGCCAAGCAGGTCTTCCAGCACCCCCAGGACCCCTACACCAAGATGCTGCTCGGCGCTGCGCCGTCGCTGCTGCATCCCAAGCTCGGCGAGTAGCCTCGCTTTCCCTCCCGTGCGCCCGGTTCCCTTGCCGGGCGCACCTCCGTTGCGATTTCGAAAGGTTGGGTTCACGAGCCATGCCAAGTGCTCAGGAGCTACAACATCAATTTGGTGAATACCGAGGCGCCATGCCCCGTCCATCAGATTTCGATCTCTTTTGGAAGGATCGCATGGCCGAGGCCGACGCCGTCGGGCTTGACTATGCGATCGAGACGGCATCGGTCGCCGATGCCGCGACCTGCCAGCTTTTCGACCTCTGGTATACCGGCATGTGTGGCGCGCGCCTGCATGCCAAGTACCTTAAACCCGTCTCGGACGAGCCCGTGCCATTGGTGCTTCAGTTCCATGGGTATCCGGGTGCAAGCCGCAGCTGGTTTGAGCAGGCGTCGTTTGCGGGCATGGGCATGGCACTCATCGCCCTCGACTGCCCCGGCCAAGGAGGTCCCTCCGAGGACATTGGTGGATTTGAGGGCACAACGGTCGCGGGCCATATCGTCGCCGGTATCGACGGCGACCCGGCCAACCTCTACTATGTCCGCTTGCACCAAGATATTCGCATCCTGTGCCGCATCGTTCGCGAGCTCGAGGGCATCGATCTTGCCCGTGTGTTTGTGAACGGCGCGTCTCAGGGCGGCGGTTTGGGCATTGCGACCTGTGCACTTAACAGCGAGCTTATCAATCGCGCCGCCATCCTCTATCCCTTCCTGTCAGATTTTCGCCTGGTCTGGGATTTGGATGCCGATGACATTGCCTACGAGGGCCTGCGCTATTGGTCTCGCTGGTTTGACGAGGACTCGACTCGTATTGACGAAGCCTATGCCAAGCTGGCGTACTTCGATTCCAAGAACTTTGCCCCTATGGTCAAATGCCCCGTGCTGTTTGGCACCGGCACAGCCGATATCGTCTGTCCGCCAGCGACGCAGTTTGCGGTCTATAACAACCTGACCTGCGAAAAGCGTCATGAGTTCTTTGAAGGCTTTGGCCACGAGGAGATTCAGGATTTTGACGATTTGATCATTCCGTTTTTCTGCAAGGGAGGGGAGGCTCATGTCTAAGTGCGAGAGCAATGTTGACGAGCTGATTGTCCCCGGGCTTGTGGGAATTCCTGGAACGGTTTCGTCAAGGCTCGCAGAATATCGGGACTGGCGCGGTGATGTCCAAGCAGATGTTTCTGATTTAGAGACATGCGCTTCGAATCTTGAGATTCAAGGCCTGGCCATTACGGCGATTGACTTTGTTAACCCCTGCGCCCGTTACTCGGAGGTCTCCTTTGAGCTCGGTGACGATGCGATTCACGCTCGTTTGATCGAGCCTGTCGGTCGTGCCCGAGTATCTGAGCGCGTGCCGCTGTGCCTGATGTTCCACGACATCGATCGGCCTGTGCGCGGCTGGCATCACATGACGAGATTTGCCGCCATGGGGTATGCCGTCCTCGCGCTGGATGACGATGTTGCTGGTGCGGACGACCTGCAGCGGGGGATTTCTTCGCCCGCTTTTGTCGAGCGCGTCCGTTGGGGCTGCGCGCTGGCGAAGGTGGCGCGCAATCTTGATGGCATGGACCCCGACCGCATCTTTGCATGGGGCGAGGGTCTTGGCGGCGGAGTCGCGCTGGCGGTTTCTGCTCTGGACGAGCGGGGCCTCGCCTGCACGGCGGTTGCCAATCCGCTTCCTGGCGGCCTCGAGGCGCTGTCGTCTCGGGTGCGCGGATCGGTGCTCATGGGCACATCGCTTATGGATACCGTGAGCGATCCCAAGGATCAGTTTGCCGTATTCAACGGTCTTGAGTGTGACCGGAGGCATATCATCTATGCCAAATACGCTCACGAGCGCATCAATGCGTTCGAAAACGAAGTCGTCGACTTTTTTAACCAAACGTTCTACTCGTGTTCTTTGGCCTAGACGGCCTGGACACTGCCAACAAGAGTGGGCGGCATAGGGCTGCCCACCAGACAACTAAGGAGATTCTCGTGGCAACTCAGAAATTCACCGGCGTTATCCCTCCCGTCGTTGTTCCCGATACCGAAGATCACCAGCTCGATGTTGTCTCCTTTGAGCGCAGCATCAACCGCATGATCGACGCCGGCGTCGATGGCCTGTTCTTCTTGGGATCCTCGGGCGAGGTCGTCTTCTCCACCGACGAGCGCCGTCGCCAGATTATCGCCGAGGCCGTCCGTATCGTCGACCACCGTGTGCCTGTTCTGGTCGGCATCATCGATACCGAGACCGAGCGCATGATCGAGCACGGCAAGGTCGCCCAGGAGCTGGGCGCCGATGCCCTCGTCGCCACCTGCCCGTTCTATGCCCTGCAGGGCATGACCGAGGTTGAGGAGCACTTCCGCATCCTGCATGAGGAACTCGACCTGCCCATCTTCGCCTACGACATCCCCGTGTGCGTCCACACCAAGCTCCCCTGGAAGCTCCTTGCCAAGCTCGGCGCCGAGGGCGTTCTGGCCGGCGTCAAGGATTCCTCGGGTGATGACATCTCGTTCCGCTACCTCGTTCAGGAGAACGAGAAGAACGGCCATCCGATGAGCATCCTCACCGGTCACGAGGTTGTTGTCGACGGCGCTTACCTCGGTGGCGCCGACGGTTCCGTCCCGGGTCTCGCCAACGTTGAGCCCGAGGGCTACGTGCGTCAGTGGAAGGCCGCTCAGGCTGGTGACTGGGCTACCGTCAAGGCCGAGCAGGATCGCCTCAATGAGATTTCGCACATCTGGGATGTCACCTCGGGCGTCCAGGGCTATGCCGGTGGCGTCGGCGCCTTCAAGACCGCTATGAACCTCATGGGCATCTTCGACAGCCCGACCATGCCGCGCCCGGTGAAGGCCATGACCGGCGAGAACGTCGAGGCGATTAAGAAGGTCCTCCAGGACAACGGTCTCCTGTAAAGCTTCCCCGGGCACCCGATCTTGGGGCTCAAGCGGTCGAGCGTGACCCATTGGGTCAACGCCCGACCGCTTTCACCCCAACCTCGGGCACCCGGGAAACCTTTACCAAGCTGCGGCGATAACGCAGCCTTCATTTCCTGTAGTTGTTTTTTATCTCCTAAGGAGAGCGACATGGAGAACAAGTACGTCTGCTCTGTCGATATCGGCGGAACTAAGATCGCGACTGCCATCATGGAGTACCCGGCTGACGGCAGCGTGCCCCATCCCGTATTTGAGGCCGAGGTTCCCACCGAGGCCCAGGAGGGCGGCGAGGCCGTCTTCCAGCGTATCGAGGCGTCCATCAAGGCTGCTCTCGAGGCGAATCCCGATGTCGAGGTCCTTGGCGTCGGTATCGGTGCTGCCGGCGTCGTCGATCCCAAGACGGGCGCCATCGCGTATGCCAACGAGATCATGCCCGGCTGGTCCGGCGTCCAGTTGGGGCCGCGTCTGCGCGAGGACCTCGGTCTTCCCGTTGCCGTTGTAGGCGACGTGCAGGCTCATGCTCTGGGCGAGGCCCACTGGGGCGTCGGCAAGGGCAAGTTCTCCGTCTTGTGTCTTGGCATCGGTACGGGCATCGGCGGCGCATATGTCGAGAACGGCCGCGTGATGCAGGGCTTCCATGGTGCTGCCGGTCATATGGGCCACATCGAGTGCTCGGCTGCCGCCGGCATTCCCTGCGCCTGCGGGCGTTCCGGCCATCTGGAGTCGGTTGCTTCGGGCACTTCCATTGGTCGTATGTACGATGAGCGCTTTGGTCGCGTCGACCCCAGCCGTCCTTCGGTCGGTCGCGATGTGAACGACCTGTGCCGTGCGGGCGACGCAAAGGCGACCGAGGTCATCCATGACGCCGGCTTTGCGCTGGGTGCCAGCTTGGGCTCGCTCGCTAACATCCTGGACCCTGAGGTCATCGTGCTTTCGGGTGGCGTGATTCACCAAGGTCCCGATTGGCGTTCGCAGACGTGGAAGGATTCGGTGCACGAGGGCTATGCCAGCCAAGCGCTCGATCCGCTTCAGGACACGCCGATCCTCATCGGTTCTCTGGAGGGCGATGCTCCGCTCATCGGTGCCGCCGAACACCTTCTTGCATCGTTGAAGTAAACATAACTACCAAGTGCGCCTTCTGAGGTGCCGCAGATTGACGTGAAAGAGGAGCGAAGCGTACTTCGGTACGCGAGCGACGGTTTGAACGTCAAGGTGCGGTGTCTCAGAAGGCTGTTTTGAGAAAGGTTGAGTCGAACATGACCGTTGATCCTTTGATCCAGTCCCTGAAGGGCAAGCTCGTCGTGAGCGTTCAGGCGTATATGGGCGAGCCGCTTCGTACGCCTGAGACCATGGCTCAAATGTCTCGCGCTTGCGAGCTCGGCGGCGCCGCCGCCATTCGCTGCCAGGGCCTTGCCGACATTGCCGCCATTAAGGGTCGCTGTGAGGTTCCTGTTATCGGCCTGTGGAAGGATGGGCACGAGGGCGTTTACATCACGCCGACGCTGCGCCACGCTCGCGCCTGCGTTGCTGCGGGTGCCGATATCGTGGCGATCGACGCCACCGATCGTCCGCGTCCCGATGGCAAGACCGTCGAAGATACTTTCCGTCCGCTGCACGAGGAGGGCGTGCTCCTGATGGCCGACTGTGCCACCATCGAGGATATTCGTCGTGCTGTCGACATGGGCTTCGACCTGGTGTCCACCACGCTGTCTCATGGTGTTGCCGCCATCGACTGCACCATGGCCGATGGCCCCGATCTGCCGCTCCTGCGTCAGGCGACCGAGGAATTCCCCGGCCTTCCCATCATTTGCGAGGGTCGCGTGCATACGCCCGAGGAGGCTCGCGCCGCGATCGATGCTGGCGCCTGGGCCGTTGTCGTCGGCACCGCCATCACGCACCCCACGAGTATTACGAGTTGGTTCAAGGCTGCGCTTGAGGCGTAAGACAGGCCTCGTATCCGCTCGGGGCGGTATACTCAATATAGGCAATTGACCGCGCGGGATCCGGGTTGCTGGGTCCCGCGCTTGTTTTCGGGAGGCAACACATGCAAAAGGGAGATGCCATGGATGCGGCGGAGCGCTCGGAGCGCATCCCCGATATCGTCATCATCACCGGAATGTCCGGATCAGGCCGCACACAGGCCATGCACGTGTTCGAGGACATGGGCTATTTTTGCATCGATAACCTGCCTCCGCGTCTCATCGCCCAGCTTGCCGAGCTCGTCGGCATCAATACGGGCGTGGGCAGGCATCTCGCCGTCACCTGCGATTTGCGTAGCCAGGGACTGTTTGACGAGTTGCTCGATGCGGTCGCCGCTCTCGAAGAGCGCGAGATGAGCTGCGACATCGTGTTCCTGGAGGCTTCTGACGAGGTGCTGATTCGTCGCTACAGCGAAAATCGCCGCCGTCATCCCATTGCCAAGCCGGGGGAGACTACGGCCGATGCCATTCAGCGCGAGCGCCTTCAGCTGCAGGGCGTGCGCGACCGAGCCGATATGATTATCGACACGAGCCGTCTGCGCACCTCTGCGCTGCGCAACAAGCTGCGTATGGCATTTTCCGAGCTGTCCGACCAGCAGCTTATGGATGTCCACGTGTTCTCGTTTGGCTTTAAGCACGGCATGCCCGTCGAAGCGGATATTATGATCGACGTCCGCTTCCTGCCCAATCCGTTCTACGATCCCGAGATGCGCACGATGACCGGTCTCGATAAAAAGGTCTCCGATTTTGTTCTGGACCATCCCAAGACGCAGGAGTTTTGGAAGGCTTGGACACAGCTGCTCGATACGGTCATGCCCGGTTATATCGCGGAGGGTAAGCCGCAGCTTTCTATCGCCATCGGCTGCACGGGCGGCCAGCACCGCAGCGTTGCCATTGCCGAGGCCACGGCCCGTTACCTGGAAGGCGCTCAGTATCATGTGAGCATCTCCCACCGCGACCTGTCGCGCGCCAACACGAAGGCATAGGCCTGCATGTCGTTTACCGCTGAGGTGCGCGACGAGCTTGCGCGCTGCGAACCCGAATGTGAATACTGCGACTTGTCGACGCTTGCCGCCCTCACGCGCGTGAGCGGTACGCTCTCGCTTACCGGCTCTGGGCGGTATCGTTTGACGGTTGCGACTGAGACGGGAGCCGTCGCGCGCACGATGATCACGCTGACGCATCGTATCCTTAAGCTCAAAACGGAGTTCACCGTCCGTAAATCTGTATTGCATAAGGTTCGAAACTACCTCATCACCTTGCCTGATCAGCCAGACCTGGATAAGGCCTTGGTTCTGCTGGGTATCCTCGAACGTAGGGGAGGACTTGTCGCCGGCGTACCCCGACATATCGTTGCCCGTCCTTGCTGTAGACTTGCCTATATCCGCGGCGCGCTCATCGCGGGCGGCTTCGTGGCCGATCCACGCGGCGATTTTCATTTGGAGATTGCTGTGCAGGGCGAGCAATATGCCAAGGGGCTTTGCGATCTGTTGGAGCAGATTGGGGTCCATGCTCGTGTTAATGCACGGCGGGGGTCATATGCCGTGTACATTAAGAGCGCCGAGGAAATCGAGCATCTATTAAAGCTGATTGGCGCCAAGCGCAGCGTTGCCGAGATTGAGGAGGCGCGCGCGGTCAAGTTGGTTAAGAACGATGTGAACCGTCGCGTGAACGCCGAGCTCGCCAACCAGACCAGAAGCGCCGGTGCCGCCCAACATCAGCTTGCGCTTATCGATGAGCTCGAGCAGCGTGGCCTTCGTGATGCGCTTCCGGATGCCTTGGCGGTCTTTTGCGACCTGCGCGAGCGCTATCCCGATCTGTCGCTGCGTGATTTGGGGGAGATGGCTGACCCTCCCTTGTCGAAGTCAGCCCTCTACCATCGTGTTTTACGGCTTGAAAAGCTCATTGAAGCAAACAGGTAGTTTGAAGTAACGACTTATATATGGATTTAGCTGCTATTTTAGTATTTAAAACGTTTTAACGTAAATTTGATTTTCAATTTCGAGCATTCTCGTGAAATTCAAGTCAAAAAAAAGGTATATTAGGCGAGTGGTTAGTTTGTGGGCCTCAACGGCGGGCGCTGTAGCTCGCGGGGGCCTTACGAAAGGAGACACAATGGCAGTAAAGGTTGCTATTAACGGCTTCGGTCGCATCGGTCGTCTGGCTTTCCGTCAGATGTTCGGTCATGAGGGCTCCGAGATCGTCGCTATCAACGACCTCACCTCTCCCGATATGCTCGCTTACCTGCTGAAGTACGACTCCACGCAGGGCAACTACGCTCGCGATCACGAGGTCGTTGCTGGCGAGGATTCCATCACCGTTGACGGCAAGGAGATCAAGATCTACAAGGAGGCCGACGCTAACAACCTGCCTTGGGGCGACCTTGACGTCGACGTCGTTCTCGAGTGCACCGGCTTCTACACCAGCAAGGCTAAGGCTCAGGCCCACATCAACGCTGGCGCCAAGAAGGTCGTCATCTCCGCTCCGGCCGGCAGCGATCTGCCCACCATCGTGTACAACGTCAACCATGAGACGCTGACCGCTGAGGACAACATCATCTCCGCTGCTTCCTGCACCACCAACTGCCTCGCCCCGATGGCCAAGGGTCTGAACGACTTCGCTCCCATCGTGTCCGGCATCATGACCACCATCCACGCCTTCACCGGCGACCAGATGCCGCTCGACGGCCCGCAGCGCAAGGGCAACTTCCGTCGCTCCCGCGCCTGCTCCGAGAACATCGTCCCGAACACCACGGGCGCTGCCAAGGCCATCGGCCTGGTTCTCCCCGAGCTCAACGGCAAGCTCATCGGTGCCGCCCAGCGCGTCCCGACGCCGACCGGCTCGCTGACCAACCTCTACGCCGTCGTTGACAAGAAGGTCACCGTCGACGAGGTCAACGCTGCCATGAAGGCCTACGCCGAGACCATCCCCGAGACCTTCGCCTACAACGAGGACCAGATCGTCTCCCGCGACATCGTCGGCGAGACCCACGGCTCCATCTTCGACGCCACTCAGACCATGTGCTCTGACCTCGGCAACGGCCAGACCCTCGTTCAGGTCACCTCTTGGTACGACAACGAGAACTCCTACACCTCTCAGATGGTCCGCACCATCAAGTACTTCGAGAAGTTCGTTGCTTAATTTAGCTTTTAGCGAATAGCTCGTTGAGCGTCTAAAGAAGGGCGCGGCCTTATAGGGCTTACACCCTAGGGTCGCGCCCTTTTTATAAGAAATCGTCTGCCGTAATGGGAGGCAGACACGTACGAAAGGTAGAAGCAAACATGGCCTTTACCAAGAAGACCGTCCGCGACATCGATGTCGACGGAAAGCGCGTTCTCGTCCGCGTTGACTTTAACGTGCCTATCAAGGATGGCGTCGTTGGCGACACCACCCGTATCAAGGCTGCCCTGCCCACCATCAACTACCTCGTTGAGCACAACGCTCGCGTCATCCTCATGAGCCACCTCGGCCGTCCCGAGGGCACCGGCTTCCAGCCCGAGCTGTCCCTCGAGCCCGTCGCCAAGAAGCTCGCTGAGCTCTCTGGTCTCGACGTTGCCTTTGTCGCTGACACCTACGGCGAGAAGGCTGCTGAGGCTGTCGCCGCCGTCGAGCCGGGTAAGGTCCTCGTTCTCGAGAACGTCCGTTTTGACAAGCGTGAGAAGAAGAACGATCCCGAGATCGCCAAGAAGCTCGCTTCCTATGGCGACGTCTTCGTTCTCGATGCTTTCGGTACCGCTCACCGCGCCCAGGGTTCCGTCGTGGGCCCCGCCGCTTACCTGCCTGCCGTCGCTGGCTTCCTGCTCGAGAAGGAGGTCGACACGCTGACCGGCATCTTCGCCGAGCCCGAGCGTCCCTTCGTCGCCATCGTCGGCGGTTCCAAGGTTTCCTCCAAGATCGGCGTTCTCGATCACCTCATCGACTCCGCTGACACCCTGATTATCGGTGGCGGCATGGCCTACACCTTCTTCCTGGCTCAGGGCCTGACCGTTGGTCAGTCCCTCAAGGAAGAGGACTGGGTCGAGCGCGCCGGCGAGATGCTCAAGAAGGCCGAGGAGAAGGGCGTCAAGATCCTGCTCCCCATCGACAACCGCGTTGCCGATCACTTTGGCGAGGACGCTGTCCCCGAGGTTGTCGCTTCCGACGCTATCCCCGACGATCGTGAGGGTATGGACATCGGCCCCAAGACCGAGGAGCTTTACGCCGAGGCCGTCAAGGGCGCCAAGACCGTGTTCTGGAACGGTCCCATGGGCGTCTTCGAGTTTGACAACTTCGCTCACGGCACCCAGGCTATCGCCGAGGCTGTCGCCGAGGCCGACTGCACCTCGATCATCGGCGGTGGCGACTCCGTCGCAGCTGTCAACAAGTTCAACCTGGCCGACAAGATGAGCTGGATCTCCACCGGTGGTGGCGCTTCCATGGAGCTCGTCGAGGGTAAGGCCCTGCCCGGAGTGGAGGCGCTTCTCGATGCCTAATCGCACCCTTCTTATCGCTGGTAACTGGAAGATGAACAACGACGTCGCCGAGGCTGCCAAGCTCGCCGACGAGCTGGCTCAGGCTCTGCCCGAGGTTCCGGCTGGCGTCGAGGTGCTCGTCTGCCCTCCGACCATCGACATCACCACGGTTCATGACCGCATTCAGGCTGCCCCCATCGCCCTCGGTGCACAGAACGTGTACTGGGAGGCCAAGGGTGCCTTCACCGGTGAGTCCTCTTGCGACATGCTCAAGTCCGCTGGCTGCACCTACTGCATCATCGGTCACTCCGAGCGTCGCGACTACTTCCACGAGACCGACGAGGACCAGAACAAGAAGGCCAAGGCTCTCGTTGCCGCCGGCCTTGTTCCCGTCTTCTGCTGCGGCGAGTCCCTCGAGGTCCGCGAGGCCGGCACCTATGTCGAGCACGTCGTGAACCAGGTTAAGGCTGGCCTTGCTGGTCTTGAGATCACCTGCCCCAAGCAGGTCGTCGTCGCCTACGAGCCCATCTGGGCCATCGGCACCGGCAAGACCGCTACCGCCGAGGACGCTCAGGAGGTCTGCGGTGCTATCCGTGAGACCCTCAAAGAGATGTTCGGCGAGGAGCTCGCTAACGGCATCCGCGTGCTGTATGGCGGTTCCGCCAAGCCCGGCAACATCGCCGAGCTCGTCGCCAAGCCCGACGTTGACGGCGCCCTCGTGGGCGGCGCTTCGCTCAAGGCTGCCGACTTCGCCTCTATGGTCGTCAAGGCAGGCGAGTAGGACATATGGCACAACGTCATCTTCCTGCACTCCTGATTATCATGGATGGCTGCGGCCTTGCTCCGGCCGATGGCGAGAACGCCGTCGCCGCTGCCAAGACGCCCTTCCTTGATGGCCTGTACGAGAAGTACCCCCACACCACGCTCGGTGCTTCGGGCGAGGACGTGGGCCTTCCCGACGGCCAGATGGGTAACTCCGAGGTGGGGCACCTCAACATCGGTGCCGGCCGCATCGTGTTCCAGGAGCTTTCGCGCATCAACAATGCCATCAAGGACGGCTCCATCGCCAAGAACGAGGTTTTCGTCAAGGCTATGGACGATGTCAAGGCTGACGGCAAGACCCTTCACCTTATGGGCCTTATGAGCCCTGGCGGTGTTCATTCCCATATGAACCACGTCGAGGCTCTGGTCAAGATGGCTGCCCAGCATGGCGTCAAGACCGTTCGTGTCCACGCCTTTATGGACGGCCGCGACGTCGACCCGCAGTCCGGTGCTGGCTACATGAGCGAGTTCTGCGCCTTCCTGGCTAAGATCTCCGAGGAGACCGGTTGCGACGCTCGCGTCGCCACCGTTTCGGGCCGCTATTGGGCCATGGACCGCGACAACCGTTGGGAGCGCATCCAGCGTGCCTACGACGTCATGGTCAATGCGTCCGATGCCGATGTCGACCCCGTTGCCGGCATCAAGGCCTACTACGAGAAGGATCCGCGCGGCGACGAGTTCGTCGAGCCCTTCGCTGCCCACAATGAGGGCATCCACGAGGGCGACGCGGCCATCTTCTTCAACTTCCGTCCCGACCGCGCCCGTCAGATGACCCGCGTGTTCACGGACAAGGAGTTCGACGGCTTTGAGCGCGAGCAGATCAAGCTCTCGCACTTTGTGACGATGACCGAGTACGATCCGACGTTTGACGTCGAGGTCGCCTTCCCCAAGACGTTCCCGGAGAACGTCCTAGCCGACGTCATCGCCGCCAATGGCCTGAAGCAGCTGCACACTGCCGAGACCGAGAAGTACGCCCACGTGACGTTCTTCCTCAACGGCGGCATCGAGGAGCCCAAGGAGGGCGAGGAGCGCGTGCTCGTCGCTTCCCCCAAGGTCGCTACCTACGATCTGCAGCCCGAGATGAGCGCTCCCGAGGTTACCGAGAAGCTTGTCGCCGCCATCAACGAGGACCGCGCTGATTTCTATATCGTGAACTTCGCGAACTGCGACATGGTTGGTCACACCGGTGTCTTCGACGCTGCCGTTAAGGCCGTCGAGGCTGTTGACGATGCCCTGTCCAAGGTTGTCCCGGCGATTCTCGCCAAGGGCGGCTTTGCGTTGATTACCGCCGACCACGGCAACGCCGATCACATGTTTGACGTTGCTTCCGACGGTTCCAAGCATCCGTTTACGGCGCACACCACCAACCGCGTGCCGTTCATCATCGTTGATGAGAAGGCACAGCTCACCGGTATCGAGGACGGTCGTCTTTCCGATATCGCTCCGACTATGCTCACCATGGCTGGTCTGGAGCCTTCCGCCGAGATGACGGGCCGCGTGCTCGCCACCGAGGCCTAAGAGAAAACAAATACCGTTTTCTAGCAAGGGGGTTGTCCACAATCGGACAATCCCCTTTTTTGGTATTTCTGCCATTTCCGCCCCGTCCCCGAGTGGCGGGTAGGGGAGAGCGGGGGTTGTGGTACAGTACTGGAGTTTGAATTGTTCTATTAAGGAGCTTATCTATGGGTCCGTTCCAGATTCTTCTGTTTGTCGTTTGGGCTGTTTCTGCCGTGGCGCTGACGATTCTCGTCCTGATGCATTCCGGTAAGGGTACCGGCGTTTCGGATATGATTGCCAGCTCGCTGTATAACTCCAGCTCTGCCACGGGCGTTATGGAGCAGAACCTTGACCGCCTGACCGTCATCATGGCTGTCGTGTTTGCCGTGTGCGTCGTGCTGTGCATGTTCTTCTTCCCGCAGGGCATCGTGGGCTACTAATCACGAGCCGCATAAATACTTGAAAAGGGTCCCGCAAGTGCGGGACCCTTTTTGTTTACATATTTGTAACAGAGTCAAAATATCCTCATATACTTCGCCCAACTAAAGAAAATCTCGACCGTTAACCGGAATTAGCCCCAAATCGTGCATAAAATGCGCTACTGTATTGCAAAACGTTGCTCCGTTGTGCATAACCAGCCATAGCAACGGACGGCGTTTTGATGGTTCGGATCGGATTGCCTCGACATGTGTCCGACTGAACATTTCTTTGTCCTATCTCATAAGGAGGATGGCATGGCTGATTCTATGTTCCACCAGCCCGTTATGGGTCGTCGCGCCTTTGTTGGCGGCACCCTCGCTGCGAGCTCCATGGCTTTTCTTGCCGCATGTGGCAAGAAGGGCGGCGACGCTTCCGGTTCTGAGTCCGGTTCGACGCTGAACTTCTACATCAACAACCCGGTCTGCATCGACCCCTACAATGTCCAGGAGGACCAGGGCACTCAGGTCGAGTACCAGCTCTTTGACGCTCTGACCTCTTATGACGCCGAGAAGGGCGAGATCGTTCCGCTGGCTTGCGAGTCCTTTGAGGCCAACGACGACGCTACCGAGTTTACCTTCAAGATCAAGAAGGCCAAGTTCCACAACGGTGACGACGTTACCTCCAAGTCCTTCAAGCTCGGTTGGGAGCGTCTGGTCAACACCAAGTCGGCCATCGCTACCGAGTATGGCCCTTCCGAGGTCTCCTATCACCTTTCCATGGTCGAGGGCTACGACGATCTGCTTGCCGGTAACGCTACCGAGCTCAGCGGTGTTACTTGCCCCGACGATGAGACCCTCGTCGTCAAGCTGTCTTCCGCTTACGCCGACTTCCCCTTCGTCGCCTCTCACCCGGCTCTGGCCCCGGTTCCCGAGTGCGCCGAGTCCGATGCCAAGAGCTTCTATCTTGCACCGGTCGGTAACGGCCCGTTCATGATGGACGGCAAGTGGGAGGATGGTCAGGAGATCAACCTCAAGAAGTTTGATGATTACTATGGCGACAAGGCCAAGATCGATGGCATCCACTTCCAGGTCATCAAGGACATGGAGACCGCTTACAAGGAGTTCCAGGCCGGTAACCTCGATGTCTGCGACGTTCCCGTTGCTCAGATCGACGCCGCCAAGAAGGATCGCGGCGTGTCCAAGGACGGCTACACCATGGGTGACGGCGAGCGTATGCTGCTCGGCTCCGAGCCTTCCACCTACTACCTGACCTGCAACAACACGGCCGAGCCGTTCAACAACGCCGACCTGCGCAGGGGTATCTCCCTGGCCATCAACCGTGAGGCCATCTGCAAGACTATCTTCAAGGGTACCCGTACCCCCGCCGACGGCATTGTTCCTCCGGGTATCGATGGCTACAAGGAGGGCGCATGGGAGTTCTGCGCCTACGACGTCGACAAGGCTAACGAGTACCTCGACAAGGTTGCTCCCGCTGACGCTAACGGCGATCGTGGCATTAACGTGACTCTGTCCTACAACCAGGACGGTGGCCACAAGGAGATCATGGAGTCCATCATCGGCGACCTCGCCAAGGTGGGCGTTACCGCTACTTCTGATACCCCTGAGTGGTCTGCCCTGCTCGAGCAGTATCAGAACTTCAACTATCAGTTCGGTCGTCTGGGTTGGATTGCCGACTACCCGATCATGGATAACTTCCTGTATCCGCTGTTCCACTCCGACTCCCTCGGTGGCGACAACCGCTCTGGTTACAACAACCCCGAGTTCGACGCCAAGGTCGACGAGGCTCGTACCACGGTTGACGACGAAGAGCGCGTCGCTAAGATGCAGGAGGCCGACGCAATGGTCGCTGCCGACTGCCCGGTCATCCCGGTGATGTTCTACACGCACACCATCGTCGGCTCCGATCGCATCAAGCACCTCTATGTCGATCCGCAGAAGCATGCCGAGCTGGGTACCGCTGAGCTCGCCTAAGAGTTTGCAGCTTCCGTGAGGGTCAAGTATTTACGTAGACCTCATGGGAAACATACAGTTCTCCCTAACCTGGGGTAAACTGGCTGATGGTAATTTTGGGATGCCGGTCTGGCGATCGGCATCCCATTTAGGTTAATCCCTAGATAGGGGAGTGGTATGGGTAAGTACATCGTTAAACGTGTGCTTCAGTTCATCCCGGTGTTTTTGGGCGTTACGCTGATTCTGTTCGCCCTCCAGAACATCGTGCCGGGAGATCCGATCAAGCTGATCGGTGGAGACAAGGCTCTGTCCCCCGAGGTGGAGCTTCAGCTTCGCGTCCGCTATCACCTGGTCCAGTCGGACGAGGACGGCAACGCGATCCTTGACGAGAACGGCGACCCCGTTCAAACGTCGCTCGTGGACCGTTACTTGTATTACATGAACGGCCTGCTTCATGGCGATCTGGGCAATTCGTATCAGCGCAAGCTGCCGGTTACGGAAATCTTTGCCCAGAAGTATCCGTATACGGTCAAACTTGCCGCGTGCGCCATCGTGCTCGAGGCAATCATGGGTATCGGTGCGGGTATCATTTCGGCGGTAAAGCGTTATTCCTTCTGGGATATTTTGGTAACGCTCACCACGTCGATCCTCGTTGCCGTCCCGGCCTTCTGGCTCGGTATGTTGCTGCAACTGTTCTTTGGCGTCATTCTCAAGGACGCCACGGGCGGTGCATTCTCCATGCCGATCTCGGGTGCCGGCGGTGCCAGCTCTCAGTATCAGGATTGGATGCACTATGTGCTTCCGACCATTACGCTGGCTTCGGTTTCGACCGCTTATGCTGCCCGCATAATGCGCTCGCAGCTGCTTGACGTCATGAACCAGGATTACATCCGTACGGCAAAAGCCAAGGGTCTCTCCAATCGCGCGATCATCATCAAGCATGCGCTTAAGAATGCACTCATCCCCGTCGTTACCTATATTGGTGTCGACTTTGGCGGCATGCTTTCGGGCGCCATCCTGACCGAGACGGTCTTTAACTGGCCCGGTATCGGCTATGAGGTCTATCGCGCCATTAGCATGCGTGACTGGCCCATCGTTATGGGCGGCGTTACGCTCATCGTCGTCGTCGTCATGGTGATCAACCTGCTCGTCGACATTAGCTATGCATTCCTCGACCCGCGCATCCGCCTTGGCGGTCCGTCGGATAAGGCCTAAGGGAGGTACGTCTCATGCAGGAAACTGATTCTCAGTCTCAGGAGCAGGCTACCGCCACCAAGGCCGCATCTGCTCCCGCCAAGTCCCGCACGCTGTGGGGCGACGCTTTTAAGCGTCTTCGTAAGAACAAGCTCGCCGTTATCGGTGTCTGCTGGATCATCATCGTCGTTGTGGTTGCCCTGACCGCAGATCTGTGGGCTAAGCCCTGGCTCGGTTCGCCGACGGCTTCCGACTCGACCACCATGGCCCAGACGTCGCTGATGGCTCCGTGTGCAGAGCACCCGTTTGGCACCGACGCCCTTGGTCGTGACATTCTCGTTCGCGTTATCTACGGTGCACGTGTTTCGCTTTCCGTCGGTATTATGGCCACTGCGATCTCCACGGTGATTGGTCTGGTCATGGGTGCTCTGGCCGGTTTCTACGGCGGCATCTGGGATACGATCATCATGCGCTGTGCGGATATTTTCCTAGCGTTCCCGTACGTGCTTTTCGTTGTCGCCATGATCGCCGTTATCGGACGTGGTCTTCAGAACGTCTTTTTTGCCATCGGCATTCTCGGCTGGCCTTCGATTGCGCGCGTCTTCCGCTCTGCAATCTTGACGGTCAAGGAAAACGACTATGTTGACGCTGCGCGCGCGATGGGTGCATCTGATGCTCGTATCGTTGTGCGTCACATCTTCCCGAACTCCGTCGCCTCCATCGTGGTCTACGCGACCATGAACATTGGTGGCGCCATTCTGACCGAGTCCGCTCTGTCCTTCCTCGGCATGGGCGTTATTCCGCCTACGCCTTCGTGGGGCTCCATGATTCAGGACGGTCAGCAGTATCTTCTGACTGCTCCCTGGATGATGATCATGCCCGGTCTGGCAATTCTTTCGACGGTGCTCGCCTTCACCCTGCTGGGTGACGGTCTGCGCGACGCCCTCGACGTCAAGATGAAGGACGCATAAGGATGAAGAAGAACAAGAACTATGTGGACCTGAAGGACCAGCCGGTTCCCGAGGGCCAGCATCTGCTCGAGGTCGATGACCTTAAGATGTATTTCCATACCGAGGACGGCGTCGTTCGCGCTGTCGACGGTGTCTCCTACACGCTCGATCGCGGCGAGACCCTGGGCGTCGTCGGTGAGTCCGGCTCCGGTAAGTCCGTGACCGCCATGACCATCATGGGTCTTATCTCGATGCCTCCGGGAAAGATCGAGGGCGGCGACGTTCGCTATCGCGGTCGTTCTATCCTCGAGATGACCGAGGAAGAGATGCAGCACATTCGCGGTAACGATATCGCGATGATCTTCCAGGATCCTATGACCTCCTTGAACCCGGTCTATAAGATCGGCAAGCAGGTGGGCGAGGGCCTTCGTCTGCACCGCGGCTACTCCAAGCAGGAGGCACTCAAGCGCGCCACCGAGCTTTTGGACCTCGTTGGCATTCCCGAGCCCGAGAAGCGCGTCAATGAGTATCCCCACCAGTTCTCTGGCGGTATGCGTCAGCGCGTCATGATTGCCATGGCTCTTGCCTGCGATCCCGATATTCTGATTGCCGACGAGCCCACGACTGCCTTGGACGTTACCATCCAGGCTCAGATTATTGAGCTTATGCAGGAAATGCAGGAGAAGAACGGCAACGCCATCATCATGATCACCCATGACCTGGGCGTTGTCGCTGATATGGCCGACAAGATCATGGTTATGTACGCCGGCCGTCCCGTCGAGTTCGGTACTGCTGAGGAAATCTTCTACGAGAGCCGCCACCCCTACACCTGGGGCCTTATCCGCTCCATCCCGGAGCAGGCCATCGATGAGAAGAAGCCGCTTACGCCGATTCATGGCAACCCGCCTTCGCTCATGAACCTGCCCGAGGGCTGCGTGTTCTCGCCTCGTTGCCCCTATGCGACCGATAAGTGCCGCAAGCAGCGCCCCGAGCGCGTTGTCACCGAGTCTGGTCACTACTCTGCGTGCCACTACTCCGGTGACCCCGAGTTCCTCAAGAACGCTCCTGAGACGTCCCGTACGCGCAAGGATTCCAAGAAGGGAGGCGAGGCGTAATGGCAGATACCAACGAGCGTACTCCGCTGCTGAAGGTCGAGCACCTCTCTAAGGAGTTTCCCGCTGAGTCCGGCATGTTCGCCAAGCGCTTCTCCAAGCGTGTCGTCTCTGCTGTGAACGACATTTCGTTTGAGATCTATCCTGGCGAGACCTTTGGTCTGGTCGGCGAGTCCGGTTGCGGTAAGTCCACCACGGGCCGTACCATCATGCGCCTCACCAAGCCGACGGCCGGCAAAGTGTTCTTCCAGGGCAAAGACGTTGCCGAGATGAGCAAGCACGAGATCAAGGATATGCGTCGCGAGATGCAGTTCATCTTCCAGGATCCTTATGCTTCGCTCAATCCTCGTATGACTATCGGTGAGATCGTCTCCGAGCCCATGACCATTCACGGCGTGGGCACCAAGGAGGAGCGCATTGAGCGTGTCCGCGAGCTTCTCGACGTTGTCGGACTGAACCCCGAGCACATTAACCGCTATCCTCATGAGTTCTCCGGCGGTCAGCGTCAGCGTGTCGGCATTGCCCGTGCATTTGCGCTGAAGCCCAAGCTGATTATCTGCGACGAGCCGGTTTCCGCTCTGGATGTGTCCATTCAGGCCCAGGTTCTGAACCTGCTCAAGGAACTCCAGGACAAGTTCGGTACTGCATATTTGTTTATCGCCCACGACCTGTCTGTCGTGCAGCATATCTCCGATCGCGTTGCCGTTATGTATCTAGGCAAGATGGTCGAGGTTTCGGACTGGAAGATGCTCTACAGTGAGCCTCACCATCCGTACACGCAGTCGCTGCTGTCTGCTGTGCCGGTGCCCGATCCTGATATCCAGAAGACGCGCAAGCGCATCATCCTCGCTGGCGATCCGCCGTCACCGCTGGATCCGCCGACCGGTTGCCGTTTTCACACTCGCTGCCCGATCGCGCAGGGCATCTGCTCTGAGAAGCTTCCCGAGTTTAAGGAAGTCGCACCGGGTCACTGCTGCGCCTGCCACTTCGCGGAGCCGTTCCCGATCAAGGAATCGCACATCGACCTGTAGTCGGTTGTTATTGTCCGGGCCCGCCCTGAAGTTACTTTTCAGAACGTCCTCGGACATGCAAGAAACCCCCGCTGCGCACTTCGTGCGGCGGGGGTTTCTTGCGTCCTGCGGAGTGTTCTGAAAAAGTA
>CABQXN010000018.1:0-38986 GCA_902468085.1 uncultured Collinsella sp.
ACGCGCATAAAGAAAGCCTCCCATTTCTCATGTCCAAGAAATGGGAGGCAGTTCACCCACGGAGGTCGGGCTTTTTGCGTTTGGTTAGACTGTTTGGTTTGCTGGGAAATGCTACCAAATCGCAACTATACCGGTTTACGGGGCTGAATCGCCAACTGGCGACCATGGTGCCAATAGCAAAATTAAACCCGCAGGTAGATGGCTTATTGTTTCTTGAAAATGCAGGGTATGGTTGGCTTGCAGCATTCTGGCCCCGTAATCCGGCGTAGTTTTGAAAATTGTTCCTTGGGGACGGAGGAAAATGGATCATTTTTGTCTCGCGGAGGGGTGGCGCGGACCCGTCCGCCGCGAATCGTGCCCATCTCCTACGTTTTGTCGCATACCCCGAACCGTGCCGTAAAGTTCGATATTAAAACCGCAGGTAGCGAACTCGCTGTTTTTGATTAGACAAGGGTATGGTCAGGGGTCCGGGGGCAAGCGTAGTAGATAGGCGCGTTTCGTGGCACGGCGAATCCCGACGCCACGGATTTGCTCCCTAGTCGCTTCATTTCAAGGCGCCTTAGGGGAAGAGTGTCCCTTTTGACTAGTCGTTTAAGAACGTCCCCAATGACTAAGTTGCAGGTGGCGGCGGTTGTGTTACACTAACGCTGCGTATATGACGCAAATATCTCGATACAGATCAATGATGTCCGTCGGTATTTGACGGAGCTAGACTGTTTAGCCGCCCTGAAGGTTTATGCAGGGAGCATGTGATCACAGGGCTTGAAAAGAAAGTTGAGCAAACACTGTGTCTGATCAACAGCAAGAAAACGAAATAACGACGACGCAGACCGCTCCCGCTGCACCGGTTGCGTCGGACCAGGTCGCGGCGCCCGCGCAAGCCTCGGCTCCTGAGACGCCTAAGGCTGCTTCGACGCCTACGCCTGCAGCGGCTGAGAAGGCCGTGCCTGCAACTGGTGAGGAGGCTGCTCCGGCAAAGCCCAAGCGTACGCGCCGCACGACCAAGCCTGCTGCTGACGGCGAGGAGGTCACCAAGCCCAAGCGCCGTACCACGCGCACGACGCGCGCCAAGCGCATCGTTGCAGCTGACTCCTCGGCGCCGATTTCCGATGAGGTCGCGCAGGCACGTGCGTTGGCGCAGATTAGCGAGGCTCAGGTGGTGCGCGCCCGCCGTCGTGCTGCCGAGCGCGAGGCCGCGGCTCTGACCGAGCTTGCAGCCCCGTCTGTGCCCGAGACCCCTGCCGCCGACCAACCGACCGAGAAGCCGGCACCGCGCACACGCCGTCGCACGGCTGCTAAGGCCGAGCAGGTTGCTGAACAGGTAACCCCCGAGCTCACTGAGGCTTCGGTCCGTTCCGCGGCAGGGGAGGGCGCATCGCCAACTGAGCCCGCTGCGCCTGTCGAGGCCAGCGAAGTTCCCGTTGTCGATCCGGCTTTGCGCCCGCACCGTCGCGGTCGCAAGCCCAAGGCCTTCGTCGAGGCAGAGAAGGCCGCAGCCGCAGCCGCAGCTGCTCGGGATGCTGCGGCGACCGCCGAGTCTGCAACCGCTGCCGATGCACCCGTTCAGGATGCTGCGACTTCCGAGGCCGCTCCCGCCGATGCCGAGCCCGCCGACGTCCGCCCCGGTCGCAGCCGTCGCACTGCTGTTAAGCGCACGTCCAAGGCTAAGGCTGCCAAGAAGGGTACGTCCGAGGATTCCGACGAGACGACCGCCGATGCATCGACTGATGCCGCCGAGCCCCAAGACGTCGAACAGCCTGCGTCCGAGAAGCCCAAGCGCGGTCGTAAGAAGTCCGCTAAGGCCAAGGCGTCCGAGCATCAGGCTGATGTCGAAGCGCAGGTCGATTCTGGCGCCGAGGCCAATGAAGCCGCTGCGGTCAATGCCGACGCCGCCACAGCCGATGCTGCCGCGCCCGCCGAGGCCGAAGACGGCACTCGTTCCAACCGTCGCCAGCACAAGCGCAACGAGGAACGCAACGAGCGCAACAACGACCGTCGCAACCGCCAGCGCGATCGCAAACAGCGCAACAAGGAGCGCAACGCCGCCCCCACCGAGCCCACGCTTTCGCGCGAGGAGCTCGCTGCCATGAAGGTCGCCGAACTGCGCGAGAAGGCCAAGGAGTTCGAGATCGAGACGACCGGCAAGAAGAAAGCCGAGCTCGTCGAGGAGATCTACGTCACCGCCGCGAAGGCCGAGGGCTTCCGCGACATCAAGGGCATCCTGCAGATTCGTCCGGACAGCTCCGGTATCATCCATGCCCACGGTTACATGAAGTCCAACGACGACGCCTTCGTCCCCGCCTACCTCATCCGCTCCGCGCGTCTGCGCACGGGCGACGTCATCGAGGGCTCGCTTCGTCCTTCGCGCGGCGGCGACAAGCGCGCCGGCCTCGCCAAAATCACGACCGTCAACGGTCTAGACCCCGAGCAGATTCGCAACCGCCCCAAGTTCGGTGACCTCACCCCGGTCTATCCCAACGAGCCGCTGCGCATGGAGCATGGCAAGGACTCCATTACCGGTCGCGCCATCGACATCGTGTCGCCGATCGGCAAGGGTCAGCGTGGCCTGATCGTGTCCCCGCCCAAGGCCGGCAAGACCACAATCCTCAAGAAGATCTGCCAGTCTATCTCGATTAACAACCCCGAGGTGCACCTCATCTGCCTGCTCGTCGACGAGCGCCCCGAAGAGGTTACCGATATGCAGCGTTCCATCAAGGGCGAGGTTGTGGCGTCGACCTTCGATATGCCCGCCGACAACCACACTCGTGTGGCAGAGCTCGTCATCGAGCGCGCCAAGCGCATCGTGGAGCTGGGCGGCGATGTCGTGGTGGTGCTCGACTCCATCACGCGTCTTGCCCGCGCCTACAACTTGGCGGCGCCCGCCTCAGGCCGCATCCTTTCGGGCGGCGTCGATTCGGCGGCCCTGTATCCGCCCAAGCGCTTCCTGGGCGCAGCCCGTAATATCGAGAACGGTGGCTCGCTCACCATCCTGGCCTCTGCCCTCATCGACACTGGTTCCAAGATGGACGAGGTCATCTTTGAGGAGTTCAAGGGCACCGGCAACATGGAGCTTAAGCTCGACCGCGACCTGGCCGACCGCCGTATCTTCCCGGCTATCGACCCCGTTGCCTCCGGTACGCGTAACGAGGACCTGTTGGTCGACGAGCAGATGCGTCCGTTTGTCTTTGGTCTGCGTCGCATTCTTGCCGGCATGAACAACACCGAGCGCGCAGCCGCGTCGTTTATCAAGGGTCTTAAGGGCACCAACACCAACCAGGAGTTCCTGGTGCGTTCGGCCAAAAAACACAGCGACTACGAGCAGACGTTCTAGGTTGTCATCCACACCCAGCGATAGTCATCAATGCAATAAAGGGTCGGGGCTTTGAGCCTCGGCCCTTTTCCATATCGCCGCTCCGCGCTTATTTTTAACCATAAGACCGACGAGCAGCAGGTTTCCCGTTTCAATCCGACATCGTCGCTTGCAATCGACGGGGCGGTTTCGCATAATAGCTTTTAAGCTTCGCGACGGAAAACGCAGATGAAACGAACCATATACCGTTGCTTTGGGGCATAGCCCCGCTTCATCTTCTCTCGCGCAGCCAACTGAATGATGCGATTTGGGTGCTGGAAGATGGGGAGAGCTCATGGCTTCTTCTGATGCAACACAACGAGCAGTCCTTGCCGGACTTTCGTGCGGGATCGGCCTTGCCGCTCCCGTGGTTATGTATGCCGCGACGCTGCCGTTTTCGTCGGTGAACGAGACGGTCGTGGCGGGTGCGGTTCCCTTCGCCGTGGGCGCGGTGGCGGGCGTGGGCATCTATGCCGCCTCGCTGGGTATCTCCGAGTACCGTGCGCAGCGTGAAGAGCGTCTGTTCCAGCCCGATGCCATGGGCGGTGCCGCCAATCTCAATCAGCATCAAAGCGAGTTCAAGACCGCCTCGATTCCAGCTCAGCAGCAGGATGCGACTCCTTATGCTGCTGTTTCTGCTTCTCAGGCTCAGTCGGAGCAGTCTACCTCGGCATTCCTTTCCGGCCTGACTGGTGCGTTCCAGCGCCGTCATGCCGATGATGGTGTCCCTACCATCGCTCGAGCCGCAGATGCTATGGACGAGGACGAGGCTTGGTCCATGATCGACAGTATGCTCGACGACGATTCGCCGGTGAGCTGCGACCCTGCACACTCGCGCGACGTCTATCAAGTCGCCATCGACGAGCTCACCAACGGCGGGCAGACCGGCTCCTTCAATCGCGACGACATCGCCGCCGCGGCACGCGCCGTGTCTGGTTCCCAGGCCGCCCCTGCGGGCAGCACGGCGGCTTTCGTGGCACTCGTTGCCAACGCGGCAGCCAATAACGCCTACAGTGCTACCTCGGCGGACGCGAACGCTTCTGCCGACAATTCGTACGTTGATGAAGCCATGGCCGCTGACGAGGAGGCCGTTGCCGCCCGCCGTGCCGCCGAAAGCTCGCTTTGGGGCGCTCCTGCCCAGCGGCAGGCGGCTGAGGCTGCGCCGTACAATGCAAACCTCGCCAGCATGCCTATCATCTCCGGTGCCGCGGACATCGATCTCGATGACCTCGATGAGCCTGCAGCCATCACCGCATCGATTGATGCCCAAGATCGCATCGACACCGGCGACCTTCCGGATGCCTCGCTCGAGGTTGATGTTCCCATGGCCGATTACTCGGGCCACGAGGACATGTGGGCCGCCGCCACCGCGATTCTGGATGAGATTGACGAGCCTGCTTCTGTTGCAGCCCCCGCTCCCGTCGCTGCCCCTCAGCCTGCTGCCCCCGCCTATGTCGGCCGTCACAGTGCTGTGTTCCCCGAGGATACTGCCCGTATCTCGCGCGAGAGCATCGAGCGGGCCGAGGCTATTGCCGCCGGCATTATGGAAAACCGTCGTCACGAGCGCGTCAATCAGATCCTCGAGGAAGAGATCGAGCGCCTGCAGTCCTCAACCGCCAAGCGTACGGGCCGTGCCTATCTGAGCGTTATCGAGGGCGGTACCGCCAGCTTCGCGCCGCTCCGCGCGGAGGCATAACTTCTGCATGGTTAAGATCAATCGAAAATGGGCGGTTGTAACCTGCCTGATGGCGCTCTTGATCTGGGGCAATTCGCTGGTTCCCGGCTCGGGGTCGGGCTCGCTGAGCCTAACGGTCATGGAAGCTATCCGCGGTTTCCTGCACAGCGTGGGACTTCCATATGAATGGGTGACCAACTTTGTTGTTCGCAAGTGCGCGCATTTTACCGAGTATATGGTGCTCGGCATCTTGGCAACGCACGCCTTTGATTTTGAGGGCCGGCGCACCTTTGACGTGCTGCTGCCCACGGCGGTGTTTCTGCTGCTGATTCCCTCGATCGACGAGACGATTCAGCTCTTTGTGCCGGGACGCGCCGGCATGATCACCGATGTGATGATCGACTGCTGTGGAGCGGCAACGGGCGTTGCGCTCCGATATCTCTTACGGTCGCTGATGTGCGCTAAAAAGGCCGCCTAGGACGTATTGTTTGGTCCTAGGCGGCCTTTTTTATTTGAGGGCTTATATGAGGCGTGGTGGCGTCGTTCCGTAGGTCGGATTTGCCGGGCGCGCCACGCCCTGTGGGTGCGTCTGCTACTGAAGCGCCTGTGCGCCCAGGGCCAGGCAGCCCATAATGCCCTGCTTGCCCTCGAGGCTGTTGTTGACGATGTAGTTATCGATGTCGTTGACCTCGGGCGTGACGATATAGCCGTTGAGCATCTCGGCACACTTTTTGCGTGCGAGCGGCACGATGGGGGTGTGGTCGGCCACGCCGCCACCGATGATGATCTTTTGCGGCGCGTAGCACAGCGTGTAGGTCATGAGTGCCTGTGCCAGATAGCCGGCGAGCAGGTCCATGGCCTCCGGGTCATCGGCCATGTCTCCGGCGCTCTTGCCATCCCAGCGCTTTTTAACGCCGGGGCCGGCGATGAGGCCCTCGAGGCAGTTGTCGTGGAAGGGGCAGGCGCTATGCTCGCCGATGGTGTCGCGCGGGTCGCGCGTGACCAGGATGTGGCCAGCCTCGGGATGCATCATGCCGTGCACGAGCTGGCCGCCCGAGAGCACACCGGCGCCCACGCCGGTGCCGATGGTCAGGTAGACCACATCGGTGAGGCCCTGGGCGCAACCAAAGGTGACCTCGCCCAGGCAGGCGACGTTGACGTCGGTGTCGTAGCCGCAGGGGACCTTGAGCTCGTTTTGGATGGTGCCCAGCAGGTCAAAGTAACGCCATGCGGTCTTGGGCGTCTCCAAGATCTTGCCGTACTGGGGCGAGGCAGGGTTGACCGCGGTGGGGCCAAAGGCGCCGATGCCCAGGGCGGCGATGTCCTTGTCTGCAAACCATGCATTGACGGCCTCAACGGTCTCCTGCGGGGTCGTGGTCGCGATCTGCTCGCGCTCCAGGACCGTACCGTCCGCATAGCCCGTGGCGCACACCATCTTGGTGCCGCCGGCCTCGAGCGCTCCGATAAGCTGTTGTTCTGCCATGGTATTCCTCCCTTTCGGACGAGTTGCTCCGTGACTAAAGTATAGCGCTCTAAACAAGTTAAGAAAGCGCTATAAAAAGAAGCCCTTCAACGCGGCGGGCGATGAGGGGCTTCTTTGGTTGCTTTAGTTGCCGGGCCGTCCTTACCCGCGCGGCTTGATTTTATCACGTAGCGACTTGAGGTTCTCCAGCGCGGCGTTGAGCGTTTCGTCTCGCTTGGCAAAGTGGAAGCGGATCAGATGGTTGACGGGCTCGCGGAAGAAGCTCGAGCCGGGCACGGCGCCCACGCCCACCTTGGATGCGAGGTCCTCGCAGAATTCGAGGTCGCTGTCATAGCCAAACTCAGAGATGTCCATCATGACGTAGTAGGCGCCCTGCGGCACGTTATGCTCAAGACCGATGCTATCGAGCCCCTGGCAGAACAGGTCGCGTTTGGCGGTGTAGAGGTCGAGGACCTCATCGTAATAGCTGTCGTCGAAGTTGAGGGCGGTGACAACGGCTTCCTGCAGGGGAGCGGCGGCACCCACGGTGAGAAAGTCGTGGACCTTCTTGATGCGCTCGGTGATCTGGGCCGGGGCGATGGTGTAGCCCAGACGCCAGCCGGTGATGGAGTACGTCTTAGACAGCGAGCTGCAGCTGATGGTTCGCTCGAACATGCCGGGCAGCGTGGCCATGTAGACGTGCTCATGGGGCGCGTAGACGATGTGCTCGTAGACTTCGTCGGTGATGCAGTACGCGTCGTACTTTTTGCACAGGTCGGCGATAAAGGTGAGCTCTTCGCGCGTAAAGACCTTGCCGCAGGGGTTGGAAGGGTTGCACAGGACGATGGCCTTGGGGTCGTTGTCGCGGAAGGCAGCCTCGAGCGCCTCGCGGTCAAAGTCGAATGTGGGCGGGTTGAGCGGCACATAGATGGGCTCGGCACCCGAGAGAATGGTGTCAGCGCCGTAGTTCTCGTAGAACGGCGAGAAGATGACGACCTTGTCTCCGGGGTTCGTAACCGTCATCATGGCGGCCATCATGGCCTCGGTGGAGCCGCAGGTGACCACGATATTCTGGTTGGGGTCGATCGGCATGCCCATAAAGTGCTCCTGTTTGGCGGCGAGCGCCTCGCGCATGGCCTGGGAGCCCCAGGTAATGGAGTACTGGTGGTAGAGCGGCTTGGGGTCGGCGGCGATAGTGCTCAGGCTGTTGAGCAGCTGCGCCGGAGGATCGAAGTCGGGGAAGCCCTGCGAGAGATTGACGGCATCGTACTTATTGGAGATGCGTGTCATGCGGCGGATGACCGAATCGGTAAATGTTGCCGTGCGGTTGGAGAGTTCTTTCATGCCGGTCCTTTCGAGGATTTGCAGTGGGGCAAGTTTACTCCTATGGAACCGGTGGGAATTGCTCGAAACGCGCTCGAAAAACTCTTTTCAAAATTCTTGAAAATTGGGGCTTGCATCGCGTGGCGTTCCTTGCAATAATAGTCGAGCGCGAAGCGCACAGGACACGGTGGGTGTAGCTCAGTTGGCTAGAGCGACGGGTTGTGGTCCCGTAGGTCGAGGGTTCGAGTCCCTTTACCCACCCCAGTTCTTGCTTCGTGTTGATATCGGGTCGTTAGCTCAGTTGGTAGAGCAGGGGACTCTTAATCCCAAGGTCCAGGGTTCGACCCCCTGACGGCCCACCCAAAGATCGTTAAAGCGACTGGCTTAGGCTGGTCGCTTTTTTGTTGACCTCGCACGGGGTCGAACCCGTCGGGGCGCGGAGCTGAGGAAATGCGTAAGCATTTGCCAGCGCAGCGCGCAAGGCGCGAAGCGCCGCAGTGACCGCCTGCGCAGCAGGCTGACCCCCTGACGGCCCACCCAAAGATTGTTAAAGCGACTGGCTCAGGCTGGTCGTTTTTTGTTGACCTCGCATGGGGTCGAACCCGAAAGGGCACAGCCGCTTTCACAGATCGAGCCTACCCTGGGGATCGGTAAAACCGTCAGTACCCTCCTTGAGTTTCTTCTCGTCTGTCTTCACGCGACGCTCGAGCTTTTTTGTATCCTCGGCAGGCGGTAGGTTCTCGGGGACAATTCCGCGGTCGATGAGGCTGCCACGCACGCTTGTGTTGTTCTCGACGTGCTCTTGCTTGATCTGGTCCAGGCCGTACAGGTCGTGTTCCTCGGCGTTGAAGGCCGTCATCGAGTTCGTAAGGTCCTTTGCTTTGATGAGGACATCGGCTAACCTGTCCGCCAATGCCGCTCTCTTGGGTACGCCGAGCTGCTGCTTCATTTCCGCCGTGCTTCTGCCGCCGAATAACGCCTCATCGCCCTTCGACTTGATGATCGCGAATCCTTTGGAGTCCACGCCGCGTTTGAACGCAATACCCGAGAGCTGTTTCTCTGAATCGGATAGCGAGTGACGCGCCTGCAAGCGCTGAATCTCTGCGAAGCGCTGCTCTATGAGCTCTTGGCGGCGCGTCTGCACGGCAAAGTATGCCTGGGCGAGCGCGATCTCTGGCTTGTTTGAATCTCCGTTCTGTGCGATTAAATAGCATGCATAGCGCGTAAGTTTGTAGTCTTTAACCGCGCGAGCGGCGACACCGGCAGTTACCATTTTCATGGTGTCACGAAAATGGGAATCAACTGGAGTTTTGTTTGTTTCGCATGAGACTTTTGCCCTCTTAACAACTTCGGCGAAGTTCTCCCATCGAGTGTACCCCATGGGTTCCATTAAATCGCGTGCGAGCCAATACTCAACGCCGTCTTCCACATTGGCGTAGCTATCAAGTTCGATACGCCACTTCTCGATATCCCTGCTGTCCATATCTCCTCCTCGCTGGTCTATTTTCTATGCGGGCTTTGTCCGCTCTGTATTCAGAATAAGGATACGCTGTCGTGCGGACACGAATGGGCCCCGTGCTGCTTCGAGCTCACGGGGCCCATGGATATCGATTGGTTGTGTTCTGCTTTAGATAGGTGTCCGGTTTAATCCGCTCGATAGTGCGACCCGAGACTTTCGGTTCGCTTGCGCATGGCTTTGACCATTTCCGTCGACAGCTGAATCTGCGACTGTAGGCGGGCGAGGGCTGCGATCTCGCTGTCATCGGCATGCGGCTTGCTCAGCGCCATGGCCTTGTCTTGCAGGCTTTCAAGCTGTTGCAGGGCCTCGGATAGGCCTGTTTCGGTCCTGTTGATCATGCAATAGGTGCTCATCGTGTGCCTAAGGCTGTGTGTCAGGCGATCGGCATCTGTTGTGGCAATGCCGTACTGGGGGAGGGTGATATCCGTCTTCAGGGCCGCTTCAGGCTCTTTCTGCGCTGTGAGGGCTGCCGATGCGCCCGCGATACGTCCGAATACGATGCCGTTGGCGCTTGACAAGCCACCAATGCGGTCGGCGCCGTGCATGCCGCCTGTCGCCTCGCCGCAAGCGTAGAGGCCCTCAACGCCCGTGTGCGCGGTCTTATCGATCTTGATGCCGCCGTTAGCAGCGTGGGCATACATCGCAACGCGCATCTCGTCGGTCGGCGCGATGCCGTGCTCGTCTTGCAGCCAGGTGGCAAAGGTCTGCACAAACTCTGGGACATCCTCGCGGGGGAAGTCGTAGTGGAGTGCCAGGCCTTCGACACCTGCCTGATCGATGACGAGATCGATAGCGCGGGAGGCCAAGCGTGACGTGAAGGGACCATATCCAGAGCGCTGCTCGAGCAGGTCGTCCAGCTTGTCGTCGGCAATATCTACCGGCTGGTCTACGTGCACGTAGCGCCAGGTTTTCTCATTGAAGACCAAGTTACGCCTGGGCTCGATGAAGCCGGGCATCATCTGCATGAACTCTATATTAGTAAGTGTTGCGCCGTGCGCCAGCGCGATGGCCTGCGAGGAACTGAGCACATCAGCCGACGTAAGGCTGCGCTCGAACAGGCCGCCTGTGCCACCGGCTGCGATGACCGTGGCCTTGGCAGCAAAGGGCACGATTCGATTTTCGGTAAGGTCGTAGAGTACGGTTCCGGTTATTCTGCCGTTCGTGTCCTCAACAAGGTCGATAAGCTCATGGCGGGGGAGCAGGCGAATGCCGAGCGACTCGATCCAGGTCGTCAGAGCGTCCTCAAGGGGCTTGCGGGTGAGGCCGCGCCACATGCGCGTCTTGTGGTCAAAGCAGGGGATAAATTGCTTTTGTTGAGCACTCTTGGCGCTTTGCGGACGCTGGAGCTCAACGCCCAGGTCTTGCTCGAGCCAGTCAATCGCTTGGGGAATGCCGTGGACGAACGCTTGGACGAGTTCGGGGTCGGCAACGCCGCCGCCGACGGCCAGGATGGTGTCGATGAGGTCCTGCTCGTCGTCTTCGTTAACGGGTCCGATAAGCCCTAGGCCCCAGGTTCCGGGGAAGAAGCTCGATCCACTCATAGTCTTGCCGGCGCTTGCCACAGTGACGGTTGCACCCGTGCGTGCCGCTTCGATGGCGGCGCAAAGGCCTGCAATGCCAGATCCAATTACCAGTACATCAGTCGATTCCATCGGATTCCTTTCTCGTCCGGCGCATTGTCGCACGGGTGATCGGCAATGGGGCCGCAAAGACTCGGCAAATCGGTAAAGGGCAAATATGGCAGGTGGGCGTCATGGACGCTCTGACGCTCCATCTCATCACATCTTGTATTTCGCCCCAACTGATATATCGGCATTAGCTACCCTGCGACAGCGCAAACAAAAAGAGCCGCTACCTGGGTGGGTAGCGGCTCCAAAGCTCAACTATATGAGCATCGCGCGGGCGCGATTAGGCCTTGAGGGCCTCCTCGACGGCGACAGCGCAGGCGACGGTGGCACCGACCATGGGGTTGTTGCCCATGCCGATGAGACCCATCATGTCAACGTGCGCAGGCACGGAGGAAGAACCGGCGAACTGGGCGTCGGAGTGCATACGGCCCATGGTGTCGGTCATGCCGTAAGAGGCAGGGCCGGCGCCCATGTTGTCCGGGTGCAGGGTACGACCAGTGCCGCCACCAGAAGCGACGGAGAAGTACTTCTTGCCAGCCTCGAGGCGCTCCTTCTTGTAGGTGCCAGCGACGGGGTGCTGGAAGCGCGTGGGGTTGGTGGAGTTACCGGTGATCGAGATGTCGACGTTCTCGTGCCACATGATGGCAACGCCCTCGCGGACGTCGTCGGCGCCGTAGCAGTTGACGGCGGCGCGGGGACCATCGGAGTAGGGGATGGTCTCGACGACCTTGAGCTCGCCCGTGAAGTAGTCGAACTGGGTCTTCACGTAGGTGAAGCCGTTGATGCGGGCGATGATCTGAGCAGCGTCCTTGCCCAGACCGTTGAGGATGACGCGCAGCGGCTTCTTGCGAGCCTTGTTGGCGTTCAGAGCCAGGCCGATAGCACCCTCAGCGGCAGCGAAGGACTCGTGACCGGCCAGGAAGGCGAAGCACTCGGTGTCGTCGGAGAGCAGCATAGCGCCCAGGTTGCCGTGGCCCAGACCGACCTTGCGGTCCTCGGCGACGGAGCCGGGAACGGTGAAGGCCTGGATGCCCTCGCCGATGATGGCGGCAGCCTCAGAAGCGGACTTGGCGCCACGCTTGACAGCGAGAGCGCAACCGAGGGTGTAGGCCCACTCGGCGTTCTGGAAGGCGATGGACTGGGTGTTGTTGACGATCTCACGCGGGTTGAAGCCCTTGTCGGTGCAGATCTGCAGAGCTTCCTCGAGGGAGGCGATGCCGTTGTCGGCGAGGCACTTGTTGATCTTGTCAGCGCGGCGCTCGTAACCTTCGAACGTAACAGTCATAGTTATTTCCCTCCCTTTCTACTCGTGAACCGGGAACACGCTGGCGACGGAGTGAGTCTCCTCGTCGGTGCGCGGGTCGATGTACTTGGCAGCATTCTCCCACTGACCATAGTGGCCCATAGCGCCAGCGATGGCCTCCTCGGGGGTCTTGCCGGCCTTGACGGCGTCGGTGAACTTGCCGAGGTTCAGGAACTCGAATGCGATGATCTCGTTCTTGTCGTTGAGAGCCATGCGGGTGACGTAGCCCTGAGCGAGCTCGAGGTAACGAGCGCCCTTGGCCTTGGTGCCGAACATGGTGCCGACCTGAGAGCGAAGGCCCTTGCCGAGGTCGTCGAGGGAGGCGCCCACGGGCAGGCCGCCCTCGGAGAACGCGGTCTGGCTGCGGCCGTAAACGATCTGCAGGAAGATCTCGCGCATAGCAACGTTGATGGCGTCGCAGACGAGGTCGGTGTTGAGGGCCTCGAGGATGGTCTTACCGGGAAGGATCTCGGAAGCCATGGCGGCAGAGTGGGTCATGCCCGAGCAGCCGATGGTCTCAACGAGGGCCTCCTCGATGATGCCGTCCTTGACGTTCAGCGTGAGCTTGCAGGCGCCCTGCTGAGGTGCGCACCAACCCACACCGTGCGTAAGACCGGAGATGTCGGAAATCTCCTTAGCCTGGACCCACTTGCCCTCCTCGGGGATGGGTGCGGGGCCGTGGTATGCACCCTTGGCAACGGGGCACATGTTCTCCACTTCCTGTGAGTACTGCATGCCTCTCCTCTCTATCGTGTTGGCGTCCCGTCTGGGGGTCGTGGCTGGCGATTGCCGGGCGACCCTTCGAAAGGGACATGACATGCAGCCCCTATAATACCGCGAAATGCACGGAATATTCGGCGAACGGCTCAGTTTTCGTAGCGAGAAGTCCGGAAGTTTTAATTGAAACGGTTTAACTCTATGTTCTGTGGTCGTGAGTTTCCGTAGAGGGGGTCCGTCTTGGGCAAGCTTTTGGTCCGCTCTTGCAAGCGTTGCAGTGGTTGACCTGTTGCAACGGTGCCGTTCGCCGCCTGTTTGCTGCCTTTGGCCGCGCGAGTGTATTGTTTTGCGTGAATGTTTTGATGGCACGCTTCAATCGTGCTGTATTGGATGGTAAGCAGATCCCGGCGAAGGGAGCGCCATGCAGCGCGTTTGGAGAACGATTACCGGCTTTTACCATGTCTGTGCTCGCGGTGTGGGCAAACAGCTCATCTTTGAGGGCGATGAAGACCGGTGGGAGTTTTTGGAGCTGATGCGCGAGTGCTGCCGCGAGGAGGGCGTGACGGTTATCGCCTGGTGCCTTATGGGCACTCACGTGCACTTGGTGCTTGCAGATTACGAGGACAGGATGAGCGCGGCGATGCACCGGTTGCTTTTGACGTACGCGCGGCGGTTCAATAAACGCACGGGGCGCACAGGCCATCTGTTCCAGAACCGTTTTGACCGGCGTTCGCTCGATACCGACTGGCAGGTGATGGAGGCTATTCGCTCCGTACACGCCGATCCGCAGGAGGCGGGCATCAGTCTCATTGAGCGTTATCCCTGGAGCAGCTTTCCGGAGCATTTGTGCGCTTACGACGGTGACGCGGCCGATGTCGCGAGGGGATTTTCTGATCCTTCTTGCGTGCTTGAACTTTTTGGTTCTGCCGAGGGCTTTATTGCCTATTCGCTTTCGACGCCCGACGGCAGCGAGCCGGCGCTGTGCGATATGAAAGAGACAGAGTGGGAACGCCACGCCTTTGCCGACAAGATGGCGAAGAGCCTCGGGGTTCCGCTCCACGGGGTTAAAGCCGCGCCGTCGGCGCAGCGCAATATCGTCATTCTTGGATTGCACGATGCCGGTTTTACGGTGCGTCAGATTGAGCGATATACGGGGATTGGCAAAAGTACCGTATCTCGTATCGTGTGCGCTTATGCGCGGGTGAAGGTACAGGCTGAGCTCTCGGAATAGAAAATGGCCGAACCACTCTTGTCAAGCGATTCGGCCAACAAAAATCTTAAGATTTGGGACAAGTTCTACTGATTATTTTGTCCCGTGAGCATGCCGTCGAGGGTGCGCCAGGCGAGCTCGGCGCATTTGACGCGGGCGGGCATGTGCGAGATGTCCTGAAGCTGGGCGGCCTCGTCCAGGTCTTCCAGGTCTTCCTCGGAGAGCTGCTCGCCGCGGATCATGGCGAGGAAGAGCTCTGCCAGGCGGTGAGCTTCCTCGACGGTCTCGCCGGTGATGAGGTCGGCCATGATGTCGGCACTGGCCTGGCTGATGGCGCAGCCGTGGCCGGTAAAGGAGGCCTCCTCGATCACGTTGTTCTCGACACGTAGCTGCAGGGTGAGCTTGTCTCCGCAGCTGGGGTTGATGCCGTCGTGCTCGTGCGTGGGAGCATCCATCTCGTACTTATAGTCGGGGTGCGAGTTGTGCTCCATAAATGTGGTGGAGGTGTACAGATTACCCATTGAACGTGCTCCAAACGTGATGCAGGCCGGCGATGAACTTGTCGATGTCGGCCTTGTCGTTGTAGAAGGCCACGCTGGCACGGCAGCAGGCAAGGTTTTCGACACCCAGCCAGGTAAGCAGCGGCTGCGCGCAGTGGTGGCCGGCGCGGATGCAGACGCCGTCCATGTCCATGATGCTCGCGACGTCGTGCGGGTGGATGCCCTTGACGTTAAAGCTCACGACGCCGTGGTGGTTGTCCCAATAGATGGAGCCGATGATCTGGACAAAGTCGAGCTGCATGAGTTCGCCCATCAGGTAGTGGACGAGTGCCTGCTCGCGGGCCTGAATGTTCTCGTAACCCACCGTGTTGACCAGGTAGTCGAGTGCCGCGCCCGTGGCGAAGATGCCGGCGGCGTCCTGCGTGCCGGCCTCGAACTTCTCGGGGACGGGCGCCCAGACGGCGTCCTGCTCGGTGACAGAGTCGATCATTTCGCCGCCGGTGAGCATGGGCGGCATGGCGTTGAGCAGGTCCATCTTGCCCCACAGCACGCCGATGCCCATGGGGCCCATGGCCTTGTGTGCGCTAAAGGCAAAGAAGTCGGCTCCCAGGTCGGCCACATCGACCGGCATGTGCGGCAGCGACTGCGCGCCGTCGACGACCAGATAGCCGCCGTACTTGTGGACGAGCTTGCCGAGGTTCTTGACCGGGTTCTCGACGCCCAGCACGTTAGAAACCTGACCCACGGCCAGAATCTTGGTCTTGGGACCAACCTTGGCAAGAACCTCCTCGGTGGTGAGCTGGCCGGTCTTAGTGGGGTAGAGGTAGACGAGCTTGGCGCCGGTTTCGCGGCAGACCTGCTGCCACGGGATTAGGTTGGAGTGGTGCTCCATGATGGTGATGACGACCTCGTCACCGGGCTCGAGCACCGTGGGTGCAAAGCTCTTGGCGACCAGGTTGAGCGACTCGCTCGTGTTGCGGGTGAAGACGACCTCGTTGGCCTGGGCGGCGCCGATGAGGTCGGCGATCTGTTGGCGGACCTTCGCGATGGCGTCGGTGGCCTCGACGGACAGCGAGTACAGGCCGCGCAGGGGGTTGGCGTTCATGCGCTGATAGAAGTCGCGCTCGGCGTCGAGCACACAGGCAGGGCGCTGCGCGGTGGCGGCGCTATCGAGGAAGGCGATCTCGGGGTGCTGCTGGAAGAGCGGGAAATGCGCCTTGTAGGGGTTGGTCTCGATGTCTACGGTGGGCCAGCCGCGCGAAGCCTCGTCGCTGGCGTCGAGCTCCATGGGCTCGGGGGCAGTGCAGGTATCGCATTTAACGTGCTCGGTGTCGATCATGCGAGCTCCTCTTCAAAGTTGTCGATCAGGTTGTTGCCCAAGCGGACGACGGCGGCGCGGGTGCGCTCGTCGGTCGCGGAAAGCGCGGCGTCCTCCAGCTTGGCGCGGATGAACAGGTCCTCGGCGGCATTTTGGTCAAGGCCGCGGCAGGCGAGATAGAACAGCTGCTCGTCGCGGACGTGGCCGATGGTAGCGCCGTGGTTGCCGGCGACGTCGTCCTCGTCGCAGAGAATGACGGGAACGGTCTTGTTGTCGACGCCCTTGTTGGCCAAAAGCACCGTCTCGCGCTCGGTGCCGGTTGCACCCTTGCAGCCGTGCACGAGGTCGATGGTGCCGCGGTAGACCTTCTTGGACGTGCCGGTCAGTACGCCGTTGGCGTCGATCTCGCACTCGGTCTTGCGACCGCGGTGGCGCAGCTCGTAGTTAAAGTCGCGCACCTGCTCGCGGGCGCCCAGGTAGTCAGTATCGATGGTGACCTTGGCGGTATCGCCCAGCAGGTCGCCGGCAAGGCCGGTGGCGCTGGCGCCGGCACCCAGGACGGTGTGCTGCACGTTGACGCGCGCACCCTCGTCCAGGAACAGGCCGGTGTCGTCGAGCGCGATCCAGCTATCGTCGAGCGTCTGCGTGCAGGTCACGTTGACGGTGGCGTACTCGTGGGCGCACGCGCGTAGCACGGAGCCCACGACGCCTTGGCCGGCAACGGGGGAGTCCAGGGCTATGCGTAGGTCGAGCGTTGCCTGCGGACGGGCGACGACATCGATGGCGGCGATGGCCGTGGCAGTGTCGACGCCACTCACGCGCACGGTAACCGTGGCGTGCTGGTATGCGGGCACATCGATGACGATGCGCTTGGTGGCGTGGTCGGCCAAGTAGGTGTAGGCAGCCTCGCCCATGCCGGTCTCGAAGGCTTCAGCAGGGGAGAGCTCCTCCTCGAGCTTGATGGCACCGGCCTGGTAGATGGAGGTGGCGGGCACGTCAAGCTCGGTCTCGGGCGTGATGCGGGCGCGGTCGGCGGCATCGCCAGGGGCGGAGGCGCGGCGCTCGGGGAAGCGCTCGGCCATGGCGTCCGTGGCGGCGTCGAACGCGTCTGCCACGCCAGCAAACTGCTCTTCCAAGCCCTCAGCCTCAACGGCCTCGGCGGGAGCGGCGGCAAGCTCGTCAGAGAGCTCGAGCTTGGTCTGGTTCATCTTGAGCCAACCCCAAGTGGCAGCCGGCATCGCATTGACCTGCTCAAGGGTGGTAGCAGCGGTGTTCGTGGTCTGTTTCATTATCCGATCGCTCCTTCCATCTCGAGCTTGATCAGGTTGTTCATCTCGACGGCGTACTCCAGCGGCAGCTCCTTGGAGACCGGGTTGGCAAAGCCGTTGACGATCATGGTACGGGCTTCTTCCTCCGAGATACCGCGGCTCATCAGGTAGAACACCTTATCGTCGCCGATACGGCCGATGGTGGCCTCGTGGCCGATGTCGACATTCTTGGCGCGGATGTCCATGGCGGGGATGGTGTCGGAGCGGCTCTGGTCGTCGAGCATGAGCGACTGGCAGCTCACGGTTGCCTTGGAACCCTCGGCCTTGGGCGTGGCCACGATGGAGCTGCGGAAGGTCTGGATGCCGCCGCTCTTGGAGATGCCCTTGGTCTCGACGGTTGCCGAGGTATCGGGCGCGTTGAGCACGACCTTGCAGCCGGTATCCAGGTTCTGGCCGGCGCCGGCAAAGGTAATGCCGGTAAAGCTCGAGCGGGCGCGGCGTCCGTTGAGCACGCTCATGGGGTAGAGGTAGCCCACGTGGCTGCCGAAGGAGCCGCTGATCCACTCGATGTCGCCATCCTCGTCCACGCGCGCACGCTTGGTGTTGAGGTTGTACATGTTCTTGGACCAGTTCTCGATGGTCGAGTAGCGCAGGTGCGCGCGCTTGCCCACAAAGAGCTCGACGGCGCCGGCGTGGAGGTTGGCCACGTTGTACTTGGGCGCGGAGCAGCCCTCGATAAAGTGCAGGTCAGCGTCGTCCTCGACGATGATGAGCGTGTGCTCAAACTGGCCGGCGCCCTTGGCGTTGAGACGGAAGTAGCTCTGCAGCGGGAAGTCGAGCTTGGTGCCCTTGGGCACGTAGACAAACGAGCCGCCCGACCACACGGCACCATGCAGGGCCGCAAACTTGTGGTCGGTGGGCGGGATGAGCGTCATAAACTTCTCGTGGATGAGCGGCTCCCACTGCGGGTCGTGCAGGGCCTCTTCGATGCCGGAGTAGACGATGCCCATCTTGGACGCGGTGTCCTGCATGTTGTGGTAGACGAGCTCGGAGTCGTACTGAGCGCCGACGCCCGCCAGGTAGCTGCGCTCGGCATCGGGGATGCCCAGGCGCTCAAAGGTGTTCTTGATGTCGTCAGGCACCGACTCCCAGTCGTGCTTTTGGTCGGTGTTGGGCTTGACGTAAGTGACGATGTTGTCCATGTCCAGGCCCTCGATGGAGGGGCCCCACGTCGGATCCGGGAAACGGTTGAAGATCTCGAGGGACTTGAGGCGCAGGTCGAGCATCCACTGCGGCTCGTCCTTCTTGGCGCTGATCTCGCGCACGATGTCGGGCGTGATGCCGGCGTCGAGGCGCTCGAATCCCTCCTCGCCATAGGTGAAGTCGTAGAGGCTGCGGTCGATGTCCGCGACCTCGGTGCGGTTCTTGGTCATTGCGTCGCCCCTTTACGCCTGCTGCTCGGCAGCGGCGGCCTCGGCCTGGGCGCGCTGCTCGGCGGCTTCGCGCTCGAAGGTCTCAAAACCGTTCTTGTCGATCCAGGGGATCAGCGAGGCGTCGTCCTCGCGTACGATGTGGCCCTTCACCATAACGTGGACGCGGTCGACATCCAGGTGCTCCAGGATGCGCGTGTTGTGCGTGATGATGAGCATGGAGCCGTCGCAGCTCTTGCGGTAGGCGTCCATGCCGTGGCTGACGGTGGAAAGCGCGTCGACGTCCAGACCGGAGTCGGTTTCGTCGAGGATGGCGAGCTTGGGCTGCAGCAGCAGAAGCTGGAGCATCTCGACCTTCTTTTTCTCGCCGCCCGAGAAACCCACGCCCAGCTCGCGGTTGAGGTAGGCGGTATCCATGTTAAGCTCGGCCGCGAGCTCCTTGACGCGACGGCGGAACTCCTTGCCCTTCATCTCCAGGCCGGGGCGGCCGGCGATGCTGGCGCGCAAAAAGCTCGACAGCGGCACGCCCGGGATCTCGACCGGGGCCTGGAAGCTCAGGAACAGGCCGGCGCGCGAGCGCTTGTCGGTGGTGAGCTCGGTGATGTTCTGGCCGTCAAAGACGATGCGGCCGTCGTTGACCGTGTAAATGGGGTCGCCCATGACCAGGTGGCCGAGGGTGGACTTGCCAGCGCCGTTGGGACCCATCAACACGTGGGTCTCGCCGGCGGCGACGTTGAGGTTGACGTTGTGGAGGATGGTCTTCTCGTCCACGGAGGCGGTCAGACCTTCGATGGAAAGCAGCGGATTTGCGCTCATGCTGTCCCTCTCTGTATATGGTGTACTCATAGGTGTACTAAACCCTAGGAATCTTCTCGGAATAAAGTTACTATGGGTTCGGCGTTAGTCAAGGGAAAACCCGACTAATCCACTCGACTTTTCAAATTCTGGGACAAAATAACCTGTTGTGTTTGTCCCATTTACTTAAGATTTGGGGCAAACAAACCTGGTTATGTTGTCCCGGCAACGATGGGAGGGTAGGTATGCTCATTTCTTCCAAGGGCCGCTATGCCCTCCGACTGATGATCTATATCGCAGCGCTTGGTGACGCCGAGGGCAAGATCGCCCTGCGCGAGGTCGCCGACCGCGAGCATATCTCGCAAAAGTATTTGGAGCAGCTGGTCCGTCCGCTTATGAAGGCGGGCCTGCTTAAGAGCGTGCGCGGCAAGGGCGGCGGCTACATGATGGCCAAGGATCCGGCCGAGGTGCGTGCCGGCGACATCCTGCGCGCCGTCGAGGGCAGCACGGCTCCAGTGGCGTGCGATGGCATCGACAACAGCTGCACTCGCAGCGATCTTTGCTCGACCGTCAAGTTCTGGCGCGGCCTGGACGACGTGATCGAAAAGTACGTCGACGGCGTGACGTTGGCCGACCTGGCCGCCGTTCCCGAGATCAACTTTGACATTAAGCTGTAGGTTGAGCGCAATTCCTTAAGATTTCGCGGAGGGTTGTTGCCGTTTACCGAGGGGTTGTTGTGTAACAACGGGCGAGCTGCAATACTAACTTTTATCTTTGCAAACTGAACTTTAACTACACCAATGCAGGGAGGATCTTATGCAGCCCAAGCATTCTGCTATTGTCGCGGGCCTGACGCTGGCGCTTTCGTTTGGCGCCGTTTCCGCGCCGGCACCCGCCGCTGCCGAGGAGCCCACGCCGGGCATTGCCTCGGATGCCACCGATATCGATAAGGGTCTCTACACCCAGCAGTCCTTCTCGGGCGTGCTGAGGTCGGTCCAGGGCGTTTCGTTTGTCAACGTGACTCCCGAGATGAAGTACTTTACCAAGTACGAGAGCCATGGTAACTACAACCAGGGATTTTCGTATGGTGACGGCTATAACGCACTGGGTTACTATCAGTTTGATCGCCGCTGGTCGCTCATTCCGTTTATGAAGCAGGTTTACAACTACGATTCTGCCAAGTACAGCATGCTCAAGGATGCGATTGATCGCGGCAGCGAGATTTCCAACACGAGCAATGCCATGTACGAGAACGGCCAGCTCACCGAGTTGGGCCGTATTGCGCAGGAGGCCTTCCAGGGTGCTTACAACACCGATCCTGTTGAGTTCTCAGCACTTCAAGATGCTTATGCGTACAACTCGTACTATGCGGTGACCGAGGCGTGGCTCAAGAGCGGCCTGGGTATTGATATTTCGGGCCGCGCTGACTGCGTCAAGGGCATGGTGTGGAGCATTACCAACATGTGCGGCACTGGTGGCTGCAGGGACTTTTTCCGCTGGGCGAATCTTTCCAACGATATGTCCGATCGCGAGTTTGTGACGGCGCTTTCCAATAGCGTAGTCAACAATGTCGCCACTAAGTTTTCGAGTCAGCCCCAGTATCATGAGGGCTGGAAGAACCGCTACCGCAACGAGCTAAAGGACTGCTTGGTTTATATCGCTGAGGACGAGGCTGCCGCCGCGACGCCCGTGCAGCCCGAGCCCACGCCGGCGCCCTCGCCGACGCCTGATTCGAATGACGGCTCGAGTGACGATGCCAACGATGACAGGATGGATGCGCCCTCGACCGATGCTGACGGTAATGGCTCTGCTGGTGGCACTATCAACGACGGTTCCACCTCGAACGGCTCCGATTCGAACGGCTCTGCTGCGGGCGATTCGTCTTCAAGCTCTGCCGGCAATACGGACAGCGATGCTTCTGGTTCGACCGACGCTGACACCTCTAACTCATCCACCGGCTCGAGCGATTCGTCCGTTGGCACCGGCTCTAACAATGGCTCCGGCTCTGAAGCAACCCCTGATTCCGATGCTTCCAAGGACGACTCGAATAAGGCGCCGGACACTCCCATTGCTTCGCCGGACAAGAAGCCTTCTTTCTCCGTGCAGCTTGGTTCTACGCTGGGCTCTTCGCTGATGGCTGGCGTCAATAACGGCTCGGCCCAGAACAAGGACAACTCTGATCAGGTTTCCACGGAAAAGACCGAAGCCGCAAAGGGCGACTCCAAGGACAAGGCTTCCGAGAAGAACGAATCTGATAAGGGCTCTAGCTCTGAGGAGAAGGACGACAAGTCCGCTCAGAAGAAGGACGAGAGTAAGACCGAGGGCGAAAAGAAACAGTCCGAAGACGATGACAAGAGCGGTGCTGACAACCAGGTCCAGGAGCAAAATGACTCCAAAACGGTGACCACCACGACCACGACGACTACAACTACCAAGTCCTCGGGCGGCAGCATGCCCAAGACGGGCGATCTGATTGTGATGGCGAGCCTTGCCAGCGCGAGCTTGGCCACACTGGGCGCTACGTCTATCGTAAGTGGTAAGCATAAGCTCGATCAGCAGAAGAAAGCTTCTGGAGAGGACGACTCTGAGGAGTAGCCTCTCGGTTGCCAGATAACTAAAGAGTCGGGACGGGGTCCGGTGCGAATGCATCGGGCCCCGTTTTGTTGTGCAACGATTAGTTATGCCCCCTCACACCTCTTGTTGCTACCGTTGCCCGATATGTTCGCGCGGCGTCGTCGGTACGCACGAGGCGGTCATTACAATTGGCATCGTGCAGCGATTTAGGGGGAACGTTTTGGTGTCTGAACAGGCAAATAATGGTTGTGCTGACGGCTTTGGCGTGCGTTTGATCGGCTGTGCCGACGATGCGGCTTTGCCCATTGGCATGCACGACTATGCGGAGGCTCTTGGTTGCTGCACGCTGGTCGACAAGACCATGTTTATTGCCGATGTGTTGGACTGCGACGCGTCCGTTGTGGTGTGCTGTCGACCCGAGGGTTTTGGCAAGAGCATGAACTTGTCGATGCTCAAGGCTTTTCTGGAGTGTCCTGCGGTCGGCCGCGCTGGTCAGAGTTTGTTTGCCGATGCTCAGATTTGGGATGCGAACGGCGGGCGCTATCGGGATGAGTATGCTTGCTATCCGGTGATATCGCTGGACTTTTCTGGCGCTGCGAGGCGTGGCCCCGCTGTTGCCGGCGTCGTGCGCGATGCCCTTTCGGGCGAGTGCGCTCGCTTGTTGGCGCTCTTGGAGGCTCCGGATTTAGCTCGAGATAAGGTGCGTCACATCGAACGTGTCGCGCGTGGCGTGGCGAGCGCGGACGAGGTTGACTCGGTGCTCGGTGTGCTCATAGAGCTGCTGGAGATTGCCTGCGATGAGCAGGTTGTATTGCTCGTTGATGGGTACGATACGGCGTGGTCTCGCCGTGCGAGCGCGAGGGGCGCTTCCGGCGCCGATCCGGCAGGGCTATTCGATCGCGTGCTGTTCGACGCCATTGCCACTGCGCGCGATTCGTTGCGGCTGACGTGTCTGATGGGGGAGTATCCCGGCCCTGCCGAAGCGGCGCTTTCTTTGTATGGCTGCTCGTATTGTCTGTCGACGCCGCTTTCGATGTGGTGCGACCGTTGGTTCGGCTTTTCTGATGCCGAGGTCCAGGCTCTGTTGAATCATGCTGGGCGCGAGGAATACCTTGATGATGCGCGTGAATGGCTCGAGGGATATCGGTTTGGTAGGGCCTATTGCTCGAGTCCAGCGCGTGTGGTCGGTTTTCTGGACCGAGGCTGCACGGCGCCTGTGCGCGCCGATCTGTATGGGTATGCGGATTGCCTGAGTAGGGTAGTTGCCGGGTGGAATCTCGACCGCCTTTCGGTCTTGTTCGATTTGCTCCAGGCCCATGGGTGTGCTGAGGTCCCGCTTTGTTTAGGCACTGCAGAGCCAGATGTCTCGCCTGACGATGGCATGTGGACAGCGCTGTATCTGTCCGGTTTCCTAACGACAGATATGACTGAGGAGCCAGAGCATGGCGATCGCCTCCGTGTTTTGCGATTGCCTAATAAAGAGCTTCGCCAGGTCTTGCGTCTAGTGATTGTTGAGTGGTTTGAGTGCGCTGCCGAAGACATTCGAGACGTCGATGCGTTTCGCGACGGGCTGTGCCGTGGGAACGAGGATACCGTGAGGCGGGCGCTAAGCCGCATCCTGGGGGATGCGGGAATCGGTGAGACCGACCCAGATAAGCCGCTGCCATATCATCTGCTCTTGCAGGGGCTCTGCTTTGGCTTGCCGGGCTATGCCAATCCTGCCTCGAGGCGAAAGTGTGGCGCGGGTCGCTGGGACATCCAGGTTTTCCCTACGGGTGCTGTGTTCGACGTAGCAGACACGATTGGCATGCTGGACGAGCGACCGCTGATAACGATTAACTTGATGTATGACCCCGATGTGGATGCGCTGGGCCTGGAATTGCTGGCCGTGCAGTCGCTACTCGACATAGAGCGCGACGGCATCGACGAAATCCGTGTGTCGCGACCCGGCGTTGGCCGCATGCGCTGGGGGTTCGGTTTTGATGGGCAGCATGTGGCTACGGTGTGCCAGCTGCTTTAAGCGCCGAGGTGTTTAAAGCTTCCGTTACTCCGCGTCCTTCAGGGGCGGCATGGGCTTCCAGTTGGGATCTTTGACGATCTTGCGGGCGTCCTTCATGCCTCGGCGCAGCGCCGGAATACCGGTCTTAAAGCACTTATCGACCGCAGCCAGGCGAATGAACTCCTTGCAGAAGGTCGCGACGTTGCCCAGACGGAACAGCACGGGGTGATAGTCGCCGTAGATCTGCATGTAGCGGGCGAGGAAGCCTCGGTTGCGCATAATGTAGTAGCGGTTGGTGTCGCTCGTGGAGTTGAGCTGGCGCTTGCCGGCGATATCCCAGTTAGAGACGGCGCGGGCGCGCTTGAGAACCACGTCGGCAACAACGGCGGCGGAGAAGTGCTGGCTGGCCACGTAGCCATAGCAGGCATCGTCGCCGTAGATAAAGAAGCGCGCGTCGGGCAGGCCGATCTTGTCGACCACGCGGCGCGAGAACATGCCGCCCTCAAAGCACAGCTGGTTCATGGTGCGGTAGCCCTCGGGACCCAGATCCCACTTGGCGACTGGGTTGGGAATGCCGAGCGAAAGGATGAGTTGGTATTGCCAAAAGAAGGCGCCGCCGTCAAAGTCTAGGCGCGAACCCTGGATGACATCGTAGCGGTCGGTCCACTTGGCAAGACGCTCGATGCCTTCGGGGATGACGAGCACGTCGTCGTCCATCACCCAGAACCACTGGGCGCCCAGGTCGTAGGCGCATTTAGTGCCGGCGGAGAAGCCGCCCGCACCGCCGCCGTTTTCGAGCTGCGGGGCGTAGATGACACGGTCGGTGCCGCCCTGCGCGTCAGGCTGCTCGGTGTCGATGCCCCACAGGTTGGCCAGGCGCTCGTTGAATGCGGCGCACATGGCCTCGGTCTCGCGCGAATTCTCGTTATCGACAATCACGATGCGCCAGGGCGTTGCCGTGAGCTCGGTCATAGAGTCGAACAAGTTGGCCAGGAGTTCCTGGCGCTTGTACGTAACGACGACGATGGCGAGCTTATCGATGGGAGCGGGAAGGGTTGAAGGCATGGGGCAATATATCCTTTCACGCGCGGCGGGCGAGCGCTGCACGGAAGCTATCGAATACGTCCTTGGGACTGTCCTATTGTAAAGGCTCGGCGCACCTTAGCGGCAAGCTTTGAATAAAACGCAGGAACCTGCCATGGGCCCGCCGCATGACGTGGGGCTGCTTTGCCCGCAAGAGGCTCCATAGATTATATAAACGCCCGCTGGCGCGCTGGCCCTTTGATACCATGAAACGACAGGTATTTCCTAAGGAGCACATTTGTCTACTAACGCCTCTGGCAGCCCTGTTCTGTCGCTGCTTATTCCCATTTACAATGTTCAGCGCTACCTGCGCGAGTGCCTCGATTCCGCCCTGGCGCAGACGCTCAAGGATATTGAGATCATCTGCATTAACGACGGGTCGACCGACAACTCGCCGGCGATTATTCGCGAGTATATGGAGCGCGATGGGCGCGTCAAGATGATCGACAAGGCCAACAGCGGCTACGGCGACTCGATGAACCGCGGCCTGGAGATGGCGCGCGGCAAGTACGTTGGCATCTTGGAGTCCGATGACTTTATGATGCCCGACGCACTCGAAAAGCTTGTCTCGGCCGCCGATAGCAATAATGCCGACTTTGCGAAGGCGAACTTTGATTTCTACTGGTCTAAGCCCGAGGAGCGTCGTTCGCTGCACGAGATGTTTAAAGCCAAGGACTGCGGCAAGCCAGTGCACCCGAGCGATACGACGCAGTTCTTTAAGCAAAAGCCGTCGATTTGGTCGGCCGTGTACCGTCGCGATTTTCTTGAGCGCAACGGCATTACGTTCCTGCCGACTCCGGGGGCATCCTTTCAGGACACGTCATTCGCCTTTAAGGTGATCGCGTGCGCCGATAAGGCTGTTTACCTGCATGATGCCGTGTTGTCGTATCGCCAGGACAACGAGAATTCCTCGGTCAATTCTTCGGCTAAGGTCTTTTGCGTCAATACCGAGTATGCCGAGATTGAGCGTTGGATTCGAGAGGATTATGCCCGCGACCACGCAAGTGATGACGTCGAGCGTATGCTCAAGTTCAATCAGCTCATTAAGTACGATTCGTACATGTGGAACTACGTGCGCCTGGCGCCTAAGTTCTATAAGGAGTTCCTGGTTCAGATGGCCAAGGAGTTCCAAGCGGCCTTGGACGCGGGGGAGTTTTCGCTTGACGACCTCAAGCCGTGGAAGCGCGCAAATCTCGCTACCATCCTCAAAGATCCTGAGGGCTGGGTCGACGAGCATCCGAGTTTTGCGACGGATGGTGCCTTGGGGCGTGCTAAGTATTACGCCTCGGTTGGAGGCCCAGGCGTAGTTGCTGCCTTCCTCATCGAATCGCTGAGGGGGTAGGTCGACATGGGAGAGACTTTGACCCCCAAAGCGACCATTGTCGTTCCCGTCTACAATTCGTCGCGCTCCATTCAGCGATGCCTCGATTCGCTGTTGGCCCAGTCCGAGCGCTCGATTCAGGTTGTCTGCGTCAACGACGGTTCGACTGATGATTCGTTGAACGCGTTGCGCCAGATCGCGCAGGCCGACGATCGCGTACTGGTGATTGACCAAGAAAACGCGGGCGTCTCTTGTGCTCGAAATGCCGGTATCGATGTCGCCGAGGGCGAGACCGTCTTTTTTGTGGACGCCGACGATTACATCGATGCCCAGACGGTCGAGCGCGTGTTGCATGCCATGGAGTCTGCGGATGCCGAGGCCGCCGTTTTTGGCGGCGTCTGTGAACCTGCCGATGCTGCCCCCAAACGCGTCCAGCAACTCATGAGCCCCAAAGCTGGTACCTTCGGCGCCCGCGATCCTCAACTGCTGTTCCATTCGAATGCGCAGCCCTATGCCTGCCGTGCGGCTTTTTCGCGCGAGCTGCTCAATCGCGAAGGCATTCGCTTCGCCCCCGGTTTGGCTTTGGGCGAGGACGTCGTCTTCCAATTTGCGGCTTATGCGCTTGCCCGCAGGACCGTCGTCATGCCGGACAAGTTCTACCACTACGTGATGGAGAGCGAATCGGCGACGCACGAGTTCAACAGTGCCGAGGCGCGCGCCAAAAAGCTTGACGCCCACATGAGGATGCTCGAGGAGGTCTTGGAGGACTGGGCGGCCTACGGTCTTTTGGACCTGTGTCCCGGCGAGCTGATAACTTGGTTTTTGGACCTAATTGTGTTCGACCTGGCGCGCTTGGATGCCGATGACTTCCATCGCGTGGCGGCTCGCGTCAACATGGACCTCGCGACGTTTTTGGGAACGAAGTGGGCGGATATGCCCGCTAGGGGTGCCGTTCGCCGTGTTGCCCACAAGCTCGTTGCGGCGACCTCGGGCGTTTCGATGGCAGACGCCACGCTGTTCTATCTTTCGACTCGCGGTCTCAAAGCCTGCCTGGAGCGCTTTATCTAATTCCAAGCGTTGCCGCCCGCCGCAACTCGGCTGCTAAAATAACCCTGTTACACGCTATTCAACAGGAGGTTCTCTTGCAGAACTCTGATACCCCTAAAGTTTCGCTGCTTGTCCCCATTTGCAATGTCGAACGCTACTTGCGCGAGTGCCTCGATTCCGCCGTGGCGCAGACGCTCAAGGACATCGAGATCATCTGCATTAACGACGGGTCGACCGATAGCTCGCCAGATATCATCCGCGAGTACATGGAGCGCGACCCCCGTGTAAAGATGATCGACAAAGCCAACAGCGGCTACGGCGACTCGATGAACCGCGGCCTGGAGATGGCGCGCGGTGAGTACGTGGGCATCCTTGAGTCCGACGACTTTATGTTTGAGGATTCGCTCCAAAAGCTGGTCGCCAAGGCCGATGCTGAGCATGCCGATGTGGTGAAGGGCGACTTTTACCTGTATTGGTCCACGCCCAGCGAGCGCCGTGAGCTGTTTGGGATCATCGACGAGCATATGACGGGCGCCGCGTATCGCCCTGTCGATCGCCCGGGCATCTTCTACCGCAAACCTTCCATTTGGTCGGCTATCTATCGGCGCGAGTTCCTCAACGACAATCAGATTCGGTTCCTTCCCACGCCGGGTGCCTCGTATCAGGACGCAGGCTTTAACTTTAAGGTTTGGGCTTGCGCCGAGCGTGCCGCGTTTATTGCGGACCCCATTTTGTGCTATCGCCAGGATAACGAGAAGAGCTCCGTTAATTCGCCCACCAAGGTGTTTTGCGTGTGCGACGAGTATGTCGAGATGCAGCGCTTTTTGGACGAACGTCCCGAGCTCAAGGCTCAGCTTCAGGGCATTTTAATGCGCATGAAGGTCGATACGTACCGTTGGAATGATGAGCGTCTGGTCGATGAGCTGCGTGAGCAGTTTTGGAAGAAAGCCTCGTCCGAGCTCAAGGCCGATTGGGATGCCGGTCGCTTTGACCTGTCGCTGTTTGATCCGCGTGGCGAGACCGACTTGCGCCTGATGGTCAAGTCGCCCCGTGCCTATATCGATTCGCGCTTTGGCTTTAAGAAGCCGGGCAAGATCAATACGTTTAAGCATTACTTTAAGATTGGCGGCCTGCCGCTGGTGTGGCGCGTGCTGACGTATCAGCGCACCTACGGCGACAACCCGCACCCTGATGACGTTCCCGCCGCACAGTAGGAGCGAGTGATTATGGCTACCCCCAAGATTTCCGTTGTCGTTCCCATCTACAAAGTGGAGGAGTGCCTGGCCTGGTGCCTGGACTCCCTGCTTGCGCAGGACACGCCCGATTGGGAAGGCGTGTTAGTCAACGATGGCTCGCCGGACGGTTCGCGCGATATTGCGGCTGCGTATTGCGAAAAGGACGCGCGCTTTACGCTGGTCGATAAGGAGAACGGCGGCCTGTCGAGTGCGCGTAATGCAGGCATCGCCGCGTCCACGGCGCCTATCGTTGCGTTTTTGGATTCCGACGACCGATTTACGCCCGATGCATGCCGCGTGATCGTCGATGCCTTTGAGCGCGAGGACTGCGACGTTTTGACCTTTGGCGCGAATCCGTATCCTCTGGAGGCGGGGTATCCGTGGCTTAACTATGTGCTGAGCCCGCGCGATGTGTCGTTTGAAGGCTATAGCTCCGACCTGCTGTTTAAGGAAGCTTCTCGCCCCTTTGCATGGCGCACTGCCTGCAAGCGTGAGTTTTTGCTGGGCAACGGGATCGTGTTCGACGAAACCGTTAAGTATGGCGAGGACCAGGTCTTCGATTTTGCCGTGTACGGTCGTTCGCGCAAGACCGCGCTTATCTCGAGCAAGCTGTATGACTACCGCGTGGCGCGCAAGGGTTCGCTCATGGATACCATGCGCTATGACGACGAGACGCGTCTGCTGGAGCATGTGAAGATTTACTCCGCTGTGCTGGCTGACTGGCAGCGCGACGGTCTCGATGCCCAGTATGCCGATGACCTGGCGTACTTCCTATGCGATCTGGTGCTGTACGATGCGCTCAGGTTGCTGGGTTCGGACTGCGGCAAGGTGTTTGCTGCCGTTGCCACGGCGCTTGCCGGTTCTGCCGTGGGCAGCGATGCTGCGCTCGCACAATGCGCTCCTTCTGTTGCTGCTATGGTGCGTGCGGCGCTTACCAGCAAGGCCCCCAATGCCCGTGCATGTAAAAAGCTCATGTTCGATTACGACGTCTTGAGGTTTGGGCGCCTGGGTGCCTGCAAACGCATGGCAGCGAACGCCCTGGGAAAGCGAGAAGTGTAGATGAGTATCAAGCGTTTGGCACTTTGCCGCAGCCAGGGCCGTCTGTTTGTGCTGCTTCGTTTTGCCGGCCAGGATGTCGCCACGCTTATTGAGCAAGAAGGTTCTCAGGCCTTTGTCCGCGCGACGACGAGCGGTTCTTGTGTGCCGTCGCTGGTACTCCCGGTTGACCATGGCCGTGTGCTGGCGCTTTGCCCTTCCGTTGCCGATTACGAGCGCGAGCTTGCCGTCTTGGTGCTTCCGTTTTTGGATGGCTCTACGATCGACGCTGCATTTGTGTCCGGTGGCCAAAAGCTTGGCTCCATTCGCCTCGATAGCCGCGTGGCCAAGCTGGAATCCAAGATTAACTACAAAGCAAAGGCTGCGATGTGTGCGCTCGTTCGCGATGCACAGCGCGGCGAGTGCTGCGGTCGCTATGAGATCGATGCCGTTCGTTATTTACCGGCAGACGCCGGCGCGGTGTGGCGCTATGAGGTTACGTGGGTGGGAGACCCCCAGTGCGCACCTGAGCTCCAGGTCTTCGATACGCATATGAACGCTATCGATATCACCGTGCATGTGTTTGAATCGCAGGTCGATGTACCGCAGCAGAACGGATGCCGCGTCAACAAAACGTATCTGAGCGTTGAGATGCCTCAGGATATACGAGATTTTGTCGCGATTGTGAGCGATCCCACGGAGCAGATTCAGAGTGGTTTTTGCGCCATGGATGGTCGCCTGTACAACGGCATGGTCGACGACAGCTGGAACCGCATGAAGGATGCGCGTGCAGACGACGCAGCTTATCGACGTTGGTTTGAGCAGCATCGCGCAAAGCCGGGCGATTTGGCGTGCCAGCGTGTCGCTTCGGTGGCTTTTGCCTATAGACCACTCGTGAGCATTGTGGTGCCGTGCTACAAGACTGATCGGGTCTACCTGCGCGAGCTGCTGGACTCGGTGCTAGCTCAGAGCTATGACAACTGGGAATTGCTGCTTATGGATGCCTCGCCCGAATGGGATGCGGTGGCCAATCTTGCAGCAAGTGCCAACGACGAGCGCGTTCGTCGCATCGAGCTGCCCGGCAACGGCGGCATTGTGCTCAACACCAACGCTGGTATTCAGCAGGCGGCTGGAGACTACATCGCGTTCTTGGACCATGACGACATTCTGGAACCGGACGCATTATTCCATTATGTTGCCGCGCTGAACAGGGCCGCCGAGGGCGAGCGTCCCCAGGTCCTGTTCTGCGACGAGGACATGTTCCAGAAAACGGGGGAGTGGGGCCAGCCGGTCTTTAAGACGCGGCTCAACGTCGACCTGCTCTATAGCCATAACTGCGTGACGCATTTTCTGATGGTGGAGAAGGCGCTCATCGATCACATTGGCATGTCTCCGGAAGATGTTGCGGGTGCCCAGGATTACGACCTGACGCTTCGCTGCCTTTCGGCGGGCGCGCGGTTTGAGCATGTTGCGCACGTGCTGTATCACTGGCGCGTTCATCCGGGGTCGACCGCCGATGGCTCTGCCGATAGCAAGCCGTATGCTATTGAAGCCGGGCGCCTTGCGCTTCAGCGTCACTTTGACGCGCTGGGCATTTGCGGAACGGTCGAGGAGGCCGAGACGCCGTTTGTCTACCGCATGCGCTATGCGCTGCCGGAGCCTGCGCCGCTGGTGAGTATTGTGATTCCCACCAAGGATCACATTGAGACGCTTGACGCCTGTGTGATGTCGATCGCCCAGAAGGCCGCGTATGCCAACTACGAGATCGTCTTGGTGGAGAACAACAGCGAAGCCCCGGAGACGTTTGCGTATTACGAAACCCTGCCAGAGCGCGTGGCTGCGGCATCCGAAGGCAAGGGTATCGCGCGCGTTGTGTACTGGCCGGGCGAGTTCAATTACTCTCAGATCATCAATTTTGGTGTGGAGCACGCCAAGGGCGACTACCTGCTGCTGCTCAACAACGATACCGAGGTCATTAGCCCCGACTTTATCGAAGAGATGATGGGTTGTCTGCAACGTCCCGATGCGGGCGTGGTGGGTGCCAAGCTCTATTTTGCCGACCACCTTGTGCAGCACGCTGGCATTTTGGTCGGTGTGCGCGGCGCACTTGCCCATGCCAACCAAGACTTCTCGGCAAAGCGCGAGGGCTATCTTGCCCGTGCTGTGCGTCCGGGCAACTTTAGCGCCGTAACGGGCGCCTGCCAGATGGTGCGACGTGACGTATTTGAGCAGGTCGGGGGCTACAACGAGGAATTCGCCGTCGGCTTTAACGACGCAGACTTTTGCCTGCGCGTGTGGGAGGCGGGCTACCGCACCATCTTTACGCCCTATGCCGAGCTGTACCACTACGAGTTCACCTCGCGCGGCAGGGAAGAGGCTAACGAGGAAAAGCTGCGCCGCTGGAAACGCGAGCAAGCTCTGTTCATGCAACGCTGGCCGGAGCTCTTCCTCGATGGTGACCCGTGGCTCGGACCGAACCTATCCTCCGACAGTGAGTACTTCTCGTTTTAGTGCGAAGTAATGCCAAGTTCCGGCAAAGTATCCTCAAGAGCTGCAAGGGCGGTGGGGTTCAAGTACTCCTCGTTCATGCAGCTCTTGTCATATCGAAAACGTGTGTCTCGTGAGCATTCGATGAGTTCTGCAGTAAAGAACCTCTCCCAGCTAAAGAACTTTGAGCTTTCGATATGTTCAGCGGGGTTAAGCAGCATGTCCTTAATGTGTTTGCTGTTGAATAATCCCGACTTCAACACGAGCCATTCAAACGATTCCGGTAGGAATAGCTTGATGTTCTTTCGGCGCAATAGAGCAGCTACTTCCGCAATTTCTGGTCCAAAGGCGGCGCCGTCGGCAATCACGAGGATGTCGTTTTCCGGTGCGTCCATAATGCAGTTGCAAATATTTGATTTTCCTCCCGCGCTGATGCATTTAATGCTGCTCTTTTTGCATAGCAAACTGAAGAATTCGTAGCCCGAATTTGTGTCCTCGACAATGACAAGCTCGGGCCTCTCGCCTCTAAAATCAGTATCACCGTAAATACGATATGTAGAGGTGTAGACACGAGAGTAAACGGGATACTTCGTTGTGGTTCGGTTGGTGTTCTTAAGACCGTAGATTTCATCAACGCTATAGGGCAGTTGGCGCAGTGACTCTCTGGCGACAATTACGTAGTAGTTTGAGCTACGCTTTGCTTCATGGGCAAATTCTCTTGATCGAACAAAAGTATTGCCCTCATCAATAAAAACAATACTGCTGGAAATCTCTTGGAGATCTCTACGCCAATATTTTCCAGATATTGTTTTACAGGGCACTTTGCAACTTACTGTTACGCCGCTTTGTGCCCCAAGCTCTTCGTGAGCTGCCACCATATCAAGCAGAGTTGTCTTGCCTGTAGCACTGTTACCTTGGATGATGGTCAGATTTCTATTGATGGTCAGTTTAAACTGAACCCGGTTATTTTGAATAATTACCTTGTATGATCCGCGCATCAGGAGTTCTCCCTTAGGCATTTTCCAGCTATGGGGACAAGGTCAAACATTGTGTGGACTATATCGCCCGTATTTGCAATGGTTACCGTGAATTTGCCGTTTCCAAAATCCATTATGTGGTAGAGATTGATTGTTAGATCCTTTTGCGCGGCGATCCTCAGAATCCAGTAGGCGCAATTATCACCGCAATTTGAGGCGTTATATATATTCTGCGGCATAAAGTACATAAGCAGTAGCGTTTTGGTGCCGCTGGATAGTTTCTCGGGAGGAATGATGCCTAGAATCTTGGTATCGATTGCATTGGGGCCTACCACGGTGCCTTTGTCGATGGATTTTATGACCCTTTGGGCAAAGGAGTCTTGAAACCACTGGGGCGAATATACGTTATCGAAGTAAACGGACGTGTTGTAGATAACGTTTTCCATATCACCATAGTGAATTGTTAGCACGTCAGCTCCTTCGGCTTGCTGATTTGGCATCTAGTGAGATTGATTATATCGCAGCACATGAGGCGGGCGTTATAGGCCCGCGGTAGATGTGATTGATGACCAAGGTTTGTATTCTGTTGCTTTATTAATCAGTTCACTCGTTTAATCAGTTCGTTCATGCGCTAAGTTTGCCTTAGAAGCTATTTAGCGTAACGGTTGAGGTGTGGCGACTCATATTTAAATTGCAGTCACAAAGACACCTTTTATCGATTTCCCGTTGAAATACTGAATTGATAGTTTAAAAATAACTTAAGAGAGCCTTAAATCTCGGAGAAAGGATGTCGTATGAAAAACCTTCGAGAAAGATGGCGCGGACTAACAGTGCTGGGAGTTGTTGCATTTGCCGCTGCCTGCATGACGGTTGCCCCGGTGCCCTCATTTGCTGATATTGCTGGCGGTGGCGGAGACGGTGGACCGATTACGGAATGGTGTTCCGACGGTCGTTCGAAGACTGGACTCGTTCGGTGCGAGGACGGCAACCTTCGCTATTTCGATCCCGAAACTGGCGCCATGGTCACGAACCAGTGGCATAACGAATACGAAGCTGTCTGGTACTATTTTGGCGCTGACGGGATCGCGGTGTCGGGCTGGCAGTCTATCGGTGGGGACAAGTATTACTTTTACCCCGAAAGCCATGATATGGCATACGGCCGAGTTCAGATTGACGGCAAGAACTACTTCCTGAACACCCCTGGTGCCAACGCCGATGGCCGCATGCAGCATAGCGGCTGGCTCTATGACTCCATCTATGGAAAGTGGTTCTATGCGACCTCCAGTGGCGAACTGCTGACCGGTTGGCATAATATCGGTGGAACTTGGTATTTTTTCGACGAGTATGGTGTCATGCTGACCGGCTGGATCAACGTTTCGGGGACGTGGTACTACGCCAACGCTTCCGGTGCGATGGTCACTGGCTGGCTCAATATCGGCGGTACGTGGTTCTACCTCGATGGCTCGGGCGCCATGGTTGCTAACGGCTGGCGCAGCCTGGGCGGCTCCTGGTACTGGTTCGGCGATTCCGGCGCGATGGCTACCGGCTGGTTCTTGGCAGGTGGCTCTTGGTACTATGCGAGTGGTTCGGGCGCCATGGTAACCGGCTGGCTCAGCAATGGCGGCACGTGGTATTGGCTCGGAGGTTCGGGCGCTATGGCCTCTAACTCTTGGGCCAACGTTGGTGGAGTTTGGTACTGGTTCGACGATTCCGGCGCGATGGCCACCGGCTGGCGTCAGATCGGCGGCGCCTGGTACTACTTTAGCGGTTCCGGCGCTATGGCCCACGACTCCTGGGTCGGCGACTACTACCTCCAGTCTTCTGGTGCCATGGCTACGAATGCCTGGATCGGCTCCTATTATGTCGGCGAGGACGGTAAGTGGATTCCGGGCTACGGCCTAGTTTGGTATAAGAACGGTAGCAATGTTTACCATACGCATAAGTGCCGTACCGTTGGTAAGGACGCAAAGGGCTATTCGCAGATCTCTATTCAGGAGGCCCAGAGGCGTGGTGCTTCACGAGAGTGCAAAAACTGCCAGCAAATTGGCTAGCACATTACTGAGTTAGTTTTGATTGAGACCCCGTTGCCCTGAGGTGACGGGGTCGCTGCGTGATTGGATACCGTGCTGCTATGAAGAAATGCTCATTCGGGGTGCTGGTCTTTTCCGGCCTTGTTTCTTTGGGGCTCCTTTTGAGTTCGCCCTCGATGTTATACGCCCTTGATTCGAATAACACTGACGAAGGTTCCGCATCTAACGTTGCTATTGCTTCTGTTGAGTCAGCCATTGATGCTCAGCGCGATTCGACCTTCGCTGTCGAGCAGAACTCTCAGGTGGATAATGAGACCCCTTCTGAGGTTTCGAATCAAATTGTTTGGCATCAGGGGTGGATATCACCCGAAGAAGGGGCTGGTTTTTGGCGTTGGGGCTTGTCCGACGGAACGATCGCTGTTTCTTCTTGGAGACATATAAACGGTAGCTGGTACTGGTTCGACGACGAAGGTCGAATGGCTCAGGATGGGTTGGTTCAAGTTGGGGGTGCGACGTATGCCTTCTCCTCTTCGGGCGCAATGCGTGTCGGCTGGTACCTAGATTCTACGGGCTCCACTTCTGCTTGGCGTTATTTCTCCGGTTCTGGCGCCATGGTAAAAGGCTGGCTTTCAGATGGCAGCAACTGGTATTGGCTGGATGATGAAGGCAAGATGGTCCACGACTCGATGCTACAGATCGGGGGAGCCACGTATGGATTCTCTTCTTCTGGCGCGATGCTTATCGGATGGCATCTTGATGCTTCCGTTTGGCACTATTTTTCCGGCTCTGGCGCCCTGGTGAAGGGTTGGCTCTCGGATGGGGGTCGTTGGTACTGGCTTGATCCTGCAGATGGTTCTATGGCCACCGGGCTGAATGAATGCAATGGCACCTCTTATATCTTTAACAGTTCAGGGGCCATGCTATCCTCCCAGTGGGCACTTATTGACAACAACTGGTATTACGCTGACTCCAACGGCTTACTGCATGGAGGTTGGTTACTTCTAGGGAATTCTTGGTATTACCTGGATCCAGGAAGACATATTATGCTCACGGGCTTTGTGCAAGTGGACTCGTCCACCTATTTCCTTACGAGCTCAGGTGCCATGGCAACAGGCTGGGCACTTGCTGATGGTACTTGGTATTACGCCGCATCAAACGGAGCTATTCAACGAGGGCGATGGATAAAGTCCGGAAGCGCCTGGTATTACCTTGATGATGTATCCGGCGCAATGCGTACTGGTGAATTTGCGGTAGGAAGCAAGCGCTATTTTTCTTATGATTCCGGTGCAATGGCATCTTCGTGCTGGATCAACTTGAACGATGGTATGGCATGGGCGAATTCGTCTGGAGCACTGAGCGAGCCGTTGCCTACTTCATCTGATGGATCTCCTGTAGTCGCTGATCGTACTGACTCGTCTTCATTGCCAGGTGTGATTCATATTGGAGATGCGGTTTTCTATGCGGATGCGAATGGTGTCGTTAACGTGGCGTCTGGTTGGATTATGTCGAAAGACGCTTCTGACGAAAGTGGCAATACTTGGTATTACGCATCTTCCAATGGTGTCCTTAAGTCTGGTTGGCAATATGTCAACGGTGCGTGGTATTGGATGGACCCTTCCACATTCAAGATGAAAACTGGATGGCTTAATGACGGCGGTACGTGGTACTGGCTCCAGCCTTCGGGTGCCATGTTTGCTAACGGGTGGCTGAAAATCGATGGCGTTGACTATTACTTCAATGCAAGTGGTGCATGGTTGAATACGTCTGGTTCTGTTTTGGGGGTCAATAGGTCCAGCTTGGTCAATTGGCTTATGAGCCACGAAAACGACGGCTATTACCGTGGAACACGCTACGACACGCACCTCAGCCAGGAAACGTGCATGTACCCAAAGGGTGATCCGCGTTGGGACGGTTATACGGGCATGAATTGTGGTGGATTTGTATCGCATGCATATATGAAGGCGGGCGGGAATTTAGCTCCCATTGCCGCCGAGCAGAGCCATTCCCCTTGGAGTGGAGGTCCCGGAAGGGGCGGCTGCGTAAACGCTTATCGTTGGTACGGCTACGCTATCGATACGTGTGCGAACGTGACTTATTTCAACTCTATTGATGAGTTGTTACGTAGTGGTTTGGCTCGTAAGGGGGACATTGTGTTCTTCAATCCTTACAACCCATATGCGGACGATAGCCACATTGGCTTTTTCTGGGGCAATTCGCCGAGCGAAAATTTGTTCTGGCATAGTGATGGTTATGGAAATCGCATCTCCGGTTTGACCGCTTTGGGCCCATCGAAAGTAATACTGATTCGTTAGAATTCCGAGTTGTAGGGGACTCTCTGGGCCCCCTACCTTTTTGACATCTGGTTTGAAAGTTTATTTGAAGTCGGTATTCTTGGGGGGCAAGAGGAGGGGGCAATGAGCCTGCGGGTTCAACCCTGCCGGTAAGTTCTTCTTTTCTTTGCAGCATTGCGCCCAACTATTTATTGTCCTAGATGGCATCTTGTCCTGTTAGATGTTCGGGAATCTTTCATAGCTATGCTGTAAGCTAGACGCAATCAAGAGCGAATGACGAGGTTTACATGAACAAACATCTTAAGTTGTTTTCGGCATTGTTGGTGCTGATGCTCTTTGCGCCCGTTTCTATGTTTGTATGCCCTGCGGATGCAGAGGCTGCTCAGACTCTGGTTGAGAATTCTTGGCGTTATGAGGGTGGACAATTAGTTTCAGATGATGCTTCTTCCGAAGAAGACGGAATAGCTTTATTGTCTATGGACGCTCTTCCCGATGGGGTTACAGCTCAGGGCATTGACGTCAGCGAGCACCAAGGGCGTATTGATTGGGACGCAGTTAAAGCTTCTGGCATCGATTTCGCTATTCTGCGCGTTGGGTTTGGCGCTCCGTCTTTCGGCGGTCGAGTTGACTATCAATTTAATCGAAATATTTCTGAGTGCGAGCGACTCGCAATTCCCTACGGCGTCTATGTCTATTCATATGCTTTTGATAATCAACAGGCAGCCGATGAGGCGTCCATGGTGATTGACTGCCTATCGGGGCACAATCCTAGGCTACCGGTGTATTACGATCTTGAGGACAAGACAATTATTGCAGATGGTCGTCAATCCGGAATTGCATCTAGAGCTCAGACATTCTGTAATAAGATTTCTAGTGCTGGATATAAGCCAGGCATTTATGCAAACCTAAATTGGTTTAACAATATATTGACCGACCCTGTATTTAAGAGCGGTTCTTGGGATCATTGGATTGCTCAATACAACTCCCAATGTCACTATACCGCCAGTTACAGCTTTTGGCAGTATACAAGCCGCGGAAAAGTTTCTGGTATTAGCGGAAATGTTGATATGAATTACGCGTATGTTGATGTCTCTCTTTATTACTGGCAGTTAAAAGAGGGCACTTGGTATTACGCAACCTCTGACGGCAAAGCGTATACCGGATGGTTGCGCCAGGGCGGAGCCTGGTATTGGCTCGACCCCGACGCGGGCGGTGTAATGGCCACCGGGCTCTACGAGTGCAACGGCTCCATGTACTGGTTCAACGCCTCCGGCGCGATGGCGACCGGATGGGTCCTCGACGGCGGCACCTGGTACTACGCGACTGGCTCCGGCGCGCTGGCGCGCGGCCCCGTTTCCGTCGGCGGCGTGCCCTACTGCTTCGACGCCCGGACGGGGGCCATGCTGACGG
>CABQXN010000019.1:0-37287 GCA_902468085.1 uncultured Collinsella sp.
TCGACACCGCCGAGTTCGCGATCCCCGGCCTTGACGACGAGTTCCGCGTCATCGTGTCTCCGTGGATCCTCTCCTCGCTGATCACCGATCGCCTTGCCGCTTACTACGAGACGGTCACCAAGCACAACCTCAACTACCGTCGTTACTATCACCAGTTCGACTACTAATCGGTGACAAATAAGCTACTGATCAAGAAGCACCCTGCCCGGGCGCATGCGTCCGGGCATTTTTATGCCGAAATTCGCAAGAAAAGGGGAATCGAATGAGACAGTTTATCGTTGCATCCCATGCTCATTTTGCGTCCGGAATCGTCGAGAGCATCGGCCTGCTCTCCGGCGAGCGCGAAAACGTCCATGCGCTGTCTATGTATGTCGACGGAAACGAGGACCTGGCCAAGGAGGCTGCGGCGGTTCTTGATGGGTTCGCTGCGGACGACGAGGTTGTCGTGTGCACTGACCTGTTCGGCGGCAGCGTCAACAACGAGTTCACCAAGATCGTCCAGACGCGTCCCAACACGCACCTCGTGACCAATATGAACCTGCCGCTCCTTATTCAGCTGCTGTTCGTGCCCGAATCCACCCCGATCGATGAGGCCATTCGCCAGATCGTCGAGGCGGACGACACCAAGGTCAAGTACGTCAACGACCTGCTGGGGCAGGCCGAACTCGATGAGTTTTAATCGCTAGGGAGCACATCATGATTCAGATGATTCGCGTGGACTATCGACTGCTGCACGGCCAGGTTGCCGTTAGCTGGACTTCGGCTCTGGGTGCCGACTGCATCCTGTTGGTAAGCGACACGGTCCTCAAGACAAGCTTCGTCTGCAGGCCCTGTCCCTTGCAAAACCGGAGGGCTGCAAGGTTGTCGTCAAAAACACCGAGGATGCCGTCAAGGCGCTCCAGAGCGGTGTGACCGATAAGTACAAGCTCTTCGTAGTTTGCGAGACGATCCAGCAGGCCGGTGCCGTCGCCAAGGCGATGGGCGTCAAGAAGATCAACCTCGGCAATGTTGCCTTTAGCGAGGATGCCCGCCAGGTCTCGACGAGCGTGTTCCTTACGCCCGAAAACGAGGCATACGTCAAAGAGCTGCTCGGCGAGGGCTACGAGCTGTTCATTCAAATGATTCCGGCAGATGCGAAGACTGACGCCGCGAAGGTCATCGGTTAGGGGCCATCATGGTTATCAAGACAATCCTGATTTTCCTTATTGCCCTTTTGGGCTATTCCGAGTGGCTGACCGGTACGAGCTACCTCCAGCGCCCGATTGTGCTCGGACCTCTGGTTGGCCTTGTCATGGGCGACATGGTGACCGGCACGATCATGGGCGCCACGATGGAGCTTGCCATGGTCGGCGCCATCTCGGTCGGTGCGTATAACCCGCCCGATACGATTTCCGGCACTATCCTGGGTGTATCTCTTGCCATGCAGGCCGGCGCGGACGCTTCGGCGGCCCTGACCCTGGGCATTCCCATCGCAACGATCGTCCTGGCGCTCGATACGGCCCTGGGCCAGCCGGTCATGCTGCTGCTGGTGCACCGTATCGACAAAAACGTCGAGGACGGGGACACCAAGGCCATCACGCGCAACATGCTCATCGCCGGTTACGCGCAGAGCTGGTGCGGTCTGCTGATTATTCCCCTGGCATTCTTCTTTGGCGCCGATGCTGTTGCCAGCCTGCTCAACATCATCCCCGATTTCGTTCAGACCGGCATGGATGTCGCCGCCGCCTTCTTGCCCGCACTCGGCTTTGCGATGCTGGCGCAGATGATTATGAACAAAACGGTGGCTCCGTTCTTCTTCGCTGGCTTCTTCCTCGTCGCCTACTTTGGCATTAGCACGACGGGCGTGGCGATCTTTGCCGCGATCATCGTCGTCGCGATGACGGTTTTGGGTGATAAGAAAAAAGCGGAGCAGCCCGCAGTGGCAACCGAGGATCCTGCGATTGGGAGTGGGTTCGATGAGTTTTAAGTTTGAGTCTTCTTACGACGGGCTGATTTCCCGCGCAGACCTTAAGAAGTTGTTCTGGCGCTCGATTCCCTATGAGCATTCGTGGAACTACGAGCGTATGGGCCATATCGGCTTTATGTGGGCCCTTATGCCGATTCTTCGCAAGCTGTATCCGCAGGATGCGGACTTTAAGGCCGCCCTTAAGCGCCATATGGAGCTCTATAACGTCACGCCGTACATCTCGACGCTCCCCATGTCCATCGCCGCTGCAATGGAGGAGGTCAACGCTACTGACGATAGCTTTGACACGAGCGCGATCTCTAATGTCAAGCTTGCTTTGATGGGACCGCTGTCCGGCGTGGGCGACGCCTTCTACTGGGGCACGCTGCGAATTTTGGCAACGGGTGTCGGCACGTCGCTGGCGCTGCAGGGCTCTATTCTTGGCCCGATTTTGTTCCTGCTCGTGTTCAACGTCCCTCACTACATCATCCGTTACCTGCTGACGTTTGTGGGATATCGCTTTGGCTCGGACATGATCAGCAAGGTCCAGGAATCGGGCATTATGGACACGATCGTCAAGATGGCCTCTATCATGGGCGCCATGGTGATCGGTGCTATGACCATGGAGATGGTCACCGTGGACATTCCGCTCATGGTCGGTGCGGGCGATGGTGCTCAGACGCTGGCCGAGCTGCTCAACGGAATCTTCCCGGGCTTTGTCACGATGGGGCTGTTTGGAATCGTCTATCTCATGCTCAAGAAGAAGATGAATCCGCTGCTCATCATGCTCGTGATCCTGCTCGTGAGTATCGCCGGCGCGTTCTTTGGAGTGCTTGGTGTCCAGTAGAGTATCCGTCATAATGAGAACAATGTAAGAGGGGGCGTCGCGCACACTGTGCTGCGGCGCCCTTTTGCCGAAAGGTGGACAAGATGGAGTATCCGCAGCTTGCCGTCATGAATATCAGCCATCGTTATTTTGACCTTGAGGAATTCTTTTCTTCGGCAGCGGCCTCGGGCTACACGTGTTGCGAGCTTTGGACCGGGGCGATGCATCTGTATGTCGATTGCCATGGATACGATTCGCTCGAGCAGGTGCGGGAGCTGTCGCAGCGGTATGGGGTTCGGATTGTGGGGCTTTGTCCCGAACAGAACAACCCCAAGCCGTGGAATATCGCGGCGCGTGGGAATGAGGCGCGTGCCCGCACGCTCGCGTACTTTAAGAACGTTGTGGATATCGCGGCGGAACTTGGAGCCGAGCAGGTCATGGTTTCGAGCGGCTGGGCATTTTTGAACGAGCCGATCGAGGACGCGTGGGGTCGCAGCGCCTCGATGCTGCGTGCGATTGCCGAGCATGCGGGAGAGCGCGGCGTGCGACTGGTGCTCGAGGCCCTACAGCCGGTTGAGTCGATGATCGTGAACTCGGCGGCCGACACGAAGCGCATGATCGAGGCAGTTGATCATCCGGCACTTAAGGCGTGTCTGGATTTGGGCGCTATGGCGGTGGCAGGGGATACCATCGACGATTATTTCGATCTGCTTGGCGATGATGTCGCCCACGTGCATTTTGTCGATGTTGCGGCAGATGGCACGACGCATCTTGCCTGGGGTGACGGCGACCGCGATATGCGCGCCGACCTGGATAGGCTGGTGGCGCGCGGCTATCGCGGAGTTGTTTCGGCCGAGACCTATGACGGGCGCTATTTCGCCGACCCCGCAGCTGCCGATGCGCAGGTGATGGCAGAGTATCGTCGTGCGATTGGCGCCTAGGCGGGTTTGGGTTGCGGCGATCTGCCCTATGTTTCCAAATGAATACGGCGTGAGCGGCTGCGATGGATTTTCCCCGCAAACACTCTAGTATGCTAAAGTACCCAGAAGACCGGCGGAGCTATGCCGGTCTTCTGTTCTATATGAAACACAGCATGAGGAGGCTCACCAGATGACGGCCACACCGTGGGGATTCCGGGACATATTGCCCGAGGAGGCTCAGGCGCGCGAGGAGATCGCATGTACGGTGAAGGGCTGCTTTAGGGAGCATCATTACCTGCCGGTCGAGACGCCGCTGCTCGAGGACAAGGGTTCGCTCGAGGAGGGCGGCCGCATTGCGGACACCCCGTTTAAGCTCTTTGATGACGACGGTCGCCTGCTGGTGGTCCGTCCCGACAACACGCTGCCGATCGTTCGCCTGGTTTCGACTCGCATGCGCGCGGCCGATCTGCCGCTGCGCCTGCGCTATGAGGCGCCGGTGGTCCGCGAGTGCCAGCGCAATGCCGGTGGCTCGCGTCAGTTTACGCAGCTGGGCTTTGAGCTTATCGGTGCGGGCGATACCACGGGCGATGTCGAGATCGTCTCGCTGGTGGCGGAGGCTGTGCGCAAGCTGGCACTGCCCGATGCGCGCATTATCGCGGGTAGCGTGCGTCCGTTTAAGGAGTTGCTCGCGGCCTGTGAGGATCGCGAACTGGCTGCCGAGGCATTGCGTTGCGTGCACGCTAACGACTTCGTGGGCCTCGATGCCCGCGTGGCGGCAAGCGCCGAGCCCGAGGCCGTCAAGGCCGCCATTAGCGAGCTGCCGCGCCTGCACGGCGGCGCCGAGGTACTCGACCGCGTCGACGCGCTGCTGGCGGCGGCGGGCATTGTCGCGCCGCTCACGCGCGAGCTGCGCGCCCTGGTCGAGGGTCTGGCTCCCGAGGACGCCCAGGTGCTGTCCTTCGACTTCTCCATCATGAACTCGTTTGATTACTACACGGGCCTGGTCTTTAAGGCCTATGCCGGCGGCCTGCCCGATCCGGTCGGTTCGGGCGGACGCTACGACTCCATCTTTACCGGCGCATTTGGCGACGGCATCGAGGTGCCGGCGGCAGGCTTCGCCTTTTCGCTCGAGCGTCTGGAGGCCGCGCACACCTCGGCCGAGGACGCTGCTTCCGATGGTGACCATGCCGTGGGCCGTGGCGTCGAGGGTCCGCTGCGCATTGCCGTGCCCAAGGGCTCGCTCAAGGTCGACACGCTCGACGTGCTCGAGGCCGCAGGTCTGGACGTCTCTGAGCTGCGTGACCCCGGCCGTCACCTCATCGTGCGCGGCCGCGACATGCGTGCCGGCGAGGGTGCGGTTGGCGATATCGAGTTTGTCATCGTGCGTCCCAGCGACGCGCCCGCTTTTGTGGGCTGTGGCGGTGCCGACTGCGGCATCTGCGGTTGGGACTCGCTTATCGAGGCAGACCTCAACCTGCTGCAGCTGGTCGACCTGGGCTACGGCCTGTGCACGTTTATCGAGGCGGAGCCCGCGTGGCGCGCCGGCCAGGCCGAGCGCAACTATGCCCGCCGTGGGTCGCTTCGCGTGGCCACCAAGTATCCGCGCATCGCGAGCGCCTGGTATGCCGAGCGCGGCGTGAACGCCGACATCGTTTCGCTGCACGGTAACGTCGAGTTGGGCCCCATTGTCGGTATGACCGACCGTATCGTGGACATCACCGCCACGGGCGCCACGCTGCGCGATAACGACCTGGTTATTACCGGTCGCATTATGGACTGCACGGCGCGATTCTTCGTCAACCCGGGTGCCGCGCGCCTGGACCCGCGCGTGCGCAACTTGGCCGATCGCCTGGCGGCGGCCGTGAAGGACAAGCATTTTGAGCCCGTTGCGGGCTCGGCACAATAGCGCGAGCACGCACGGGCGTCCCAACGTCTGGGCTGCGGGCCGATTGGCGCCGCCGCCCGGCCTCTCGTTTTTCGAACACAACCTCGACCGATAGGGGATACCGATATGAAGACCATCAAGCTTGCTCCCGGTGAGCGCCTCGTTACCAACCAGCTCAACCGCAAGGGTGTGCTGCCGCAAAACATCGTCGACGCCGCCCGCGATATCGTGGCCGACGTGCGCGCCAACGGCGATGCCGCGGTGCGCGATTACTGTCAGCGTTTTGACGGTGTTGAGCTGCAGAGCTTCCGTCTGCCGCAAGAGCAGATCGATGCCGCGCTCGAAGGCCTCGATCCCGCTTTTGCCGCGGCGCTCGAAAAGGCTGCACGCCAGATTCGTGAGTTCCACCAGCGCGAGGTCGAGCAGAGCTGGTTTACCACGCGTGCGGACGGCACGATGCTCGGCGTTAAGGTGACCCCGCTCGCGGCGGCCGGCATCTACGTGCCGGGCGGTCGCGCGCAGTATCCCTCCACGGTGCTCATGAATGCCATTCCCGCCAAGGTTGCCGGCGTCAAGCGCGTGGTCATGGTGACCCCGCCGCAGAAAGATGGCCTGATCAGCCCGTATACGCTCGCCGCGGCAAAGCTCGGCGGCGTGGACGAGATCTATATGGTGGGTGGCGCTCAGGCCGTGGCCGCGCTGGCGTACGGCACCGAGACTATTCCGCGCGTCGACAAGATCACCGGCCCGGGCAACGCCTTTGTCGCTGCGGCCAAGCAGATTGTCTCGGGCGACGTGGGTATCGACATGGTCGCTGGCCCCTCCGAAGTCTGCGTGCTGGCCGATGCCACGGCCAAGCCCATGGTGGTCGCGGCCGACCTGATGGCCCAGGCCGAGCACGATCCGCTGGCAGCCTGCTATCTGGTGACCTGCGACGAGCAGTTTGCGCGCGAGGTCGAGGCAGGCATCGATATCCTGGTGGCGCAGTCGCCGCGTGCCGAGATCACGCGTGCTTCGCTCGACAATGAGGGCACCATCGTGGTGGCCGCCGACATGGCTGCCGCCGTCGAGGCGGTGAATACCGTGGCGCCCGAGCACTTGGAGCTGCACTGCAAGGACGCGATGGGCCTGCTCGGCGGCATTCGCAACGCCGGCGCCATCTTTGTGGGCGCTTGGAGCTCCGAGCCGCTCGGCGATTATGTTGCCGGTCCCAACCACACGCTGCCAACCGGCGGCACGGCCATGTTCTCCAACCCGCTTTCGGTCGAAGAGTTCGTTAAGCGCTCGAGCGTCATTTGCTATACGCCCGAGGGCCTGCTCTCTGACGCTCCCGCCACACAGCGTCTAGCCGAGGCCGAGGGCCTGTGGGCGCACGCGCTTTCTGCTGCCCTGCGTCGTCGCGTGCTGGAGCAGGGCGAGGATGCCGTGAGTGCCGAGTCACTGGCTGCGGCCGACCTGACCAAGGTCGCCTGGCCGGGCGACGCCGTGGCGACGGTTGCTGAGGGCGTGGACCTGGCGGCGGCTGCGGGCGGTGCCGCTGGCGCGACCGGCGAGGAGGCCTAATATGGCCGAGCTGACGCCCCGCATGAAGGAGCTCGTCCAGCCCTACTTGACCGGCATCGAGCCCTACGATCCCAACTTTACGCCCACGCGCATCAATCTTTCGGCCAACGAGAACACCTATCCCGTGCCGGCCGGCGTGCGCGAGGCGGTTGATGCGGCCTTGGCTGCCGCACCGCTCAACCGCTATCCCGATCCCATGTCCAACGACCTGCGCGACGAGCTTGCTGCCTGGCATGGCGTGACGCGCGAGAACATCTGCGTGGGCAACGGCGGCGACGAGCTACTCTATAACTTCCTGCTGGCGTTTGGCGGCGCGGGGCGGACCCTGCTCAACTGCCCGCCGTGCTTTAGCGAGTACGCGTTCTTTGCGTCGCTCTGTCAGACCGAGGTGCGCGACGTGTGGCGCGACCCGGCAACTTTTGAGCTCGACCAGGCGGCTGTGTTCGCGGCCGCACCCGAGTGCAACCTGGCGATCGTGACCTCACCCAACAATCCCACGGGCGACGTGGCGCCGCTCGACTTTGTCGCGGCGCTGTGCGATGCGTGCCCCGGCATGGTCATGGTCGACGAGGCCTACGTGGAGTTTGCCGACGATTCGTTTGGCGCGGCAACTACGGCGCAAGGCCTTATTGCCGAGCATCCTAACCTGGTGATTCTGCATACACTGTCCAAGGCGTTCGGCGCCGCCGGCACGCGCCTGGGCTATGTGATCGCGGCGCCCGAGGTCATCGACGTGTTCGCGGCGATTCGCCAGATCTATTCGGTCAACGTGCTGAGCCAGGCGGCAGCACTTGCCTGCGTGCGTGCCCGCGATGCCTACGCACCTGTGGTGGCGCAGGTCGCATCCGAGCGTGAGCGCGAGCTGGCCGCTCTGCGCGTGATGGCTGCCGAGGGCTTGCCCGTGGAGGCGTGGCCGAGCGCGGCGAACTTTGTGCTCGTGCGCACGCCGCATGCCACGCGCGTGCGCGAGCGCCTGCGCGACGAGTATTCAATTTTGGTGCGCGACTTTAGCTACGCGCCGGGGCTCGCGGACTGCCTGCGCATTACCGTGGGCACCCCGCAGGAAAACGACGAGGTGCTGGCAGCGTTTGCCGCGCTGGTGAAGGAGGAGATGTAGATGGACCGCTATGCCGAGGTAACCCGCAAGACGGGCGAGACCGACATTGTCGTAAAGCTCGACCTGGACGGATCTGGCGTGTGCGATATCTCGACCGGCGTGCCGTATTTCGACCACATGCTCAACGCTTTTGGCCGCCATGGTTTGTTTGATTTGACGGTACACGCGGTGGGCGACGTGGAAGTCGACGCGCACCACACCGTCGAGGATGTGGGCATTGTGCTGGGCGAGGCGTTCTGCCAAGCGCTAGGCGATAAAGCGGGTATTACGCGCTTTGCCGACGCGGCGATCGCCATGGACGAGACGCTCGTGATGGCCGCCGTGGATATCTCGGGCCGCGGGCAGGCCTATTGCGAGCTGCCCGTGCCGACCGAGCGCGTGGGCAGCTTTGATACCGAGCTGGCCGTCGAGTTCTTCTACGCCTTTGCGCGCGATGCCAAGCTCACGCTGCACGTGCGCGAGCTGGCGGGCGGCAACTCGCATCACATTATCGAGGCCGCCTTTAAGGCCGTGGGCCGCACGATGCGCCACGCCTGTGAGCTCGATCCTCGCGTGCAGGGTATCCCCAGCACCAAGGGCTCGCTGTAACCTGCCAAAAAGGGACAGGTTTTGAATTGAAAAAGGGAGGGTCGCGTGGGCGAACCGAAGATCGTGGTGGTCGACTACCACAAGGGCAACTTGTCGAGCGTCGTGCGCGGGCTTGCGCGCGCCGGTGCCGCCGCCTGCACGTCGGACGATCCGGAGCAGATCTGCAACGCCGACGGCCTGGTCATCCCGGGCGTGGGCGCGTTCTATGACGCGATCGCCTTTATGCGCCAGAGCGGCGAGGAGGCGGCCGTGCTCGATGCCGTCGCCGCCGGAACTCCGCTGCTCGGCATCTGCTTGGGCCTTCAGCTATTTTTTGAGCGTGGCAACGAGGGCGTGTCTGCGGACGAGGGCGTGGTCGCCGACGGCAACGCCCCCGAGCGGGCTGGTGGTCCCTGGGTCGATGGCCTGGGTATTATGCGCGGTTCGTGCACGCGCCTGGAGTCGAGCCGCCTGAAGGTGCCGCACGTGGGCTGGGACCAGGTGCACATGACGCCCGCCGGCGCGGCCGACCCGCTGCTTGCTGGTTTTGCCGAGGGTGCCAACATGTACTTTACCCACAGCTACGCGGTGGCCGACGACGCCGATGCTGCCGACGTTCTGGCGCGCACGCACTACACGCGGAGCTTCCCGTGCATCGTGCGCCATGACAACGTGTGGGGCTGCCAGTTCCATCCTGAGAAATCCTCCGCGCTGGGTCAGCGCATCCTTAAGAACTTCGTCAACATCGTCGAGGGGGCCGGCCGATGATTCTGTTTCCCGCAATCGATCTGATCGGCGGCAAGGTCGTGCGCCTGGAGCGCGGCGACCGCAGCCGCTGCAAGGTATATTCCGACGACCCCGTGGCCGTCGCCCGCTCGTTTGCCGAGCAGGGCGCAAGTTGGGTGCACGTCGTCGACCTGTCCGCTGCCTTTGGCGAGGACGAGGACACCTGCGCTGCCAACTCGGCGGCGATTAAGGCTATCTGCGGCGTCGACGGTCTGTCCGTGGACGTGGGCGGCGGTGTTCGCTCGCTCGCGCGCATCGACGAGCTGGCCGGCTATGGTGCTCGCCGTATCGCACTGGGCACCGTGCTGGTGACCGAGCCGGGCTTTGCCGAGGTGGCAGCCCAAGGTTTTGGCGAGCTGCTGGTGGCTGACATTGCCGCACGCGACGGCCAGGTTAAGGTGAACGGCTGGCGTGACGGCGCGGGTGTGGCGCTCGACGATGCCGTGGCGCAGCTTTCCGAGCTGGGCTTTAAGCATCTGGTGTATACCGACATCGCGCGTGATGGCATGCAGACGGGCATCGATGTGGCGGCGTATCGCCATGTGGCCGAGGTCGCGGGATTTCCCGTCGTGGCTTCGGGTGGCATCTCGACGCTCGACGACATCCGTGCGCTGGCTGCGGTGGGTGAGGGCGCGATTGAAGGTGCCATTACCGGTCGCGCGCTCTATGAGGGCAACTTTACGCTGGTCCAGGCGCTGGCCGCCGCCCGAGGGGAGGAGTAGCCCATGCTTACCAAGCGCGTGATTCCCTGCCTGGACGTCAAGGACGGCCGTGTGGTCAAGGGCGTCAACTTTGTGAGCTTACGCGATGCGGGCGATCCGGTGGAGCTGGCGCGTGCCTATGACCGCGAGGGTGCGGACGAGGTCGTCTTCCTGGACATTACCGCCACGAGCGACAACCGTGCGACGACTATCGAGATGGCGGCGCATGCGGCCGAGGAGCTCGCCATTCCCTATACCGTGGGCGGCGGCTTTCGCGACCTGGCGGGCATGCGCACCATGGTTGCCGCCGGCGCCGACAAGGTGTCGCTTAACTCTGCCGCCGTGCGCGATCCGTCGTTGATCAGCCAGGCCGCCGCGGCGTTTGGTAGCCAGGCCGTGGTCGTGGCGATCGATGCCAAGCGCGTTGGTTTGCCCGGCGCATCCGGTGCCGACAAGTGGGAGGTCTTTACCGCGGGAGGCCGCAACGCCACGGGTATCGACGCGGTGGCGTGGGCCGAGGAGGCGGCTCGCCGCGGCGCCGGCGAGATCTTGCTGACCAGCATGGACCGCGACGGCACCAAGGCCGGCTTTGACCTGGCGCTCACCCGCGCCGTGGCGCGCGCGGTATCGATCCCCGTCATCGCGAGCGGCGGCGTGGGCACGCTCGAGCATTTTGCCGAGGGTGTGATCGAGGGCGAGGCCGATGCCGTGCTGGCGGCGAGCGTCTTTCACTTTGGAACCTTCAGCATTCGCGAAGTCAAAGAGTATATGGCCTCTCAAGGTATTCCTGTAAGGCTGGACTTTTAGTGCTGCGGCTTGTCCAGGCACCGCATCTTGCCGTTCAAACCGTCGCTCGCGTACCAAAGTACGCGTCGCTCCTCTTTCGCGGCAACCTGCGGCACCTGGGCAAGCCTCGCCGACCTGCGATGTTCACGGTAATTACTTGGGAGGAATGATGACTGAGGTGGTAAATGCTATCGAGCTTAAATACGACGCCCGTGGGCTGATTCCTTGTGTGGTTCAGCAGTATGACACCGGCGAGGTGCTTATGGTTGCTTGGATGAACGAGGAGTCGGTGGGGCTGACGCTCAAGACCGGTACCACGTGGTTTTGGAGCCGCAGTCGCCAGGAGCTCTGGAACAAGGGCGCGACGAGCGGCAATATGCAGGAGGTCAAGGAGCTCTGGGCCGACTGCGATAGCGATACGCTGCTGGTCAAGGTCGACTCGCCGGGTCCGGCCTGCCACACCGGCAACCGTACCTGCTTCTTTAAGAAACTCGCGTAGGGCGGGCGCTCGATTAGACGCTCGGCCACCAGAAAGGATTGAACTATGGGTGTGCGCACCGCAAACGTTCAGGATGGAAATATCGGTGAGACGCTGACGGGGCTCGCCGAGGTGATTCACGGCCGTCGCGACGCATCGCCGCAGGAGAGCTATACCGCTCGTTTGCTGACCGACGTCGAGGATGAGCTGCTCAAGAAGCTTGCCGAGGAGTCGAGCGAGGTGATCATGGCCTGCAAGGATAACGATCACGATCACATCCGCTACGAGGCCGGCGACTTGGTCTACCACCTGCTCGTGACGCTCGAACGCTACGGTATCACCCTCGACGAGCTAGCCGGCGAACTCAACGCTCGCCGCCACTAGTCATTGGGGACAGTCTTTGTTGGTGTAACGGGGTCATGGAAGTTGCGGTGAAATAGGGACTGTTTAAGCGCTTCATCAGGCAAAACAATCCCTATTCCACCGCAACTTATGAAGGGATGGCTAGTCGAGGGGTGTGGGTTCCCATTCGCCGGTGGGGTGGGGGATGTCGAAGGTTCGGTAGCCGCAGTCGTAGGCGTGGGCTTGTGCCTCGCGGATATTCCAGCAGATGTCGCAGGCGCGGTGTGCGTCCGAGCCAAAAGTGATCGGCACCTCGGCGTGGGCAAAGCAACGCAGCAATCCGGTCGCGGGATAGTAGTCGTCGAGGCCCTTGCGCGGTGCGGCGGTCGAGATCTCAACGCGGCGACCCGTATCGTGGGCGCACTCGGCCATCTGCTCCCAGAACGGCGCCGGGTCAAAGTCGGGCGCAAAGCCCTCCTTCGAAAAGCGCATGACCAGGTCGGGGTGAGCCATCACATCAAAGTCGAGCGGGCTCTCGCAGGCGTGGCACCAGTCATCGACATAGCGCTCCCACACGCCGCGCACGCCTAAGTTTTCCCAAACATGCAGGTTGGTGTCATCGTCGATCCAACCGCAAAGGGAATCGGGTGTATCAGGACGAGCGACGTTTTCCGTTCCCGCCGTACTCGCGGCACCGGCCATGATATCGCCTGGGTTGCCAATCCAATGCACACTGCCCAGGCGCACGACGGCGCCCTGGGACCAGCGCTCAACCAAAGGCTCGCAGCCCTCGTACCAATCGCATTCAAAGCCATAGATAAGCTCCAGCTCCGGCGCGATCTGCGCGGCAAGCTTGCGGGCGTCCTCAAATGCCAGGCGATGCGCCGGCAGGTCGCCCTCAGTAACCTGCACTTCGCAGTTGGCGTCCATGCTGGCGGGTAAGGTGAGGTGGTCGGTTGAGACCATGGCACGGCACCCGGCCGCGGCAGCGGCGCGGACGTTGTCCTCAAACGAGGCGTGCCCGTCCGAAAACGAGGTGTGGGTGTGGCAATCGACCAGCGGGCAAGCAGACATGGCGGCTCCTTTGCGTCAGGCGAATCCGCTTCATTGTAATGGCGCGGCTCTCAACACGCCGGGCACGCCGGGGGTCGAAATCGATTGGAAAGGCTGCGCGGCGCGCGGTGCGGCCTCGCTTGCGCTCTCAAACATGTACATTAGCCTCCAAAAGCTGCAAAAAATGACATGTTTGGAGGCTGACGTACACGTTTGAGTGGAGCGGGCCGGCGTTGGAGCGCGCCAGCACTTGCGCCCAGCAAAAGTCGCACCTATCCCATGACGCCGCCCCTGCGCCGCCCGCGATGTGCTAGCGTTTGGATGAACAAAACGAGCCCGTGCGGAAAGGAGCCGGACCGTATGCCATGCGATAGCAAATCTCCGCTGTCTCGCGAGACCGATGCGCCCGAGACCATCGTCAAGCTGGAATGCGACATCGACGATGCGTCGCCCGAGGTGCTCGCCTACGCCGCCGACCGTCTGCGCGGGGCAGGCGCCCGCGAGGTGCACTGGCTGCCGCTCTATTGCAAAAAAGGACGCCCCGGCTGGCAGCTGCAGGTGATCTGCTCGCACGAGGATATCGAGCGCCTGCAGACGATTATCTTTTTGGAAACCACGACCAACGGCATTCGTCGCCAGGTCATGGAGCGCGTCTGCCTGCCGCGCCACTTTGAACAAGTGGCGACGCCTTGGGGCGAGGTGGCCGTCAAGGTGGCCGCCCTGCCCGACGGCAGCGAGCGTGCAGCGCCCGAGTACGAGGACTGCGCCTGCCTTGCCCGCGAGCACGGTGTGCCGCTCCAGCGCGTGATGCAGGCAGCACAAGCCGCGGCTCTGCAATTTGAGTGACACGGTCGGCGACGCGCCACACCCACCCCATCAACCTCACCGAAAGGACCACCATGAAATACCTCATCGCCTCCGACATCCACGGCTCGGCATACTGGGCTGAGCGCCTCTGTGCCGCCATCGAGTCCGAGCAGCCCGACCGCATCGTTCTGCTGGGCGACCTGCTCTACCACGGACCGCGCAACGACCTGCCGCGCGATTACGCCCCCAAGCGCGTGATTCTGCTGCTCAACGCCCTGGCCGACCGCATCATCGCGGTGCGCGGCAACTGCGACGCCGAGGTCGACCAGATGGTCCTCGACTTTCCCGTCATGGCCGACTACGCCACGCTTTTCGACGAGACCGGCCGCGAGCTGTTCCTGACGCACGGCCACGTCTTTGGCGCCGGCATGCACAACAGCGTCGACCACGTGCCCGCGCTGCCCGAGGGCTCCGCGCTCGTCTACGGCCATACGCACATCAAGGTCAACGAGGAAAGCGCCGCGCACCCGGGCCTGTGGCTCTTCAACCCCGGTAGCGTGAGCATCCCCAAGGACGGCTCGCACAGCTACGGCATCTACGAGGGCGGCGCGTTCCGCCACGTGGTCATGGAGGAGGAGTAGCCATGGCGCAGCACATGGCTCAGCAAAATGCCGAGGGCTCGCGCGATCTGTCCACGCTGGTAGACGCGTCGACCGAGCTGCAGCATCTGGTGCAGACCATCTGGCGTCTGCGCCAGCCCGATGGCTGCCCGTGGGACCGTGAGCAGACGCACCGCAGCATTGGCAAGAACATGATCGAGGAGGCCTACGAGGCGCTCGACTGCATCGAGGCGGACGACGCGGTTCACCTACGCGAGGAGCTGGGTGACGTGCTCATGCAGGTCGTGCTGCATGCGCAGATTGCGGCGGACGCCGGCGAGTTTACACTGGCCGACGTGGCGCGTGATATCGATGCCAAGCTCATCCGCCGTCATCCGCACGTGTTTGGCGATGTAGATGCCGACAGCTCCGACGAGGTACTCAAGATTTGGGACGAGGTCAAGCTTGCCGAGAGGGCTGCCAAGGACAAGGCCGTGGCGGCGGGCGAGGCCGCGCCCGAGGGCCTGCTCGACGGCGTGCCCACGCATCTGCCGGCGCTGATGCAGGCTCAGAAGGTGTCGCGCAAGGCGGCTGCCGTGGGCTTTGAGTGGGAGATGGTCCAGGACGTGTGGGACGAGGTTGCCGAGGAGCGTGCCGAGTTTGAGGCCGAGGCCCCCGGAACGCCCGAGCGCGAAATGGAGTTTGGCGATCTGCTCTTTGCCCTGGTCAACGTCGCGCGCAAGGAGGGTATCGACGCCGAGAGCGCCCTGCGCGCGAGCACGGCCAAGTTTCGCCGTCGCTGGGCTGCGATGGAGCAGATGGCGGCCGATGCCCACGTGGATCTGGCCGAGCTCTCGACCCATGGGCTCAACGACCTGTGGGATGCCGCAAAGGCGGAGGAGTAAGACTGCGGGAACGACGGGCTGACACGCCTCATCGTTCCCGCTAAATTTTTCGAAAATCAAGTGTATCCCTCGGCTAACTTAGGGCATAATGCAAAAAGTGCGACATGGCTAACTTACGGAGGCGCACCGACGGTGCACGGTCAGCCGGTCGCTTGCATCCACTACGTTTCCAAGTGAGAGGGAGACAACATGAGCGATATTTTGGACGTCTACGGTCGCGAGGTGCTCGACAGCCGCGGCAATCCCACCGTCGAGGTCGAGGTCGTGCTCGAGGACGGCAGCTTTGGCCGCGCAATGGTGCCTTCGGGTGCTTCGACCGGCGCCTTTGAGGCCTGCGAGCTGCGCGATGGCGACAAGGGCCGCTACCTGGGCAAGGGCGTTTCGCAGGCCGTCGAGCACGTCAACAACGAGTGCGCTAACGCCGTCGTGGGCCTCGATGCCTTCGACCAGCGCGCCGTCGATGCCGCGCTGATTGCCGCGGACGGTACCCCCAACAAGACCAAGCTCGGTGCCAACGCCATCCTGGGCGTGTCGCTGGCCGTTGCCCGCGCCGCTGCCGAGTCGGCGGGCCTGTCGCTGTACCAGTACCTGGGTGGCGTCAACGCCCACCTGCTGCCCACACCTATGATGAATATCCTCAACGGCGGCGTGCATGCCGACAACAACGTTGACTTCCAGGAGTTCATGATCATGCCCGTGGGTGCTCCGAGCTTTGCCGAGGGCCTGCGTTGGTGCGCCGAGGTCTACCACACCCTCAAGGGCGTGCTGCACGAGGCCGGCCTGGGCGGCGGCGTGGGCGACGAGGGCGGCTTTGCGCCCAACCTCAAGACCAATGCCGAACCGTTCGAGTACATCACCAAGGCCGTCGAGAAGGCTGGCTTTAAGCCCGGCGTCGACTTCATGTACGCCATGGACCCGGCCTCGACCGAGTTCTACAACGCCGAGACCGGCATGTACGAGCTCAAGGGCGAGGGCGTGGAGTACACGAGTGCCCAGATGGTTGATTACTGGGAGAAGCTCGTCGACACCTATCCCATCATCTCCATCGAGGACGGCATGGCCGAGGAGGACTGGGACGGCTGGGTTGAGCTCACCCGTCGCATTGGCAACAAGGTGCAGCTGGTGGGCGACGACCTGTTCGTCACCAACACCGAGCGCCTCAAGAAGGGCATCGAGCTGGGTGCCGCCAACGCGATCCTGGTCAAGGTCAACCAGATCGGTACGCTCACCGAGTCGCTCGAGGCCATCGAGACCGCCAAGGAGGCCGGTTACGCTTGCATCGTGAGCCACCGCTCCGGCGAGACCGAGGACTCCACGATCGCCGACCTGGTCGTGGGCGTCAACGCCGGCCAGATCAAGTCGGGCGCCCCGTGCCGCAGCGACCGTATCGCCAAGTACAACCAGCTCATCCGCATCGAGGACGAGCTTAAGGGCAGCGCGCGCTACGCCGGCAAGGCCGCGTTCTACAACATTCGCTAAACGGGCGAATTTGGCGAGGGGGAGGCTGACTCGGTTCCGCCTCGCCTTGGCTGGATGCCGCAAAGCGCTATGGGCGCTGGGCCATACGGCTCAGCGCCTTTTTTATGTCGAGCAAAGGTTGGCGAAGGCGGTGCGCGCGCTCGTGCTATAACTAGAATACCTAGCGCAAACAAACCTCAACCGCACAAGGCGCACATGGATCAGATTTACGACAACAGGTACTATTCCGCCGGTTCGCGTGAGCCGTCGCCTCGCCGTGCGCGCACGGTGCAGCTCGGTGGGTCCGCCTACGCCGGCGCCGACCGCTCCATGCAACGCCCGACAAGTACCTCGCGCCCCAATGCTCAAGTGAATACTTCGACAGATGGCCCAGTGCGCCCGGCACGTTCGTCGCATGCTCAGCGCTCGTCGGCTCAAACGCACGATAGGTCGAGCAGGCCCTCGAACCGTCTTTCGGGCTCGGACTTTATGCACTACGCCAACGACAACGCGGTGGTCAAGGCAATCTATGACTTTACGCATGGCTCTCTGCGTCCGCTGTTTATCGGTATCGTGGTGACTCTGGCGCTCGTGAGCCTGTATTTCCCCGTGCGCGACCTGTACGTTGCAAAACGCTCGAACGACATCTTGGCCAAGCAGGTCGAGATTCGCGAGCAATACAGAGATGAGATGAAAAAAGACACTGACAAGTGGCTCTCGGAAGAGGGCATTAAGGATCGGGCACGGGAACTGGGCATGGTGATGCCCGGCGAAAAGAGGATTGAAGTACAGGGTCTGGACGAGGATTCGGATTCGTCGTCGAGCAAAAAGTCCTCAAACGCCAAGAAGGCCAGCGAAGTGGCCAAGGAGATTGAGGAAGTCGGCAAGGACGCGCCGTGGTACATTCAGACGCTCGACATGCTGTTTGGTTTTAGCGGCGTCGAAGGCCAGACGGTCGCGTCCAGCGGCGAGTAGCGCCCAGAGGGGAGCCCGCAATGACAAATTGCAAACGATATAAGGTGGCCGCGATTGACCTGGGAACGGTGTCGTCGCGACTGGTGTTGGCGCAGGTCGAGGCCGGGGCGATCGTGGAATCGTCCAAGCATACCGAGATCACCGACTTGGGCGAGGGCGTGGACGCGACGGGGCGCTTTTGCGAGGCGGCCGTTGAGCGCGTGCTCGCTGCGTGCCGCATGTTTGTGGACGAAGCCCGTACCTTTGGGGCCGCGTGCGTCTGCACCACCTGCACGAGTGCCGCGCGCGATGCGTCCAATGCCGCGCTGCTGCTGGACGGTCTGCGCGATCTGGGGCTCGAACCGCAGGTGATTCCGGGCGAGGTCGAGGCGCGCCTGACGTTTTTTGGCGTGGCACACGACTTTGCTGGCGAGCGCATCATCGTCGCCGATTCGGGCGGTGGCTCCACGGAGCTCGCGACGGGCGTCTATGCGCCTGAGCGCGGGGTCTTTGCGCTGGAGGGAACGCGCTCACTGGACATCGGTTGCCGTCGCGTGACGGAGCGTTTCTTCTCGGCGTTGCCGCCTTCGGACGGCGAGCTTGCTGCCGCTGCCGACTGGGCGGACGAGCAGTTCGAGGCTTACTTTGAGAGCCTGCCGAGCGATTTTGAGCGCGCCGAGCGCCTGGTCGCGGTGGGCGGTACCGTCACCACGCTCGTGGCGCTGGTCCACGAACTGGAGCCGTACGACTCGAACTTTGTGCACCTGCGCGAGCTTTCGATGGAGCAGATCTCGGCCGCCATCGATCGTATGTCTACGCTGGATGTGGAGGGTATCGCTGCACTGCCGGGCGTGCAGCCCAAGCGCGCGGGCGTGATCTTGGCTGGCGCCGTGGTGATCCGCGAGCTCATGCGTGCCGGCGGCTACAAGACGCTCACCGTAAGCGAGAACAGCCTACTCGCCGGCATGGCCGCCACCATCAACGAGACCCTCGACGGCACAACCTCCACCATCGCCTGGACCCCCAGCCTCAGCGCCCTCTAAATAAGTTGCGGTGAAATACGGACTAAAATCGCCCTTTCGGGCCCCAAACAGTCCCTATTCCACCGCAACTCAACAGCCGGCACTTAGGGACGTTCCTTTTCTGCCGGCACCTGGGGACAGTCCTTGGGTTGATATGAGCAGTCACAAAAGCCCCGTCCCAAATTAACTGTTCTGCGGTTGACGGCATCTAAAAGAAACGAGCCCGCATCCCTTGGGGGACACGGGCATGAAAGCTTCATATGGTGGGGGCGGTGGGACTCGAACCCACAATCCTTGCGGCGAGAGATTTTAAGTCTCCTGCGTATGCCAATTCCGCCACGCCCCCGTGAGACTAGAAGTCTAGCACAAGCCGTCCGTTACGCGTTGACGGCCATCGAGTGTTGGCCCGACTTCTCCAGGAACTCCTGGAACTTGGCTTCGTCGCCCTTGTTCTGGTACTGCAGGGCCAGCAGGTACTCCAGTCGGCAGCGCTTGACCGGGTCGTCGCCGACATCCTCGAGCATGCGCTCCAGCTCGGGAATGTCGTTGTGGCGCTTGAGGATCATCGTGTCGTACATCAGCTGGCATTCGTGTGCGACCGCCTCGGCCTGACCGCCCTCAAAGCCCTCGATCTCGTGCAGAAGCTCCTTGGACTTTTTGCGGTCCTCCTGGCCAACGTAGTAGTTAAAGGCTTTGATCACCAGGTCGACGCGCTGCATCTTGGGCAGATTGAGCCCCAGCAGCAAATCGAACATCTCATCGGCGCGCTTGTGGTCCTCGCGCAGCAGATAGGAGTTCAGGCGCAGGTAGTCGCGGTTGTAGCGCGGGTACAGCATGCTGGTGAGTTTGCCGTCGAGCAAACGATCGAACTCGTCCCACTGCTTGGCGGCCATAAGCTGCTGCAGGTGCTTGAACGTTGTGCGTTTTTTGACGCTAAAGAACACCGACACGGCGATGCAGATGATAACGACGGCGGTCCAGAGTGTGCGGGAATCGGGCATATTGGGATCCTTAGTCGCTCATAAAGCGAGCGGTATGACAACACGTACTAGATGTATTATACGCAGCGCGCAAGCAAACTGGCATAAAAGCTCATCGAGGCTGAGTGCCATCGCTCGCTGCGGTACACTTACCTAAAGTAAACCATGAAGGGAGACATTACCTATGAAGAAGATCGTTTTGGCTTGCGGTGCTGGCGCTGCTACTTCCACGCTTGTTGCCCAGAAGGTCGCCACCATGCTCGACGCCAATGGTTATGCCGGCAAGTATGAGATCGTGCAGTGTGCCATCTCCGAGGCCAAGGACTACTGCGACGAGGGCGCCGACCTGCTGATCGCCACCACCGTTGCCCCCGAGGGCCTCACCTGCCCGTACGTGAGCGGCGTGCCCTTCATGACCGGCATGAACCGCGTTGCTGCCGAGAAGGCCGTCCTTGACGTTATGGCTCAGTAGGCGCTGCCTGTATGAATGAGCAGAACGCCAATCCGGTCGAGCTCTTTGGCATGCGCGTTGCCCATGTGGGCATTAACGCCACCGACCCGGTAGATGCCTTGGAGATCGCGGAGCTGTTCTCGACGATGATGGGTCTGCCCGTCATCGAGACTCCCGTTTCGTACTTTAACGATTCGCTGGTCGAGATCATGAAACAGAACGGTCGTGGCACCAAGGGCCACATTGGCTTTGCCGTCAACGACATCGATGCGGCCGAGAAGTGGTTTGCCGAGCGCGGGCTCGAGGTCAACGAGGAGTCGCGCGTGCTGCTGCCCGACGGCGGCACCAAGCTCGTGTACTTTAAGCGCGAGTTTGCCGGCTTTGCCGTGCACCTGTGCCGCGAGTAGCGCACAAGCTGCTATAGCTAGCAAAAAGGGATAGGGCCGCATGGCCTTATCCCTTTATTTATGCCGAGAGGCTTCCTAGCGCGGCAGGCGAATCGTAAAGCGGCTGCCGACGCCCTCGACTGAGGTCACGCCAATGACGCCGCCATGGCTATCGACGATCCACTTGGCAATGGCAAGCCCCAGACCCGAGCCCTGCGCGCCGGCATCGCGTGCGTTGTCGGCGCGGTAGAACCGTTCAAACGCGTGAGCTGCGGATTCCTGGTTCATGCCGATGCCCTCGTCCTCAACACTTATGTCGATCGCGCCCGTGCCCGTATCGGGAGTTATGGCAAATGTGACAGTCGTTCCCGCGTCCGAATACTTGGCGGCATTCTGCACGATTACGCGCAGAGCCTGCTTCACGAGCGCCACGTCAACGGGCGCGTCGCAGCGCGGGTCGCCGACAAGCGCAGCATCAAAGGCCAGCCGATATGTGTGCGCGCCATCGATCATCTGCGATTCCTCGCATACCTCGCCGACCAGTGCGGCCAGGTTGGTATTCGCGCGCCGCAGGACCGTGCGGCCGGCATCGCCGCGCGCCAAAAACAGCAGCTGCTCCACGAGCTCTTGCATGTGCTCGCTTTCGGCCTTGAGGGATGCGATGGACTCCGCCAGCACGTCCGGGTCGTTTTTGCCCCAGCGGTCGAGCATGTTTACGTAGCCCTGAATCACCGCGATGGGCGTGCGCAGTTCGTGACTCGCGTCGTTGACAAAGCGCATCTGCTGCAGCTTGGCCTCTTGCATCTGGCGCAGCAGGCGGTTGAGTGCGACCTCGATGCTTGCCAGGTCGGCGTCGCCGGTGGTGACGCTCGGCGAGTCGACGCTTGCGCGTTCGATGGCCTGCTCCAGTGTTTCCATCTTGCCGCCGGAGAGCTGCATGCGGCCGAGCTCATCCACGCGCAAGGCAAGGTCGTTGAGCGGTGCCATGGTGCGGCGCACGCGCCTCGCGCCGCCGAGCATGTTGAGCACGCTGATGATCTGCCAACCCACAACGACAAGGTAGAGAGGCCATAGCGTGGCGAGGTCCTGCGCGAGGGGGAAGGTCTTGGTGGTACGCGCAAGCTCGACGGTATAGGTGAGCGTGGCCGGGTCCCAGCCGCGTGCGGGCGTCAGCGACATGCCGTGAACGGTGGCGCCGGGAATCCATCCCGCGGTAAACGCGCTGTCGGGCAGCGTCTGGTTGTATCCATAGACGAGGATCGCCGCCGCAATCACCACCAGCAGCAGATCGAGCCAGACGTAGCTCATCAGACGGCGCCACATATAGCCCCAGCTGATGGCGCGGGCGATGGAGGTGACGCGCTTGGCCTCGGCGTTACGCACGGCAGGCATAGCCCACCCCGCGCACGGTCTGGATGATGCGGGCGCTGCCGGCGTCTTCGATCTTGGCGCGCAGGTGCGCGATGTGCACGTCGACGTTGTTGGTGTCGCCCACGTATTCGTAGCCCAGCGCCTCGTGCGCGATGCGCTCGCGCGTGAGCACGGTGCCGGCGTGCGCCATAAGCAGGGCGAGGACGTCGAACTCGCGGGCAGTGAGCGCGATGGGCGAGCCGCCGACCGTGACTTCGCGGCGGTCGGGATCGAGCGCGACCGAACTCACGGTGAGCGCGGCGGGGGAGGGCGAGGCGGATGCCTGGGTCGAGTCGCCAGCCGGGGGTATCGCAGCGGCGCCCGTAGCGCCCGTCCCGGCCCCAACGCCGCCAACGCCCGAAGCCGCCCGCACGGCCTCCGAGCGCTTCAACGCCACGCGGATCCGTGCGAACAGCTCCTCAATCGCAAACGGCTTGGTCAGGTAATCGTCGGCGCCGGCATCGAGCCCGGCCACCTTGTCCATCACGGCATCGCGCGCGGTGACCATGATCACCGGTACATCCTTGTGCTTGCGGACGCGTCGCAGCACCTCCATGCCGTTGAGCTGCGGCAACAGCACATCGAGCAGAATCAGATCGTAGTTGCGCTCCAGCGCCAGGTCCACGGCGGTGCGGCCGTCGGCGGCGTGCTCCACCTGGTAGCCCTCGTGCTCCAGCTCGAGCGTCACAAAGCGGGCGATTTTCTCCTCGTCCTCTACGATCAGGATCCGTGCCATGCGTGCCCCCGTCTGAGATTATTTGTCGTCGTTGAGATTTTGCTTGATGTCGTCCGCGGCATCGGCAGCGTGATTCATAAGGTTGTTGATGCTGCCGGGTACGTCGCCGTCGCTATCGATGCGGTAACGCATGCCAAAGAACAGGCCAATCAGCATCAGCCATATCGTGGCGCCCCAGGCAAACAGCGCGACGATGGGGATCAGGATGGGAATGTTGAGGATGATCGCGTCGCGGCGCGTGGCGATAAACTTGGTGTCCAGGCTCAGGCGGAAGAGCTTTTTGAGGTACTCCCACACGCTGTCCATCTTCTTGGAGAAGTCGGTCTTTTCGCTCGACTTCTCGTAGGCGGCCTGCGCGGCGACCATCTCGGCTGAGGGCTCATCGACTGGCGCGGACTCGGTGGCGGCGTGCGCCGACGTGGTCTGGGTCTTGCCCTGCGACTCGAGCCAAATGATGGCATCCAAGACGTTGCCGTCGGCGGCGTCGAGCGCGGCCTTGGCATCGGTGTAGCTCACGTTGCACTTGGTGCGGATGGTTTCAACTTTTTCGAGGTCGTCCATGACCTGTTCCTTTCGTTCGATGGGCGCGACGCCGGGCGATCTGCCCGGGCGCGAGCGTTGCGTTCGGCGGCCTGCGTGACGCCGCCCCGCCCTTGGTCGAACTCTATAGTGCAGGCTATAGATTAAGCGATTCTTGAGCCAAGATTAATGTTGGATGAGTTTTTGCGCGGCGGTGGGGAAGGGGGAGGTGTCTTTCTGGATAGCTAGCAGCGAGGTCTAATACTTTTCCCGAGAAGTGAACGAGCTAAAACGGACCCCCGAAGCATCGACACTTTAAAGGTGCCGTTTCCCGCGGTTTCAATACTGAAATCCCACGATTTTGCCGCCGAAAAATGCGGATGTTTCAGGGGTTCAGAAACAGCCGTTCACTTCTCGGGAAAAGTATTAGACCTCGATAGCGGGGGATGGGGTGTCGGTGCAAAACGGCGTCAAGAGTTGGTCAAGCAGGCGGTTTCTCCATTGATGTCCGCACGACATGTGACACTTACCCTGCCGTCATGCTCCGTCGCGGCGGCATGCATCTGAACAGCGACCCTCTAAGGAGTTCGATATCGATGGGTGACAACGCAAAGCATCTCGCAAAGAAGTGCGTTAAGGACGCAGGACCGTGCCTTGCGCTGTGCGTAGCCGGCGCAGCGGTCGCGCTGCTGGCTGTTCTGGGGCCATTCGACGTGCTCCGAAGTGCCAGCTCTTTGCACGTTTGCATTGCCCTTGCCGGTGCCATGATGACCGGCGGCGTGCTCGATCTGGTTTTTTGGGTGCTTGACCCGTTTGGATGGAAGAACGAGGGGTAAGCCCTAAAGGATGGAAGGGTTGGACGGTTGGCTTAGTGATCGTGCAGAATGTGGGCTAGCGACTTACGGGGAAGTGGTGATCCGATGACGGTCTATGTGACGGGCGACGTCCATGGCGGCGCTGACATGCAAAAGCTCCGCGATTGGGAGCTTGGGGATAGCCTGGCGAGCGACGACTATCTCATCATCGCGGGCGACTTTGGCTTTCCCTGGGACTTTTCTGCCGAGGAATGTGCCGATATTGCTTGGCTGGAGTCGCGCCCCTACACCGTGCTGTTTGTCGACGGCAACCACGAGCGTTTCGATCACTGGGCGGAGCGACCCATGGAGTTGTGGCACGGTGGGCTGACGCAGCGCCTGTCGGATACCTCGCCCATACGGCGCCTGACGCGCGGCGAGGTTTTTGAACTCGACGGCTCAACGATCTTTACCATGGGCGGCGCCACGAGCGTGGACAAGGAATATCGCGTGCCGTATTCCAGTTGGTGGCCGCAGGAGCTGCCGGACGAGCGCAACTTTGGGGAGGCGCGGGCAAGGCTCGACAGCGTGGGTTGGAAGGTCGACTACGTAATCACCCACACCTGCTCCACGCGCATGCTCTCGCCCACGCTCTATCCGGCACCCGGCTGGAATTGCCCCGGCGTTGATCGTCTTACTGCATTTTTCGATGAGCTGGAAGACCGCTTGGATTATAAGCGCTGGTACTACGGGCATTTTCATCGGGATGCCAACCCGGCCGAGCGCCACACCGTGCTCTATGACTGCATCGTTCGCTTGGGTGACGAACTCCAGCCCTGGGATGTTGCGTAGAGGCGGGGTGGCTGGCTACTCGACCGTTACAGTGATGTTCTCCCGATGCGTACGGATAACATCCCAGCTAAAGTGCTCGACCAGCTGCTCGGCAGAGCGCGGTGTGGCGTCCGGCGCGATGCCCGTTTGCCCGGCGAGCCATCCCAGCAGCGTCTCGGGCGTGCCAAAGCGTGCGCGTAGTTCGCCCAGGTCCAAATCGCGGTCTCGCTTGGAAAGGCGGCGGCCATCCGGCGACATGAGCAGCGGAATGTGTGCGTAGTGCGGCGTTGGAAGTCCCAGCAGATGCTGCAGGTAGATTTGGCGCGGCGTGGAGCCCAGCAGGTCGCATCCGCGCACAACCTCGGTGACGCCCATGGCAGCGTCGTCGACCACCACGGCCAGCTGATAGGCAAACACGCCGTCGCTGCGGCGCACCAAAAAGTCTCCGCACTCGGTGGCGAGTGCCTCGCATTGGGCTCCGTACGTGCGGTCCACGAATTCGATCACGTCGTCTGCGAGGTCGTCGACGACGGGCACGCGCAGGCGCGTGGCCGGAGCGCGCAGGATGCTGCGGCGGGCAACCTCTTCGGCAGAAAGGCCTCGGCAGGCGCCGCGGTAGATGGGCGTGCCGTCGCTCGCGTGCGGTGCGCTCGCGGCATGGAGTTCGGCGCGCGTGCAAAAGCAGGGATAGGTGAGGCCGGCGTCTTGCAGTTGATGCAGAGCACGCTCGTACAGGTCTAGGCGATCATGCTGGTAGTAGGGGCCTTCGTCCCATTCGAGCCCCAGCCAAGCCAGGTCGTCAATCAGTTGGGCGGCAAGCTCCGGCCGCTTACAGCGATCGTCCAGGTCCTCGATGCGCAACACGATGCCGCCGCCCTGGCTGCGGGCCGAAAGCCACGAGCACAGACAGCTGAACACGTTGCCCAGGTGCATGCGGCCCGAGGGCGACGGGGCGAAGCGTCCCACGACGGGGGTGGGCTCTGCCGTTGCCGGTGCGTCCGCGGCGTGTGTTGCTATGTTGCGTGCGTTGATATCCATGCGGACGAGTATAGCGCGGGAGGTGGGGGAGGCACCGGCTCGACAGCTCGATCGCCACCCGCCAGCCCAACCCCTCAAACGACAGAAACCCCGGCAGCTCTTCGCAACTGCCGGGGTTTCCGCGGAAAAGGGGGACATGATCCTCAAGCGAACGGCAAAGGGGCAAACCGTTTTCGCTCAACTGCTTTATGCCCCTTGCTCGCGGACTCAATCAGTGCGCGTCGCGGCAACACAAAGCCGCTACACCTGTGACGGAGCTATGAAGTGGTATCTATTGCCGGAGCGGGCTATGCCAAGGAGTGTCCCAGATTGCCGGCAGATAAGGAACGTCCCCATGTGCCGGCCGCGGGCGTGACTTTCGTCCCGTTTGATACTCCGCTGGCCTAGATGTTCGTCATGTGCGCCCGTAAACGTGGGACAATGGCGTTGCTGGTATCACAGACAAAGGATGTGCCTATGAACGCCCCCGTTGCCAAAACCTGTCGGCAGCGCCGCCTGTTTGCGCGATTTGCTTCCGTCTGCGCACTCGTCGCGCTTGCATTGCTGCTACTGCCCGCCGCCGCACACGCCGACGGTTATTCCATGACCCAAACCTACATCAGTGCCACGGTCGAGGCCGATGGATCGCTGACCGTTGTCGAGGGGCGCCAGTTTGAATTCGATGACGACATCAACGGCGTGTTTTGGGAGATTAATACGGGTACCAACCAGCAGGGTGGCACGGCGGGCGTCGATGTGCTGAGTGTCGAGGAAGGGGACACCGCGTTTAACAAAGTCGATAGCGCGAACAAGGGCGACTCTGGCGTCTATACGATCGAGCAGGCCGGTGACGGCGTAAGGATTAAGGTGTTCAGCCCTCACGAGAGCGGTGACAGTGCAATCTATTACGTGAGCTACACCATGACCGGTGCGGTTATGAACTGGGCCGATACCGCCGAGCTCTACTGGAAGTTCGTGGGTGACGGCTGGTCGGCGGATTCCGACGATGTCGAGATGGAAGTGTACTTCGCAAATGCCGCTGCCGGGACGGCGGCCGTCAAGGGCGATAACTTCCGCGCATGGGGCCACGGCCCGCTGACGGGCGATGTATCGCTCGATGCGGACGAACCCATGGTCACCTATACCATTCCCTGCGTGCATCAGGGCGAATTCGCCGAGGCACGCATCGCCTTCCCCGGCGACTGGGTGCCGCAGCTTGCCGCTTCGGGCGAAGAGCGCATGTCAACGATCCTGAGCGAAGAGAAGGAATGGACCGACGAAGCTAACGCCCGCCGCGCTCACGCTCGCATGATTGCCAATGCACTTGCCGTGCTAAGTGTTGTTGCGGCGGTGGCCTTTACCGGCACAATCGTTATGCTCAAGCTGCGCAAGCGCAAGCCCAAGCCGCTTTTCCAGGACGAATATTTCCGCGATGTGCCCTCGGCCGACCATCCCGCCGTGCTTTCGGCCCTCATGAGCTGGAACGAGGTGCCCGATCAGGCATATATCGCCACACTGATGAAGCTGACCGACGACCGCGTGATCAAGCTGGAAGAAGCGACCGAGACCAAGAAGAAGGGTCTGCTCCGTCGCGAAAAAGAGGAGCAGACGTATCGCATCACAGTGACCGACGAGGCCTGGAAGGCTGCCAAGAAGGACGGCATCGATCGCGATGTGCTCAAGGTCTTCTTCGCCGGCGTTAAGCCTGATAAGGACGGAGTCCGTTCGCGCACGTTTAGTGAGCTGGAGGAGTACGCTAGCGAGCGTACCACATCTGTTGGCGACAAGCTCGAGGACTATCAGAGCACAGTTAAGGGCAAGCTGGAAGCGCGCGAGCTTATAGCATCGGATGGCACTATCGCGATGGTGGCCGGCCTGGTTCTCGGCATCATCATTGTCTTTGGCATTCTGGGCTCTCTGTTCTATACCGACTTTGCGGACGCCAACGTCGGTGCCGCTATGATCTCGATCCCCGTCACGATCGTGGGCTTTGTCCTGAGCTGCACCTTCCGCCGTTACACGCCGGAGGGCGCCGAAGTGGCGGCTCGCTGCAAGGCGCTTAAGCATTGGCTCGAGGACTTTACGCGCCTGAAGGAGGCCATCCCCAGCGATCTGATTCTGTGGAACAAGCTGCTGGTGATGGGCGTTGCCCTGGGCGTTTCGAAAGAAGTGCTGCGACAGCTGGCCGAGGCCGTGCCTGCGGACCTGCGCAACAGCGACGATTTCTACGACAACTACCCCTGCTACTGGTGGTATTACCATCACTACGGCAACGAGTCTCCGCTCGATTCGTTCAATGATGTGTATCACGAGACCATCCGCGAGCTGGCTTCGAGTTCCGATAGCTCGAGCGGCGGCGGTGGCGGTGGCTTTTCCGGTGGCGGCGGTGGCGGCGTCGGCGGAGGAGGCGGCGGAACGTTCTAGTGCGCTCTGATTTTTGGGATGGATCTTCTCCGGCGACTGCCGACGGATCCATCCCATTTTTATGCGCTACCTACGAAGGCTGTCCCCAACGACTAATCACTGGGAACGTTCCTAAATGACTAGGTATGGCTGCCAGGTTTAGGCTGTTAGGTCGAGTTCGTAGAGGAAGCTTTCGCGCGGCATGTCGTGACGGCGCTCTTCGCGGTTGGCGCGGTGCGTGGCCGTGCGCTTAAAGCCGTGCAGCTCGTAGAACTTCCACGAGCAGTTGGAGTCGGTGTACAGGTGCGCCCTCGTCGCTCCAAGCGAGGACAGGTGCGAGACCGCGGCATCGAGCAGAACCGTGCCAACGCCCAGGCCATGGACATCGCGATCCACGGCAAGCAGCGTGACCTCGTTGTCGTGCGGCAACGGGCTGCTCTCGAGCAGGCGGTTGTTGGTTCGGATGGTTGCGCGCACAAACGAGAGATACTCGGCGCAGGCATCAGGCTCCAGCTCACGCATCTGCGATAGCAGCGCGCGTTCGGTATCCATCCAATGCTCGTTGATAGTGACGCCGGAGTTCTGTCCTGCGCGTGCAAGTGCAATGCCGCGCGCCTCGCCGTCAATCACCGCAACCTGTGAAAACGTCGACGACGAAAGGCAGTAGGCGAGGTCGCACGCGGCCTCAAGGCGGTTGTACTCATCGTTATCCGAATTGTTATGCCAAAGCTGCTGCAGAATCAGCGCGATGGCGTCGAAGTCTTCGGTATCAAACGGTCGGTAGAGAACCCGCGAGACCATGGTGCCTCTTTCTTTTGCGGATGCATATCGAGCACAGTTCTACCACGCCATTGGCATCTAATTATGGTGCCCCTGTGTTCCATGAACTCACCGTGCCCGGTGCTGTGCCCATCCCCTCCGCGTGCAAACTTTTTCTGCACATGCGCCCGTTGCGGGGTGCATCGATGCGCTCGATGCGCTACATTAAATCAGTATTTTCAATGCCGCTGCGCGAGCGCTGCAGATCGACGTATCACCGACTCACAGAGCACGGCGGCGTACCAGACAGGAGGACTGCATGGGATCTGATGTGAAGATCGCACGCGCGTTGATCTCGGTTACCGATAAGACGGGCGTCGTCGATTTCGCACGGACGCTGGTCGATGACTTTGGCGTCGAGATCATCTCTACGGGCGGCACGGCTCGTGCCATCGAGGACGCGGGCGTTCCCGTAACCCCCATCGAGGAGTTCACGGGCTATCCCGAGATGATGGACGGCCGCGTTAAGACCCTGCACCCCAAGGTTCACGGCGCGCTGCTGGCCCGCCGCGATTCCGAGCAGCATATGCAGGAGGCCGCTCAGCACGGCATTAAGCTGATCGACCTGGTCGTCGTCAACCTGTACGAGTTCGAGAAGACCGTCGCCAACCCCGAGGTCACCTTCGCGGACGCCATCGAGCACATCGACATCGGTGGCCCCTCTATGCTGCGCTCTGCCGCCAAGAACGCCACGAGCGTTACCGTCATTTCCGACCCGGCCGACTATGATGCCGTCCTGGCCGAGATGCACGAGACCGGTGGCTGCACCACGCTTTCCACCCGTCGTCGCCTGCAGGTGAAGGTCTACCAGACCACCGCCGCCTACGACACGGCTATCTCCCGTTGGCTTGCCGCCCAGGCAAGCGACGTGGCGGACACCTCTGCCAAGCTCGAGATCTCGCTGGAGAAGGTCGACGACCTGCGCTATGGCGAGAATCCTCAGCAGAAGGCTACGGTCTACCGCTTTGCCGAGGGCTGCGAGAACACCGCGAGCTCGCAGTTCCCGCTCGTGGGCTCCGAGCAGGTCCAGGGCAAGCCGCTCAGCTACAACAACTATCTGGATGCCGACGCCGCCTGGAACCTGGTCCGCGAGTTCGACGAGCCGGCCTGCGTAATCCTCAAGCACCAGAACCCCTGCGGCTCCGCCGTTGCCGAGGACATCACGGCTGCCTACGACCGCGCCTTCGCCTGCGATCCCAAGAGTGCCTTTGGCGGCATCATCGCCTGCAACCGCGAGGTTCCCTATGAGCTGGTCGAGCACTTTGCCGATCAGAACAAGCAGTTCGTCGAGGTCATCATCGCCCCGAGCTACACTGCCGAGGCGCTCGAGCGCATGGCCAAGCGCCCCAGCCTGCGCGTGCTGGCCACCGGCGGCGTGGACCACGGCGCCCAGGTGGAGCTGCGCTCCATCGACGGCGGCATGCTGGTGCAGGAAGTCGACCACGTGACCGAGGATCCCGCGACCTTTACGTTCCCCACCGACCGCAAGCCCACCGACGCCGAGATGGCCGAGCTCGAGTTTGCCTGGAAGGTCTGCAAGGGCGTTAAGTCCAACGCTATCTTGGTTTCCAAGGGCAAGGCCGGCATTGGCATGGGCCCGGGTCAGCCTAACCGCGTTGACTCTGCGCTGCTTGCCTGCGAGCGCGCCGAGGACTTCTGCGAGCGCGAGGGCGTGGAGAAGGGCGGCTTTGCCTGTGCAAGCGACGCGTTCTTCCCGTTCCGCGACAACGTCGACGTTCTTGCTGCACACGGCGTGACCTGCATCATCCAGCCCGGCGGCTCCAAGCGCGACGACGAGAGCATCCAGGCCTGCAATGAGCACAATATTGCTATGGTGTTTACGGGCGCTCGCCACTTCCGCCACTAAGTTCCGCCTTGGGACAAAATAATCTCCGCAAAAGGCGGCTGCTCCGTTTGGAGGGCCGTCTTTTTGGTATAAGAGGACGGAATGACTAACACGAAAGGTACAACCATGCCCCAGATTGATGATGCCGAGCTGTTTGGCAATGCCGAGGATCAGCGTGCGTACGAGGACTTTTGCGCCAATCAGGAGGCGGTCGAGAAGTTTACGCTCGACAAGCCCGCGCTTGTCTGCCGTTGGCGCATGTCCAATAAAAAGGTGCCCATGCTCAACCGCCACATTCGCGCACTGTCCGAGCGCCTGGTGCAGGGCGAGCCGCTTACCCATAACATGCTCAGCTGGGCCAAACAGCACGTTGAGTGGTCGCTTGCCGAGGGCGATTACACTGCGCACGACGGCGTACTCATGCTGGTGATCGACATCAACGGCAACGCCGCCATGACGGTGGGGGAGTACGAGCCGCTCGCCGATACGTCGGCCAAGGCGCTGCGTGTCCGTTCCGCCGAGGCCCGCTCCGAGGCCGACGAGACCGGCGTGGCGCCCGAGCTGCTCGCCGCCGTCAACAACGGCGAGCTTGCCTTTGTGGCGCCGGCGGACGAGTGCCTGTGCGGCACGGCGACGCTCATCGAGCAACTGGCCCAGACCAAGGGCATCCCGGTCACGCGCGTAGACATTCCCGCGCAGCTCAAGGGCGCGCTGTTCCTGGTGAGCGACGAGCACGGCGTGGTTCCCGCAACCGAGACGGACGCTGCGGAGGCCGACGCCGCCACGGTCGCCTTCTTTGCCAACGGCTACGAAAAGCTCCGTGCCCGCCGCTCCTAACCTCAAGGCGGGGTTGGCTTACTGAAGCGAGCGAGCGCGTTCGATGGCGTAGGCGAGCGACAGCTGCTCCATCTCCGGGGCGCATTTGTAACTCAGTCCGGTGAGGGCTGTCACCTTATCGAGGCGATATCGAATCGTGTTCGGGTGCTGGCCAGTCTGCTTGGCGGTTCGCTCGATACGTCGGTCGTTCTCGATGAATGCGGCGAGCGTGGATTCCAGCTCGCTGCCATGCTCACTGTCGTGCTCGCGTATCGGCGAGAGAATCGCTTCCGAGAACGATCGCATCTCCGGGGTTTCCGCAAAAGGCATCACGGTTCTCAGGATGCCGAGCTGCGTATAGCGGACGGGACCCTCGGCTCGTTGACAAGATAGGCGCTGTGCGTAAATCGCCTGCGAGATCGCCTGCGCCACCGCCTCGTCTCCAAACAGAATATCGCTGATGCCGAGCCCTTCCGCTCCGCCATCGATGCCGCTAGCCTCGATGAGCTCCGTGAGCGCCTGCACGATTCGCTCTACATCGAGCGTCTGTTCCGAGTCACTTGTCGCTACGAATAACAAACCTCCGTCGTAGGGTGCCAGCATGTTGTGGCATCCGGCGAGGGTCGATTTTGCACAGAGACGTTCGATTTGCAAAAACGTACGCGGGTCGAGGGGCTCTGCAAACGATGCGAACAGGGCGACCGCTTCGTCCAGAAATGACGGGTTGAGGCCTCGGATGCGTCGGCAGATGGACTCGGGCGATACGTCTGTCCTCAGGGCATCGATCTCGCGCTGTGCGAAGTCGATGGACGCGAGCTGCTCGATATGCCGTTTGACCTCATAGATGACGCTGTCAAAGAACAGTGAGTCGTCGGTCGTGAGAAAGACCGGGTAGTGCCGCGCGTTGGCGTAGCGGATGGCTTGGTCGGGAATCGGGATGTGCAGGACGTTTTTGATGATGAGACCGCTCGTTCCCTTGGCGACGAGGTATTTCACGGCTTCAGTGATGAGGTGCGGGTCGTCCTTCGCATAGAGGAAAGTGCTGAGGATGATCTCGTCTGAGCTGAAGTTGACGCGCTGGTACTTGTTCTTGAGGCCGGGCATGAGTTCATAATCGAGGATCCCGACGCCAGAGACGGCACGCGAGACGCCATCGCTGCCGGCGATTAGACGGACCGACCCCTCATATTCCCGTGAGAAGTCCGAGATGGTGTATAGCATCAGCATCACCTTGTAAATCATTACAATAAGCACCTGTACAAATAGGATAATCGCACATCCATATGCCTTTGATGCGATAAAGAGTTCAAATACATGCTGATAGAACGAAAAATCAGATTGAGAATCGTTGTAGATACCAACAAGAAATGATCCTTGGCGGCATCGTTCCTAAACCGTACAGTGAAGCAACGTAAAGCTTTCGCTGAGAGGAGCGATGATGGGGCAGATGGTGGTGCTATCGGCCGAGGAAGTTTCCAAGGTGCTGACAATTGAGGATGCAATCGCTGCCGTGGAGGAGGCATATCGCCAGAAGGCAACGGGCAAGGGTGTTGCGTGGCCGATGGTATATGAGCAGTTCGAACCCGGCGTGGCCGATATGGATATCCGCTCGGGCGAGTTGGCGGGAAGCGGCCTCTTCGGCCTCAAGCTCACTGCTTGGTTCTCTCAGAATCCCAAAAAGGGGCTGCCCGAGATCTTTGGCACCACGCTGCTGTGCGACAACGCGACGGGAGAGCCGTTGGCGCTGCTCAATGCCTCCGCCGTCACTGGACTTCGCACCGGTGCCGCCGCTGCGCTCGGTGCCAAGTGGCTGGCTCGGGCGGATGCGTCCAAACTGCTTGTTGCGGGTGCCGGCCATATGAGCACCTATATGGTGGCGGGCGTGCTCGCCGCCTGTCCCAAAGTGAGTGAGGTCAAGGTGTGGGAGCCGGTTTCCGATGCCGCGCCCGAGGCCCGCGTCGAGCGCATGCGAGACGAGGTCGCCCATATCTTGGGCGCCTGCGAGCATGTTCGCGAGGCATCCACCTATTCCATCGAGGCGACGGCCGACGGCCAAGGTGCCGCGGCAGAGGCCGACATCATCGTGACGATCACGCCGGCGACCAAGCCCATCATCCCCGATGCATGGGTGCGCCCCGGTACGCATATCTCCTGCGTCGGTGCCGACATGCCCGGCAAGCAGGAGCTCGCCTCGGCGCTTGTCACCCGTGCCGCTGTTTACGTCGACGACCGCGAGCAATCGGTCGCGTCCGGTGAGCTGGAGATTCCGGTTGCCGAGGGTGTCATCACGCCCGAGGACATTAGAGCGGAGCTCGGCGAAGTCATCGCCGGCACGGCTGCGGGGCGTTCGGATGACGAGCAGGTGACGGTGTTCGATACGTCGGGCATCGCCGTTCAGGACCTTTCGGCATCGAAAATCGCCTACGACCGCGCCATCGAGGCGGGGCTGGGCACCGTGGTGGAACTGTAAGAAAGTCAAGGAAAGGAAACGACAATGCAGATCAAGGATTTCGCTGTCGAGCAGTGGATGAACGAGTGGGAGACCAAGTGCACCCACAACGTTGCGGAGACGTGCGTCTACTCCCTCACGCTCGACCAGCTGTTCGAGCTTACGAACACCGACAAGAAGGCGTGGCTCGATAGCCTGTGCTCGCGCCGATTCACCTACGGAGACATCGAGGGGCAGCCCGGCTTCCTCGAGGGGGTCGCGCGTCTCTATAAGACGGTCGAGCCCGGGCATATCGTGCCCACGCACGGCGCGACCGGTGCCAACTCCCTGGTTATTTCCACGCTCGTCGAACCGGGCGATCATGTAGTCTCCGTCAAGCCCACCTACCAGCAGCTTTACTCGATTCCCGAGATGTGCGGTGCGAAGGTCGATATCCTTCAGCTCGATCGCAAGAACGGCTACCACGTCGACGTCGACGCGCTCGATGCCCTGGTGACCGACGATACCAAGCTCATCTGCATCAATAACCCGGACAACCCCACGGGCGCCCTGCTCGACACCGATACGCTCAAGGCGATTGTCGAGGTCGCGCGCAAACACGACGCGTGGGTGCTCTGCGACGAGGTCTACCGTCTGCTTACTCAGACGGATGAGTACTGCGAGTCCGTGATCGACCTGTACGACAAGGCCGTCGTCACCGCATCCATGTCCAAGGTCTGGTCGTTCGCCGGCCTGCGTCTGGGCTGGGCGGTCACCAAGAGTCCGGAACTTCGTCGCGCGCTGCTCTCGCATCGTGACTACAACCTGATTTCCGCTGGCATATTCAGCGAGACGGTGGCGGAGCTGATTCTGGGCAACGCTTCCGTGATCCTTGAGCGCAGCCGTCGCATCGTCCGTCAGAACCTTGCTGTTCTGGAGAAGTGGGTCGAGAGCGAGCCGCACCTGTCGTTCGTTAAGCCCGAGGCGGGTACCACCGCGCTCGTGTATTACGACTACGACATCGACTCCAGGACGTTCTGCATCGACATGATTAAGAAGTCCGGCGCGCTCGTCACCCCGGGCGATTGCTTCGAGGAGCCCAAGAGTATGCGCATCGGCTATGCATACTCCGACAACACCGACGACCTGCAGAAGGGCCTGGATGCCATCTCTGCGTACATGCGTACGCTCGAGTAGAGGCTCGAGGTCGAAGTGATGGGGCCGATCGGTTTAGGACCGAGGGCCCCTCTTTTCTCTCAAGACTACCGAACGCTTTTGTCACATTAGGTGCCCACGGGGTCGTATTGCTGCGACGCTGTGGGCATAATGGTGTGAAAGGTGCAAGTTACGCGAAATGGGAGGACACATGGCGCTGATCTATGTCGTTGAGGACGACGAGCCCATTCGTCGTGAGCTTATCGACATCCTTGCCCGCGCCGGTTTTGAGGTTGAGGCATGCGAATCGTTTGAGCATGTCTCGCGCGATATTCTCGCCGCCGTGCCCGACCTGGTGCTGCTCGACCTCACGCTTCCCGTCAAGGACGGCCAGCATATCTGCCACGAGGTTCGCCGCGAATCCGAGGTTCCCATCATCGTCCTCACGTCGCGCACGACCGAGATCGACGAGGTCATGGCCATGACGCTCGGCGCGGACGACTTTGTTCCCAAGCCCTACAGCGCCCGTGTGCTCGTGGCGCGCATCAATGCCTTGCTGCGTCGCACCGCGGCGGCGGGCGAGCGCAGCACGCTCGTCCACAAGGGACTGGAGCTCGACCTCGCACGCTCCATGGTCACCAACACGCAAACGGGCACCAGCACCGAGCTCACAAAAAACGAACTGCGTATTCTCTCGCTGCTTCTGAGCCGCGCGGGCAAGATTGTTTCGCGCTCGGCCATCATGCAGGATCTGTGGGACTCCGACGCCTTCGTGGACGACAATACGCTTACCGTCAACATCAACCGCCTGCGCACCACGCTCGAAAAAATCGGCATCAAGGGGTATTTGACGACGCACCGCGGCCAAGGCTATTCGGTCTAGGGGCCGGCTATGTCGTTTGCCAAGTTCTTTAAAGACGCGCTGCTTCCCGTCGCCGTGTGGACGTGCGGCGTGCTGTTGAGCTGCTTTGTGCTGACGGTCGCCGGTGCACCCGTTTCTATCGTGGTCGTGGCGGTCGGCGTGTCCTTTATCTTTGGTATGCTCGGCATCGTGATCGAGTACGCTCGCCGTCGCCGTTTTCTGCGTCAGTTGGAGCGCGCGGCAGAGGAGCTCGAGAGTCCCGCATGGGTGCAGGAGATGGTGCAATGCCCGACCTATGCCGAGGGCGAGCTCGAATACGAGGTCTTGCGCCGGGTGGGCAAAGCCGCCTGCGACGAGGTTGCCGAAGGCAGGCGTCAGACCGATGACTATCGCGACTATATCGAGAGCTGGGTCCACGAGGCCAAGCTGCCCCTGGCGGCGGCTCACCTGATTTTGGAAAACCTGGACAGCAGCGAAGACGACCTGTCGCGCGTAGATGACCTGGCACGCGAACTTGCCCGCGTGGAGCGCTATATCGACCAGGCGCTGTACTACGCGCGCTCGGAAGTCGTGGAGCGCGACTACCTGATTCGCCGCTGGGATCTCAAAACCTTGGTGACGGGCGCGATTAAAGCCAACGCGCGTGAGCTCATCGCGGCGCACGTGGCCCCGGTGTGCGAGAACCTCGACTTTGAGGTCTTTACCGACGAGAAGTGGCTCGAGTTTATTCTGGGCCAGCTCATTCAGAACAGCATTAAATATGCGCGTGAGGACGGCGCAAAGATCGTGTTTTCGGGTGCGTTGCTGGACGAGGGCCTGGCGAGCGAGCGCATCGAGCTTACCGTCGCGGACAACGGCTGCGGCGTGAGCGCGGCCGACCTGCCGCGCGTGTTCGAGAAGGGCTTTACCGGCGACAACGGCCGCACCACCAAGCGCGCAACGGGCATCGGTCTCTATCTGGTGGCGCGCCTGTGCTCCAAGATGGGCATCGACGTCACCGCGGCATCCGAGCCCGGCGAAGGCTTCGTCGTAACGTTCGCCTTCTCGACCAACAAATTCCAATACTTCGAGTAACGCACGCGGCAGACGTCCGCCCAAACAAAAACGTGCCGCCCCAAAC
>CABQXN010000020.1:0-36601 GCA_902468085.1 uncultured Collinsella sp.
CATTTGGAAGCACCTACGTTCCTCAAAGAATCGTTAGATTAAAAGTAACAGACCGAATGAAGATGCGTGCGACGGGGGCGAGGCGAATGGCTGAGCGGTATCGATATGCGGGTTCAACGGTATCACATTGACCACATAGATTATTAACTTGCTTGACTTGTAAACCTAATCGTCCTGTCATCATATTCAACTTCGAAAAAAGGGGAATGAGGGCATCCCGATGCATCGAGTATTACTGGAACCCTGGCGATACGCTGAATGATTTGTGACGAATAGTCATGTCCATCAAGAAGGCTCGACGCTTCGGGCAGCTCGTCAATCGATATATCAATTCTTGGAGACATATATTCCTACCATTTTTAAAGAAACAACGGCGGTAATCGCTATCGCGATTGCGCCAATAATACTGAGCGCCATCTATTTATACTTAATTTAAGGCGGAGTGGAATGTGGGCGCGCAAGGAGATGCGGAATCGATGAGAGCCTCAAAAAAAATTACTGCAGTGTTATCATCTTTCATCCTCTCTATTCTTCCATTTCTGATTCTATGGGCGGCTTGGTCAGTCCTCCCTGATACAATTCCCGCTCATTGGAGTGGGGGTGTGGTTGATCGATGGGGTAATAAGCTTGAATTGCTGGTTGTTCCGCTGTTTTCTCTGATTGGTTCTATTGCAATTTCTGTGTACCTTATTGTTTCCACGCGGCGAAGAGAGTTCGCGGATTTCTCTGTTCGAATGCGACGGGACTTTGTTGCGTGCTATATTTCAAGTCTTCTTTTATCGACAACCTGCTCAGTGATAATTGCCGTTTGGGTTCAGTTGATTCTTACGCAAAGCACTGCGGTTGATGGGGGGCTTGGACTATCGATCCTGTATTCCCTTCCCGGGCTATATGTGATCTTGTGCGCTTTGCCGCCTTTTTATGCGAGCGGCGAGAGCAAAAAGGCAGAGCGCCTGATAACAGTTCTTATTGGCGGCGCGGAGATTGTTCTTTGTGGAATAGTGCTTGAAGGTTCGGCTGCCTCTTATGCGATGATTGGACTGATGATTCTGTTCTGTGCGTTTGAGATTGTGTCACAGGTAAGGGATAGCCGGTCCTTATGAGTTGAATTACGCGCGTGCGGATATAAAGGGTGGCATGTTAAGCTGGTCGTTTTCTCGTTCTGGGACATTTGCAGTAGGATGAGTGGGACTAGGCGCGCTGCGGTGTGATGGTGACGGTTGAGACTTGTATCGCTGCAAATCCGCTGATGCACATTTTGCTATTGGGCTTGAAGGTGGGACCGACAGGCCTTTGTTTGGGTTGTTCTGGTCGTCCAACGCGTGTTGCACGGCTTTATATTGTTACCCTCGTTCGGCGCTCCGCTGGAGCATTTCCGGGTTTGTCGGCATCATGACTTGGCCAAGCGACACGCTTGCCGGGACGGTTGTAACGCCGCGCCGGTTCCGTGTGCTCCTTCGTTGTTGGCCTGTCCAGCCGGGGGCGGATTCGGCCTCATGTTGTGGCGCACGGCCTTCAGGGGCTTCCCCTGGCGAGTTATGTTCGTCCGTATGGGTAAGGGTCGGGTTGAGCTGACAATCCCGTGTCGGAAGGAGCTTGGACCATGCGCGCGATGACAGAGATTGAGTGGCTGGACGGCCGTGTGACGAAGGTGCCGGAGCTCGCCTTGGGCGATGCGTTCGGCGAGAGCGTCCAGGCGGAGCTCGATTTCGGGTTCGACGACGTGTTGGAGGGCCTTTGGGTCGTGGTGCGCCATCATGAGCCGGATGAGGACTCGGACGGCGACCCGCGCGGGAGGGGCTGCGCACTGCACGCGGACTGCCGGTACAGCCTGGTCGAACCGTCGGACCTCGACCGTGTCTTCTGCATCCTTTACGAGGGGCAGCCGAGGGTCTGCCGCGTCGCGGGGGAGCTCGTGAACCTTTCGCGGGCCTGCGCGTTGTCCTGCCTCATGCTCGGATCTCCCTACCCGCCAGGCGCCCTCGAGGCCCTGGCCGCGTGCGCTCGATACCTCTGCGGTCTGGCTTTCACATCCGACCTCGCCGCCCGCGCCCGCGCCGCGGGGGAGCTAGGGCCCCCATGTGTCGGGACCTCATTCAGGGCATCGGCTGCATCCGGCCTTTCGCATTCGCCGCCCGGCCCTCCGCTCCCGCCCGGCCGACGGGCTTCCCGTCTATGGAAAGACGAATGCACTTATATATAAGTGCATTCCCGGATTGGGAATATGTTTCGGCATACGCCGCCACAGGTCTACACCCGCAGCGCACTACACCGCTACGCGGCTACACGCCTACGGGGCTACACGCCGCGCCCAACCGAACGGCGGGAGGGCCGCCCATGGGCGCCCTCGGGCCATGCTCCCATTTTTGAGAGAGGTGCCGTCGGGGCCTCCCGAAAGCCGTCTGCATCTGCAGGCCTTTATTCGAAATCGGGCGGCGCGGCTGAAAATCCCCGGCCTGAACCGCGAGGCCTCACCTGCATTCCCGCTGACTCTTTGCGTAAACATAAATAGAAGGGCACGGGCGTCCGCGTTCGCGGAAACCCGTGCCGCATTTGCGTCAACGAGAGGACCGGGTAGAATCTATCTAAACGCTATTCCACATTCCCGTACTTGCACTACGGATTTGGGAAAGCGAATGCCTCAGCCTCTACTCGACCACGGTCGCCTCGGTCGGGATGGCCCCCAGCACTGCCGCGTACTCGGTGGGGTAGAGGCGGCTGATGGTCTGGACGTCGCGGATGAGGACGTTGCGGTCGTCGGGCTCGGTGATGCCGTAGCCGAAGGCCTCGAGCGTCTCGATCGCCTCGCGGATCTTCTGCTGGAACATGGGGCCGGGGTCCACCCTCAGGCCGAGGTAGCCGCGCCACAGGCTCGGCGACACGCGCAGCATGTTCTGGATCTTGGACATCGGCTCGATGTCGGCGCAGACGTTGAGCGTGACCATGGCGTCCTTGTGGCCGAGGATCGACTGCAGCGCCTAGATGTCGCCGCCGTGGCGGATCCACTGCGTCGCGAACGTGTGGCGCAGGCCGTGGAACGTGATCAGCTCGTCGTTGGTGCCCATGAGGCCGTTGGTCTCCGAGAACGTCTTGAACGCCCTGCGGATGTAGCTGGTGGTGGCGAAGGAGCCGTCCGGCCGCGACACGACGTATCTGTCCGCGAGGTCGCGCGTGCCGAGGGTCGACGCCTCCCGGAGCCTCTGCGAATCGATCTCGTGGATCTCCTTCAGGAAGGGGAGCAGGCCCACCGGGTCGATGGGGATCGTCCTCAGGTCGTGGTTCTTGGTGTCCTTGATGAAGGAGCCCCTGTCCTTGACGTAGGCCACGGAGTGCCTGACCGTGATGAGCCCCGACCCGAAGTCGACGTCGCACCACCGCAGGCCGCAGACCTCGCCGATGCGCATCCCGGTGTGCAGGGCGAGCACGACCGCCCTCCTGAAGGTCGAGTCCGGCATCATCGAGGTCACCGAGTTGAGCTTCGGCACGAGGTCGGAGCGAAGCGCGTTCCTTGGCCTGGCGATGACCCTGGGCGCGAGGGCGCCGTCGAACGGGTTCCTCCCGATCGTGTCGTTGCTCCTCTTCAGCAGGACGGCGTAGAGCCGCTTGCCGAGCTTGAAGGACTTGTTGAGCGTGTCGGGCGCCGTGCCCAGGCCGATCCTGCGCCTCGACCACGCGTTGACGTCGTCGGTCGTCACCTCGTTGACGGGGACGAGGCCGAGCTCGTCGCGCTCGATGTGCAGGGCGCTGTAGTGGTAGTCGTCGCGGGTCGTCGGGGTGATCCTGTTCATCTCCAGGCAGAAGTCGATGAACTTCTCGAGCGCCTCGGAGAGCGGAAGCGCGGCGTAGTCGTCCCGCTGTTCGGCGGGAAGCCCGGCGCCGACAGCGGCCCTCGTCTTCTCGGCCTCGGCGAGCTCCAGCTCGACCTCCGACCTGAATTCCGAGAGGAAGCGCATCGCCGCCGCCTTCCCCCTCGTGCTCTGCTTCAGGCAGGGCACGCCGGTGTTCTTGGTCCTCTGGACCTTCTTCCCGGTCATCTCGTCGGCCACCGTCACGACGGCCTGCCACTTGCCCTTGTTCTTCCTCACGCCGCCGGGTCCGCATACGCGTAAGGTTTTATTGCTGCATTTCTCGTTCTGCATGTCTGCTCCTGAATCCGCAGTTGATTAGAAACAGATGGGCCCACCTGCGGGAACCCGGAGAGACGACGATTCGGGGCTCCTACCCCCGTTGATTAAATCACCGGCTGCACCGCGCTCCTCGAAGCCGATAATATGCTATCTGGACAGACCGCGCTGAGCTGGTAAAATTTACTTATGCGGAAATGCGCTACTTGCGCTATCTGCGCGTGCTTTAACAAAATAACCACAGGTCAGGGCCATTCTGGGCCCGCTGGGGGTCAAGGGGTCGCTGGTTCGAATCCAGTCGTCCCGACCAGAAGTTTGCAGGTCAGGCACCTAGTGCCTGACCTTTTTTTTATGCTGGGTCACCAGATGGGTCACGAATGGGTCACCGGCTGTTTTTTTAGATGATAAAGACATGCCTTTCTACCTGCCGCGCCCAACCCGGATATAGCCCCTCAAATCGCCTCTCATGGGCTGGGGTGGGGGATTGCGATCAGTTCCCGCACGGCGAGCCCCGTCACTGCGGCTCATAGTTCGTCAACAGCACCTCCACCACCGGTTGGCTCGGCCGCCACGTGCGCATGTCCCTTCCGCAACCCAATCACACGCACGAAAAACCTATCAAGCCAGAAGATTGATGTGGCAAAAAAGAAGAAGAGGCATTACACCCCTCCTTCCGGACAGCCTGTATCCCGGTTCCCTGCCTGCCAGTTCGCCCTCCCCGAAACCCTCGGGGCGCTATGGGGTCGAGCCCCTCCGCATGGAAAATTCTATCGCGGCCATGCCCGCTATGCGTGTCACGCACACCACGCCAAACGTCAGGTTTACCAGCCGGGACTGAGCCCTCTTTCGAGAGCAGGGTTATATTAGCATCTACAAACTCGAAAAACCCTGCCGCATTTGAGGAGTACCAAGAAAAAGGTCTACACCTTGAATATCAACCTCATCCGAACACCTCCCGCATTCATCCGAACAAGTACGGATGAATGCGGGAATCCGATACCCTGAGGGCCGGATCGGCCGAGCCACTGGGCACAAGCGGGACACGGTCCAGAGGATGCCGGGGCGCGGGGTCCCGTGCGGGGAGATCGCGAGGGAGCCGGGCAGGTCGCCCTCGACGATGAGCGCAGAGATACCGTCGCGCCCACCCATGAAAAGAGGGTTCCCTCGCAGGCGCCGCATCCGCACGCCCCCGCAAAGAAACCCTCGCACTCGCATCTCTACCTGCGAACCCGCACGTGCCCTCGCGCACGCGCCGCGGCAGCCGCTAGTCGCGGTAGAACGAGCCCATGTAGCGGATGTACTCGTCCTCGGTGTGGTTGGCCTTCCAGTCGTGGACGGAGTCCTTGTTGCGCTGGCCGGCGATGACGGAGAGCTCCTTACCCAGCTTCTCAAAGGCCTCGTCGACGCACTCCTCGGGGGTGAGGGCGATCTTCATGACGGCCTCGCCCTGCGGGCCGCCGGGGAGGTTGGACAGCAGGCTGGGGGTTAGGGTGGTGCCGAGGGTGATGACCTCGACGTCGACACCGGTGCCCTCGCACTCGCAGGCCACGGCCTCGGTCATCTTGAGGATGAAGGCCTTGCCCGCGCCGTACTGGCCGTTCCAGGGGCTGGAGCTGATGCCGGTCATCGACGAGACGTTGATCACGGCGCCGCGGTCCTGGGTGGCAAAGATCCGCATGTAGTGGTGGAAGCACTTGAGGAAGGTCACGACGTTGACGTTGATCATGGCCTCGTGCTTCTCCCAGGGGGTGTCCTGGATCTTGCCGAAGCTGTGCAGGCAGGCAACGTAGCTCATGAAGCCCATGTCCAGGCCCTCGGTCGCGGCGAAGACGGTCTCGGCCGCGCCGGGCTGGCTAAAGTCGGCGCGCACGACCTTGGTCTCCACGCCGTAGGTCTCGCGGATCTCGCCGGCGAGCACGTTCAGCTTCTCCTCGCGACGGCCGACCATGACGACATTCATGCCGCCGGCGGCGATCTTCTCGCAGAACGCCTTGCCGACGCCCTCGGTCGCGCCCAGGATCAGGCCCCACTCACCGTACTTCTCCCTCAGGTTCATGCTGCATCCTCTCTCTCGATGCCCATGCGGGCACATCTCCTTTAACGTGCGGCCGCACAGCCGCACACGGTGCACCATTATGCGCTGAACAAGAGGGGAGCGTGTTCACGACTTTGCGAACGAGCCCGTAACAACGATGAACGGTGTCGGTCTATCACCGCGAAGAAACCCTTGCGGCATCGAGAGAGGAGGTGCTGGCAGGTGGAACCAAAAGGTGAACGCCGCCATCTCTAGCTCCACCTTATCGGGTTTCCCGTCGCAAGCGATGCTTCAAAGAGCTTGCGCAGCGAAACGTTGGCGAAGGTCCAGGACCACGCTTTGCTGCTGCCCACTGTGACTCGGCCCTCGGCTCTGCGTAGAACCCGAAGCCGCTTTTGCAGTCGATGCGATTGACCCCGTCGAGGTCGGTGAGGGTGTAGCTTTCGCCCTCTCCATCCTGGCTCGAGCGTCCCTTGCGCTCGAAAGCAAAGTGACTTGACGCGAAGAGCACCTCACCAGCGCCGTTATTTTTTGGCATCTTTGGGGGCTGATGTACACAAATGCGACTCCACGTGCCGACCAGCAACGTCCTCCACATGTCTGGACTCTCTATGCTTGCGCTGGATAGACATCGCAGGAACGGGTATAGTATCGAAAGTTTTGTCGTTAACCAGCGGGGGAGTCCTGTGGGCATCAAAAAGAAGATCAAAAAGGAGCTTATCGGCACTTCCGATTACCCGTCGAATAAGATCTTTACGATCTCCAATTTCATCACCTTTACGCGCCTGATCCTCACCCTGGTATTTCTGTACCTGTTTGTGACGGATAACAACCGTGTCATCGCCATCGTTATCTACGCCGTTGCCGCCTCCACCGACTGGATGGACGGTCAGATCGCCCGCATGACTAAGACGGTCTCGTGGCTCGGCAAGGTCATGGATCCCATTTGCGACCGTGCGCTGCTGTTCACCGGCGTACTTGGACTGGTGGTCCGCGGAGAGCTGCCCATCTGGGTCTGCGTACTCATTATTGGCCGCGACATCTATCTGGGAATCGGCACGCTTATCGTGCGTCATTATCACCGTCGCCCCATCGATGTGGTCTTTCCCGGAAAGATTGCCACGGCGCTGCTCATGACCGGCTTCTCACTCATGCTGCTCGGTTTCCCCGTTATTGACGGCCTGCACCTTTTATCTTCAACCCTTACGGCCTTCCCGGGCCTCAACGGAAGCTCGGTGCCCCTCGGCATCTTCTTTGTGTACGGCGGCGTGATCTTCTCCATGCTCACGGCTGTCATCTACTCCATTAAGGGCGGAGTGGCCATTAAACAGGCTCTCGCGCATCCCGAGGACGAGGACATCGACTTTCTGAACCCTGAAATCGAAGACTGATTCGTTGGGGTATGATTACGTACGGTTCATTATTTGCGGCACGTCCGCGATAAGTTAGGGGTTGTCATGGACAACATGGTTAACAATATGCCTCAGAATGATAAGACTGCTGACGCTACCTGCGTATTCCGCGTGCCTTCAAGCGACGTCACCGTTCCCGACCTCATGGCCAACGTGCGCATCACCGCCCCCGTTCTGTCCATCGTCAAGGGTCCGCAGACTGGTGCCGCCTTTGAGCTCGAGGACGACGTGACCACCATCGGCCGCGATCCTGCGAACGGTATCTTCCTCAATGACATGACCGTTTCGCGCAGCCATGCGCGCATTATTCGCGAGGGCCTCGGCGCTCGCATCGAGGACTTGGGCTCGCTCAATGGCACCTGGGTCGACGGTGCCATCGTCAATGCAGCCCCGCTGCACGACGGTTCTTCCGTCCAGATCGGTACGTTTACGCTCATCTACCACGAGAGCACGCCGGAGCGCATCGAAACCGGTGAGTAGGGCATGGCCGAACGCAACTATCTGAGTATCGGCCAAGTCGTCAACCTACTTCGAGGCGCATACCCCGATCTTTCGAACTCAAAAATTAGATTTCTAGAGGATGAGGGGCTCATTACCCCTCATCGTACGCCTAAGGGATACCGTCAGTACTCCAAGGAGGACGTTGATCGCCTAGAGGTCATTCTGCACTTGCAGAAGACTCGCTACATGCCGCTCAACGTGATTAAGCAGCGCTTGGAAAATGCCACGGACCTGTCAACGCTCGCCTACGAGGTGGGCTTGCTGTCCGATGTTCCGCTCAAGACGGAGCCCAAGGAGACTAAACAAAAGCTGCATCCCATCGAGACCATTCCCGATATGCTGGGCGTCGAGATTTCGTTTATCCGCTCGCTCGCCGAGAACGACCTCATTCGCATCATCAAGAGCCCGCAGAATCGAGAGCTCGTCGATGGTCGCGATTTCCCGATCATCCGCTACTGCTCCGAGCTGTCACGCTTCCATATCGAGCCGCGCAACCTGCGTCAGTACGTGTCTTCCGCCAACCGCGAGTCCTCCATGTTTGAGCAGGTGCTCGTGAGCATGCTCGGAATGGATACCTCCGATGACGAGCGCGACGCCAAGCTCGAGCGTGCGTTTAAGAAGCTTCACGACCTGACGGAGGGCGTGCACACCGCGCTGCTCAAGAACCGCGTTTTTGAGTCGCTCAACGCCGTGGTCGAGGACGCCGACATCGATGCACTCGATGAGGAAATCACTCGCTCCGAGTCCACCAAGGCCAAAAACGAAGAGACAGCCGCGCCGGCTTCGCACGAGGATTCTCTCGTAAAGCCGCTTAAGGTCGTCGCCCCTTCGCAATCCGGCACCGCCACCGCGGGCATATAACCGCTGCTGAAATTTCGGCAACCCATTGAAAGGTCATGCAATGTACGACTTCGAATCTCAAATCGTCGATATCCCCGACTATCCCGAGCCCGGAGTCATCTTTAAGGACATCACGCCGCTCTTTGGCAATCCCGAGGCGCTCAAAGCCATGACCGATGCCCTCGCCGAGCACTTTGCCGGCATGGGAATCACCAAGGTCGTGGGTCCCGAGGCTCGCGGCTTTATGGTTGGCGTACCGGTGGCTGTAGCCCTTGGCGCTGGCTTTGTTCCCGCACGTAAACCGGGCAAGCTGCCACGTGAGACCGTAAGCCAGAGCTACGAGCTCGAGTACGGCACCGATTCAATTGAGATCCATGCCGACGCTATCAGCTCTAAAGATACCGTGTTGATTCTGGACGACTTGGTCGCGACGGGCGGAACCGTCGAGGCAACAGGTAAACTGGTGCGAGATATGGGCGCAAAGCTTGTCGGTTACGGTTGTATCCTTGAGCTTGCGTTTCTCAACCCGCGCGAGAAGCTCACGCCGTCTAATGACGATGTGGAGCTCTTTAGCCTGGTGACGGTGGACTAGCCGTTACCCTTAGTTACTGGAAAGGAAGCTACATGCGCACAGCAAACACGCACAAAAACATGGCACGCTGCGCTGCTACGGCAACCCTCGCTTGTGTTTTGGGCTTGGGCCTCGCGGCTCCTGCCTACGCCGATACCGCATCCGACCTTGCCGCTGCTCGTACTAAGCTCGAGCAGATCGGTACCCAAACTCAGCAGATTTACGATGAGCTCGCCACGCAGACGCAGGCGCTCGATCAGACTGCCGGCGAGATCACGCAAAAGCAGCAGGAGATCGCCGATGGTCAGGCCAAGCTCTCGACCTATGTCGCCGGCGAGTACAAAACCGGCGGTCTGAGCCTGCTTCAGGTTCTGACGGGCGTCGATGACCTGAGCGATATGCTCAACCGTCTGTTCTACTACGGCAAAGTTTCCGATAAGCAAGCTCAGACCATTCAAGAGGTCAAGGAGCTTAAGCAGCAGCTCACCGATAAGCAGGCCGAGCAGGAAAAGAACGTCGCCGCCACGCAAAAGAAGGTCGACGAGCTTAACGCCCAGCAGGCTGAAGCCCAGAACGTCGTAAACTCCCTGGATTCGCAGCTGCAGGCCGAGCTTGCCGCCGAGGCCGAGGCCAACGCCGCGCTGCAGGCTGGCATCAACGCCAGCACCGCCGAGAAGGCCACGGTGAGCAACGAGACTGCCGGCACGACCGAGAACACCAACAATGGTGGCCAGACCAGCAATAACAACAACCAGGGCGGCAACACTCCGGCTCCTACGCCGGCACCTGCTCCGACGCCGCAGCCCCCCGCACCTGCTCCGGCTCCGACGCCTTCTGCCCCGAGCCAGTCTGTTGATGGCGGTTCTGTTGTCTCTCGTGCATACAGTAAGCTTGGTTGCGCTTATTCCTGGGGCGGAATTGGCCCGAACAGCTTCGACTGCTCTGGTTTTGTTAGCTATTGCCTCACTGGTCGCTATTGCCGTCTGGGCACCACGGGTACCTTTATGGGCTGGACGCGTGTGTCCGATCCGCAGCCCGGTGACGTTGTGGTCAACTCGTACCACACTGGCATTTACATCGGTGGTGGTCAGATGATTCATGCTTCCGACTACAACACGGGTGTTATCATCAGTTCCGTTGCCGCCGGCATGAACAACAACTACATCTTCGTGCGCTACTAAGTATTCAGATAAAGCAAACGGATATGGACCTCGTGGCTTTGAGCCATGGGGTCCATTCTTTTGTCTTTCGTGCAGTCCGCTATCTAGTTTTGAATACTAGATAGCGGCCCAATCGGTCAGCAAGAAAGCTATAATTGTTGAAGAACAATTAGAAAGGACCCTCTATGAGCTGGGCACTTATCTCCGATTCAAGCTGCAACCTCCGTGATTGGCAACCGACCGCACCCCATACCACCTTTGCATTTGCTCCCCTCAAAATTCGAGTTGGGGAGCGTGAATTCGTCGATGACCTTTCGCTCGATGTTCATGAGCTCAACTGCGCTGTTCAGGCGGAGACGAACGCTTCTTCGAGCGCTTGTCCCAGCGTAGGGGAGTGGGCCGAGCTCTTCAAATTGGCAGACAAGACCATCTGCATGCCGATCTCTGAGGGCGTGTCGGGCAGCTACAACGCGGCAGCCACGGCTCGCGATATCGTTCTTGCCGAGGAGCCCGACCGACAGATTCATCTAGTCAATTCACGCGCAGCTGGCGGCAAAATGGACCTCATTTTCTTGCTGTTCGACCGCTATCTTGCAAGCAATCCGGATGTCTCATTCGAGGACGCTTGCGCATACTTCGATAGCCTTGAACAGAACAGCAAAATCCTCTTCAGTTTGTGCAATTACGAAAACCTCGCCAAAGCCGGACGTATCCCTAAGGCAGCTGGCGTCATTGCCAACAAGCTCAATATCCGCATTTTGGGCACGGCGAGTGAGGCCGGTAAAATCGAACTCGTCGGGCACACGCGTGGCGAAAAGAAGATGCTCAACAAGATCATCGACACCATGGAAGCCGAGGGTTTTACGGGCGGCGAGGTCGTCATCGACCATGTGGAAAACGTATCGAGCGCCCAGGCGTTGGCCGATCGCATTATTGAGCATTGGCCCGGCTCCAAGACCATCATCATGCCCTGCAACGGCCTGGATTCCTATTACGCCGAGATGCATGGCCTCATCATCGGCTACGGCATGGGCGTAGCTTCGGGCAAATAAAGTCCAACCAAGCAAAAATACGGGCGGGACAAAGCGGCAGATGGCTCTTTGTCCCGCCCGTTTAATACGTCGGCTAGCTATTAAACCCGTTGAACTTGAGATAGCTCATCAAGTAAGCCTTCGAAACAAAGGATGAAACCGCGCTGCGCACAAGCAGCGACTCACGCGTTACCTGATGCGCCGTATCGGGAACCGGCGTCTGCGCGACGGAAAACGCCGAACGAATCGATGCCTCGAGCTGATCGACCACATAATCAAAGGCCGTCGGGGCATCGTAGCTCAAACGCTGAATGTTAAAGAGTGCCTGCACCGCAGCAATAGGTAGCACCTGTTTAAAGATGCAGATAGCGATCAGGCGGGCAATCTGCTCGCGGCCATATTGCTTTTTGACCGGAGCAGGCACCAGGCCAACCTTTACGTAGTTATTGATCATAGATGGCGTAATGATAGGCTGCTCAACGCAAAGGGACAGCGGCTCCATCCACAGCGCAACATACTCAATGACCTGGTCGCGGTAGAGCGTCACATTGGGCAACTGGTCATAGCGCGGCAGACTCAACGTATTGAGTTTGCGTACGATATCGGACTGAATAAATGCATCAGGCAACACAGTGGGCTGAATATCCTCAGGTTTAATGCTGACCGACAAATCGGACATCGGGATAACGCGTTTGGCGTGGTTCATAAGGATCCTCCGTTCATTAGCTATATTGTATTCTAGGTTATCTAGTTTTGCATACTATATAGCAGGAAAGTAAAAGTGGTTGGACAGCACATTGATGCACCGTCCAACCACTTTGTTTTAAAGATAGCAACCTTACATAAGATATATTATCGTACTTATCCGCGGAGAAACGCGTATGCGCTCGTTGCTGCTATGGCTCCGTCAGAAACGGCGGTCACAACCTGACGTAAGCGCTTGGAACGGATATCGCCAGCAGCAAATAGACCTGGCGTGCGGGTCGCCATGGATTCATCAGTCAAAATGCCGCCATCAGGCGCCAGATCGACAAGATGCTCAACAAGCTCGGTATGGGGTTGCGTCCCGGTAAAGACAAAGATGCCAAACGAGCCAGGCTCAAAGGTCTCAGCATGCGTCTTACCGCTTGCATTGTCCTTGAACGTAATTGTCGTGGGCATCGCTTCACCAGAAAGCTCAACAATACTAGTTTGGTACCTAACTGTAATATTGTCCTTTTTGAGTACTTTCTGAACAACACCATCAGGCGCACGGAACTGGTCGCGGCGCAGCACGATGGTCACACTGCTGGCAATGTCTGACAGGAACAGTGCCTCTTCGCATGCCGAATTGCCACCACCGATTACAAAGACCTGTTTGCCGCGGAAGAACATGCCGTCACATGTTGCGCAATATGAAACGCCACGACCGCGATAGGTATCCTCGCCAGCGAAACCTGCCGGACGCGGCGTGGCACCCATGCAAGCGATAACGCTCGAGGCAAGCGTATCGCCCATATCGTGATGCACCGTAAACAGCGCTGCATCGGCATCGTAATCGATACCCGTAACCATGCTCCATGTAACCTGCGCTCCCAGCCCCTCTGCATGTTGCTGAAAACGCTCGCCGAGTTCGGCACCACTCAAGAGCGGAATGCCCGGATAGTTCTCGACCTCATTGGTCGTGGCGATCTGTCCACCCGACATGCCCTGCTCAATCACGGTCGTCGTCAGGTTGGCACGCGCAGCGTAAATGGCGGCAGCATAGCCCGCGGGGCCTCCACCGATAATCGCAACATCAATCGGCTGATCGGTAGTCATGAAGAATCCTCTCGTCGAAACGTTGTCGTTCTTTGCGCTCATACCCAAATTTACGTGAACATGACACTCATGCACTACAATGATAAATCGCGTAACAAAGCTGAAGGGGAGTTATCGATGGATCAAACGCAGACGAGCAATAGCGCTCCCCTGCCCATGCAAGCCACTCCCCAACCGGAGCAAATGACCGTTTTACCTGCACAAAAACCCCTGGTAACCATTGTGCACGCATCAGTTGGATCGGGCCACAAAGCCGCCGCCAACGCGATTGCACAAGCATTTGACCTTATCCGCGGCACCAAGGGAATCCCTGAGGATATTGAAACTGAAGTGCTCGATATCCTTGATTTTGGACGTATTAAATTCGACGGCAATAAGACCGCGGCTTCTTTTACGGGAGCCACACGCCCCATTTACGACCTGACCTGGCGATATACGCTTACGGGGCATCTTCTCTGGGGTGGCGGCACGGCATGGTCGCGAATTATGTTCCCCGCCTTCAACGAATATATTCGTCGCCGCAGGCCTATAGCCGTGGTCGCAACGCACATCACAGCAGCCAATGTTGCCGTGGGCGCCCGCGTTATTACGGGTATCGATTATCCGGTCATCTGCGTACCAACAGACTATGAAGTCGAAGGCTTTTGGCCCCACAAGGACACCGACCTGTTCTGCGTGGCCAACGAGTTTATGGCCGAAACGCTGCGCCCCCGCAAAGTTCCCGAGTCAAAGATCCGCATAACGGGCATCCCCATCCGAGCCGGTTTCGATTCAAATTACGATCGCGAGGAAGAGCTGAGCAAGTTCAATCTCCCCATAGACAAAACCGTCGTATTGGTGATGGCCGGCGCCAGTTTGCCCCAACCATACGTGCGTTTCCGTGCCGCGATGGACCACACGCTCCCCTTCTTACGCAGCTTTGAGGACATGCACTTTGTCTTTTTACCGGGCAAGGATAAGGAATACGCCGCCCGACTCAAGACGCTCTTCGACGCCATGAAGCTCGACAACGTCACGGTTCTGGACTACGTGGACGACATGGCGGCCCTCATGCACGGCTGCGACCTGGCAATCCTCAAATCGGGCGGACTCACCGTCACCGAGTGCCTGTGCGCTCATCTGCCGATGATCCTGCTGGGTAAATCATACGGTCAGGAAAAGGCCAACACCACGATGCTCACCGGCATGGGCGCCAGCATGCATGTCACCACCGCACGAGAACTCATCGTGACGTTGCGCCATCTCCACGATCATCCGGAGTCGCTCAAGGCACTGCTCATCAATGGCGAAGTCCTGCGCCGTCCACACGCAGCCGAGGACATCGCCATCGCAACCATGGAGCTCGTAGGCAAGCCCCAAAAGCGCAAACGAGCCTTCTGCCGCTTCTACTGGGGCGGAAAACCCGCGCATATCCGCTAGTCGAATGTCCGCCGCTCTGTCGGAGCCGCCCTTATATCATTCCATGCTCAAACATTCTCGCTTCGCAGGGCGCACTAATCCCACCCGTCCGGGACTCACCCATATCATTCCATGCTCAAACATTCTCGCTTCGCTGCGCTCGCTGCGAAACTGCGCGTGGAACGATATGGGTGAGTCCCGGACGAGAGGCTTCCTGCTTGAAAACAAATTGCAATCCGACTAGAAAGCCGGTGCGACAAAGGAGAAACTCCCTTGTCGCACCGGCTTACAAATCGATTAATGCTATCAGCTTCCAGCGAAGAGGCACGGTAGTTACAAGCATGCAAACGTAGCTCACCCGTGGGAGGGCCCTATATATCGTCCCACGCGCAGTTTCGCAGCGCAGCGAGAATGTTTGAGCATGGGATGATATATAGGGTCCTCCCACGGGTGAGCGGACGGAAGCAACTAGGCGACGCCGGAGGAGCCGAAGCCTCCGTTGCCTCGGTCGGTTTCGTCTAGTTCTTGTACTTCTACGAGGTTGACCGTGGGGACTTCTTGGATGACGAGTTGGGCTATGCGGTCGCCTTTGTTGATTTGGATGTTGTTGGAGGGATCCAGGTTGATGAGGATAACCTTGAGTTCTCCTCGGTAGTGGGCGTCGATGAGGCCCGGCGTATTGACTATAGACAGGCCCTGCTTGATGGCCAAGCCGCTGCGGGGCTGGACGAAGCCGGCGTAGCCATCGGGCAGGGCGATGGCCAGCCCGGTAGAGACCAGACGGCGTTCGAAGGGCTTCAGGACGCAGTCCTCGTTGGAGCGCAGATCCAAGCCGGCATCGGTGGGATGGGCGTATTTGGGAAGCTCGACGGTGGGGTCGAGACGCTTTATGTTGACGGTAATGCAGGACATGGAATCACCTTAGCTTGTCGAGCTCTTGCAGAAACTCATCGACGTCTTTGAAATCGCGGTAGACCGAGGCAAAGCGGATGTACGCCACCTTATCGATCTTGGCCAAGCGCTTGAGCACCATGTCACCCAACTCATGCGACGTAACGGCCGTCAGCGTGCGAGAGCGCAGCTCGACCTCGATATCGTCGATAATCTCATTGAGCTTCTTAGTGTCGATATCGCGCTTGATGGTGGCACGCATCAAGCCGACGAGCAGCTTATTGCGATCGAACCGCTGCTTAGTTCCGTCCGACTTAATGACCTCAATTGGGTCTTCGCATCGCTCGAACGTTGTAAAGCGGTAGTTACACGAGCAACATTCGCGACGGCGCTTAATGGTGTTATTTGACTCCTGCATACGGGAATCAACGACGCGGGTATGTGCCTTGCCGCATTTAGGACAGCGCATGGTACCTCCTCTTAAACGATAACAAGAGTACCATGCGCAGCGCGATAATGATTACGAACGAGCAGGAACCTTAAGATGCGCACTGGCGGCGAGCGAACCATGCTCCAGATGATTGACGTTACGGATCATGTCGGAAGTCTCTTGCGTGGAAAGGCCTTCGATTGGATATTCCTCGGCAAGCGACCAAAGAGAATCACCAGGCTGAACGCGAATGGTCTCGTAGGTAACGTTGGAAACGGACTCGGCATACGCGGCGTGACGAGCGCTAAAGACCGACGTAGCGAGGACAAAAAAGAGCGTGAGCGCAACGGCGACGGCAACAATCGTCGAGACCTTCAGGGCAGCGGGAGTCGGCGCGGCAACAGCATACTGAGTGCGAGCAGACTTTACGGGCAAAGGCTGATAACCGGAACGTCCACCCTTGACAACAGTAAAAGCGGGCGCGGCAGGCGTCTCGAGCTTAAGGGCGAGGTTTCCCTGGACCATATTCGTTGCGTTCATCATGTTCTCCTCTCGCGTGTTTTGCTGAGAACAGTTTTATCAAGCCGCGCGGACAAAAATGTCTAGCGCGAGAACGAATGTTCGGTTATTATTATCTTCGAACAGTTGTTCCTGTCAAGCAAAATTCGAACATTTGTTTGACATGGGTAGAGAGGATGCCCTGATGGCTCGCAAAATTACCAAGCGTCAGCAGCAAATTTACGACTTCATCAAGGAATATCAGCAGGAGAAGGGTTATCCGCCCAGCGTGCGCGAGATGGCTTCTGCCGTGGGCCTATCCTCTCCCAGCACCGTGCACGCCCATCTCTCTGCCCTGGAGGCGCGCGGGCTACTCAAGCGCGATGCCACCAAACCGCGTGCCTTGGAACTCTTTAACGAGGACGGTTCCTCTGTCTCAATTTCTAAATCTGACGAGCCCACCGCACCTCGCGGAACGGTCTCGCTACCGCTCGTTGGTCGCGTCGCGGCTGGGATTCCCATTCTGGCCGAGCAGAATATCGAAGACACTTTTACTATCCCGACCGAAATCGCCACTGATCAGGGTTCCTTTATCCTTGAGGTGCATGGGAGCTCAATGATCAATGTCGGCATCTTCAATGGCGATTACATCATCGTCCGTGAACAAAAGAGTGCCATGAACGGCGAAATTGTCGTGGCCATGATTGATGGTTCAGCGACCGTCAAGACGTTCTACAAGGAGCAGGGACGCGTACGCCTGCAGCCCGAGAATGACACCATGGAGCCTATCTATGCAACGAATCCCATCATCTTGGGCAAAGTCGTCGGCTTAATGCGCCGGTTCTCGTAATGCAAAAACGCATCACCATCTTTGATACCGTCCGCGGGTTTACGATGATTTCAATGGCAGGTTTTCACGCTTGCTACGATCTCGCCTACCTGTACGACTGGGATATGCCCTGGTTTACCCAGACCGTCTTTCAAGACATCTGGCGCGCCAGCATCAGCTGGGTATTTTTGTTTATCGCGGGTTGGATGTGCACCCTTTCGCGCAACAATATCAAACGTGCCGCCAAATACGCCTTAGCAGCACTCGTCGTCTGGCTGGCAACAACACTTGTCTCAGTCGACGATTCGGTTAATTTTGGCATCATCTACTGCATGGCCGCATGTACCGGCATCGTGGCGTTGACCGATCCCGTCCTTAAGAAGATATCGGCGAGATGGGGCATGTCGCTATGCCTTGTGTTGTTCGCCCTCACCTGGAGTATCCCCAAAACGATCTACCCTGTCCCCTACCTGGCGTGGCTGGGATTTCCGAGCCCTGGGTTTGTTTCAGGTGATTACTACCCCATCATCCCGTTTATCTTTATGTATCTTGCAGGATACTTCGCCGCACATATAGCGCAGGGAATCGATAAGACCGCCCTAAGCTGGGCCTACGCCAACCCCCTGCCGGCGCTCGCCAGCCTTGGACGTCATGCACTCCCCTTTTATCTGCTGCATCAACCCATTATTCTGGGCTTTTTGGAGCTCGTCTACTCGGTGCGATAACGCTTGAGCCGCGGCGCGATACGGGCCGGCAGCTTCGCCACAATACGAACGCCGTCCTCAAGATATTCCTCGTGCAAAAGGGTTCCCTGTTCATGCACCAGCGTGATGAGGGCGCCCTCGCGATACGGGATATCAGCAGAGAGCAACACATCGGTGGCAGCCGCCTCACGAGCAATACGGTCGACGAGATCGTCGAGTCCCTCGCCCGTCTGGGCCGAGAACAGCACGGCCTCGGGATAGCGACGACGGAAACTCAATCGATCAACGCTATCGAGAAGATCGATTTTATTGAATACGGTCAGCGTTAAACGCTCTCCAGCGCCGATCTCATCAAGCACGCGGTCGACAGCCTCCAGCTGTCGCTCATAGTCCTCGTCAGACGCATCTACGACTTTGAGAATTAAATCGGCACCAAGAACCTCAGACAGCGTGGACTTAAAGGCATCAACGAGACCATGCGGTAGTTTTTGAATAAAGCCAACGGTATCGGTAATCGTCATGCCACGACCGCCGCGCAGGCGATACGAACGCGTCGTCGGGTCGAGCGTAGCAAACAGCTTGTCCTGCGAAAGTACCGTAGATCCGGTCAGACGATTGAGCAACGTCGATTTACCCGCATTAGTATAACCGGCCAACGCGACGCGAAACGCCGGTGACTCAATGCGGCTCTTGGATTGAACATCGCGACGCTGTTCAACCTGCTTAAGCTCACGACGAAGCGCGGCAATCTTATTGCGAATGAGGCGACGGTCGACCTCGAGCTGACTTTCGCCCTGACCAAAGCGTGAGCCGATGCCGCCGCGCGTCTGCTCCTTGGCAAGATGGCTCCACATGCCACGCAGACGGGGCAACAGATATTGAAGCTGTGCCAGCTGTACCTGTAGGCGCCCCTCACGCGTCTGAGCATGAAGGCCAAAGATATCCAAGATCAGTGCCGTACGATCGATAATCTTTACCGGCTCGCCCACGGCTTTCTCCAAATAGGATTGCTGCGAAGGCGTCAGGTCGTCGTCAAAAATAACGACATCGGCATCCATACGATGTACCAGGCCGCACAGCTCTTCAACCTTACCGGAACCGATAAACGATTTTGGATACGGCTTAACCAGACGCTGTGACAAACGCGCCACACACTGGGCGCCAGCCGTATGGGCCAGGCGCTCAAGCTCGTCAAGCGAACGATCGAGCGGCCACGCATTGTCGCGCCACTCAACACCAACTAATATGGCACGCTCGGGCTCGGGTGCCGTGGGAACAAGGGGGAAACGGGCCATTAGGCAGCCTCAATACGATGCAGGATATCCTCAACGACCTCATCGATCGTAAATTCATCCATATCAAACCACACGATGCGATCATCGCGCTTAAACCACGAAAGCTGACGTTTGGCATAGCGACGCGAACGCATCTTGATGAGTTCGCGAGCCTCATCCATAGAAATCACGCCATTGAAAGCATCAATGATCTCTTTATAGCCAATTGCCTGCATCGACGTCAGAGCATCTCCCAGCCCCTGGCCCATAAGACCGCGGACCTCATCGACAAGGCCCTGCTCAAACATCAGATCGACGCGCAGGTTAATGCGCTCGTAGAGCACCTCGCGATTACGCGTCAGACCAAACCACAGAGCGTGATAATGCTCGCGCGGAACACTAAACTGACTTTTTTGCTGTGCATAGGAGATACCATCATCATGCATCTCGAGCGCACGAATCACACGGCGCACGTTATGGGGATGAATAACAGCAGCCGATTCTGGGTCGCGCTCGGCAAGCAGGGCATGCAGTTCTTCCTCGCCAATACGTTCGGCAAGCTCCTGATAGCCCACACGGCGATCGTCCTCAAGTTCACCCGAGGGAAAGTCCATCTCATCGAGGGCGGCCTTGAGATACAGCCCCGTACCTCCGCAAAAAACCGGCAGGCAACCCGAACCAAGGAGACGTTCAACATGCGCGCGAGCGTCAGCCTGATAAAGCGCAGCAGAATATGCCACACCCGGCTCTACAATGTCGACGAGACGCAGCGGCGCCGTACACTCATCGGGCGCCATCTTTGCGGTACCGATGTCCATGCCGCGATAGATTTGCATCGCATCGCACGACAGCACTTCGGACGAAAGACGAGCGGCCAAACGGTCGGCAACGTCACTCTTACCAACCGCCGTCGGACCGACGATCGCAACGGCGGAAAGACCTGCCCCGGGAGAAACCATTAGCGCGGCTCGCCCACAACGGAGCCGGACAAATACCAGGTCTTGGCAACGTCAACGTCAACATCAACGATCTTGCCAACAAGCTGATCGATGCTGTAGCCCTCGGGGATGGGCGCATGAACGGTCTGATTCTTAGGACTCTTGCCCAGCAGGACCGCGTCGTTCTTTTTACTCGTTCCCTCAATGAGCGCCGGAACCACAGTATGAAGCTCACCCTGGTTATACTCGTGTGCCGTGGTCTCGATAACCTTAACCAGGCGGTTGAAACGGTCGAGAATAACCTCATGCGGCGTAGGATCGTCAATCTCGGCGGCCGGGGTACCGGCGCGCTTGGAATAGATGAAGGTATAGGCCTGAGCATAGCGGACCGTCTCGGCAAGTGAGAGCGTCTGCTCAAAGTCTTCTTCAGTCTCGCCCGGGAAGCCAACGATAATGTCGGTCGAGAGCGCGATATCGGGCATACGGTTGCGAATGCGATCGACCAGGCCCAGATAGTCCTCGCGTGTATAACGGCGATTCATCTCTTTGAGGATCCGCGTCGAACCTGACTGGACGGCCAGGTGCAGCTGCGGCATAACAGCAGGCGTCTCGGCCATGGCGTCGATGGTCTCGGGCAGCAGATCCTTGGGATGCGAAGACGTAAAGAAGATGCGCTCCACACCCGTATCGCCCACGGCACGCAGCAGATCGGCAAAACGCGGCTTGCCAAACAGATCGCGACCATATGAGTTAACGTTTTGGCCCAGCAGCGTAATCTCACGCACGCCCTGGCGCACCAAACCGGTCACCTCGTCGACAATCTCCTCGAAGGGGCGGCTCTTTTCGCGACCGCGCACGTACGGCACGATGCAATAGGTGCAGAAATTATTGCAGCCCGTCATGATGGGCACCCAGGCGTGATACTGGGTCTCGCGATGCCACGGCATGCTCATGGCATCCGTATCCTCATGCTCATTGGTGCGGATATGACGCTTGCCGTCAAGGAACGCCTCGGCAATGAGCTCGGCCACATGTGCGATGGAATGCGTGCCAAAGATGACATTGACGTTATCGACGTTGGTGAGCAGGCCCTCGCCATCACGCTGCGCAATGCAGCCGCCCACGGCAACCACACGCTTGCCCGAAGGCGAAGGCGGCAGGCTTTTACAGGAATTGCACTGACCGTACAGGCGAGTATCGGCGGCCTCACGCACACAGCATGTCATGAAGACAACGATATCGGCATGCTCGGGATCGAGCGCCATGAGACAGCCATACGAATCAAGCAGACCGCTCACGCGCTCGGAATCGTGCTGATTCATCTGGCAGCCAAAGGTGCGGATAAAGTAGGTTTTACCGGCAAGAATATCGCGTACGGAACGCTGGTCCATGTGCATAAGTCCTAACGATGGGGAGCGAAACAAGGCAAGCAGAAGCTATGCCACAGGCTTAACATCATCCATGACGACGTTATCCATAGCAGCTCGATTGATCTGGTGAACGTAGATAGAAAGGCGGATGGCCGTGCGCGACTCCCCGTTAATGAGGATGTCGGAGAACACGGGCGCGCAGGAAATATCAAAACCGGTTGGAATCAAAAAACCGCGCGCGATAGCCACGGCCTTAATGGCCTGGTTGACAGCACCAGCGCCGACACACTGGATGTTGACGGGTACACCATCCTTGACCATCCCGGCGATGGCGCCGGCAACGGACGCGGGCGATGATTTGCTTGATACCTTCAGGCAATCCATGAAGAAACTCCTGCGTTTAAAAGTACGTTTTAACTGCAATAACTGTATCGTACCGAGTGGACTCGGTAAAGGCACTATTCCTCTTTGGCAAGATCGAAAGTCACAGTGATTCGATCACGCGAAACACGAATCTTTGGGTCGCCGCAAAGGTTGAGATAGTACCGGGCGGCAAGATCATTAAAGTCGCGCTCCACAGCACGCGAAAACTGTGCCATGTCATCCTTGGCAATACGTAGCCCGCGACGATCCTTCGCGAGATCGACAGGAGCCGGCGCATGCGAGGACGAATCACGCTCGCGCAGCAGACGCGCGGTCACACCGCGAACGGGCTTGATCTGCCCTGCCAAAATACGATGGGCCGTGCGCTCGGACATCTCAAGACCCAAACCCGAACAGATACGGATAAAGTCCTCGGCATCAGAGGCAAGGCCTAAACGGTCGACAACCGGAAGCTCGCTCTCATCATCAATGAACAGGAGACGCGACGTATCGAGCCGACTGGACGCCTGAGCATAAAGGGTCGCGGCAATCTCAGACGGAGAACCAAGATAGACATCGCAACCACGCAACTCCTCGAGCGCAAACTCACAAGCAGCACGAATAATATTATGCGGGCCGCGAGCACAGACATAACGTCCGTCCTCATCCTTGACGGCCTGGGGCCAGCTGGACTGATCGGCACGCTCACTGAGGCGGTCGGCCGCAACGCTCACCTTAAAGGCCGAGCCAAGGTCGACACCAGACGTGACCACACGGGCCTCGTCGGTGTTCTGCTTGATCGAAAACAATGCCATACCACGACCGTGAACGCCCCAACGGTCCATCTTCATGCTCTCGAGCTTGGAGGTAACGCGGGCATCGAAGATTCGCTCTTGCATATCCTGCGGAACGCCCGACCCGTTATCCAGAAAGACAAGCGTGCGGACGCCATCTTCCTTGGTCGTGGCGAGATAGACCTTGTCGGCGCCGGCATCGCGAGCATTACGGAGCATTTCGATGACGATATCCTCGACATGCTGAATGTCATGCTTTGCCTGGCGCCGCTCGGCCTCCGAAACACGGAGGCGGACATACCCCTCGCCAAGGTTCTCCTCGACGCGAAGGTTGCCCTCCCCCGACATCGACGCGATAAATGAGATGAGCTCGTTCGCGTCGCTCATGTTATTTAGCGATATCGACAGCGCGGCTCTCGCGAATCACGACGACGCGCACCTGACCGGGATACTCCATCTCTTCCTCGATCTGATGGGCGATATCGTGAGCCAGGACCGTGGACTGGGCATCGGAGATCTTGTCCGGCTGAACCATGACGTGGACCTCGCGACCGGCCTGCATGGCATAGGTACGCTCGACGCCGTCATGGGAGTTGGCGATCTCCTCGAGCTTCTCAAGACGCTTGATGTAGTTCTCGGCAGACTCGCGACGGGCACCGGGGCGAGAGGCAGAGACAGCATCGGCGGCCTGTACCAGGACATCGAGCACCGTGTTGGGATCGACATCGGCATGGTGAGCCTCGATAGCGTGGACGATAACGGGCTTCTCGCCATAACGGCGGGCAAGCTCGGCGCCGATGACGGCATGCGGGCCCTCGACGTCGTGGTCGATTGCCTTGCCCAGGTCGTGCAGCAGGCCGGCGCGCTTGGCGGTCACAACGTCCAGGCCAAGCTCGGAAGCCATCACGCCGCACAGGTCAGAGACTTCGAGGGAGTGCTGAAGCACGTTCTGACCAAACGAGGTACGGTAGCGCAGGGCACCAAGGGTCTTGACGATCTCGGGATGCAGGTCGTGGATGCCGGTATCGAAGGCAGCCTGCTCGCCAGCCTCGCGCACGCGCTGCTGAACCAGGTCGGCAGCCTTGTGATACATCTCCTCGATGCGGGCGGGGTGAATGCGGCCGTCGGCGATGAGGTTCTCGAGGGCAACACGGGCGGTCTCACGACGGACCGGGTCGAAGCTCGAAAGAACGACAGTCTCGGGCGTGTCGTCGATCACGAGGTTGACGCCGGAAACCTGCTCGAAGGTCCGGATGTTGCGACCCTCGCGACCGATGATACGGCCCTTGAGGTCATCAGAGGGAATGTGCACGGAGGTAACGGTGACCTCGGCTGTGTGGTCGGCAGCGCAGCGCTGAATCGCCAGGGACAGAATCTCCTGGGCGGTCTTGTGGCACTCGGCGCGAACCTGCTGCTCGGACTCGCGAATGATCGTGGCAGCCTCGTGGGTGACCTCGCCGCGAACCTTATCGAGGAGCTCCTTGTGGGCGTCCTCGCGGGTCAGGTCGGCGATACGCTCGAGCTCAGAGGTCTGCTTGGCGCAGAGCTCCTCGAGCTCGCGGGAGCGCTTCTCGACCTGACCGGCCTGGCTGGACAGCTGGTGCTCACGCTTGTCGAGAGCGTCGTTTCGGCGATCAAGGGACTCCTCGCGCTGCATCACACGGTTCTCGAGCGTACGAATCTCGCTCTTACGCTGCTTATCCTCGGCCTCGGCGGCCTGCTTGTTCTTGATGATCTCCTCTTTAGCCTCGAGCAGAGCCTCTTTTTTGAGGGTCTCGGCCTGACGCTTAGCATCACCGATCAGGGACTCAGCCTGTGCGTGTGCCGACTGGATCTTTTCGTCGGCCTCGTGAAGACTACCCTGCTTGGCGGTGCGCATGTAGGCAATGGCGGCGATGGCACCCAAAACGATGCCAACGAGCGCTGCGATGATAGGCATGCTCACTCCTTTTTATGGATTCGTTACACAACAAAGCGAACCGTCCTTACGAACGGCTCGCGACATTTGAGTAATATGGGCGCAGCTTATGCGGGTCGGATACAGATAAACATATAAACAAACTCATCACAGATGAGCACATATCACAAAGCAAATGACAGTGTTTATCGTACGTTGAACCACAACAACTGTCAAATAAATGGCCCCGGCACGGCGGCTAAAACGCGGTGAACGGCAGGGTCACAAAACGCATACGCCTAAACCGCACATTCCTCGCGTTCGGCATCGAGACGTGCCTTAACGGCATCGGCGGCGATGTGATACGAGAAGCCCTTGCCCATCAAAAACCGAACCAGTTTTTCGAATCCGCGCGTCTCTGGAACACGCCGCTTGGCGAGCAGGGCTGACGCACGCGCCAAATCGTCTTCGACGGCAAAATAATCCTCGGGATAACCGGGAATGTCATCGAGCACGACATGACGGCGCTTGAGCTCGGTCTCGATTTTGCGCTGTCCCCAACCGCGCCGCTTGCGCTCCTCGATAAAGTACGAGCAAAAGCGGTTGTCGTCTAAAAAGTAATACTCGGTGGCGCGCTCGACGGCGAAATCGATCGCGGGCTGGTGAAAGCCGTAGCGAGCCAGCTTGTCACGGACCTCACCCGTCGCATGGTCGCGGCGCGATAGCATCTCGGTCACCATGGTAAGTGCACATTTACGCTCGATGAGCTGCACCGCCTCACGAAAGTTGTCCCAATCACAGGGGAGATCGGGGCGGTTTTTGACATACAGCCGCGCGACCCGCACGGGAATCCAAATGGACCGCTCAAAACCGCCCTCAAACTCACAATCGATATGTGCGCAAGGCTTTTTGGACGCATACCCGCTCGAGAACGAGGAGGCCGCCTTCTTATCGGGAAAGACGACCGTGGCCTCGGTCACCGTATACGACATGAGCGTAACCGCTACTCGTCGTCATCATCGAGCATGGCGGAACCATCGATGGCGTAAAGCTCGTCAAACTCCTCAGGCGCAGGCTGATCGGTCAGCTCGACCTCGGACGGAGCATCGTCATCAAACTCAAGTCCACAGGCAAGGCGGACCTTATGCTCAATCTCGTCGGCACAATCGGGGTGTTCGCGCAGGAACGCCTTGGCGGCCTCGCGACCGTTGCCGAGCTTGTCCTCGCCATAGGCAAACCAGGAGCCCATCTTCTTGCAGATACCGCACTCGACAGCCATGTCCAGAATCGAGCCCTCCTTAGAGATGCCCGTACCGTACATGATGTCGAACTCAGCAGATCGGAACGGAGCTGCCACCTTGTTCTTAACGACCTTGGCGCGCACGCGGTTACCGATAACCTCGTCCTTAAGCTTAATGCTGTCGATGCGGCGAATATCGATACGTACCGAAGAGAAGAACTTAAGGGCGCGGCCGCCCGTCGTGGTCTCGGGGTTGCCGAACATGACACCGATCTTCTCACGCAGCTGGTTAATGAAGATGCACGTCGTGTTGGACTTGGACAGCGAGCCGGCGAGCTTGCGGAGCGCCTGGCTCATCAGGCGAGCCTGAAGACCGACCGTAGTGTCGCCGATTTCTCCCTCGATCTCGGCACGCGGGGTCAGCGCGGCGACGGAGTCGACGACGATGGCATCGATGGCGCCGGAACGCACGAGCATGTCAACAATCTCGAGCGCCTGCTCGCCCGTATCGGGCTGGGAAATGAGCACCTCGTCGATATCCACACCGATGCGCGCGGCATACGTGGGATCAAGCGCGTGCTCGGCATCGATAAATGCCACAACGCCACCCATTGCCTGGGCCTCGGCCAGGATCTCGAGCGAAAGCGTCGTCTTACCGGAGGACTCAGGACCGTAAATCTCGACGATACGGCCGCGCGGCACGCCGCCGATACCCAGCGCGGCATCGAGGGCCAGGGCGCCCGTGGGAATGGCCTCGACCTCGAGCTCGGGACCACCGTCGCCGTACCTCATGATGGAACCCTGGCCGAATTTCTTCTCGATCTCGGCCTTGGTGGTGGCGATCATCTCATCGCGCTCTTTACCCGTAGTGCGAGCATGAACGGTACGTACGGGACCTGAATTCTTGGCCATGAATAGCCCTCCTCTTAACAACCTGCATCGATAATAAACGAACGGCTGTTCGTGGTCAACCGTTCAGGCCAATCATATGCAGGCAGTCTTTCCAAAACCCAACCAAACGCCGACCAAACACTGACCAAATGCTTGACCACACAGGGCCAAATAAGAACAAAGAAGGCAAGAATACATCTATAACCAGCACAAACGCTAAATTTGTCAGAAGTCCCTATCTCCACAATTAAGGGGCCCGGAGGCCCCTTAAAACACGTCTATTCCATAGGGTTGAGCACAAGGGCAATGCGACCCAATGCCTCCGTGACCGCATGGGCACGAACACACGAACGGTCGCCCTCATAGTGGCAGCGCACAGAGTCCACGACCGGCACTCCCCCATCGGCGGAACGATGCGCCCAGCCAATATAGAAAGTGCCAGCAGAATCGTCCTCAGTACCACCGCCGGGGCCGGCATAACCCGTTGCGCTCACTGCAATATCGCTCTGGTACAGCTCCAGCGAACCCGACGCCATCTCGCGCGCAGTTTGATGCGACACCGCGGTGTAGCGGTCGAGCGTCTCCTGCTCAACACCCAGCACGCGATGCTTAATCTCATCGCAGTAGGTCACCGCACCGCCACGCAGCACCGCCGAGGCGCCCGGGATATCCGCAATCGTCGAGGCGATCATACCCGCCGTCAGCGACTCAGCCGTCGAAACCGTCACACCCCGAGCGCTCGCGCGCTCGACGATATCGCGCGCCAGCTCCTCGTTATGTGCGGAAATCTGCTCAAAAGAGTCCGTCATACCCACCAGGACCTAGACCGAAAAGACGATCTTGCGGCAGTTCCAGAAGTACTGGGCGCCCGAGATAACGGTCAAGACAACGGCAACGGCATACAGGAAGCGCGACACCGAGTAGATGCCGAGCGTCAGCGCCACCGGGCCAAGGTGCAAGCCGGCCATAGCAAAAACGCACAGGTAACCGCAGATGGAGACCATCGTGGTCGCCGTCTTGTACTTGCCGAGCTTATCGGCCGCAACGACCACACCGGCCGCACTCGCGACCATGCGAAGGGCGCTCACCAGAAGCTCACGGAACAGGATAATGAACACGGACCACACGGTCACCGCGCCAAAATCCAAGAACAGCAGCAGGGCCGAAAACACGAGCAGCTTATCGGCGATGGGGTCCAAGAATTTACCGAAGTCGGTGATCTCGTTGCGCGAACGCGCCAGATAACCGTCGACCTTATCGGTGCACGACAGGATCACATACAGAATGAAGGCAGCGGCGGCGAGCGGGCCGTCGAAGGTGCTCCAATCCGTACCGGCAACACTCGTGTGAGAAAGCGCCGACACGATCATGAACACCGGGATAAAGACGATGCGAACGCACGTCACGATGTTGGCGGGCGTCCAAACACTCGTCAGTTCCTTATTGCTCTCGTTTGCCACGATGCTCTCCTACTCCACAACATGGCCGATAAGCTCATAGCAGAAGCTATCGGTAAACTCGACAGTCAGAATATCGCCCACAGATGCCTGGCTGGCATCCAGATGCACCGCGCCATCGGAATCGGGCGCCTGGAACCAGGCATGGCCGATCAGCTCGGCGCCGTCCTCGGTTTCTTCGATACCGTCGACGATCACCTGGGCGCGCTCGCCCACATGTGCGGCGGTGGCGGCAAAACCGAGCGACTCGGCCAGGTCCATGGCCTCCTGGGCGCGCTCGAGCTTGACCTCTTCGTCGACCTGACCCTCCATCTTAGCGGCCAGGCTGCCCTCCTCCTGCGAGTAGGCAAAGACGCTCGTGTAGTCAAAGCCGACGGTGTCCATAAAGTCGATAAGATCACGAAACTCGTCGTCGGTCTCGGTCGGGAAGCCGACCATGGCCGTGGAGCGAATCACGATACCGGGGATGTGCTCGCGAAGGTCGCGGAACAGATCCTCGAGCTCCTGGCGCGAACCGGAGCGACGCATGGCCTTGAGGATGCGCGCGTCGCAGTGCTGCACGGGGATATCGATATAGGGCAGCACCTCGGGCGTATCGCGTATCGTCTCGATGAGTTCGTCAGTCATGCCCTCGGGCTGCAGGTAGAGCACGCGGACCCAGACGTTGTGCGGGCGCACGGCCTCAGCGACGGCACGCAGCAGCTGTGCCAGATTGCGCGGCGAGCCCTCGGCGACGTCCTCGTCGGCAAAGTCGGTGCCCCAAATACCCGTGTCCTGGCCGATCAGCACGATCTCGCGCACACCGCCGGCAACCAGGTCGCGCACCTCGGAGATAATGCTCTCAGCATTGCGCGAATGATAGCGACCGCGAATGTAGGGGATCATGCAGAAGCTGCAAAAACGATTGCAGCCATCGGAGATCTTGACGTAGGCGACAGCGCCCTCGACAGTGCGCTTGACCTGCGGAATATAGGCTGCGATCTCACGCTCGACACCCAGTACGCCATCGATGACCGCCACGATGCCGTCCTCCTCGTCGGCCTTCACAAAGGCAGCGACCTCGGGCAGCTCGTCAGGCAGGTCGTCGCCATAGCGCGACGGCACGCAGCCGCACATGACGATGGGGCAAGAACGAACGCCGTCCTGAACCTCGTTGGCGAGCTCGAGCGTGGTCTCGATGCTCTCGGACGTTGCGGAGGCAAGGAACGAGCATGTATTGACGATGGCGATATCGGCATCCTGCGGGTCGAATGCTTCCTCGTAGCCTGCAGCGGTCAAAAGAGAACGCATGCGGTCGGTGTCAACCTCGTTCTTAGCGCACCCGAGGGTGATGTAGAGCACGGAGCCCAACGGTGTATCCATGTTGGAGAGCGGTCCTTTCGAATGATATTAGCGGTAGTTGGTGAACTGCAGCGGCTGGCCGTAGTCCTGGTCGCGCAGAAACTGGATCACGGTCTGCAACGCGTCCTTCGAAGCAGAGGAAACACGCAGCTTGTCGGCCTCGATGGTCACCTTGACCTTGAGCTTTTGGTCCTTGATGTCCTTGTTGATCTTCTTGGCGGTCGCCTGGTCGATACCCTCGACGATATGGCCGAGCACGCGCACGGTGCCGCCCGATGCCGCCTGCGGAGCATCCCACGAGACAGCCTTGAGGTCGATGCCGCGCTTGATGAGCTTGGAGCTCAGCACGTCGACAATCTGCTTGGAGACAAAGTCGGCCGGGGCGTTGATCGTAAAGAGCTTGTCGCCCTTCGAAAGCTCGATCGTGGCGCCGGAATCCTTAAGGTCATAGCGCTGGGAAATCTCGCGCGTGGTCTGCTGAAAGGCGTTGTCGACCTCTTGCATGTTGACCTCGGACACGACGTCGAAGCTGGAATCTTTAGCCATGATGTTTCCTTTCGCGTACGAGCGGCTTAGTAGCTATCGTACGAATTGTCGGTAGAATCGGTGGACGTCTGACCGTCAGTTGCGGTATCGGCGCCATCCGTGGACTGGGCATCGGTACCGTCGGTGGTATCGGTACCATCGGTGGTGTCGGTACCATCAGAACTTTCACCATTCTCGGAATCAGTCGTCTCCTTCTTGGGAACGGTGATCGTCACACGCGCCACGCCGGAGGTCTTGGTATCGTAACGGACCTTTTCACCGTTCTTTGTAACGGTGACATCGGAAGGCTTGGACGTGGTGATCTCGATCGAGGACTCGGGCGTGTACTCCTGCTCAAAGGGGCCAGTCGCCTGGGCGCCATAGACCGACTTGCCGTCGACCTTGACCTCAATCCACGCGGTCTTTCCCTTGGCAACGGAGACTTTGACCTTCGTGACCTCGTTCTCTTCCTTCTTGGCCGTCGTCTTGGTAGCGTCCGAGTCAGTCGACTCATCCGTCGCCTCATCGGCATCTTCGTCCTCGTCAACCGTTTCGGACTTCTTAGAAGACTTCTTGGTCGTCGTCTTGGTAGCAGTGGGCGTCTCAGGCGTGGTCTCGGGCGTCGAAGATGCGCAGCCGCGCAGAAGCACCACGATGAGCACGATCAGCAGCAACGCCACGACACCGATGCCGGCGTAGACGATACGCGGATCGAGCCCGTTGTTTTGAGGAGTACGGGATCCGCCGCGTCCACGACCGGAACTGCTGCGGACGCCTCCCTGAGGCATACGACCACGATTGCTATCGGAACGGCCGCGATAGCCACCCTGGCCCTGAAGGCTGCGCTGACCCGAGCGGGGCGCAAGTTCACCGCGGCCTTGATAGCCACGCTGGCCCGAACGCGAAGCCGAAGAGCGCTGGCCATACGGCTGTGATTGAGAGCGAAGACGCGGCGTCACCTGCGTGGTATCGGCATCCGCATAGCCACCGCGAGAGCGTCCCGTAGAGGCACCACGGTAACCGCGATCGGAATAGCCGCCGTCGCCGTAGCCGGCACGAGGGTCACGCGCCACGCCGCGGGCAGCGGGAAGTGCACGGTCCTCGGGCATCGGCGTACTGCGGAACCGGTCACGCTGTGAACGAATCTCCTCGCCCGAACCCGTCTCGGTAATATAACCGGCCTGCTGAGGACGCTGTCCATAGCGGGTCGAACGACCGCCCTGAACCATCAGGAAGCGCCCGTTATCGACCGAGGAACGCGAATTGACGTAGCCGGCGGCGTCCTGAAAACGACCGCCCTGCTGCGACGTCTCGCGTTCGTATGCCATCAGGTCGTCAAAGTAGGCATTGACGACCTCGCGCGGATTGAGGCCCAAAAAGCGAGCATAGCTCGAAATCATGCCCTGCGCATAGCCGCGCGGCGGCATCGAAGCAAAGTTACCGGTCTCGAAAAACTCGATGATCTGCGGCCTGATTTTGATGGTGTTGGCGACCTGCTGAATGGAAAGGCCCATTCGGCGACGCTGCTCGAGCAGCATGTCACCAAAGCGTGCAGCCATCAGAATCCTCCAAACTCACGATCTTCACGTGCCATCTCGGCGTCGACAGATTCCAGCGCGGCAAGCCCCTCCTCGTCCAACAGGACCTCGCGCGGCTTGGAACCGTCGGGCGGTCCGACGACACCCTTTTCTTCCAGCATGTCCATAATACGCCCGGCACGTGCATAGCCAACCTTCAGACGGCGTTGCAGGCCAGATGTGGAGCCAAGCTGCGATTCCACCACAATATGGGCGGCTTCCCAAATGAGCGGATCATCGTCTTGCGGCTCGGTGACTCCGGTGCGGACAATGCCGCCGCCACCCGCCATGGACATGGAAGCGGGCGCCACGGCAGACAGGATCTCCTCGTGGTAGTCGGGCTCGCTCTGCGACTTGACGAACTCGACAATCTCGTTGATTTCGTCATCCGAGACAAAGCAGCCCTGGATACGGCGAGGCTTGCCCCAGTCGACCTTGGAGAACAGCATATCGCCCAAACCGGTGAGCTTTTCGGCACCCATCTGATCGATGATGACGCGCGAGTCGATGCCCGTGGCGACGTTAAAGGCGATGCGGTTGGTGATGTTGGCCTTGATGAGGCCCGTCACCACGTTGGAGCTGGGGCGCTGCGTGGCCACGATAAGATGAATACCGGCGGCACGGCCCAGCTGTGCAATACGCACGATCGAGGCCTCGACATCCTTACCGGCGACCATCATCAGGTCCGAGAGCTCGTCGATGATAATGACCAGATAGGGCATCTTTTGCGGCGGGTTATCGTAATGCTCAAACTCGCCGGCGGCCTGCTTTTCGTTGTAGGTCGAGATCTTACGCACGTTGAGACGCTCGAAGACCTTCAGGCGACGCTCCATCTCGGACACGGCCCATTGCAGAGCGCTCGCGGCCTGCTTGGGCTCGGTCACTACAGGCACGTAAAGATGCGGCAGACCGTTATAGCCCGCAAGCTCGACGCGCTTGGGGTCGACCATGATCAGGCGAACGTCCTCGGGAAGGGCGCGCATGAGCAGAGTCGTGATGATGGAGTTGATCATGACCGACTTACCGGAACCCGTGGTACCGGCGATCAGCAGGTGGGGCATCTTGGCAAGGTCGGCGACGACCGGCGTACCCTCGGCATCTCGACCGATGGCCAGCTCGAGCGGCCCGCCCTTCACATAGGGAAGCACGTCGCCCAGGTTGACGTTCTGGCGCTTGCGATTGGGGATCTCGATACCCACGAGCGAGGTGCCGGGGATCGGTGCAAAGATACGCACCGACTGGGCAGCGAGCGATAGCGCGATATCGTCCTCGAGGCTCGAAATCTTGCTCACGCGCTCGCCCTCGCCAGGTTGCAGCTTAAAGGTCGTCACCGTGGGGCCGGCGATCCAGCCGACCACGCGGGCACTACGACCAAACTCCAACAACGTGGACTGAAGCGACTCGGCAGTCTGTTCCAGCTCCTTGTCAGAAGACGCGGAGGACGCCGACTGCGGGTTGGCATGCAGGATTTCGAGCGGCGGAAGCTTGAGGCCGTCCTGTTCTTCGCCCTCGTTATCTGCGGGGGCATTGTCAGCTCCCCCATCGCTAGAAGTAGACACCTCGACAGCGCCCGCGACAGCCGTATCGGCAACCTTGGGATGCTTCAAGAAGTCGGGAATCTGAGGTGCTGCCGAGACAGGATTCACGGCAAACGGCGGCTCGGACTCGTCAATCTTATCGGGGTCGTCTTCCATCGAAAGCTGGCCGGTTACCTGTTCGCGCTTGGCATGGCGACGCGGCAGCAAAGTTGTCTTTGCGGTCTCAATCGGACCCTCGTCGTCCTCGTCATCGCCCTCGGTAAGCTCAATCTCGCTATCGGACCAAGACGGGTCGGGCTCGCTTGTATTCAACTTGGGCGTGGCCTTGCCCTTCTTGACATGACGGCGCGGCAGCAGCGTCGTCTTAGCGCGCTCGGCCTCCACGGCATCGGATACGTCGACAAACGGATCCTCGTCCTCGTCGTCATCGTCCAAAACCGGGTCCACATCGTTGCCCATGACCGTGGTCACGGCAGCATCGGAGCCCTTTTGACGAAGAATGCTCAGGTGCGGACGGGCAACGCCGGGCACCGACAGGGCTTCGTCGTCACCCCACGGGCTCGCGTTGACGTCGGCACGACGGCGCTCGGCAAAATCGGCCGCGCGGTTGCGAGCAGAGCGCAGCACGCCGCCCACCGAAAAGCCAATGATGACCAGGCCCACGACGGCCAGACCCAACAGGACCACCATCGCGATAGGCTTACCCAGGGCATTCTGCAGTGCACTCGCAATAAACGCACCGATGTAGCCACCCGCGGCGGACAGGTTTTGCGGCGTGAACATAAGGTCGCACGAGTCGCTCGTACCCGGCACCATCAGCGACAGAATGGAGACGACGGCGATAAAGACCACGGCGCCGCCCGCAACAGAGCGCGCGTTGAGCGGCGAGTCCTCGCCTAAAAAGAGCGTGGCGGCAAACAGCAAAATGACGATCGGCAGCACGTAGGCGCCCAGACCAAAGCCCAGGTGGTAGAAACCGGCAACCGCAGCCGTAACGGGTGCGGTCGCCGGCGAAATCACGGCAATGAAGGACGCAATCGCCAAAACGGCGATGACCACGCCGGCGATATCGCGGTTGGCCGAGGGCTCGACCAAGGGCTCAAAATCGTCGAAGTCGGCCTCGTGGCCCTTATTGGCACGCAGATGGGAACCAGCACCCTTAGCAGATGCCGGTTGGTTATTGGCCTTATTGCCTTTGGCGTTTTGTGCAGATCCGCGCGCCAAACTAAACCTCCATGACGACCGGGATGATCATCGGACGGGTGCGCGTACGGCTCCAAATAAAGTTGGAGAGCGAATCGCGCACGGCCTTGCGAATGGCATCGGAGCCGCTGCTCGTAAAGCTAAACTTGCCCTTCTCGATCGTCTTCATGATGGACGCGGAGGCATCCTCGGAGAACTGGTCGTCGATGGCAAACGAGACACCGCGGCCCGAGAACTCGATAGCCTCAATCTTCTTGTGCTTGAGCGAGACGATGGCAACAGCGGTAACCATACCGTCGTTGGCGAGCTTCTGGCGATCGCGCAAGACGATGGGGTCGGTATCGCCGATACGCAGGCCGTCGACGTAGACGACGCCGGACTCGACGGGCGCACCGCGCTTGACGATACCGCCGCGCATCTCGAGCGTGTCGCCGTTATCGAGGATAAAGATATGATCGTCCTTGATGCCCATCTTGCGGGCCAGCTGGGCATGGGCGCGCAGATGCACGGCCTCGCCGTGAACCGGCATAAAGTAGGTGGGCTTGGCCATGGCCATCAGGAGCTTGAGCTCCTCCTGGCTACCGTGGCCCGAGACGTGGACAAGAGCGCGGTTCTTATCCCACACGTCGCAGCCGAGCTTGGCTAGGCTGTTGACGACCTGCTGGACGGCCTTCTCGTTGCCGGGAACAGGAGTTGCCGAGAGGATAACGGTATCGCCCTCGTGGATAGAGAGCGTCTTGTGCTCTCCGTTGGCCATGCGGGACAGGGCCGACAGCGGCTCGCCCTGCGAACCGGTGCACATGACGACGATCTTGTCGTCGGGCAGGTTATCGATATCGAAGGCATCGATGATATCGGCATCGTCGATGTTGAGGTAGCCCAGCTCACGCGCCACGCGGGTGTTCGTGAGCATGGAGCGACCGGTCACAACGACCTTACGGCCGCACTTGCGGGCGGCATCGCAGATCTGCTGCAAACGATGGATGTGGCTCGAGAACGACGCGACGAACACGCGACCCGGGGCGTTCTTGATGGCGTGCAACAGGTTGGGTCCAACCTCGGCCTCGGACTTGGTAAAGCCGGGAACCGTGGCATTGGTGGAGTCGGACAGCAGCAGGTCGATGCCCTGCTTGGCAAAGCGGCTGATAGCGGCATAGTCGGGCGTGACGCCGTCGATGGGCGTCTGGTCGAGCTTAAAGTCGCCGGTGTGCATAACGGTGCCCTGATTGGTGCGGATGAACACGCCCAGAGCGCCGGGGATGGAGTGCGTCATCGAGAAGAAGTCGAGCGAGATGCCGCCGAGGTTGACATGGCTGCCGCCCTTGACCTCACGGAACTTGGGTGCGCGGATGCGGAACTCAGAAAGCTTGCCCTCGATAAAGCCAAGCGTCAGCTTGCTCGAAAAGATGGGCACCTTGTTGTTGAGGTCCTGCAGCAGGTACGGAAGCGAACCGGTGTGGTCCTCGTGGCCGTGGGTGACGATGATGCCGCGGAGCTTCTCCTCGTTCTCCAGAACATAGGTGTAGTCGGGAAGCACCAGATCGATACCAGGCTGGGAGTCATCCGGGAACATGAGACCGGCGTCGACGAGCACCATGTCGTCGCCACACTCGAAGACCGTCATGTTCTTGCCGATGCCGTCAAGACCGCCGAGCGGAATGATCTTCAAGGGAGATGATTTTTTAGCTGCCATAGGTTAGTGTGGTTTCCTTTCTTCGAAACGGGTCTGGAACAACCGACGGGGCGCTTCTGGCAAACCGACCGCCGGGAACGTACAAACATGCATCACAGAGTCGACGCAGTAACCACAGTATGATACCCATTTGCCCACCAACAGACCACCCATGCATCAAAGCCCCATCTGAACTGGTCCATCCCGCCGGTTTCCCGTGGGGCGGGCACTGATGAAGTTTCCTGCTCTACAGTCCTGCTCACGACGGAGGCCACATTAAGTGGCCTCCTGTTCGTG
>CABQXN010000021.1:0-33933 GCA_902468085.1 uncultured Collinsella sp.
TTTATTGTCTGAGCGACTTTGCGAAGCAAGGGGAGCGAAGATAAAAACCCAGCCCGACGCGGGGCACCCGGGGACCGCAGGGACGGGAGCAGCTATACTACTCTCAGTAGTTAAGGGTCGCGGATCCGCCGCGTCACCGCTCTCAACAGGAGGTCATTGTTTATGGCAGATCAGAAGCCGGTTGTCGGGATCATCATGGGTTCCAAGTCCGATCTGGGCGTTATGGAAGGCTGCACCGCCGAGCTCGAGGCGCTTGGTGTGCCCTATGAGCTCGTCATTGCGAGCGCACACCGCACGCCGGCGAAGGTCCACGAGTGGGCCTCGACTGCTGCCGATCGCGGTATCAAAGTGATTATCGCCGCCGCCGGCAAGGCTGCTCACCTGGGTGGTGTCGTGGCTGCCTTTACGCCGCTGCCGGTTATCGGCGTGCCTATGAAGACAAGTGACCTGGGCGGTATGGATTCGCTGCTGTCGATGGTGCAGATGCCTTCGGGTGTGCCCGTGGCCTGCGTTGCCATCAATGGCGCCAAGAATGCCGCCATCTACGCTACACAGATTCTAGGCGCCTGCGACCCCGAGTATCGCAAGGTTATCGAGAAGATGAAGCAGGAGATGGCCGACGCCTAGGCGTTCCGCCGTTTCACCGCAGTATAAGGAGAGCCATGTCCGACTATCAGGGAAAACGATTCAAGGCTTCTCAGATTCCCGATCCGTCGAAGCCGGGTGCTGCCCATGCGGCGCAGCAGGGTCGGACATCCTCTCCTCAGCAGCCGCGCGCGCCGCGTTCTGTAACGCCGACGTCCCATCGCCGTCAGGATACGCCGGCTGCGTATCGCCCTTCGTCTTATAGCACCGCTAAGAAGCCGCCCCGGTCTTCATCGCATGCCGCGCCGTCGGATTACACCGAGCCGCCGCGCAAAAAGCGCCGCTCCATTATTCCCATTCTGCTCATCATCATCGGTATCGGCCTGATTGTTGCCGCCGCTGCCATCTTTATCAATGCGCAGATCGGTTACAAGCAGGCGGGCGAGTCGTACCAAAAGATCGAAGAGCAATATGCGCCCGCTAAGGACGCCAGCGGCGTGCCGGTTATCGACTTTAATGCCCTTGCCCAGACAAATCCCGAGGTCGTCGGTTGGATTTACGCACCGGGCACCAACATTAACTATCCCGTCGTGCAGGCTACTGATAACTCCAAGTACCTCAACACGTTGTTCGATGGCACGTCCAACGCATCGGGTGCCATCTTCTTGGATTACGAGGACAATGCGCCCGGCATGGTGGATCAGCAGACTACGATCTATGGTCACCACATGAACGACGGATCGATGTTCAATGTGATCTCGGATACGACCGATCAGGCGACGTTCGACAGCATAGAGTACGTGTATTACATCACGCGCGACGCCACCTATAAGCTGCGTCCGCTGGCGACCAAGGTGGTCGAGGACACGTATGCCAAGGCGCGCACGACCAATTTTGAGGGCGACGACGGGCTCAAGAACTACCTGTCCGAGATGCTCGACGGTGCCTCTGCCGTGGCGAGCGATGCCACCGATCGTGCCGCTTCGGCAACCAAGATTGTAACGCTTGTGACCTGTCGTTCGTTATCGCTGAGCAACACGCGTGCCGTCATGGTGCTCACGCCCGTTGATGAATAAATTGTCCGAGAGTAGCTAATTTGGGACGGTAAGGGAGAAATGATGCTCGAGAATGGCAAAACGATGCCTTCGGTTGATGCTTGGCTGCGCGAGGCCAAGGCCGATTCGTCGGCACCTGCGTGCGGTATGTATCTGACACATAACGGTGTGGTGCGCGCGACGCCCAAGGCCGAGGCGCGCGGTGTCGAGACCGATGGCGTGGCGCCGGGCCACAAGGTGGGCGGCATGGTGTTCGGCTTCGATGCTCAGAAGGTGCAGGCTGCTATCGAGGCCACGCGCGCGATGCCGGGTATCGGCTATGTGCGCGTGTGGCTGGCAAGCGGCGAGCTTGCCGTAGGTGACGACATCATGCTCGTGCTCATTGGCGGGGACATTCGCCCGCACGTGGTCGATGCGCTGCAGGCGCTCGTTGGCACCATCAAGAACGAATGTGTGAGTGAGGTCGAGCGCGAGGCGTAGAGGTTTGCGTCGATAGAAGGCTCGTTTATAAAAATGCCCGCCGGTACGTGTGATACCGGCGGGCATTTTGCGTTTTGGGCGCGGTGAGCGCTACACGCGCGTTGCATCCTTGGGGCTCATGGTCATGCTCTGGAAGCGATTCTCCATAAAGTCATTATCGAAATACTTGCCGTAGAACTGCGCAACGGGAATATCCGGTTCCGTGCCGTTGACGCGCTGATACCAATAATCGAGCGACTGCAGCGTCATAACGCCATCGACCAGCATAATGATGGTGAAGATGACGGTAGCCGAGTAGCGGCTCTTCCAGGGAATCATATTGATGAGCTTGAGCAGCCTCGGCAGCAGCAGCTTGATCCAGATGAGGCCGCCCAGGCCCCACAGACAGGCGAAGCCCGTGCAGGTGCGTCCGCCCGTGAGGACCACGAGCGGGTCGGGCATACCGAACAGCGTTATGTGCGAGTAGCTCCACGAGACCACGCCAAACGCGGTCTGCATAAACCAGCCCACGAACACCTCAAAGCTGGCGCCGAGCAGGGCGCTCACCAGGAAAATGATGATGGGGTTCTTTTTATAGAAGCGGTTGAGCACCATGGTCATGAGCACGGCACCAAAGCCGTAGATGGGGCTGAAGGGGCCAAACAGCATACCGGCGCGGTCCTGGTAGACACCCGGATCGTTGACGGTCATATGCCAGATATCCTCCAGGACCAGGCCGAGTATGCAGCAGACAAAGAATACCCAGAACAGGTTGAAGTAGTTGAGCTTGATGTAGCCTTCGCCGGTTTCATCGCGCCCGAGCATGCCCTCGGCGGCGGCGTCGCGGTCGAGCATCTCCTGCAGGCGGCGCTGCAGCTCGCGCTCCTGGCGCAGCGTGGGGTCGACGGTGGCCGAAAGTGCGACGAGGATGCCGAGCTGGATGGCAGGGCGCAGCAAGAAGGGCCCGATGCCCTGGAGCATCACGTCAACCAAAAGCTCGACGACGGTAAACGCGATAAGGATATAGGACAGACGGGCGGCATTGCGACGCTGGTTCTTGATAAGGTCCAGGCCAAAGATGATCAGGATGACGGCGCTTGCCGCAGAGAGCATGATGCCGGCGACGATAAGGCCGACCGCGACGAGCGTGTTGTCGCCGAGCTTGGCGGCGGCGTTGCCGTTGATGAGCGCGGTGATGACCTGCCACATAAAGGCGCCGACCGAAGGGAGCGTGCCCACGCCGGACAGGATGCACAGGACGGCGTACACCTTAATGATGAGGGGGATCTTCTTGACCTCCGTGGCGCTGGGGACGTTGGGGTCGAGTTCGTTTCGATCCATACATAACCTTTCTCGTTTTGCTGTAGGTACAAGGATACGCCGCCGACCTGCCAAAAGACAGGACGAACGTCCCAATTGCAACAATGCAAGCCCCAACGGCGGGCGAGACACGTCGCAACGGAAGTATGCGGGATCGTCGGCCCCGAGGCGGTTGCCCAATAAAATGTTTGGCTGCAAAACGGATTATAAGCTCGGTGGGCTTTTAAAAAGCGCTGTTCATGCGCGGGAGTGCTTGTCTTGCCGTGCGTATAATAGGGCAGGTAACGCCAAATAACGAGGCTCTGAGGGGATGCCATGTCTCAAGAAACCATCCGCGCGGCCGAGCGTGCCGCGGGACAGGTGAAGACCATGTCGACGTATGATCCGGACTCCGACCAGCTGCATGAGGAATGCGGCATTTTTGGTGTGTGGGCACCCGATCGCGATGTGGCTCGACTGACGTACTTTGGTCTGCGCGCGCTGCAGCATCGCGGCCAGGAATCGGCGGGAATCGCCGTGGGTGATGGCGGCACGGTTATGGTTCGCAAAGACCTGGGACTGCTCGATCGCGTGTTCTCCAACGCCGACCTGTCGACGCTCTCCGGCCAGCTGGCCGTGGGCCACGTGCGCTATGGCACCGCCGGTGCCAAGAGCTGGGAAGCCTCGCAGCCGCATCTTTCTACCATCAACAGCGTCATTATCGCGCTTGCTCACAACGGCACTCTGGTCAACACCGACGAGCTGCGCCGCCAGCTGATCGAGCTGGGCGTGCCGTTCCTCTCCAATTCGGATTCCGAGGTCGCGACCAAGCTTATCGGCTACTTTACCCAGCGTACAGGCCATCTGCGCGAGGGCATTCGCAAGACCATGGAGCTCGTGCGCGGCGGCTACGCCATGACGCTCATTAACGAGCAGGCGCTCTACGCATTCCGCGATCCGCACGGCATTCGCCCGCTCGTGCTGGGCAAGCTGGTGGACGAGGGTCTGGACCAGGCCGATGCCGCATCCGTTTCGCAGCTGCCGTCGCAGGACGGCGCCGCGACGGTCGACGCCACCACCCATGTCACCCGCGCCGGCGGCTGGGTCGTTGCTTCCGAGACCTGCGCACTCGACATCGTGGGCGCCGAGTACGTCCGTGACGTCCGTCCCGGCGAGATCTTGCGCATCAGCGCCGAGGGTCTGGTATCCGAGCAGGGCGTGCCTGCCGCCGAAGAGCCCGCAAACTGCATCTTTGAGCAGGTCTACTTTGCCCGCCCCGACTCCATTATGAACGGCAAGAGCGTCTATGCCTGCCGTTACGACATGGGCCGTCAGCTGGCACATGAGGAGCCCGTCGAGGCCGACCTGGTCATCGGCGTGCCCGATTCCGGCCTGCCGCCCGCGGAGGGGTATTCGCACGAGAGCGGTATTCCCTTTGGCGAGGGCCTTATCAAGAACCGCTACGTGGGCCGTACGTTTATTGAGCCTACGCAGGAGTTGCGCGCCATGGGCGTGCGTATGAAACTCAACCCGCTGCGCGACAACATCGAGGGCAAGCGCCTGGTCGTCATCGACGACTCCATCGTGCGCGGCACCACCATGGTGCAGCTCGTCAAGATGCTACGCAACGCTGGCGCCAAGGAGATTCATATCCGCATCAACTCACCCGAGGTCATCTGGCCGTGCTTCTACGGTATCGATACCGACGTGCAGTCGCAGCTTATCAGCGCCAACAAGACGGTCGACGAGATTTGCGAGTATATCGGCGCCGATTCGCTGGCCTTCCTTTCGGTCGAGGGCCTGCTTAAGGTCATGCCCAAGGGCGGTTACTGCGATGCGTGCTTTACCGGCCGCTACCCCGTGGCGATTCCCGAGAGTTTTGGCCGCGACAAGTTCATGGAGGGCTTTAAGCCCCGCAACCTGGACAAGCCGTTGCACTTTGATGACGACGCCGTGGTCGAGAAATACGACGACCGCAGCTGGGAAGAGAAGCACGGTGAGGCCTAAAACCTGCCATGTGGGGATAGGTTTATTTTGGTAGGTTTTACCTGCTGTTTTGTTGATTGAGCGGCGCGCGTTGTTATGGCGCGCGCCGAAATGAACGCAACTATGAGCACCGTTTGGCGCCCGCGCGGCGCCACGGTAGTGGGAGAGGAAGGCTCAGATGAGCGACAGCAAGCATGTGACGTATGAGGATGCCGGCGTCGATACCGCCGAGGGCGGCCGTGCCGTCGACGCGATTAAGCAGATGGTTAAGGACACCAATCGCCCCGAGGTTATCGGCGGCATCGGTGGCTTTGGTGGCCTGTTCTCGGCCGCCGCGCTTAAGGATATGGAAGACCCGATTCTGATCAGCGGCACCGACGGCGTGGGCACCAAGCTCGTGCTCGCCCAGATCATGGACCGTCACGAGACGGTGGGCCAGGACCTGGTCGCCATGTGCGTCAATGACATTTTGGCTTCGGGCGCCGAGCCGCTGTTCTTCCTGGATTACGTTGCCATCGGTCACATTGAGGCCGAGCACATGGCAAAGATCATCAAGGGCGTGGCCGACGGCTGCAAGCTCGCGGGCTGCGCGCTCGTGGGCGGCGAGATGGCCGAGCACCCGGGCGTCATGGCCCCCGCCGATTACGACCTTGCCGGCTTTACCGTGGGTGTTGTCGATCGTCCCAAGATGCTCGACCCCGCGAACGTTCGCCCCGGCGATGTGATCCTGGGCCTGCCTTCTACCGGCGTGCATTCCAACGGTTACTCGCTCGTGCGCAAGGTCATCGGTGTCGACGGTATCAAGCCGGGTACGTCCGAGGCCGCCGCTAAGGCCGAGGAGCTGAGCCGTCCGCTCGAGGAGCTCGGCGGCGCTTCGCTGGCCGACGCCCTGCTGGCCCCCACGCGCATTTATGTGAAGCCGATCCTGGAGCTGCTCCGCGGTGGCGCCAACGTTCATGCCATTGCCCACATCACCGGCGGCGGCATTACCGAGAACCTCAACCGCGCGCTCGCCGACGACGTCGATGCCGTGGTCACCCGCAACGGCGCCGAGATGGGCTGGGATGTTCCGCCCGTCATCACCTACGTGTCGCGTCAGGCCGAGCTCGCGCCCAACGAGGCATGCAAGACCTTCAACATGGGCGTTGGCCTGTGCCTGATCGTCGCCCCCGAGGACGAGGCTGCCGTGACCGAGGCCCTGGTCGCGCTGGGCGAGAAGCCGTTCCGCGTGGGCGAGTGCGTCGAGGGCTCCGGTAAGGTCGTGTACTCCGATGAGCGCTAACGAGCAGATGACTGCTGCTGAGGGCCTGGATTTTGTGCCCTATACCCGTCCGACCGGTACCGATACGGCCGAGCCGCTCAAGATCGGTGTGCTCATCAGCGGTTCGGGTACCAACCTGCAGGCGCTGATCGATCTGATCGCTGCCGGCAAACTCAACGCTTCGATTGAGCTTGTGGTGTCGAGCCGTCCTTCGGCTAAGGGTTTGCAGCGCGCTGAGCGCGCGGGCATCCAGACGCTTACGCTGTCCAAGGATGTCTACGCCGACCCCATCGCCGCCGACGAGATCATCGCGCACGAGCTGCTCGAGCGCGGCTGCGAATATGTGGTCATGGCCGGTTACATGCGCATGGTGCACACGCCGCTGCTGGCGGCGTTTCCCAACCGCGTGGTCAACTTGCATCCGGCACTGCTGCCGAGCTTTACCGGCGCGCATGCGATCGACGATGCCTTTGCGCGCGGCGTCAAGGTAACTGGCGTGACCGTGCATTTTGCCAACGAGATCTACGACAACGGTCCCATCATCGCCCAGCGTGCGCTGGCTGTTGAGGAGGGCTGGGATGTCGACACGCTCGAGGAACACATCCACGCGATTGAGCACGTGCTGTATCCCGAGGTCGTGCAAATGCTCGCCGACGGCCGCGTCCACGTGCTGGAGAGCGGCAAGGTCGCAATTGACGCGCCTCGCGGCTAGCGGCGCACAGTACAATTTAGCCGAGTAGTCAGGGTGGTCATTGGCGCCAAGGCGCACGTGGCCACCCTTTGTTTTGGGTAGTCACCTGCGACGTTCTTTAACGACTAGTCATTTAAGAACGTCCCCGATGGCTAGGTGAGAGAGAGGTGAGCGCATGGCGGATAACGAAGCGCTGTTTACGCCTGAGCTGGTGTTTTTTGATTGGGAGTGTGCGACGCCGGATGAGGTGTTCGCGCGGCTTGAGGGCGAGCTTGCACCACGTGGCTACATTGCATCCGGTTGGCTCGACGCCGTCCGCACGCGTGAAGATGCCTATCCCACGGGCCTTGCCATGCCGGCGGCCAACATCGCTATCCCGCACACCGACCCGGGGTTTGTGGCCAAGCCCTATATCGCGGTGGTGAAGCCCGCCGCGCCCGTGACATTTAACGCTATGGCTGGCATGGGCGCTCCGGTGCCGGCGCAGATCGTCATTAATCTGGGCATTGCCGAGCCGGGCGGCCAAGTCGAGGCCCTGCAAGCGCTCATGAACATCTTTATGGGCGCCGATGCCGCAGCCGACGTGCTCGGCCAGACCACGCCCCAGGGTATGGTCGACGCCATCCGCCGCCACTTCTAAGGTGGGGCTGAGTCGGCACTTGGGGGACGTTCCTTTTCTGTCGGCACTTGGGGGACTGTCCCTAACTGCCGGCACATAAAGAACGTCCCCAACTGCCAAGTGCCGCATCTGCCCCCTTTGCACCAAAATGGTGCAGATTAACCTGCCCCCAATGTACCAAGCGTGCCGCGGGGGCCGCGTTGTGACACAATGGCGTTTGTTCGATTCGTTATGCGAAAGGCCGACTATGGCAAATAAGAAAAAGAACTCCGAGGCCGCGCCGACGCCCGAGCAGCAGGCTCGCGCTGCCTCCAGCTCTCGCAAGAAGCAGCGCAAGACGTACGTGTCTAAGACCGTCAAGATCGTCCTGGTGGTCATCGGCGTGCTGGCGATGCTGCTTTCCGTCTCGGCGATGGCGTGCTCCGGCCTTATGTCGCGGGCTGAGGACACCTCGGGCTACAAGCTGACCGGCGGTGTTGCTGCTACTATCAACGGCACCAACCTCACCGAGGACACCGTGACCAAGCAGATCATGAGCATGCGCACGTCCTACGGCTACACCAAGGACAAGGACTGGGCGCAGTATCTGGTCGACAACGACCTCACGCCCAAGAAGTACCGCAAGCAACTCATCGACTCCTACACGCAGCAGATTCTGCTTCAGCAGGCACAGAAGGAGAACGGCGTGACGGTGTCGGATGAGGAGGTCGAGAAGGCTTGGAAGGACGCGTGCAAGAGCGCGGGCGGTGCCAAGGCCTTTAAGAAGACCCTCAAGACCTACGGCTATACCGAGGACACCTACAAGGATTCGCTCAAGGAGAGTCTGGCGCAGCAGAAACTCAAGGATGCGGTAGCGCCCACAAGCAAGCCCAAGGACAGCGAGATCGTCGATTACATCAACGAGAACCTGTCTAACTACAACGATGCTCGCCGCTCGTCGAACATCCTGATCAAGGCTGATTCCGATGCTTCCGACGAGGACAAGGCTGCCGCCAAGGCCAAGGCGCAGGAGTGCCTGGACAAGATCAACTCCGGTGAGCTGAGCTTTGAGGACGCCGTTGAGCAGTACTCCGAGGACGCCGGTTCCAAGGAGAAGAAGGGCGATGTGGGCTGGGATAAGCTCACCACCTTCGTCGACAGCTACCAGGCGGCGCTCGAGGGGCTCAACAAGGGCGATGTGAGCGACGTCGTCGAGTCGACCTATGGCTACCACATCATCAAGTGCACCGACTACTTCCATGTCGATAATCAGGTCGATGACATCAACCAGGTGCCCAAGGCCATCAAGAAGTATGTCTCCAACGTGGTGAAGACGCAGGCGGCCAGCACCGCGTACAGCGAGTGGCTGGAGCAGTACAAGAAGGACGCCGACATTACCGTCAACCCCATGCCCAAGGACGTACCCTATAACGTGAGCCTGAAGGGCGTCACCAAGAGCTCGACCGACGATTCGTCGACGACTGAGTAATCATGGGGCGGTGCTCGCGCGAGTGCCGCCCACGCAATTAGAGAGGATTTGCAGATGACCAACGAAGAGCTGCAGAAGGAAATGATCGCCGCCATGAAGGCCAAGGACAAGGTCCGCCTGTCCATCATTCGCCAGGTTAAGGCCGAGGTGAAGAATATCGAGGTCAACGAGCGCCGCGATGTGACCGAGGAAGACGTCAACAGCATGATCAAGCGTCTGATCAAGCAGACGAGCGAGACGCTGGAGATGTCCATCAAGGCCGGCACCGACCAAGAGCGTACCGACAACCTGACCGAGCAGGTCAAGATTCTGGAGAGCCTGCTGCCCGCGCAGGTTTCGGGCGAGGAGCTCGAGGCCCTGATCGAGCAGGTTATCGCCGAGCTGGGCGCCACGTCCAAGAAGCAGATGGGCCAGGTTATGGGTGCACTCGGCAAGGCCACCGGTGGCAACTTCGATAAGCCTGCGGCTGCCAAGATTGTTGGCGCAAAGCTTGCGTAATTTGTTACGCGGTTTTACCAAACCGCGTAACGGCTCGACGCTGCAAACCCGTACACACGGCAATCTGACGTTCAATTTCAAGGGCGCGACCATAAGGTCTGCGCCCTTTCATTTCACGTCACCTTGCTCGCGTGTACGGGTTTTCGCTGACTTATGCTCAACAAGGGCGGTTGTATTATTTTCGGCGCTCATTGGGGACAGACTTAAATGAGTGCCTAATGAGCGGGTACTCATTTAAGCCTGTCCCCAATGAGTGGGTTAAAGGTTGCGGGTTCTTTACGGGAATGTAGTGTGGGCTGCGGAAACGCGGTTCTTTCCGTACAATAGTTCAACTCGTGTAAACGCAGGGAAGGGACATTCATGGCAGACATGATCGAGATCAAGCATCTCAACAAGTACTTTGGCGACCTGCATGTGCTCAAAGATATCAATCTCACCGTCAAGCGCGGCGAGAAGCTCGTAATGATCGGGCCTTCCGGCTCGGGTAAGTCGACGCTCATCCGTTGCGTCGATTATCTGGAGGAACCCACGTCGGGCGAGGTCGTCATCGACGGTACGCCGCTCACCAAGAAGAATCACCTGGAGATGGCTCGCAAGTACAGCTCCATGGTGTTTCAGCAGTTCAACCTGTATCCCAACATGACGGTGCTGGGCAACCTGACGCTCGCGCCCATCAAACTGCAAAAGAAGAGCAAGGAGGAGGCGACCGAGATCGCCATTGCCGCGCTCAAGCGTGTTGGCATGGCGCATAAGGCCGGCGAGTATCCGCAGAATCTCTCGGGTGGTCAGCAACAGCGCATCGCCATCGCCCGTGCCCTGTGCACCAAGCAGCCTATCATCCTGTTTGACGAGCCGACCTCGGCACTCGACCCCGAGATGGTCCAGGAAGTCCTGGACGTTATGATTGAGCTCGCGCAGGAGGACATCACCATGATCTGCGTGACGCACGAGATGGGCTTTGCGCGCCAGGTGGCCGACCGTGTCATCTTTATGGAGGACGGCCGCATCCTGGAGGAGGGCACGCCCGAGCACTTCTTCGATAACCCCGAGAACCCGCGTTGCCGCGAGTTCCTGTCCAAGATTCTGCACTAGGCGCGGTGATGGACATGACGGATATGACGAGGGCGGCCGTGTCGCGCCGTCACTTTTTGCAGCTGGCGGGCGCCGGTATGCTTGCGCTGACGGGGACCGCGCTTGCCGGTTGCGGCAACTCCACCAGCGGCGAGGGCTCCGACAAGGGGTCTAAGCTTGCGGCCATTAAGTCGCGTGGCCATCTGAATGCCGGCGTTAAGAAGGACGTTCCCGGTTACGGCTATTACGACACCGCCAAGGGCCGCTTTGAGGGCATGGAAGTCGATTTGTGCTACCAGATCGCCGCTGCCGTCTTTGGCGTGAGCTACAAGGATGCCCGTGCCCAGGAGCTTGTCGAGTTTACCGACGTAACGCCCAAGACGCGCGGCCCGCTGATCGATAACGGCCAGCTCGATGTGGTCGCGGCGACCTACACCATAACCGACGAGCGCAAGAAGAGCTGGGATTTCTCGACGCCGTACCGTACCGACTACGTGGGACTCATGGTCAAGAAGCGTTCGGGCTTTACCTCGATTGAGGACCTGGACGGCAAGGTCATTGGCGTGAGCCAGGGTGCTACCACGCAGGGCCTGATCGAGCAGATGATCAAGGACAACGGCTTTAGCTGCGAGCCCGAGTTTAGGGCCTTTAGCGGCTACCCCATCATCAAGAGTTCGCTCGATGCCGGCAATATCGACGTCTTTGCCATGGACCGCTCCACGCTGGCCGGTTACATGAACGAGACCGTTGAGCTGCTGCAGCCCGAGGTCAAGTTTGGTGAGCAGGGCTACGGCGTGGCGACCAAGAAGGGCTGCGACCTTTCGGCCGTGGTCGATCAGGTGATTTGCGATCGCCTGGCCGACGGCTGGCTCGACCAAGAGGTCAAGACCTGGGGTCTTGTATAGGCGCATCGTCCAAGGAAGGAATCAAATGCTCGAAGGATTATTTGACGCCGACCGTTGGTCGACGACATTCCAAAACATGGGGCCCTTCTGGGAGGGCTTTGGCGTGACGCTGCAGGTGGTCGTTGCCGGCCTGCTGCTGTCGCTGGTGCTGGGCACGCTGCTGGGCGTGTTCTCTACCACTCGCTCGCGCGTGCTGCGCGCCATAAGCCGCGTGTACGTGGAGTTTTACCAGAACACCCCGTTGCCCGTACAGGTGCTCTTTATGTACATGGCCGGTCCGCAGTTTTTGCAGGCCATAACCGGTGCCGATCAGCCGGTGCGTATCGCGCCGTTCGTGCTGGGCTTCTTGGGCGTGGGCCTGTATCACGCGGCCTACATTTCGGAGGTCATCCGCACTGGTATCGAGGCGGTTCCGCGCGGTCAGATGGAGGCGGCCCAGAGCCAGGGCTTTACCCGTGCGCAGGCCTACTGGTACATCGTGCTGCCCCAGACGTTCAAGATCATTCTGCCGCCGCTGTGTAACCAGGCGCTCAACCTGGTCAAGAACACGTCGGTGCTGGCGCTTGTGGCCGGCGGCGACCTTATGTACCGTTCCGACAACTTTGTGAGCCTGTACGGTTACCTGCAGGGATACATCGTCTGCTGCCTTATGTACTTCATCATCTGCTTTCCGCTCGCCATGCTGGTGCAGTGGCTCGAGCGCCGCTCCAAGGAGCGTCCGCGCGGCGTGAGCCTGGCCGAGCTGGGGCTCGACAACGTAGAGGAGGCCTAGCGCATGGAAATCTTCAACGCGACCAACCTGCTCTACATTTGGGGCGGCTTTGTTAAGACGATCGAGATCTCGGCGCTGTCAATCTTTTTCTCGCTCATCTTTGGCACGGTGCTGGCGCTTGTTAAAAGCTATGCGCCCCGCTCGTTCCGTATTTTGGTGAGTGCCTATATTGAGCTGTTCCGTTGCACGCCGAACCTGCTGTGGATCCTGTTTATCTACTTTACGGTACAGGGTTTGGACATCGTGATTTCGACCATCGCCTTTACGCTGTTTACCAGCGCCGTTATGGCCGAGATTGTGCGCGGCGGCCTCAACTCGATTCCGCGCGGCCAGTTTGAGGCAGCGCAGAGCCAGGGCTTCGGCTTCTTTGCCACCATGCGCTACATCATTCTGCCGCAGACGTTTAAGACGATCATTCCGGCGCTGTTTAGCCAGTGCACGACCGTCATTAAGGACAGCTCGTATCTTTCGGGCATTAACGTGGCCGAGCTCATGTACACGGCAAACGTCGTGATGGCGCATGCGATCGACTTGTCGCAGGTGCTTATGCTCTATGGCCTGGTGTTTGCGATGTACTTTGTGCTCAACTTTGGTATCTCGCTGCTGGTGAGGGCATATCAGAGGCGAATGGTGGCAGCGTAGAATGTGACAAAGGGACAGTCCCTTTGTCACATAGAGAAAGGAATCGCGATGAGCGATCTGGAGAACAAGAAGAGTCCTGTGGTCATTACCATCGCGCGCGACTTTGGTGCCGAGGGCCACGAGATTGGCCGTATCCTTGCCGATGAGCTGGGGATTCCGCTGTACGATAACGAGCTGCTGGTGCGTGCGTCGCTGCGCGCGGGCGAGTCGCTCGACAAGATGGCCGCCTACGACGAGCGTCTGGCCGTGGAGAACATGGCGTTTCTGCCCGACCGCTACGATGCGCGTTCGTACTCGGACAAGTTGTTCCAAAAGATGAGCCAGGTGATTTTGGATCTGGGCGAGACCGAGAGCTGCATTATCGAAGGCCGTCTGTCCGATTATCTGCTGCGCAACAACCCCAACCACATCGCCGTGCTGGTGACTGCGCCATTTGAGGACCGCGTCGAGATCGTGCGCAAGAAGCGTGGCCTTAACAAAAAGAAGGGCGCCAAGCTGGTCAAGCAGCAGCAGAAGGCGCGCGAGGCGTTCTATAAGCGCTACAGTGCCGGAAAGTGGAAGATGACGAGCGGCAAGGACATCGTCGTCAACCGCGCCAAGCTGGGCCGCGAAGGCTGCAAGGACGTCATCGCCGCGGCCTACCGCTACAAAGTAGCGCAGTTCGAAGGCTAACCGACCAAAAACCACCACAAAGGGGACAGACACCTTTGTGGTGGTTTTTGTTTTAGGCCGAGGGAAAGGCCTTGGTGAGACCGGCGCGCGTCTGCGTGTCGGTCTTTTGGTAGATAGAGCTCAGGTGGCGCTGTACCATGCGCATCGAGATACCGAGCTCCTCGGCGATCTGCTTGAGCGGGCGTTCATCCTGGGTCACGGCTATGAGCACGTCGACTTCGCGCGGGGTGAGAGCGTGGTTGGCGATGAAGGCCTGGCGTTGCTCTTCGATGCTCGGCGCAGCGAGTGCTTTCTCGGCTTGTTGCTGGTGTTCGCGCTCCTGCTCGGTTTGGGGCAGGCGGAACAGGCCCGCGGCTACAAACGCCACACTCGCCGCCACAAGCAGCATGAGCGCGCCGATCATGATGAGGGCGACATTGCCCGAGGTCACAAGTGCCAGCGAGATGCCCGACGTAGTGAACGCACACACGTTGTTGGCTGCGCGGCCCATGCCAGCCCACAGTGCGGGCGTGTGCATGCGCGGCGCCAGCTGCGTAAACGTGGCGGTAAAGAACGTGACAAAAAAGCCCGAACTCAGATAAAAGACGATGAGGCCCAAGTTGGGGTCGGCGCCGGCCTCCACGGCCAAGATCGAGATGGTGGAAAGTACCGTGACGCCGAGCATGATGAGACCCATGTAGCGACGCTCGGCAAGATCAAAGACGATACCGGCGACGAGACCGCTCGCTGCCAAAAAGAGGCGCGGCCAGGTCTGCACGGCGATGGTGCCGTGGGCGTTGGAGAACGTGACCACGTTATCGAGAGTAGAGAACAGGCAGGCGAGAATCATGACGAGCACGATGCTCCAACATGCCTGCTTGGCGAGGGCGTGCGATGGCTCAACAAAGGGATTGATACGGGAGTTCGGGCTCTCGGCGGTCTCTTGAGGAACAGCGCCGAGGGCAGAGATGATGATTGTTGCGGCGCCCAGGACGATGAGCTCTGCGATGCCGCCGCAATCGAGCAGGTTGATGGCGAACTGCATCAGGATGCCCGCGGCATAGGCTGCTCCTGCGTCAGTGGCGAGTTTGGGGTCATCCTGGAATATCAACGAAAAGGCGTGGTGAGTGGCGGCGCCCAACAGGCCGAGTCCAAAGAACGCCACGCACCCCAGAATCTCGAGGGCAAGCGGGCCCGTGGGGGACTGGATCTGGGTCAATCCCAGGATGGCGATGGGAACAGCGGCGTTGGCGGCTGCCAATGAGTGGCCTTTGCGCTGTGCGAGCCCGAGCAGCGGCGCATATCCGATAAAGCCGATCACGCTGGCGCCAAGGATAAGGCCCTGTGCGAGCACAACGCGCTCGGCGCCGGCGAGTAGCCCGATATTGATATCGAAGCGAAACTCGGCAGCAAGGAAGGCGAAGGTAAACAGTGCGAGTGCCAGAAGCGCGTTGATTTTAGGCTTACTCAGGTTCAAGAACGGTCCTTCGGGTGGACGAATAATCGTGTCCTCGATTGTAGGCCATGACGGTAGGGGGTGGGCCTTTCGGGGGGGCGGGGCGCGCTTGGCAATAGCGTGCTCGTTGCCTTTTGCGCTGGCAGGTGCGCCACATGAGAATTTGTGCCCCGGGATCCGGATATCTTCCCGTAACATGGTGTTATAGAAGCACCCCTTACGACAAGGAGGCTCACATGCGAACGCAAATCCATGACAACCCAATCGACCACGGCCACTCGTGCACGCTCTCCCACGGAACATGGCGCCGCGTGGGTGCAAAACTCGCCTGCGCGGGGGCCTGCGCACTCGTGGCCGGCCAGCTGCTGCTGCCGAGCGTGGCGCTCGCCGCCGACTGGGTCAACGTCGGCGGCACGCAGTACGACGCGGGCACCGCCGCCGGCGACGAGGCGGGAACCTGGTCCTGGGACGGCGCCGACGACATGAAGCTCAACGGCTACGACGGCGGCTCCATCGGCGCCAAGGGCAACCTCACCATCGACGTTACAGGCATCAACACCGTAACGGCCGATGCCAGGCAGAGCGCCATCGAGGTCAAGGACGGCAATCTCGCCATCACGGGGGAGGGGACCCTCAACGCGACGGCTCAGGATAATGTGCTTACTGCGTCGGGCGATGGTGTCACGAATGGAGACATCACTATAAGTGGATCCAGTGTTAACGTGATATCTACGGGTAGCTTTTATTGCTCAAACGGTATTCGCGCGAAATCGGGCAACGTGAAAATCGACAAGGGCGCCGACGTTAAAATAGAGGCAAAGAAGGCGGATGGGCTACACCGGCCGCCGCAAAGCGTCTATGGCATCTTTGCCGATGGGAAGCCGGGCGGTCGCGTTGCTCGGGAAAGCGGTCAGGAAGAACCGGATTATGTCTCCGTGCACGGGGGCGACGTCACGATCGATGGCGCCAAGGTTGCAATTAAGACGGCGGACGGCCCGTATTATTCTGCAGGCATCCATACGCTTGGCATCAACAAGAACACGTTCTTGCAGATCGTCAACGGAGCTGATGTCGAGATACTTGCCGGCGATGCGGTGTTGTCTTCGAGGGGCATTGACGCGCAGGCGGAGGGCGGTTCGACGTGGATGCTTGTCCAAAAATCGAACCTCACAGTGCGTACTGGCAGAAATGTGAGCGAACCCAACCCTGGGCCTCGTCGAGAGGACTACGGAATCATCGCCGCAGGATATGACGATCTGGAAAGGCCCCAGATTAGGATTTTCAAATCGAATGTTGAGGCGTCGGGCCTGACAGCGGGGATCTATGTTGTCAACCGAAAGACCACGGGCGGGGGACCGTCTATGAATCCCGCACTCGATATCATGTACGGGTCGGTGATTACGACTCCCGCCGGCGGCACCGTGCGAGAAACTGCCGGAAACGGACTTGACTACGACACCGCCGGAAACGGACTCGTCATCGGCACCGCCGGGTCGTCCACTATCCAGGATATTAAGACCTCCAACGAGGTCGCCCGCAACGTGGTGATCAGCTACGGGGATGCGGCCGAGCCCGAACCCACGCCGCAGCCCGATCCCGCGCCCGAGCCCACGCCGCAGCCTGAGCCCACCCCGGCTCCTGCGCCGCAGCCAGGCGGTGGAAGTGAGACGGGCACGCCGTCCGTGACGCCGACTCAGGCGAGTTCCACGGCTGCTGCCTCCAAGCCGGCCGCGAAGGCAGTTGCGGCTCAGAAGTCCGTGGGCACTCTGGCCGCCACGGGCGATAGCGCCGCGACGGCGGCAGCGGCCCTCGGAATTGCCGGTGCGTCCGTCATCGGCGCCGGCTTCGTTGCGTCCAAGCGCCGCAACCGCTAGTGCAAGCTTTCATAGCCATTTTCAGCCGCCGCGTGGGCATAAATGCCCTTGCGGCGGCTCTTTGTATTTCCGCAGGTAGAGGCCTAGGTTCGCATCTACGAACCTAGGCGTATAGAGTCATTTGGCGCATCTTGGTTGTACAGGACCACCACAAAGGGGACAGGCGCCTTTATGGTGGTATGTCCCTACGACCAAGGAGGCCGTTATGTACGGAAGCCACTTTGATAAGGAGGCCCAGCGCGAACGCACTTGCTTGCTGGTTCATGGTACTTGGCGCTGCGTGGGTGTGAGGATTGCGAGCGTCGGTGCGTGTGCGCTTATGGTTGGTCAGCTGCTACTGCCGAGTTTGGCGCTTGCGACCGAGTGTGCGGATCCCGCCGCTGCGACTGGTGAGGTTGCCGCGGCTCCGGTGACACCGGCGGTTGCGGAGGATGCGGCTCCGGCGACCGCGCCTGCAACTGATGATGCTCCGACGGCACAAACCGTCGCTGAACCTCAGCAGACGACTCCGGCTGATACCACCGATGAATCTAGCGATGCAACACCCGCTGAGCAAAACACTCCCAGCGACACCTCCGCCACGCCGACAAGCGACGCCATCATGCCCTGTGGCGTGACCGATGTGACAGGCGGGAGCGGCGTTAGGGTCAATACGACCGTGGTTTCCCACTACACGGACTGCGTGCTTCCGGACAACATCACGCTCGAAAAGGGTCAGTCGTACACCTATGATTTTCCCGATGTTGAGGGTGGCATGCCGGATGAGCCGCTCTGCGAACTTGTCGAAACCAAGTACTACCGGGCCGATGCTGTTTCGGGCACCCTGGCTGAAGTCCAGGACACATCTATGTCCGATGTGACGGCTCACTTTGAGCCTGTTGACGATCACATGAGGCTGACGCTGACCTTTACGGGTGGCGCGGCAGGCGGCTCGTATCGACTCACGCGCAATGAGGTTCTTTATATTGGCGCGGCACTGACGTATACCGGAACTGACTATGGCACCGACTATGAAGGTGACAACAGCTACGCGGGCAGCTCGATTACCGTCAACGAAACCAGGGACGACTATCACCTCCGCTATGCCATCAATAGCGAAATTACGCTTGTTGCATCGGAAAACGAAGTCCTCCATAACCTGGACGTCAACGACGTGAAGACCGACTACGCGCCCGGCGAGGCGCCCCGCGCGACCGCGACGATTCCCGCTGCTGACGCCGACAAGTACGAGATCGCCTACGAGTGCTGGGAGGAGATGGATGGCAGCGACCCCGCGGAGCTCACGCCCGTTGCCTTCTGGTATTCCGACCCCGCCAAGTATCCGACGGGCGCGAGGAGGATCGAACACTTCGAAGAGGGCAAGTTCTACATGTATTCCGTCGAGCTGAGGCTCAAGGGCGACAATACCGTGGGCAATGACTGCATGATGTACGTCAACGGTCATTGGACGCACCACATCAAGACCGTCAACGGCGTCTTCGCGCCAAACGCTGACAATATGCTGTGCGAGCAGCCGATCGACGAATGGCGGGCCATCGACGTTATCGAGATCAACGGCGCCACGACCACCTTCAAGGCAGGCGATAAGCCGGTCTTTACGGCGAATGTTCCGACGGGCTCCAACTCCCTTCCTCAGTGTGAGTTCTGGACGGGCAGCGATGGCAGCGAAGTGAACTCTCAGAAGTTCTGGGATCAGAACATCACGAATCACATCGACGTCTTTAAGCCCGGCGTGACCTATCGCTACGGCATCTACCTCAAGTCCGCGCGCGGCTTCTACTTCACGTCCGACACCAAGCTGGTGATCAACGGCCAGGAGTGCGGCTACCAGGTCGCGGATAGCGTATCCGATGAGGACAGCGGCTGGATCTACACCCTGTGGCTCAACACCGATTTGACCTTTACGCCTGAAGCCACGCCGACTCCCGATCCGCAGCCTACGCCGGATCCCAAGCCGACGCCGCAGCCTGGGGTGAAGCCCGACACGAAGCCCGAGCAGAAACCGGAGGCTAAACCTGAGGTGGAACCCGAGGCCAAGCCTGAAGCTAAGCCCGCGGCCAAGCCGACCACGACAACCACAACGACCAAGACGGTTGAGAAAACCATGCCGGCCAAGAAGAGCGATGCTGTCCTGGTGGCCACGGGCGATGCCACCGCGATGACGGTCGCCGCCCTGGGTATCGCCGGTGCAACCGTTGCCGCCGCCGGTGTCGCCGCGACCAAGCGCCGCAAGCGCTAAGTTTTGGTGACAGCTTCTATTCTCGGCTTCAGCAAAATCTCAATCTGTAACACCTAGCCAGCCAAAACGGCCTTAGATGTTACAGGTTTAGATGAATCGTCTGACCGCCGGCGCAATGTCTCGATCTGTAACACGTAGCAAGGAATTTGGGCTCTTACTGTTACAGATTGAGATGAACAGGCGGATGTTCGCACAATATCTTGATCTGTAACAACTACGAGGCTCAACAGGGTCTTACTGTTACAGATTGAGACAAAACGACCGGGCAAGTCCCCAAACCACCACAAAGGTGCCTGTCCCCTTTGTGGTGGTTGGGCGGCCGGCATAGAAAAAGTCCCCGCCGGGCGTGTGCTCGACGGGGACTTTGCCGTTTGATGGCTAGCGCTGCAGGTGATTACTCGCCCAGCAGGCTCTTGGTGATGGAGGCAGCGGCCTTCTTGCCGGCGCCCATCGCCAGAATGACCGTAGCGGCACCGGTGACGATGTCGCCGCCGGCCCAGATGCGGGGATCGGTGGTCTGGCCGGTCTCCTCGTCGGCGACGATGTAGCCCCACTTGTTGAGCTCCATCTTGCCGCCGATCTTCTTTGCGAAGGGGTTGGCGTTGGTGCCGATAGCCGAGATCGCGACGTCGCAGGGGATCTCCTCGATGGCACCCTCGATGGGCACCGGGCGACGACGGCCGGACTCGTCGGGCTCGCCGAGCTCCATCTTCTGGACCTTGACAGCGCACACGGAGCCGTCCTCGCCAGCGACAAACTCGAGCGGGGAGACGAGCGGCAGAACCTCGACGCCCTCGGCCTTAGCATGGTGCAGCTCGGCGCGACGGCAGGGCATCTCGTCCTCGGTACGGCGGTAAGCGATGATGGCGTGCTCGGCGCCCAGACGCTTGGCGGTACGGACGGCGTCCATAGCCACGTTGCCGCCGCCAAAGACGACGACGTTCTTGCCGTGCTTGGTGGGGGTGTCGTACTCGGGGAACTTGTTGGCCTTCATCAGGTTCACGCGGGTGAGGTACTCGTTCGCGAAGAAGACGTTGGGCAGGTTCTCGCCGGGGACGTTGAGGAACTTGGGCAGGCCAGCGCCGGTCGCCACGTAGATGGCGTCGAAGCCCTGCTCGAACAGCTCCTCGGCCGTGGCCATGTTGCCCACGACGGAGTTGTACTCAAACTTGACGCCCATGTCCTCCAGGCCGTCAATCTCGCGCTTGACGACCGCCTTGGGCAGACGGAACTCGGGGATGCCGTAGACCAGCACGCCGCCGCCGGTAAAGAAGGCCTCAAAGACGGTGACGTCAAAGCCGTTGCGGGCGAGCTCGCCGGCGCAGGTGATGCCGGACGGGCCGGAACCGACGACGGCGACCTTCTTGCCGTTCTTGGGGGCCATCTTGGGCGTGGAGGCGAGCTCGGGGCGGTCACCCAGGAAGCGCTCGAGCTGGCCGATGGCCACGGGCTCGGACTTCTTGCCGCGGATGCACTTGCCCTCGCACTGGTTCTCCTGCGGGCAGACGCGGCCGCAGATAGCGGGAAGCATGGAGTCCTCGCGGATGGTATCGAGAGCGCCGCCGAAGTCCTTCTCGCGGATCTGCTCGATAAAGCGGGGGATGTTGATGTTGACGGGGCAGCCCTCAACACAGAACGGCTTCTTGCAGTTGAGGCAGCGCTCGGCCTCGGCCAGCGCCATCTCCTCGGTGAAGCCCTTGTCGACGGGGCGGAAGTCGCAGGCGCGCTCGGCAGCCGGCTCCTCGTTATCGGGGGTGCGGGGCGACTTCATATCGGCAACGAAACGACCGTTAACTAGTGGCATGCGCAGCTCTTTTCCTCATAGGCCTTGAGGGACTCGCCCTCTTCGGAACGGTAAGCGGCCTGGCGGGCACGAAGGTCATCCCAGTCGACCAGAGTGGCATCGAAGTCGGGGCCGTCGACGCAAGCGAACTTGGTCACGCCGCCCACCTCGACGCGGCAGCAGCCGCACATGCCGGTGCCGTCAACCATGATGGGGTTGAGCGACGCGGTGATGGGGGTGTCGTACTTCTGGGCGGTGAGGGTCGAGAACTTCATCATCGGAACGGGGCCGACGCAGAAGACCTGGCTCACGGCCTTGTCCTGCAGCAGGCGCTCCAGCGGAGCGGTGACAACGCCCTGCTCGCCGCAAGAACCGTCATCAGTGGTGATATGGATGTGGTCCTCGTCGAGGAGCTCGCGGAACTGGTCCTCCATGAGCAGGAGGTCCTTGGTGCGGGCGCCCATGATGGCGTGCACCTCGTGACCGGTCTCGACCAGGTGCTTGGCGACAGGGAAGGCAATTGCCAGACCGACGCCGCCGCCAATGACGGCGCAGGGGCCCTCGGCCATCTCGGTAGGAACGCCCAGCGGGCCCACGACGTCGCGCAGCGACTCGCCGGCCTCGTAGGTGGACAGCATCTCGGTGGTCTTGCCGATCACCATGAAGATGAACTCGACCCAGCCCTCGTCACCGTTCCAGCCGGCCAGGGTAAACGGGACACGCTCGCCCGTCTCGTTGGCGCGAACCATGAGGAACTGTCCAGCGTGCGCATGCTTGGCGATTGCGGGCGCCTCAATGCGGAACTTGAACACCTTCTCCGAGAACTGCGTCTTCTCCAGGATCTTATACATAGAACCCCTCTCTTGTTAGGGCTGCCGAACCGTGCCTCCACGGAAATGGACGGTAGCCCGAATAAAACCGTACGTGCACAGGCGTTGTGCAGACATACGGTGCAAATTATACCCTCATGGACATGTCACTTACGTGTGTCTTCGGCGGTTGGGAGCAGGGTTTATCCACTTTGGCCTACCAAATAGGGGCAGGTTTATTTTGGTCAGTCTTATCGGGTAAAACGGCAAAGGGGGCCGGCCTCGGGTTGTGATGAGGCCGGCCCCCTTTGGGGTGCTATGTGCGTATGGCGGCGCGCGGTTTATCGCGATGCCGCAACTAGGGCGTTTCCGCAGATAAAACCTGCCAAAATAAACCTGTCCCTAAATGGAAGGTTTTAGTGCTTGCCGTTAGCGGAGGCGGCGCCGTTGACATGGTCGCGGGCATAGACTACGCCGTGCACAATCGCCAGGCCGGCGGCGTCGGCCGCGCGGGCGCAGGTGTCCTGGAAGTCCTCGGCCTCGCGGGCGCGCAGCTGCTTAAGCACGTAGTCGGCGACGGCCATCTTGCCGGGAGGGTTGCCGATGCCGGTGCGGATGCGGCTGAAGTCGCGGCTGCCCATCTTGTCGATGATGGAGCGCAGGCCGTTGTGGCCAGCATGGCCGCCGCCCACCTTAACACGCACGTCGCCGGCGGGAATATCGAGCTCGTCGTGGATTACGAGCAGCTCCTCGGCCTTGATCTTGTACTCGCGGCAGAGCTTGGAGATGGGGCCGCCCGAGGTATTCATGTACGACTGCGGCTTGACCAGCACAATCTGACGCTTGCCGCCCTCTTCCTCGGGGTCGTTGATGTTGATGAGCGCGACCTCGGCGCCGGCCTGGTTTTTCCAGTACGTGACGCCGGCCTGACGGGCCAGCTCGTCGATTGCTTTGAAGCCAGCGTTGTGGCGGGTCTCGGCATATTCCTCGCCCGGGTTGCCAAGTCCGGCAACCATGCGAATCTTGAGCGGCTGTGCAGCTGCCATGTTTGTCCTCCGTTACGTAAATAGTTCAATCAACGACAAAGGCTACCACGCCCGCCGAAGGCGAGGAAAGGTTGCAGCAAAGTCATTTCAGAAAACAGCTGCCCCGAGACAGCAGGAAGCCCCGGACACGCCGGGAGGGGTTATCAAAGCGAACATCCCGCAGCCGCAAAGCGGCGAGGACGTTCGCGTGATAACCCCGCAGGCGCGTCCGGGGCTTCCGGAGGGATGTGGGGGTCGAGCGACTACAGCGCGAAGTCGCCGCCGACGAGCGTGGAGACAGGCTCCTCGTGGTAGACGGCGGAGATGGCCTGAGCGAACTCCTCGGCGACCGAGATGGTCTTGATCTTGCCGCCGACCTCGACGGGAATGGCGTCGGTGACGAGGCACTCGACGATCGGGGCGTCGTTCAGACGCTCGATGGCCGGACCGGAGAAGATGCCGTGGGTGGCGCAGACGTAGATGTCGCCAGCGCCCATAGCCTTGAGCTCCTTGACGTTGGCGCACAGGGTGCCAGCGGTGTCGATCATGTCGTCGTTGATGATGCAGGTCTTGCCCTTGATGTCACCGATGATGCCCATGACCTCGGCAGCGTTGTGGCGCGGACGGCCCTTGTGGGCGATGGCCAGGTCGCAGCCGAGCATGTCGGACAGCTTCTTGGCGGCCTTGGCGCGGCCCACATCGGGGGAGACGACAACCAGGTTGTCGGTGTCGAAGTGCATGTCGTTGTAGTACTGGCCAAACAGCGGCAGCGCGGACAGGTGGTTAACCGGGATATCGAAGAAGCCCTGAATCTGGCCCTGGTGCAGGTCGAGGGTGATGATGCGGTTGACGCCAGCGCGCTCGAGCAGGTTGGCGACGAGGCGGGCGGTGATGGGCTCGCGCGGGCCGGCCTTGCGGTCCTGGCGGGCATAGCCGTAGTGGGTGATGACGGCGGTGATGGAGCGGGCGGATGCGCGCTTGGCAGCGTCGGTGGCGATGAGCAGCTCCATGAGCATGTCGTTGACGTTGCCGCCAGCCACGGACTGAATCAGGAAGACGTCGGCGCCGCGGACGGTCTCGTCGTAGCGGGCGTAAATCTCACCGTTGGCGAACTGCTTTAGCGTAAGGCCCGAAAGCTCGACCCCAAGGTACTCAGCAATCTTCTGAGCGAGGGGACGGTTGGAGGAACCGGAATACACGCGGATGGACTTGCGCATATTCTCCGACTTCTCGGGATCATTAATCGGCATTACCCTTCTCCTTTATATCGAATGCCATATAGATGCCTTGTTGCATTGTAACCGCGCGACGGGGTTAATCGGGTCTTGATAACGTCTTTACCGTCAACGGACACGAACCGACCACTCATCCTGTCGCGCAGGTCACGATAGAAAAAGGAGCCGCCCCCATGGGAACAGCTCCTTAGATGCTTGGTAAAACGTTATACCTCGTCGTCCTCGTGCAGACGGCGGCGATAATCGGCGGCCCAGCCCTCAATGTTTACCTGACGGGCACGACCCAGGCCAAGTGCGTCTGCCGGGACCGGCTCGGTGATGACGGAGCCGGCGGCCACGAGCGCGCCGTCGCCGATCTGAGCGGGCGCGACCATCATGGTGTCGGAACCGATGAAGGCATCCTTGCCGATGACGGTCTTGTGCTTGTGCACGCCGTCATAGTTGCAGGTGATGGAGCCCGCGCCCACGTTGACGCCGGAGCCCATGGTGGTATCGCCGATGTAGGACAGGTGCGGCACCTTGGAGCCCTCGCCGATCGTGGACTTCTTGATCTCCACGTGCGTTCCGGCCTTGGATCCGTCGAGCATGTGGGTGCCCGGGCGCAGGTAGGCGCGTGGGCCGCAGTCGACGCCGTTCTCGATGACGGCCTCGATGGCGATAGTCTCATCGATGACGCAGCCGCTGCCGACGGTGGTGTCGGTGAGGCGGCTGTTGGGGCCAAGCTGGCACTCCTCGCCCACGGTGACGTGGCCGATCAGGTGCGTCTGCGGCCATACGACGGTGTCACGGCCGATAACGGCGTCGGGGCCGATCCAGGCCTGCGTGGGATCGATGAACGTGACGCCCTCGGCCATCCAGTGCTCGTTGATGCGGTCGCGCGCGATGGCGGTGAGCTGCGCGAGCTGAATGCGGCTGTTGACGCCCAGGCCGTCGCGGTAGTCATCGCAGTGGAAGATGGAGACCGCCTGGCCGTGACCCTTGAGGATTTCGAGCATGTCGGGCAGGTAGTACTCGGATTGCGCGTTGTCGTTGCCGATCTCGTTGATGTGGGCGGCGAGCTGCGCGCCGTCGAAGGCGTAGCAGCCGGCGTTGCACTCCAGCAGCGTGGCGGCCTGCTCGGGCGTGCAGTCCTTCTGCTCGATGATGCGCTCGATCTGGCCGTCGGCGCCCAGCTTGATGCGGCCGTAGCCGAAGGGGTCGGGCGGGGTCATGGTCATGACGGTGCAGGCGAGCTCGCCGGTGGCGACGGTCTGCGCGAACTTGGCGACGGTGTCGGCGGTGATGAGCGGCAGGTCGCCGTTGAGCACGACGACGGGGCCTTGCGTGATGCCGCAGGCCTCGAGCGCGACCTTGACGGCATGGCCGGTGCCCAGGCGCTCGGTCTGCTCGACGCACTCGACCTTGGTGGCGCTGTTGGCGTAGGCGCCATCGATGAGGGCGCGCATCTCGTCGGCGTGGCTGCCGATGACGACCACGACGCGGCTGCAGCCGGCCTTGATGGTGGCGTCGACGATCCACTGGACCATGGGCTTACCCAGGATCTTGTGCGAAACCTTGCAGTGGTTCGACTTCATGCGGGTGCCCTCGCCGGCGGCGAGGATAATTGCGGTTGCGTCCATGTGATCTCCTGTTACGTTATAGAGACGTGTGTTTGGAAACGATACACGGCGCAATATGATACCGCAGGCATATGATGAGCGCGTAACGATTGATGCGCGGCAGCTGAGGCTTGGGCCGCTGGTGTGGTGTTTGCGCTGGTTTTGTATGGCGGCGGCGCTGCGGCGTTGAGGTTTGAGCGAGGGGATGGGGGTGCCCGTGGATATCATGCGAGAGGAATCGGGCAACGAACCTGTCGCGGCATTTTCGATGTCGCATCCGGCGGTGCCGGCGCTCTACATGGTGCTGACGTTGGGGCTCACCATGTTCTCGATGCAACCGGTGCTGATCGCGCTGTCGCTTGCGGGCGGGCTGGCGTACGGGCTTGCGACGCGCGGTGCTGCGCGCACGTTGGGGGCGCTTCGCTGGCAGCTGCCGGTGATTTTGATCATCGCGGTGCTCAATCCGCTGTTTAGCGCCTCGGGCTCGACGGAGCTGTTCCGTATTGGCGTGCGCGCGGTGTATCTGGAGAGCATGGTATACGGCCTGTGCATGGGCGGGCTGTTTGTGGCGAGCGTGCTGTGGTTTGAGGCCGCGGCATCGATGCTCGAATACGACAAGGTGCTTGCGCTTTTGGGCAACGCCGCGCCGGTGCTCGCGCTCATGATCTCGATGTGCATGCGGCTTATCCCACAGTTTTTGCGCCGCGGCCGCACGGTACTGGCGGTGCAGGATGCGATTGATGTACCGGGGCGTGCGCCCACCGATCCCGTGCGATCGCGCCTGCGGGCGTCGAGCGTGCTGATGGGTTGGGGCATGGAAGATTCGCTTGAGCGCGCGGACGCCATGCGCTCGCGCGGGTGGGGTGCTGCGTCGCGCCGTACGACGTATGCGCGGTATCGGCTGGGGCGCGGCGACGCTGCCGCGCTGGTCGGGCTCGCGGTGTTTGGTGCCGCCGCGGTGGCGGTGGCATGGACCGCGACAACGCAGTATTCGTTTTACCCGCAGCTCTCGGTGCCCGCGCCGTGGCTGGGCTATGCCGTGTACGCTGCCTGGATGGTGCTGCCCTGCGTGTTGCATACGATCGATGAGAAGAGGTTCGGCTGATGGCTCGGTTGGATAGTGGCCCGGTGTCGGGCGCGGCGTGCGGCCCGGATGTGCCGGCAATTGAGGTGCGGAGCCTGAGCTTTGCCTACCCCGGGGCTGATGCTACGGTGCTCGAGGGGCTCGACTGGTCTGTTCCCCAAGGTGCATTTGCGCTGCTTGTTGGCGGTACCGGATCGGGTAAGTCGACGCTGCTGTCGCTGCTCAAGCCCGAGATTGCTCCGGCGGGCGAGCGCACTGGCGATGCGCGCGTGCTGGGCGAGAACGTTGCCGACATGGACGTGCGCGCGTCTGCGGAGCGCGTGGGCTACGTGTTCCAGGATCCCGAGAACCAGATTGTGTGCGAGACCGTGTGGCACGAGATGGCGTTTGGCCTGGAAAACTTAGGCATGTCGCGCGACGAGATGCGTCGCCGTGTTGCCGAGACCAGCTATTTCTTTGGTCTGGAGGACTGGCTTCATCGCGATACCGATACGCTTTCGGGCGGCCGCAAGCAGCTGCTGTCGCTTGCCGCCGTCCTGGCGCTGCGCCCGCGTGTGCTGCTACTCGACGAGCCCACGTCTCAGCTTGATCCCGTTGCCGAGAAGAATTTTCTGCACGCGCTGTTTCGCGTGAACCGTGAGCTGGGCTGCACGGTTGTTGTAGCCACGCATCAACCGCGGCCGATGCTCGAGTATGCGACGTGTGCGTACCGGATTGAGAGCGGTCGCGTGCGCGAGGTGGCGGATATGGCTTCTTTGGGACGCCGAGAATCGCTGTTTTCCGATGACATGTTGGGGTGGGGTGCCATCCGATGTGCAAAAAACGGAGTATTCAGCAGGCGTGAGGACAATTTGGGCTCTCTGGAGCCGCCCGGGGACGTATCGAGCGCGAAAAAAAGTTTGGAATTGGACAAATCGTCCGAATTTGTGGCGCAAACGTCGCTCGAGAACGGCTTGGAAGCCTTCTCGCGCACGGATGGAAGCAGAATACTCCAAAAAATGCACGCTGGGTCGGCTACCACCCTGTCGGAAGGTTGGTTTCGCTACGATCGAGCGTCCGGCTGGGTGTTGCGTGGGCTCGATGCGTCGTTTTCGGCCGGTGCGGTGCATGCGATCGTGGGCGGCAACGGATGCGGTAAGTCGACGATGCTCTCGGTGCTGGCGAAGACCGCCAAGCTGCAGCGCGGCCGCATGGTGCGCGGAGCGGCCTCGGCGGCGTTGCTGCCTCAGAATCCCAAAGCATTGCTGGTTGCCGAGACGGTGTGCGTCGAGCTGATGGAATGGGCTTCAGCCTGCGGATATGACGAGACCGTGGCGCGGGAGCGCGCGGCGAGCTTGGGGCTGGACGGCCTGGAGACGCGCCACCCCTACGACCTCTCGGGCGGACAGCGCCAGCTGCTCGCACTGGCAAAGCTGCTGCTGATCGGCCCCGAGCTGCTGCTGCTTGACGAGCCCACGAAGGGCTTGGACCTGGAGAGTCGCCGCGCCATCGCCCGCGCCCTGCGTGACCATGCGAAGGCTGGCGGCACCGTCATCATGGCTACGCACGATTTGGACTTTGCCGAGCAGGTAGCCGACGACGTCGCCATGATGTTTGACGGCGAGATTGCCTGCATGGAGTCCCCGGCCGACTTCTTTGCCGACAACGTGTTCTATAGGGCGTGATGGGATGACGGACTGTCGTTTCTCGCGTTTGCTTGCAAAACTGGAGATCCCGCTGTTGTTGGCGGTGCCGGCGGTGATGGCTGCCGCGTTGCTGGCGGGTGTTGAGCAGGCAGCGTTGGCCATGCTGGTTGTGGTGGCGTTGGTGCTTGCGCTGTTCTTTGCGGGCTATGAGGCATCGCGTCCAGGCCTGCGTCAGATTATGCCCACGCTGGTGCTGGCGGCGCTGGCGGCGGCGGGGCGCATCCTGTTTGGACCCATTCCCGACTTTAAACCGGTGAGTGCCATCGCCATTATCGCCGGGGCGACACTCGGTCGTCGTAACGGCTTTATGGTCGGTGCGTTGGCGGCGCTGACCAGCAATTTCTTTTTTGGGCAGGGCATGTGGACGCCGTGGCAGATGTATGCCTGGGGGCTCGTGGGATACGTTGGCGGTGCGCTGGCGTATGCGGGTGCGTTCGACCGCGCCGATGGCACCGTGCGTATGCCGGCGCTGCTGACCTACGGCTTTGCGTCGGGCCTGCTCTATGGCGTCGTGATCAACGCGTATGACATCATTGGTTTTGTACAGCCGCTTACTTGGGCGGGTGCCGCGGCGCGTCTTGCCACGGCAGTGCCGTTCGATATTACGCACGGCCTTGCGACCTGCGTGTTTTTGGCCGCCTTGTACAAGCCTTGGTGTCGCCGCATTGACCGTGTCGTCGTGAAATACGGGCTGTAAGGCATTTCGCGTTCCCTCACGAACTTGCGGTGGAATAGTTCTCGTTTTTGGCTATTTGCTGCCCAAACAGGAACTATTCCACCGCAACTTATAGGGGGGAGGGGGGGTCACATGATCTGTTTTTCTCTGTCCCCCAGGAATTACTTGGGGCTAGAGCTCTAGCGTGAGGGTGACGGGGCAGTGGTCGCTGCCGAAGATATCGCCGCGGATACCGGTGTCGCGCACGGTATTGGCGATTGAATCACTTACCAAGAAGTAATCGATGCGCCAGCCGGCGTTGTTCTTGCGGGCATTAAAGCGGTAGCTCCACCAGCTGTAAACGCTCTCGACGTCGGGGTTTGCCGCGCGCCAGGTATCGGTAAAGCCGGCGTTGAGCAGTTCGGTAAACTTGCCGCGCTCCTCGTCCGAAAAGCCTGCGTTGCCGCGGTTGGACTTGGGGTTCTTAAGGTCGATCTCCTCGTGCGCAACGTTAAAGTCGCCGCAGGTCACGACGGGTTTGCCGGTCTCGCGCTCGAGCGCGCTCAAAAAGCCGCGATAGGCATCATCCCAGGCCATGCGCACGTCGATGCGGGCGAGTTCGTTTTGCGCGTTGGGAGTGTAGACATCCACAAACCAGAACTTGTCGAACTCCAACGCGCAGACGCGGCCCTCGGTTGCGGCTTGGGCGACGAGCTCGGCCGCCTCGCCCTCGCCGGCGTAGGGTAACAGCGCGTCGGCGTGCAGCACGCGCAGCGGTTCCTGGCGGCTAAAGACCGCAGTGCCCGAATAGCCTTTACGCTCGGCGTAGCTCCAGGTTTGGTGATAGCCGGGCAGGTCAATATCAACCTGGCCTTCTTGCAGCTTGGTCTCTTGCAACGCCAGGATATCGACGTCGAGTTCTTGCGCGATCTGGATAAAGTTCGGGTCCTTTTTGAGCACGGCGCGCAGGCCGTTAACGTTCCACGAGGCAAAGGTGTAAGTCTGAGGCATGGTGTCCTTTCGACGGGGTTGGCAGGCTTAAGATTAACGCAACAAGAGCGGGGCGGAGTCCGCGAGTGATAGTGCGAACGCCGCCGTCCCGGAGACACGGACGGAGGACATATATGACGCAGGAAATATCAAACCCCAAACAGGCCTCCGCCGCGCTGGCGGAGCTTTTTGATACCCACAAGCGCGTGGTCTTCTTTGGCGGCGCGGGCGTTTCCACGGCGAGTGGCATCCCCGATTTCCGCAGCATGGACGGCCTGTATCACCAGCAGTTTGCCTATCCGCCCGAGACCATACTGTCGCATAGCTTTTACGAGGCGCATCCTGCGGAGTTCTTCGACTTTTACCGCACCAAGATGATCGCGCTTAACGCTAAGCCCAACCGCTGCCACATCAAGCTGGCCGAGCTGGAGCGCGCCGGCAAGCTTGATGCCGTGGTGACGCAAAATATCGACGGCCTGCATCAGGTGGCCGGCTCGCAACGCGTGTTCGAGCTGCACGGATCGGTCCATCGCAACATTTGCCAGTCGTGCGGCGCGGTCTATAGCGCCGAGTGGATTTGCTCGCGCGAGCACGAGGACGCCGCGGGTGCGCCTGTGTGTCCTGCGTGCGGCGGCCGCATCAAGCCCGATGTAGTGCTCTACGAGGAGCCGCTCGACGAGCACGTGCTGACCGGTGCCGTTGCCGCCATCGCCGCGGCCGATGCCCTCATTGTGGGCGGGACCTCGCTCGTGGTGTATCCGGCGGCAGGCCTTACGCGTTACTTTACCGGCGATACGCTGGCCATATGCAACCTTGCTCCCACCGATCAGGATGCAAATGCCGACCTGCTGATTTCTTGCGACATCGCGGCCGCGTTTGCGTTCTAGCCCGCGCGCGCGGATACAATAGAAAGACTGAGTGCAAAGCGACCCCGCCGCCAGCTCCCCAAGCTCGGCGGCGTGGGCATTTTAGGAGGATGTTCATGGCGAACGACAGCAAGACATGGCGGTGCGGAAAGTATGAGCTCAGCTTTGACCGTCCGCGCATCATGGGCGTCCTCAACGTGACGCCCGATTCGTTTAGCGATGGCGGGGAGCACTTCGACCCGGATGCCGCCATCGAGTACGGCCTGGCGATGCTCGACGCCGGCGCCGACATCATCGACGTGGGCGGCGAGTCCACGCGCCCCGGTTTTACCCCGGTCAACCCCGACGAGGAGGCTCGCCGCGTGCTGCCCGTGGTGCGCGCGCTGGCCAAGGAGGGCGCCATCGTCTCGATCGACACGCGTCATGTGGCGGTTGCCAAGGCGGCCGTGCGCTGCGGCGCCTCGATTGTCAACGACGTGACCGGCTTCACCGATCCCAAGATGGTCGAGTTTGTTAAGACGAGCACCTGCGGCGTCATCGTGATGCATGCCGGCGAGGTCGCCGCGCCCACCCGCACGCACGCAACGGTGCAGCTCGATACCTCGGCAGCGGCGTTTGTTGCCGAGAAGGCGCGCGAGGCGGCTGCCGAGGCCGCGCGTGAGGCCGAGAAGCCGGCTCGCCGCCGTCGCGGCAAGTTGCTGGGCGAGCCTAAGCCGGAGGCCAAGCTTCCGGGCGGCGTGGTGCAGCCCTCGTTGCCGTTTGGCGAACCGGAGCCCACGTCCGAGCCTGCAAGCGAGCAGGAGACGCCGGCCGCCGAGCAGGTTGCTGCCGCCGAGACCGTCGCGCCCGCGCCCGAGGCCGCGCCCGCAGCCACCGAGGTCGCATCGGAGTCCAATGACCACCTGGCAGCCATGATGCGCCGCAGCGCCCGCCGCGAGGAAGCCTACGTGCCCACCTCGCAGCTCCGCCGCTTCACCCTGCCCGATTCGGCGCCCATCATGCGCCGCGTTATGGGCTTTCTGTCCGACCAGGCCCGCACGCTCATCCATGCCGGCGTGTCGCGCGACCGCATCTGCATTGATCCTGGCCCGGGCTTTGGTAAGTCGGCTAACGAGGACATCGTCATCCAGCGCGAGACTGCCAAGATGGCGTCACTGGGCTATCCGCTCATGTGCGCCGTGTCGCGCAAGCGCTTTGTGGGCGCCGTCTCGGGTGTGACCGAGGCCGCCGAGCGCGATGCCGCTACGTTTGGCGTGTGCCTGGGCGCCATCCAGGCCGGTGCCAACATCGTGCGCGTGCACGACGCCGCGGGTTTTGCGCAGTTCCTGAACGGTTACTGGGCGGTTGCCAAGCCGCAGCCGCGCCGCGCGTTTGTGGCTGTGGGCTCCAACCTGGGGCATCGCTGCGACAACATCCGCGCTGCACGCGAGATGATCGCCGAGATTCCACTCACCTGCGTGTCCAACTCCTCCAAGATCTACGAGAGCGAGCCTGCCTACGAGACGCGCCAGGACGCGTTTGCCAACGCCGTCATCGAGATCAAGACCGAGCTGGCGCCGTTGGTGCTGCTCGACGAGCTTATGAAGATCGAGGCCGAGCTGGGGCGCGACCGCTCCAAAAAGGCCAAGGCCAACGGCCCGCGCACCATCGACCTGGACCTGCTGTGGATGGACGGCGAGACCCACGGCGGCAAAAAGCTGCGCCTGCCGCATCCGCTGATCGGCGAACGCGATTTTGTGCTGGTGCCGCTCGAGGACCTGATGCACGACCCGGCGCGGTTCTTCCGCTACAACGGCGTCGAGGTCAAGGAGCCCGAGGACCGCGTGGGCCATATCGTGGGCGAATTGGGGCGTATGTAGATGATCGAGATGAATGCTGTTGCCGCTGGCACCGAGCTCGACGCGGCGCGCGACGCGGGCCGCGAGGGCATGTCCGCGGGCTGGTGCGCGTGGAGCGCGGGCGATGCATCGCTGATGTTTTCGCTGGTCGTGCGCCCCGATGTGAACATGCACGCCTTCCACGGCCTGCCGTTTGTGGCCGCAATGGGTATGATGGACGTGCTCGCGGGCACGGCCGCAACGCCGGGCCTGGGGCTTGCCGGCAAAGTGGGCATCCAGTGGCCGAGTGACATCGTGTGCGGCGCGCCCGCGTTTGAGACGTCGCTCGCGCGCGTCGCCGTCAACGGCGGTGCCGGTGCCGCGGGCATGTTCGGTGCCGTGACGGTGGATATTGAGCGTTCGGCACTGAGCGAGCTTGGCGTGGATATGGCTGACGAAGCGCTGGTCGAGGCGCTGGCCGCCGCCGTGTTGACCCGCGTGGGCGCCTGGGCGGTTGCCGCCAACACGCCGCAGGGCGCCGCGGGCCCGCTGGCTCCGGTGCTGGGCGAGTACTTTGACATGGTGCCACTGCTGGGTCGTCAGGTCGCGGCGGTGTCGCCCAACGGTCTGCCGCTCGCGGTGGGCGTGTTTGCGGGCCTGGACATCTGGGGCCGCGCGACCATCAAGACCGATGCCGGCGAGCAGGAGTTTCCGCCCGAGGCCGTACGAATTCGCGGGCTGTAGCGCGAGGCACCAGCGCTCAAAGACAACGATGACAACAAGACCCTCCTCGGCCTGTGTGAACTGCGCCCCAAATCTTGGACGCCCTAAATAGCGACTAGGCCGCAAGGGCCT
>CABQXN010000022.1:0-32022 GCA_902468085.1 uncultured Collinsella sp.
AGCCCCTTGCGGCGTAGTTCTTATTTAAGACGTCCAAGTTTTGGGGTGCAGTTCATTTCTCCAGATCGGGGAGATGCGGGCCGTCCTTTTATCTTGTGGCATCCTCGATATCTAAAAAGGAAAACCCCGCAGCCCATATGAGCTTCGGGGTTTTCCTTGTGCCTCCGATGCGAAATAAATCGCTCAGATATTACTGATAATCGACGACGTCGATCCAGTTCTTCAGGAACTCATCGTTCACGTTGCGCTTACGAGCGAGCTCGGAAGCGGCGACGATGCTCGTCCACTGACGCACGACCTGCATCGGCATGTCGGCGCGGTCGCAGTAGAGCTCCAGGTAGGCCTCAGCCTGATCCTTGCTGTTGAGGGCAAAGAGCAGGTAGGTGGTGGCAACGTCGGCAGCAGGGGAGCCCTGGGTGGCGTGTGCCCAGTCGCACACATAGAGCTGGCCGTCGTCGCCGACGATGACGTTGGAGGGGTTGAAGTCGCCGTGGCAGACCTTGAACTCCTTGGTCATGCCGTCCAGACGCTCCTGAAGGTTGTAGCGCGTGGTGGCATTGAGCTGATCAAGGCTGTCGATCATGCGGGCGTACTTGTCACGCTGACGGTTGAGCAGCGGGGAGGTGTAGCCGTGGATCTCGATCTGGAGGTCGACGAACATCTCGAGGTACTCACCAAAGCGCTGGGGCTCGGCAGTCATCTTCTCGGCAAGGGTGGTGCCCGGAACCTTCTCGGTCACGAGCGCCCAGCCGTTGGCGTTCTCGAGCTGGGAAACCTCGAGCGCCTTGGGGCTGCGGATGCCGCACTCATTGATGCGGGCAAGATTCAAAGCCTCGTTGAACACGTCGGAGACAGGCTTGGTCTCGTTAAAGACCTTGACAATCTTGTCGCCCAGGTCGTAAACGACCTTGTTGCCACGGCGGACGAGCTCGGTCTTGGAATCGGGTAGCAGCATGGTTGCATCCTTTCAACGATGCGATAGAAGCGACGGCGGGGGTGTGTGAAACACCCGTGCACCCCCGCCGTTAAAAACCGTGCTAAAACTAGCAGACGGCGTAATCCTGGGGCTCGCGGCCGTAGTAGGCGTCCAGGTAGAGCTCCTTGATCTCGCTCATGAGCGGGTAGCGCGGGTTGGCGCCGGTGCACTGGTCGTTGAATGCCTGCTCGGTCATTTCGTCGAGGGTGTCGAGGAAGTACTGCTCGTCAACACCGTAGTCAGCGATGGTCTTCTTGACGCCGATGAAGTCCTTGAGCTCCTCGAGCTTCGTGATGAAGTTCTCGAAGACCTCCTTGTCGTCCTTGCCCTCGATGCCGCAGTACTTGGCCATCTCGGCGTAGTTGTGCAGCGCGTTGGGGTAAGGATACTGGGAGAAGGTACCCATCTTGACGGGAGCCTCGGCGGCGTTGTAGCGCATGACGCGGGTCAGGATGACAGCGTTTGCGAGGCCGTGGGGCAGGTGATGGAAAGCGCCGAGCTTGTGGGCCATGGAGTGGTTGAGGCCCAGGAAGGCGTTGGCGAAGGCCATACCGGCCATGCAGGAGGCGTTGTGCATCTCCTCGCGGGCGTGCGGGTCCTTGGCGCCGTTCGTGAAGCTGGAGGGCAGGTTCTCAAAGACGAGCTTGGCAGCGCGCTCGGAGAGGCCCTTGGTGTAGTCGGAAGCCATGATGGAGACGTAGGACTCGATGGCGTGGGTCATGACGTCGATGCCGGAGGCAGCGGTCAGGCCGCGCGGGGCGGTCATGCAGTTGTCGGCGTCGACGATAGCCATGTTGGGGAGCAGCGCGTAGTCGGCGAGCGGCCACTTGATGCCGGTCTCCTTGTCGGTGATGATGGCGAACGGCGTGCACTCGGAGCCGGTACCCGAGGAGGTCGGGACGGCGACGAAGTAGGCCTTCTTGCCCATCTCGGGGAAGGTGAAGATACGCTTGCGGATGTCCATGAAGTCCATGGCCATGTCCTCAAACTTGCACTCGGGGTGCTCGTACATCATCCACATGATCTTGCCGGCGTCCATAGCGGAGCCACCGCCGACGGCGATGATGACGTCCGGCTCAAAGAGAGCCATCTGCTTGGCGCCGCGACGTGCGCACTGCAGCGACGGATCGGGCTCGACGTCGTAGAAGCAGTCGTGGGCGATTCCCATCTCGTCGAGCTTGGCCTCGATGGCGCGGGTGTTGCCATTCTTGAAGAGGAACTGGTCGGTGACGATGAAGGCACGCTTCTTGCCCATGACGTTGCCCAGCTCGTCGAGGGCGACGGGCGTGGAACCCTTCTTGAAGTAGACCTTCTCGGGAGCGCGGAACCACAGCATGTTCTCACGGCGCTCGGCCACAGTCTTAACGTTGATCAAGTGCTTCACCCCAACGTTCTCGGAGACGGAGTTGCCGCCCCAGGAGCCGCAGCCCAGGGTCAGAGACGGCTTCATGCCAAAGTTGTACAGGTCACCGATGCCGCCGTGCGAGGACGGGGTGTTGATGACGATACGGCAGGCCTTCATGACGTGCTCGAACAGGCTGATCTTCTCGGCCTGGGCGGGGTGCACGTACAGAGAGGCGGTGTGGCCCGGGCCACCGGCGAGCACCAGGTGCTCGGCCTTGTCGACGGCCTCCTGGAAGTCCTTGGCGTGGTACATGGCCAGGACCGGGGAGAGCTTCTCGTGGGAGAACTCCTCCTTGGCGGGGTCGGTGGAGGTGACCTCGGCGATCAGGATCTTGGTCTTGGCGGGAACCTCGATGCCGGCGAGCTCGGCGATCTTGGCGGCAGCCATGCCGGGGATGCGGTGGTCGAGAGCGCCGTTCTTGAACATGGCGGCACGCAGAGCCTCCATCTCGGCACCCTGCTTGACGAAGTAGCAGCCGCGCTTCTGGAACTCGGCCTTGACCTGGTCATAGATGGTGTCGATGACGGTCACGGACTGCTCGGAAGCGCAGATCATGCCGTTGTCGAAGGTCTTGGAGTGGATGATGGAGTTGACGGCGAGCAGCACGTCGGCGGTGTCGTCGATGACGACCGGGGTGTTACCGGCGCCAACGCCCAGGGCGGGCTTGCCCGAGGAGTAAGCGGCCTTGACCATGCCCGGGCCACCGGTGGCGAGGATGATGTCGACGTCGCGCATGACCATGTTGGTCAGCTCGATGGAGGGGACATCGACCCAGCCGATGATGCCCTCGGGGGCGCCGGCCTTGACGGCAGCGTCAAGCACGAGCTTGGCGGCGGCGATGGTGCACTTGGCGGCAGCCGGGTGCGGGGAGATGATGATGGCGTTGCGGGTCTTCAGGCAGATCAGCGTCTTGAAGATCGCGGTGGAGGTGGGGTTGGTCGTCGGGATGACGGCGCCCACGATGCCGATGGGCTCGGCGATCTTGGTGATGCCGTAAGCCTCGTCGCGCTCCAGGACACCACAGGTCTTGGTGTTCTTGTAAGCGTTGTAGATGTACTCTGCGGCGTAGTGGTTCTTGATGACCTTGTCCTCAAGAACGCCGCGGCCGGTCTCCTCGATGGCCAACTTCGCCAACGGGATACGAGCCTTGTTGGCGGCCATGGCGGCCTCATAGAAGATCTTGTCGACCTGCTCCTGCGTGTACGTAGCAAAAAGCGCCTGGGCCTCTCGCATCTGAGCGAGCTTGGCCTCAAGCGCCTCTACGTTGTCCACAATTGCGGGAGTAGTGTTTTCCGGTGACTTTTTCACCATTTGTGTCTCCTTGCGATCGGAGATTTACCCTACGCCTTGCATGATAGCAAGAAATTATTCGGTGAACGGTAAGATTCCCGTAAAAGGCACACTAAAACGCTTCAATAAACTGAAACGCTTTAACTAAAACTATCTGCCTGCTGCATCGCCCCGCTCATTGGGGACAGACTCTCATGAGTATTTCAATGGGAAAACGGGACATCTGTTTGATAATCGCTATTCGCGGGTCGCGGTTGAGTCGGACATACAGGCGGTGCAGCTACTCGATTACATCCATCTCAATCCCGTGTAAGGTGCGTTCGACTCGCTCGAGGCGTACCGTTAGTTACAAGGCATATCAGCTGGGCTATGATCCCTTTGACATCTGCAAACCCTCATGTAAGTCTGTCCCCAATGAGTGCAAAAAGGCGCCCTCCGTTGGGGAGGGCGCCTTTGGTAAGTTCTATGTGAACGCGAGGTCTTTGACCCGGAGAGTCCGAGGTACTTGTTGGTAAGACCTTATTTAGGAGCGCGCAACCTTGCCGGACTTGAGGCAGGTGGAGCAAACGTTCATCTTGCGACGGTGACCATCGACGACGACGTAGACGCGCTGGATGTTAGGGCGGAACTTACGGTTGGTGACGCGGTGAGAGTGGCTGATGGAGCGACCGGCAACGGGGTGCTTACCGCAAACTTCGCAAACTTTGGACATAACTGACCCTCCTTGGGCGACAAACGAACATGTCGCGTTAACAAACAAGCCTGAACTATAGCACAGAAGTCGCTCCCTGTGCGCAATCTACACAGAGATATTCCTCTTTTGGCGATAGTGCCCACGCTACGGCCCTGGACGTAGATCCGATTTGCGTGCAGCAGAGGGGATTATGCCAGCTCGTGCGTGCGTTTTCAAGTTCGTCCCACAAATATATATAGGTTTATGGAGCATTGGGCTCCGTTTACGGATTGCTTTGTATTAATGCTCGCAATTGAGCTCGAGGTTGGCTACACTATCCCTTGACCATTAAAGGGGTACGAGATACCCACATGGAATTACATAGCTGCCAAAGAGCAGCCTTTCCTGTGGGTGTCTGGTCCGCTTTAAGCGGTCGGGCATCTATTTTTTTGACTGTGTCAGCAGTCAAGACATGTGAGGAAGGAGATCGATGGGCACGACTTCCCCCAAGGCGGTCATCATGGACGAGACCGCCGTCAATCGAGCGATGACCCGCATCGCGCACGAGATTCTCGAGCGCAACGAGGGCTGTGAAGACCTCGCTCTGGTCGGCATCGTCACGCGCGGCGACCTTCTGGCAAAGAAACTCGCCGAGGAGATCAAGGAGATCGAGGGCGTCGACGTTCCGCTCGGCAGCCTCGACATCAGCTTCTACCGTGATGACTATGCGACCAATTTCGCTCCCGCGATCCACGCCACCAACATTCCCTTTAGCGTCGACGGCAAGCGCGTCGTGCTGGTGGACGACATCCTGTACACGGGTCGTACCATCCGCGCCGCTCTGGACGCCGTCATGGACCTGGGCCGTCCGAGCCGTATTGAGCTGGCAGTCCTCGTTGACCGCGGTCACCGCGAGCTCCCCATCTCGCCGGACTTTGTCGGCAAGAACGTTCCCTCGTCGCATGAGGAGAACGTGCACCTATATATGAAGGAAGTCGACGGCCACACCGCCGTCGAGATTAACGACGTCGCGCCGGGTTCCCATGTGGGCTCCGCGCCGCTGGGAGGTGAGTAGTACCGTGGCGTTCAACCATAAGCACCTGATCGACATTACCGAGTACTCCGAAGAGGACATCAAGCTCATCCTCGAGACCGCCAAGGCGTTCTCCGAGGTCAACGAGCGTGCGATCAAGAAGGTCCCCACGCTCAAGGGCAAGACCATCGTCAACATGTTCAACGAGCCCTCGACGCGCACCCGCAGCTCCTTCGAGCTTGCCGAGAAGCGCCTTTCGGCCGACAGCCTTAACTTTGGCGGCTCCTCGACCTCTACGGTCAAGGGCGAGAGTCTCGTCGACACCGTTGAGACCCTCAACGCCTATAAGATCGACTGCATCGTCGTGCGCGATAAGCACGCCGGTGCTCCTTACATCGTCACGCAGAACTCGCCCGCGAGCGTTATCTGCGCCGGTGACGGCAAGCACAACCACCCCACGCAGGCCCTTCTCGACCTGTACACCATCTGGGAGCACAAGGGTGACTTCCACGGTCTGAAGGTCGCCGTCGTCGGCGATATCTCACACTCCCGTGTCTGCGGCTCGCTGATTCCCGCCCTTAAGATCATGGGCTGCGAGACCTACGCCGTCGCCCCCGGCACGCTGCTGCCGCCGGCGCCCGAGGTTCTGGGCTGCGACCACGTGACGAGCGATCTCGATTCTGTCCTGCCCGAGCTGGACGTCGTCTACATGCTGCGCGTGCAGCAGGAGCGCCTCGAGGGTGCCCCGTTCCCGACCATTCGCGAGTACCACAAACTCTTCGGCCTGACCAAGGACCGCGAGAAGCTCATGAAGCCCGATGCGATCATCTGCCACCCGGGCCCCATCAACCGCGGCGTCGAGTTCGACTCCTATATGGCCGACCACCCGCAACGCTCCGTCATCCTGGAGCAGGTCTACGCCGGTATCTGCGTGCGTATGGCTATCCTGTATCTGCTGCTTGGAGGTGCCGATAATGGCCTTGCTTCTTAAGAATGCCCACGTCGTCGACCCGTCCGTCGAGCTTGACGGTGTCGTTGACGTCCTGATTGACGGCGACAAGATCGCCGAGGTCGGCGAGAATCTCGCCGTCGAGGGAGCCGAGGTCCGCGACCTTTCCGGCAAGTACCTCGTCCCCGGCCTGGTGGATATGCACGTTCACCTTCGCGAGCCCGGCTACGAGGTCAAAGAGGACATCGAGAGCGGCACCCGCGCGGCTGCCAAGGGCGGCTTTACCGGCGTGTGCTCCATGCCCAACACCGATCCCGTCACCGATAACGGCACCGTCGTGGAGTTCGTCAAGTCCCGTGCTGCCGAGGTCGGTCACTGCCGCGTCTATCCGTCGGGCGCCATGACCCGCGGTCTTAAGGGCGAGGCCATGTCCGAGATGGGCGATATGGTCGCCCACGGCGCCGTCGCCTTCACCGACGACGGTCGCGGCGTGCAGGGTGCGGGCATGCTCCGTCGCTGCATGGACTACGGCAAGATGTTCGGTAAGGTCTTTATGAGCCACTGCCAGGACGAGGACCTGGTCGGCCACGGCCAGATCAACGAGGGCAAGGTCTCGACCCGTCTGGCTCTCGAGGGTTGGCCGGCTGCCGGCGAGGAGCTCCAGATCGCCCGCGACATCGAGATCGCCAAGCTGACTGGTGCCAAGCTGCACATCCAGCACATCTCCACCGCCCATGGCCTGGAGATCGTGCGTGCCGGTAAGGCCGCTGGCGTTCAGGTTACCTGCGAGGCCACCCCGCACCACATGTTCCTGACCGAGAACGACCTGGACGAGACCTACAACACCTCGCTCAAGGTCAACCCGCCGCTGCGTACCGAGGAGGATGCCGAGGCCATCCGTCAGGGCGTCATCGACGGCACCGTCGACGTTATCGTCACCGATCACGCTCCTCACACCCCGTGGGAGAAGGCCCGTGAGTTCGAGCTTGCGCCCTTTGGTATGATCGGCCTCGAGACCTCGCTGTCGCTCGTACTCACCGAGCTGGTCAACACGGGCAAGATGAGCATGGGCCGCATGGTCGAGCTCATGGCCATCAAGCCGCGTGAGATCCTGGGCCTCGACCAGGTTCAGGTCAAGGCTGGCTCCGTCGCCGACCTGACCGTGTTCGACGCGTCCGCCACCTGGACGGTTGGCGAGGACGGTTACGAGTCGCGCGCCGAGAACTCCGGTTTCGCCGGCCGTACGCTTACCGGTCGTGCCACCGATGTGTTTGTCGGCGGTAAGCAGACGCTCGCCGACGGCTGCATCTGCTAGCATAGCCTTATCGCTTTTGTGCGCGGTGCCCTTGCGGTGCCGCGCTTTCTGTTCGTTTTGACCATGCAACCGCATGGGGGATTGGAGCGTCTATGCCCACACCTTCCACTGCACGCATGCACGACTTCGAGGTCGTCTCGAACCAGGAGATCGCCGACGGCATCTTCTCGCTCGTCATCTCGGCCCCCAAGCTTGCAAGTGCGCTCAAGCCCGGTCAGTTTGTGAACATCGCCGTGCCCGGCGATGCGTCCTCGCTGCTTCGCGTGCCCCTGAGCTACTACCGCGCCGACGCCGAGGCCGGCACCGTCGAGCTGTGGTACGCCGTCGTGGGCGACGATACCCGTCGTTTGTCCCAGATGGGCCCTGGCTCCACCTCTAACCTGCTGGGCCCCGGTGGCCGTGGCTGGATGGTACCCGAGGGCACCAGGAAGGCGCTGCTCGTTGCTGGCGGCATCGGTGTTCCGCCCGTGCTGTGCCTCGCCGGCATGCTTGCCGAGAAGGGCGTGGATGTTGACGTGTGTCTGGGCTTTGGCACCGCTTCCAAGGCCGTGGGCATCGATGAGTTCCGCGCGCTGGGCGCCACGGTCAACGTTTGCACCGATGATGGCACGCTGGGCACGCACGGTTTCTGCACCGATCCTGCTGCCGAGCTGCTTGGCGAGGGCGGCTACGACTACGTCGCTAGCTGCGGCCCCGCCGTCATGATGAAGAAAGTCGCCGCCGCTGCCGCCGAGGCCGGTGCGTACTGCGAGGTGTCGCTTGAGCGCATGATGAGCTGTGGCTTTGGCGCCTGCAACACCTGCAATGTCGAGACGGTCGACGGTATGAAGGGTGCTTGCATGTGCGGCCCCGTGTTCGATGCTTCCAAGGTGGTGGTCTTCTAGTGGGTACCGTGAACATGGCCGTCGATTTCGGCGGCGTCAAGATGCAGAACCCCATCAACACCGCAGCCGGTACTTTTGGTTACGGTTGGCAGTTCCAGAACTTCTTTGATGTTTCCCAGCTGGGCGCCATCACCACCAAGGGTTGCGCAGCCGAGCCCTGGCCCGGCAACCCCGCGCCCCGCATGGCCGAGATCCCCGGCGGTATGATCAACTCCGTGGGCCTTCAGAACCCCGGCGTGGCCGCCTTTGCCCGCGAGTCCGGCCCGTGGCTCGAGCAACTGTCCAAGGACGGTTGCCAGGTCATCTGTCAGGTTGCCGGCCACTCCGTTGACGAGTTTGTGCGCGCGCTCGAGATGTATGTCGAGCTATGCCCCTGGGCTGCCGGCTACGAGATCAACGTGAGCTGCCCCAACATCGCCGCCGGCGGTGCCGCCATGGGCTCTACGCCCGAGGGCGCCTCTTCCGTTATGGCTGCCTGTCGCAAGGTGACCGATAAGCCGCTGTTCGTGAAGATGGCGCCGGTCAACGTCGCCGAGATCGCCAAGGCCCTCGAGGCTGCCGGCGCCGACGGCCTTTCGGTCATCAACTCCATTCAGGGCATGGCCATCGACGTCCATACCCGCAAGTCCCGCGTGGCCAAGCCCAAGGGCGGCCTTTCGGGCCCGCTGTGCCACCACATCGCCGTGCGCATGGTCTGGGAGGTTGCCCAGGCCGTCGATATCCCCATCAACGGTGTCGGCGGTGTCATGACCGGCGAGGATGCGGCTGAGTTTATCCTGGCCGGTGCCACCTGCGTGTCGGTCGGCATGGCCAACTTCGTCGATCCGTGCGCTTCGCTCAAGATCGCGCATGAGCTCGAGGCCTGGGCCGAGTCCCAGGGCGTAAAGGACATCAACGAGCTGGTAGGTGCTTTCGAATGCTAGAGACCGATGCCCGCGACCGCGTAATCGTCGCCCTCGACTGCGATCGTGAGCGTGCGCTCGAGCTCGCCCACGAGCTTTCGGGCCATGCCGCCTGGCTCAAGGTTGGCATGACGCTCTATTACGCTGAGGGCCCCGAGATCGTCAAGACCTTTAAGGACCTGGGCTTTAAGGTCTTCCTTGACCTTAAGTTCCATGATATTCCGCATCAGGTTCGCGGTGCCGCCCGTTCGGCCTCGCTTGCCGGTGCCGACCTGCTCTCGGTTCACGGCTTGGGTTCGGGCGCCATGCTCGCTGCCTGCCGCGAGGGTGCCGAAGAGGCGCGCGAGGACCGCGCCAAGCTCGTCGCCATCACCGTGCTCACGAGCATGAATCAGGATGCCTTGAGCGAGATCGGCGTCGAGTCGCCCGTGGCCGAGGAGGCCGCCCGCCTGGCAAAGCTCGCTCAGGCCAACGGCATCGATGGCATCGTGTGCTCGCCGATGGAGGCTCACGACATGCGTGAGCTGCTGGGTCCTGATGCCCTGATCGTGACTCCGGGTGTGCGTCCGGTGGGTGCCGCCCTTGGTGACCAGTCCCGCGTGGCGACGCCTTCCCAGGCTATCGAGCGTGGCGCAAGCCACATTGTGGTGGGCCGTCCCATCACCGGTGCCGACGATCCGGTTGCCGCCTTTGACGCCATCGTCGCTGAGCTGGTCGAAAACGTCGCGTAAAAGATTCCCCTAAGTCACCACTTTTGGGTCTCATTAGCACAAAATAGCCCCTGTGCCTGCGTAAACTTTCCCATCCTTTGTGTGGAATCGCAGGTCAGGGGCTTAACTTTGGGCGCAGTATATTGCACTTTTTGCGGGTATCGTCTAACCTATGGAGCCGCGATTGGGCATTTTGTACGTTCTACGTGCTAAAATGCCAATTATTGAATCAGATATAACCCAACTATTTGGAGGTTCGAATGGCACTCCCTCAGCTTACCGATGAGCAGCGCAAGCAGGCTCTTGAGAAGGCTGCTGCCGCACGTCACGCCCGCGCTGAGCTTCGCGAGCAGATCAAGAAGGGCGAGAAGTCCCTCGAGTCCGTGCTCAACTCCGATGACCCCATCGCTTCCCGCATGAAGGTTTCCACCCTCATCGAGTCTCTTCCTGGTTATGGCAAGGCCAAGGCCGCCAAGATCATGGAGGAGCTCGGTATCTCCGCTACCCGTCGCGTCCAGGGCCTCGGCGTCCGTCAGCGCGAGCAGCTCCTCGAGCAGCTGACCAAATAAGTGAGCGCTCAGGATTCCAAGCTCTTTGTGATTTCTGGACCGTCAGGCGCAGGCAAGGGTACGCTCGTCACTCGTGTGCGCGAGCGCCGCTCGAACCTGGGCCTGACGGTTTCGGCTACCACGCGAGCACCACGCAAAGGTGAGGTCGACGGCGTCAACTACTTTTTTCTGACGCGCGAGGAGTTCGACCGCCGCGTGGCAAACGGTGAGTTTGTTGAGTGGGCCGAGGTCCACGGTAACTGCTACGGCACGTTGGTGAGCGAGGTCACATCCAAGCTCGCCTCTGGCGCATCTCTGATTTTGGAGATCGATGTCCAGGGCGCCCTGCAGGTGAAGGAGCGTTTCCCCGAGGCCGTGCTGATCTTTATCAAGCCGCCTTCGCTTGAGGTGCTCCGCGAGCGTCTAGTCGGTCGCGGTACCGAGACGCCCGAGACGATTGAGCTGCGTATGGCAAACGCCGCCGATGAGCTTGCCCTTGCCGACCGCTACGACGACGTCGTGGTAAATGACGATCTCGACCGCGCGACCGATGAGCTCGTTCGCGTTCTCGATATGCATGAAAGGATCTGAGGTCCGTGTCCGTTGTAAAGCCTTGCATTGACGATCTTCTGGAGAAGACCGATCACAACCGCTTCCTGCTCGCTTCGCTTGCCTCCAAGCGCGCCTGCGACATCAATAGCATGCTGCGTGGCCAGCACAACCGCGTGCTTGCCGTCCAGGATGTCGATGACATCACCATCGGGCTTTCCGGTGCCGACACCATCTCGATGGCTATGGACGAGATTGTCGACGGCGACATCTCTTACGACGAGGCCCGTTACGAGAAGGCGCTCGGCCACAAGGTTGCTGAAGCCTAAATGGCGGCTCGCGTCTGCCTGGTCCACTATCACGAGGTTGGACTGAAGGGTAAGAACCGCGCACATTTTGAGCATATCCTCATGGATAACATCAAGGCGGCCTTGGCCGCCTTTTCCGTGAATGCCGTGTCTCGAATTTCCGGTTATATCCTCGTGACCTTTAACGAGCATCAGGCCGACGAGGCGGCGCGTGTCATTCGCACCGTTCCCGGCGTTGCTCGTGTGTCTTTGGCGTATCACACCAATCGTGACCCTCAGGAGTACTGTGCCGCCGCCGTGAAGGCGCTGCGCGAGTTTGGTTCCTTCGATTCGTTTAAGGTGCACGCCAAGCGCTCCAATACCGACTATGAGCTCACCTCGATTGACATCAATCGTCAGGTGGGCGAGGTGCTGTGCGAGGCCTTCCCCGATAAAAAGGTTCAAATGCACGACCCCGATGCGATAGTGCACGTACTGGTGGTCCAGGGTAGCGTTTATGTGTACGCGCGCTCCGAGCGCGGCGTGGGCGGTCTGCCGGTGGGTTCTGCCGGCAAGGTCGTGACGCTGCTGTCGTCGGGCATCGATTCTCCGGTGGCGACCTGGATGCTCGCGCGTCGCGGCGCGGTGTGCGTGCCGGTGCATTTCTCTGGTCGTCCGCAGACGCCCGATACGAGCGAGTATTTGGTGCAGGACATCATCCGTGCGCTTGAGCCGGGTGTCCAGATCGGCCGCCTGTACGTGGTGCCGTTTGGCGACTGCCAGCGTGAGATTTCGGTCACCTGTCCCAGCAACCTGCGCGTGATCATGTATCGCCGCATTATGTATTCGGTTGCCGAGCGCATTGCGCACATCGAGGGCGCCAAGGCCATCGTGACGGGCGAATCGCTTGGACAGGTTGCCTCCCAAACGCTTGAGAATATCATGGCCGTCAACGAGGCCGTGAAGATCCCCGTGTTCCGTCCTCTCATCGGTTCGGACAAGCAGGAGATCATCGCGCGTGCCGAGGAGATCGGTACCTTCGATATCTCGACCGAGGCCGCTCCCGACTGCTGCACGCTGTTTATGCCGCGCCGTCCCGAGACGCACGCTAAACTCGATGCCGTGCATGAGGCCTGGGAGTTGTTCGATCACGAGGAGATGATCGAGCGCCTACTCAAGCAGACCGAGTACATCGACTTCGAAAGCAACACGTATAAGGCCCCTAAGACCTTAAAACGCAAACATTCGGAGCTTGCTCCGCGTGAGATTTACCAAGATCACGAGTAAATTTGTGCATAGACCGACGATGCTCTTGCATCGTCGGTCTTTTGCTATCTGGGCATTTTGCGGCTAAGTGTTCATTTGCTGACGTGTGCCTGAATAAATGGACAGATTTGTGCAAGGTTTTGGTCAGCTTTTGGTTTGACCGCGAAAACCGGTTTTGAAGCATGGCTGTTGCAGGGCTCTTTTCCTGACACGATGTTGTTGGGAGGTTTTGCTATGGCGCAGCGCGAACAACACGAACGGGTCAAAAAGATGGACCGCTGGGCAGGCAAGCTGCTCGGTCATAAGGCTGTGGTGGTGGCGATGCTGGGCGTCATTGCGATGGCGAGCGGCTTGGCGATGGCGAACCTTGGCGGCGGTGCCGGCGGTGTGTCGTTTGAGCGCACTGATGGTACGGGCTCGTTAGTGGAGCCGGGATCCGGCGATGCTTCGAGCGGAAAGACATCCGAAGGCTTTTCGACTAAGGCTTCTGCCGCGGCAGAGGTCTATGTCGATGTCGATGGCGCCGTTGTGTCGCCCGGTGTATACAGGCTCAAAGACGGGGCACGGGTATCCCAGGCGATCGATGCCGCCGGCGGGCTGGCGCCCGAGGCTGACGTTACGGGGCTTAATCGGGCATCTAAGGTCACTGATGGACAAAAAATCTATGTTCCAACGGTAGGGGAGCAGCAGGCGTCCATTGCGGAAGCCGGTGTTGATGGTGGGGCTTCCGCATCATCGGGCGTGAGTGGCGCAACGGGCCTAGTCAACATCAATACGGCAAGCGCGGCAGAGCTGCAGACGCTCTCGGGCATCGGCCCCTCCATGGCCCAGTCGATTATCGATGAGCGTACAAAGAACGGTGCTTTTGCCTCGGTTGACGATCTGATGCGTGTGTCGGGAATCGGCGAGAAGAAGCTTGCCAAAATCAAAGATTGCATCTGCGTATGAGTGCGACAGAGCGCGAGCATGTGATGCCTCCGCGGCCCTTGATGCCGTGGACGATGGCTCTGTGTGCCGGCGTGTGTATGAGCTGCGCCTTGGTGCTCAACGTGGCCGCTGATGCGCTGCTGAGGGAGCAGGCGCCGGCGGTCGGGCTGCTATGGGCCATTCCCGTTGCGGCGGCGGTATTCGTTGTGCTGGGTCAATTTTGTGCACCGCTTGCTCCTTGGAAGCGGTGGCTGTATGCCGCGTCCGTTGGTCTCGTGGCGGGAGCGGTCGTCTCGGCGTGGTGGGCTGCGGGCGCGCTCAACGCCTCGAAGGCGCTCGACGGTCGAGCGGCAAGCGGCCTCGAGTTTGTCGTGCAGGGCGATCCATCCATAAACGACGACGTGTATTCCTATACCTGCGAGGCACGTGCGGACGGTAAGAACTTGGCAACGGTTCGCCTATCGTGCGACCTCGAGCTCAAGGTCGGGGCGCACGCGCGTGTTATCGGTCGCGTTTCACGTTTTGAGAACGATGCATATGGACGATCGCGCGTGCTCCGAGGCGAGGTGCGCAAGGTTCAAGCCGTTCGGATTGTGTCGGTCGATGAGGGCTTTCCGGGGCCGCTGCTTCGACTGCGAAATGGGCTGCTTGCGTCCATCGCGCCTGCGACCGACCCGGCGCGTGCGCTCATAGCCGGTGTCGTCTGCGGTCGTTCGGCCGAGCTGCGCGCCCAACCGGCGGGCGACTGGTTTTCGGTGACGGGAACGGCGCATCTTATCGCCGTCTCGGGCAGCCATTTGGCTATCGTGGGGTTTGTAATCGAGGGTGTATTGCAAAAGACTCGGTGTTCGCGTGGTCTTCAGCGGGCGATATTGGCGATAACGCTTGTGGGCTACGCTGCCTTTACGGGCGCGTCTCCCTCGGCCGTGCGCGCGTGCTGCATGGTGTTCGCGACGCTTGTCGTAAACGGCGCGGGGCGTCGCCGGCACGGCGCATCGGCTCTCTTCGTAACCATGTCCATCTTTGTGCTACTGCGACCGACGGTGCTGTTCGATATGGGCTTTCAGCTTTCATGTGCCAGCGTCTTTGCCATTCTGTGCTTTTGCCCCTATGCGACCTACGCTTTGGGTGAGCTGGGTGTGCCATCGGGCGTTGCCAGCATGCTTTCCGTCACGCTGTGCTCGCAACTGGCGACTCTTCCCATTACCATTCCCGCCTTCGGTACGTTCTCGCTCATTGCTCCGTTGGCAAATGCGGTCATCGGTCCGGTGGTGAGCGTACTGCTTGCTGTGTCCATCGTGCTGGTTCCCTTTTCGCTCGTGGGACCGTTGCGGACTTGGGCGCTCGTTGTGCCCATGATTGCCGCCCGTTGCGCGCTGTTCTTCGAGCAGCTGTTTGCCGCCGTGCCTGGTGCATCTGTGAGTGTGCCGCCCGAAAGCATGTGGATTTACCTAGTGCCGTGTTTGCTGGCGGTTCTGTTGGTCTGGTGGCCGCGTCCCCGTGCACGTCCTATGGCGGTGGGGCTTGCATGCCTGGTGCTCTTGGCTGCGATTCCGTACGTCTACTGGGATCGATTCGCTCCGCCTTCGGTGACGGTGCTCGATGTGGGCCAGGCGGATGCGATTCTTATCCGCCAGGGCGACGCATTAGCACTCGTCGACTGCGGGCTCGATGGGCGCGTGGTAGCGGCGTTGGTTCGCAATAACGTGCACCATATCGATGCCGTCTTTGTGACGCATTGGGATGAGGATCACTGGGGTGGTCTACCTGCCGTGCTCGAACAGTTTTCGGTCGGAACGATTGCCGTGGCGGCGGATGCGTTGGAGGATGCTCCTGCCGAGGTATTGAATCGACCTGGCGTTGAGTATCGGCAGGTGCGCCGTGGGGATACGGTCGACATCGGCTCATTTTGTGCCCGCGTGATGTGGCCGTTCGAGTCCGTAGATGGCGAGGGAAATGAGGACTCGCTTGTCCTGCTACTCTCTTATGTTCAGGAAGGCAAGAGCCTGCGTATGCTCCTCACTGGTGATGCCGAGCTCGACCAAGAACGGGAATTCGTGCAGGAGGTGGGGGATATCGATGTCCTTAAACTTGGGCATCACGGCTCCAAGGTTTCGGTCGATGGTGAGTTGCTGGACGTCCTGAAGCCTGAGCTTTCCCTCGCGAGCGCGGGCGAGGGGAATCGATACGGCCATCCGTCCGATGCCTGCATCGATGCCGTTAAGGAAGCGGGCGGTGTGTTCGCGTGCACTATCGAACACGGCGACATTACCGTCACGCCAACTGCGAATGGCTTTGCGATGCGATGCCAGCGACCGTGACGACGTCGTTGGCGTGTGGTGGGCCCCTGGGCTAGAATGGCACGGAACGAATACGAAGGCCTGCGGGAGGGGAGCGCAATGTCCGAAATCGGTCTGCTGCCGGCATATCTGATCGTCGGTACCGACGGCGTCAAGCGCGATCACGCCGTCTCGCGTATGAAAGCGCGTCTGGAAAAGACGGGCATGGTCGAGTTCAACCTCGACGAGCGCGACATGACCAAGGACCCCGATATCGAGTCGATTATCGGATCGCTCAACACCTTTCCCATGGGCAGCGAGTTTCGCCTGGTAATCCTTGACGGCTGCTCAAAACTCGCCAAAGCGATCTCCGAGCCGCTTGTCGAGTATTTGGCGAGTCCCAGCCCCACGACGGTTTGCCTCATCATCGCGGACTCGCTTGCCAAGAACACGCGCCTGTATAAGGCGATCGCCGAGATCGACAAGAAGGCCGTGATCGATTGCTCCGGCACCAAGCGCTGGGAGCTTCCGCGCCGCGTGCAGCAGATGGCGACGCAGCACGGCAAGTCGATCTCGACGGCGGCCGCCGAGGAACTCGTCTCGCGTTCGGGTGAAAACACTCGCATGCTCGATAACGACTTGGCTAAGCTTGCCCAGATGGTCGAGGTGCCCCAGATTGAGCTTGCCGACGTTGAGCGCTGGATTGTACGTACGGCCGAGGTTCAACCCTGGGACTTTCTCAATGCAGTCTCGGCCCGTGACATGCGCCGCTCGCTCGAGCTTTTCAATCTATTGCCCGCCAAGAGCTACGTGTGGACTTACACCCTGCTGTGCGGCCGCATCCGCGAGCTAATCGTTGCCAAGGCGCTCGATGCGCGCGGACAGGGTCGTGAGCTGGCCGCAACACTCAAGCTCCAGTCCTGGCAGGTCAAGAATCACCTGACCTGGGCACGTCGCTTTTCGATGGCAGAGCTCGTCGCAGCGCTCGAGGGCGCGGTCGATGTGGAGCTCGCGCTCAAGGGTTCGGCCGATTCTCAGACCGCGCTTTTGCTCTGGATTACGAACATCTTGAGAAAATCGTGATGATACCTGCCTATTTGACAAATTCGTTCTATCCCTTTGAGGGGGAGCGTGCTATAGTAGGCGCTTGCATGACCTCACCGTGTCTCAGAGGTGTCATACATTTTTTGCAAGGAACTCGAAAGGAACTCCAGAAGTGGCAAACATCAAGTCTCAGAAGAAGCGTATCCGCACCAATGAGGCAGCTCGCATGCGTAACAAGGCTGTCAAGTCCGAGCTCAAGACGCTGACCAAGCACGTCCAGTCCGCCGTCGCCGAGGGCGACGCCGAGAAGGCCCAGGCTGCCCTCAAGACCGTCACCAAGCGTCTCGACATGGCTGCCGCCAAGCATGTTATCCACAAGAACCAGGCTTCCAACCGCAAGTCCGGTCTTGCCAAGCTCGTGAACAGCATCAACGCCTAAGTTGTAAATTTCACACCAAACAGATTACGCGCATAAATGGAGCCTGTTTTATGGAACAGGCTCCATTTTTTGTACCGCTCGGGTAAGATAGTCCGCATGAATACTTCAATTGACATTTCCCACATCCGCAACTTCTCAATCGTTGCGCACATCGACCATGGCAAGTCCACGATCAGTGACCGTATCCTCGAACTCACCCATACCGTCGACGAACGCGACATGGAGTCGCAGCTGCTCGACACCATGGATATCGAGCGCGAGCGCGGCATCACGATCAAGTCCAATGCCGTTCGCGTGTCCTATGACGCCGACGATGGCGAGACGTATCAGTTCAATCTGATCGATACGCCGGGCCACGTGGACTTTACCTATGAGGTCTCGCGCTCGCTGGCAGCCTGTGAGGGCGCGGTGCTCGTTGTCGACGCCACGCAGGGCGTCGAGGCGCAGACCGTCTCCAATGCGACGCTCGCCATGAACGCCAATCTAGACATTGTGCCGGCCATCAACAAGATCGACCTGCCCTCGGCCCATCCCGATGAGGTTAAGACCGAGATCGAGGATGACCTGGCGATCCCTGCCGATGATGCCGTGTGTGTCTCGGGCAAGACCGGCGAGGGCATCCACGATCTGCTGGAGTCCATTGTCTTTCTGATCTCTCCGCCCAAGGGCGATGCGAATGCGCCGCTCAAGGCACTCATTCTGGATTCATACTTCGACGAGTATCGTGGCGTCGTCGCCACGGTGCGCATCTTTGACGGCTCCATCAAAAAGGGCGATACCCTGCGCATGATGCAGGCAAAGGGCGACTTTTTGGTCGATGGCGTGGGCGTCAAGCGTCCCGCCGAGACTCCGGTTGACGCGCTGACGGTCGGCGAGGTCGGTTACGTGGTCACGGGCCTGAAGGACCCCGAGGCCGTTCGCGTGGGCGATACCCTCACGTGGGCGTCGAATCCCTGCCCCGAGCCGCTTCCCGGCTACCGCGAGGCCAAGCCCATGGTCTATACGGGCCTGTTCCCGATCGATAACAAGGACTACGAGAACCTGCGTGACGCGCTCGATAAGCTGCACGTCAACGACCCGTCGTTGGTGTGGGAGCCCGAGACCTCGGTGGCGCTCGGTTTTGGCTTCCGCGTGGGCTTCCTGGGCCTGCTGCACATGGAAGTCGTCAAGGAACGCCTGGAGCGCGAGTTCAATCTTGACCTCATTGCCACGAGTCCATCGGTCGACTATCACGTCTACAAGACTGACGGCGAGATGATTGATGTTCGCAGCCCGCAGGATCTGCCCGAGGCTACGCGCATCGAGCGCATTGAGGAGCCCTACCTCAAGGCCAAGATTATCTGCCCGCCCGAGTATACGGGTGCCGTTATGCAGCTCGCTATCGAGCACCGCGGCATTACGACCGACATGATCCATCTCACGAGCAAGTCGGTCGAGATGCGCTTCGATATGCCGCTTGCCGAGCTCATCTTGGATTTCTTTGACCAGCTCAAGAGCCGAACCAAGGGCTATGCCTCGCTCGACTACGAGTTCAACGAGTATCGTCCCTCCGAGCTCGTGAAGCTCGATATCTTGCTTTCGGGCGACGAGGTGGACGCGCTGTCGTTTATCGTCCACAAGGACAAGGCCTACGGTCTTGCCCGCGGCCTATGCGACAAGCTCAAGGAGATTATTCCGCGTCAGCTGTTCGAGGTGCCCATCCAGGGTGCTATCGGCAACAAGATCATTGCCCGCTCCACCGTCAAGGCGCGTCGCAAGGACGTGCTTGCTAAGTGCTACGGCGGCGATATTTCGCGTAAGCGTAAGCTGCTCGAGAAGCAGAAAGAGGGCAAGAAACGTATGAAGGCCATCGGCTCGGTCGAGGTCCCGCAGGAGGCCTTTATGGCGATCCTCAAGGTGGACGAGTAGGTCTATGGCGCTTTCTGAATACAGCAAGCGGCTGCTGGGCGCCTATGCCGAGCAGCCGTTCCTTATGGCTCCCATGGCGGGCGTGACCGACCCTGCCTACCGCATCATGTGTCGTCGCCGCGGTACCAACCTTGCCTACAGCGAGATGGTGAGCGTGGCGGGCCTTGCCTATGCCAGCAACAAGACCTGGCGCCTGGTGCTACCGGCCGACGAGGAGCAGCAGATTTGCGTGCAGCTCTTTGGCTCCAAGCCCGATCAGTTTGCGAGTGCCGTCGCCGCCGTCGAGGAGCGTGTGGGCGATCGCCTGTCGCTCATCGATATCAACATGGCCTGTCCTGCCCGCAAGGTTGTCACCAAGGGCGAGGGCTCGGCGCTCATGCGCACGCCCGACCTGGCGGAGAAGATCGTCGAGGCCACGGTGGGCGCGGCGCACGTGCCCGTGACCGTAAAGATCCGCAAGGGCTTTTACGCCGAGGACCGTAATGCCGCGACGTTTGCCCAGATGCTCGAAGGTGCCGGTGCCGCCGCGGTGGCGGTGCATGGTCGTTGCGCCACGCAGCTCTACACGGGCCAGGCGGATTGGTCGGTCGTCGATGAGGTCGCAGATGCCGTCGAGATTCCCGTGATCGGTTCGGGCGATGTGTTCTCGGCCGAGGACGCTGCTGAGCATCTGCAAGGCTCGGGTGCCAGCGCGGTGTTTATCGCGCGCGGCATCTACGGCAATCCGTGGGTGTTTGGCGATGCTCGCGCCCTTGCGCTCGATGGCACGCCGGTGCCGGCGCGCAGTTCCGTCGAGCGCCTGGACGCCCTGCGTGAGCACCTAACGCTGACGCATGAGCTCCTGCCGCTCATGTCGCGTGCCCGTACGTACGCAAGCTGGTACTTAAAAGGCATGCCCCATGCCGCCGCTTGGCGTGCCCATGTGGTGCGCTGTTCCACTTACGAGGAGTTTATGGCGCTGGTCGATGAGATCGAGCGCGATGTGGTGGCCTGCGAGGCTGCCCTTGCCGCCGGCGAATCGGTGCCCCCTCATCCGCTGGAGGCTTAAGGGTGGCCGTTACCGCACTGTACGTGCACGTGCCGTTTTGCGCCCAAAAGTGCCGGTACTGCGACTTTGACTCGCGCAGTTTTGCTCCGTGCGACCTGAGCGCTGCGCTCGATGCCTATTTTGAGCAGTTGTTCGCGCGCCTCGAAGCTTTTGGCAAAGCTGGGGGCCTTGACCAGATCCGCACCGTCTATGTTGGCGGCGGTACGCCGTCGCTGGCGGGGGAGCGCTTGGTGGAGCTGACGCGGCGTATTCGTGCGTGGTGCGCCCCCGTTGAGTTTACCTGCGAGGCTAATCCTGAGTCGCTGACCGCCGAGCTTGCCGCTGCGCTTGCCAAGGTTGGTGTCACACGCGTCTCTCTGGGCGTGCAAACGCTCGATAACACCGAACTTACCGCCATCGGTCGTATTCACGATGCCGATCGGGCGCTCGCTGCCATCGCGACGGTCAAGAACGCTGGGCTTGACGTGTCGTGCGACCTTATGTGCGGACTTCCCGGGCAGACCACAGCGAGTTGGAAGCGCACGCTCGATGGCGTGCTGGCGGCGGCCCCGCATCATGTGTCGGTCTACCCGCTCACGCTCGAGGAGGGCACACCGCTCTATCGCATGGCGTGCCGTGACGAGTCGCTCGAGCCCGACGAGGATTTTCAAGCTTCGTGCATGGATGTGGCGCGTGAGCGTCTGGGTGCGGCCGGTTATCGCCCCTATGAGGTGGCAAGCTACGCGCTCGACGGCCATGAGTGCGCCCATAACATTGCCTACTGGACCGGCCAGGGCTATTTGGGCCTGGGTCGTTCTGCCGCGGGCATGCTCGACGCCGAGGATTTCGACCGTCTTGCAGGTTTGTTCCCCGGTGTGTCTTCTCGAGGCGATTCGTATCGCGTGCGTCTGGTGCAACGTAACGATGACGCGACGGCGTTCGAGGCCGAATATCTGTCGCAGCGTGAGGCTGCGGCTGAAGACCTGATGCTCGCTTGTCGCATGACGCGCGGTGTTGCGTCCGACCTGTTGGTTCGTGCAGCTTGCGTCATCCCAGCGGGTGAGCTGGCAGCCGCTTGCGATCGCGCACTCGAATTGGGTCTTGTCACTTGGGTTCCCGAGACGCTCGGGGTCCATGAGGGACCCTTCACTTCGGCAGATGTCGTCGCGGGCCATGTTCGAGCTCGTTTAGCGCCGACACACCTGGGCTGGCTCGATGGAAATGTTCTGTTCGAGCTGTTTTGGGATCTAGCCTAGGCCGCTCGGGTAGAATTACCGGAATATATACGCTGCTGTGAGCAGGAGGTTGCCGCGCATGGCGACGATGAACGAAAAAGATTACTACGAGATTCTGGGTGTCTCCAAGGACGCCACCTCGCGTGATATTCAAAAGGCCTTCCAGCAAAAGGCCCGCAAGCTCCATCCGGACGTCAACAAAGAGCCGGATGCCGAGGAAAAGTTTAAAGAGGTTTCCGAGGCCTACGCCGTGCTTTCGGATGAGCAAAAACGTGCGCGCTACGACGCCATGCGTTCTGGCAATCCCTTTGCCGGTGCTCCTACGGCTTCGTCCTATGGTGGCGGCTACGCCGGCAACACAGGCTATGGCAATCCCTTTGAGGGCGGCTTTCCCTTTGGTGGCGCCTGGGGCCAGCAGCGTCGCGGCCAGGCTGCCTACAATCCCGAGAACGGCGCCAATGTGGTCGTCGATATCAAACTCGACGCCAAGGAGGCCAAGGGCGGTGCCCGCAAGACCGTCCGCTACACGCGTTTCGATACGTGCGGACATTGCGGCGGCTCGGGTTCTGTCTCCTCCGAGCATGCCCATACCTGCCCAAGCTGTGGCGGCCGCGGCCACATCGACGTCGACCTGTCCTTCCTGTTTGGTGCGGGCACGTTCCAGTCGGTCTGCCCCGAGTGCGGCGGTTCCGGTAAGGTCGTGGCCGACCCCTGCCCTGATTGCGGTGGCAGCGGTCGTACTCGCGTAACCTCCGAGCAGACGATTGAGTTTCCTGCCGGCACGCACGATGGCGACGAGGTCCGCATTAGCGGCATGGGTCATGCTGGCACCAACGGTGCCGCGGGCGGCGACCTGGTCGGCCGCGCCCATGTTGAGGCCGAGCGCTTGGAAGGCAAAGCTCGTACCGGTTTTTACCTGATGGGCATCGTGGCACCGTTTTTGGTACTCTCGGCCATCTCGGGCGTGTTCTCGGCCTTTGCCGTGATGTGCTTTATTCCGTTTACCATGGGCCTGTTCATGGTGCTTTCGGACGGTGTGCTTCATCGCAGTCTGCTGTGGTGGAAGCGCGGCGCGATGCAGTTTGCCAACGGTTTTGCCAACGGCTTCATGTTCGCGCTCGTGTCGGTTTGGTTCGCGAGCTGCTCGCAACGGGCCATGCTTTCGCCGTATCAAATGCAATAACATCAAACCCTCTGTTTGCGGTCGGCCCAGCTTGGGTATAGGACGCACTGTGACAATAATGAAAGTCGGAAGGATTAGGTCGTGTCGGAAAATAGGGATTACTACGAGGTGCTTGGCGTCGACAGGGATGCCGACGCGCGGACGATTAAGCGCGCGTTTCTAAAGAAGGCCCGTACCGTACACCCGGACGTTTCGGACGACCCCGAGGCCGAGGCCAAGTTCAAGGAGCTCAACGAGGCCTATTCCGTTCTTTCCGATGAGCAGAAGCGTGCTAACTACGACCGTTACGGCACCGCCGACGGCCCTGGTGGTTCGGGCTACGTCGACATTAACGATATCTTTGGTGGCATGGGCATGGACGACTTGTTCTCGTCGTTCTTTGGCGGCGGTGCCGGCGGTGGCGCCCGCAGCCGTCGTGAGCGTCGTCGCGGACGTGACATGGCCATCTCGCTTTCGGTGACGCTCGAGGAGGCGGCGCTCGGCTGCAAAAAGACGATCAGCTATGACCGCCTTGCTCCTTGCGAGGACTGCAATGGCACCGGTAGGGCAGAGGGCGCACAGGAAAAGCAGTGCGGCCGCTGCCACGGCACGGGCTATGTCACGACGGTTCAGCGTTCGTTCCTGGGCCAGGTTCAGTCCTCTTCGCCTTGCCCCGACTGCCACGGCGAGGGCACGGTCATCGACCATCCCTGCGAGACCTGCGACGGTCAGGGCCGCACGCCTTCGCACGAAAAGATCGACATCGATATTCCCGCCGGCGTTTCGACCGGTCGCCAGCTGCGTGTGAGCGGCTTTGGCGAGGCCGGCCTTCGCGGCGAGCCTTCGGGCGACCTGATTGTCAACGTGCGCGTTGCCGACCACGAGCGCTTTAAGCGCAACGGCGACGACCTGTACCTGGTGAGCGATATCTCGATTGCGCAGGCTGCGCTCGGCTGCGAGATCGAGGTCGAGGGCATTATGCCCGACGAGGTCGTTAAGGTGACGGTTCCCGCCGGCGCCCAGTACGGTGACACCGTGAGCGTCAATAATTACGGCATGCCGTGCATTGGCGGTGGCGGTTCGCGTGGCCGCCTGATCGTGCAACTGCGCGTGGTTGTTCCCACCAATCTTTCCAATAAGCAGCGCGAGCTGCTCCGTGCTTTTGCCGATGAGATGGGCGATGACGTCGCTTCCGGTAAGAAGTCCGTGACCGACCGTATCAAGAGTGCCCTCGACGATATCCTCGATTAAGGAGCCCGCGTGCTCGCACCCCATATTTCCGTCGTCAACCTCGGCTGCCGCGTCAACCGGGTTGAGTCTGACCGTATCACTGCCGATCTTATGCGCTTGGGCTTTGCTATTGTGGAGCCCCAGGATGCCGATCTGATCGTCATTAACACCTGTGCCGTTACGGGCGAGGCCGAGGCCAAGACCCGTAAGGCCGTCCGTCATGCGCTGGCCTATCCGGGCGAGCCTTACGTGGTCGTAACCGGCTGCGTCGTCAACCTGCATCCCGAGGAGTTGCTGGAGCTCTCCGATCGCGTGATCGCTGAGCCGTCCAAGATTGACGTCGCCGAGCGCGTCTGCGAGGTGCTGGGTGTCGAATCCGATAGCGTTCCCGCCTGCAGCGATGGCGAGGTGGTCGATGCGCTCGGTCGCTCTCGTCTGGGCGTGAAGATTCAGGACGGCTGCAACCATCGCTGCACCTATTGCATTGTGTGGAAGGCGCGCGGCCCCGAGCGCTCCGTGCCCGTCGAGTCCGTGCTCGAGCAAGTTCGCGAGGCCCAGGAGGCCGGCGTGCCCGAGGTGGTGCTGACCGGTGTGAACCTGGGTGCCTACGATGGCAAGAGCGCGACCGACGAGCATGTCGAAATCGATGAGCTGCTCGAGGCCATCATGGAGCGCACGTCTATTCCGTATGTGCGCATTTCCTCGGTCGAGCCCATGGATATCTCCGAGCGCCTGCTTAAGGTTATGGCGCGCTACCCGCAGCGTATCGCCCCGTTTTTGCACCTGCCCGTGCAGTCCGGCTGCACGGCGACCCTGCATCGCATGGGCCGTCCCTATAGCGCCGAGGCCTTTGAGGACACGGTGCGTATGATTCGCGCCAACTTGCCCCAGGCGTCCCTTTCGTGCGATGTCATCGTCGGTTTTCCTGGTGAGACAGACGAGGAGTTCGAGGAGTCGCTGGCGCTGTGCCGCCGTGTGGGTTTCTCGCGTATGCACGTGTTCCGCTACAGCAAGCGTCCCGGTACCCTTGCTGCCGACATGCCCGACCAGGTGCCACCCGAGGTTATGGCCGAGCGCAGCCGCCGTATGCGGGCCGCCGCACAGGAGCTCGCTATTGCCGACGCTCGTCGTCGCGTGGGCACGGTCGAGCGTGCCGTGCTCGAGTATGGTGACAACCTGACGCTCGGCTCGTTCCATCATGCCCGTCTTGACGATACCTGTGGACTTACAGCCCCGTGCCTGCTCGATGTTGCTATCATCGGAGTCGATGATTCCGGCTTGGTCCATGCACGCAGGGAGGTTCATGGAAGCCTCGAAGATTAGACTTACCGTTCCCGAGGGAATTGATCCCTCGTGTGTTTTGGGCGCCGGCGACGGCGTCCTTCGCGTGCTCGTGAGCTTGGTTCGCGCTCACGTGGTCGCCCGTGGCGATAGCATCGCCGTGAGCGGCGACCCGGACGAGGTCGAACTCGTGGCGCGCTTTTTCGAGCACGCTTTTCGCGAGGCGGCCGCCGGGCGCACGCTGTCTGCCGACGATGTCTCTCGCTGCCTGGCCGTCTTGCGCGACGGTGAGCACGAGGCTACGTCGCTTCGCGATGACGTGCTGCTTTCGTATCGCGGCCGCGTCATTCGTCCCAAGACGCTCGGGCAAAAGCGCTACGTGGATGCCATTCGCTCGCATACCATCACCTTTGGCTTGGGTCCTGCCGGTACCGGTAAGACCTATCTGGCCATGGCGCTCGCCGTTGCCGCGCTCAAGCGTCACGAGGTGGGCCGTTTGATCTTGACGCGTCCGGTTGTCGAGGCGGGGGAGAATCTGGGCTTTTTGCCCGGTACCCTTGAGGAAAAGATCGACCCCTACATGCGTCCGCTCTACGACGCCCTTTTTGACATGATGGATCGCGAGCGCACCGATGAGCTTATGGAGCGTGGCGTGATCGAGATCGCCCCGCTTGCCTACATGCGCGGCCGCACGCTGAGTGATGCCTTCGTGGTGCTCGACGAGGCGCAAAATACCACGCCCGAGCAGATGAAGATGTTCCTGACACGCCTTGGGTTCAACTCCAAGTTCGTGATCACCGGCGACCTGAGCCAGCGCGACCTGGTGGGTCGTCGTGGTGGCTTGGCGGATGTCGAGAAGATTTTGGGCCGTGTCGACGATGTGGCGTTTGCGCACCTGGAGCGCGCCGACGTGGTACGCCATGCCTTGGTGGGACGTATCGTCGAGGCATACGATACTTATGATGATGTGCGCGAGAAACGCGTACGTGACCGAAAGGAGTCCCGTTGAGTGTATTGATCAGCAACGATGCCGAGCTCGATACGCTGCTCGACGTGCGGGAGGTGGAGCACATCTGCGAGGTCGTGCTTGCCGCCGAGGGCGTTGAACGTGAAGTCGAGATTTCCCTTTCGTATGTCGACGAGGACGAGATGCACGAGCTCAACCACGAGTGGCGCGGTATCGACCGCACCACCGATGTGCTCTCGTTTGAGTGCGATTCGGCCTTTGACGATGACATTCCCGCCGATGAGACGCTCGAGCTCGGCGATATTATCTTGGCCCCGCAGGTTATTGCCCGTCAGGCCCCCGGTTTTGGCAATAGCCCCGCTGACGAGTGCCGTCTGATGCTCGTACACGGCATGCTGCACCTGCTGGGCTATGACCACATCGAGGACGACGAGGCCGAGGTCATGGAGGCCCGCGAGGACGCCATCCTGCGCGATCTGGCGCTTGAGCGCGGCGAGGACCCTAAGCTAGTCCACGTCGGCCCCATCACCAACCACGCCCACGACTAGGAGCCGTCTATGATTCCCGGATCGAACAAGGACCATCCGTCCTTCTTAAAGTCGTTTTCCTACGCCATGGAGGGCTTCGTCACCGCCGTCAAGACCGAGCGCAATATCAAGGTCATGCTCGTAGCGGGCATGTGTACCGTCATTGCCGGCTGCATCGTGGGGCTCGATATTGCCGAGTGGGCCACGATTATCATCTGTTGTGGCCTGGTGATTCACGGTGAGCTGTGCAACACCGCTATGGAGGCTATCGTCGACCTGGCGACCCAGGAGCTGCATCCACTGGCCAAACGTGCGAAGGATATCGCCGCTGCCTCTGTATACGTTCTTTCCATTACCGCCGCGATCGTGGGCTTGCTTGTCTTTGCCCACGCGCTTGACTTTATTTAGAAAGGGATTCCCATGTCCGACAATATGCAGCCTACCGATGAAGTTTTGGATGACGAGGTCCTGGACGCGGTGGATACCGAGGAGTTCGAGGATGTCGAGGAGTTCGACCCGTTTGAGGGCATGAGCGACGAGGAGCTCGACGCCCTGTGCGACGAGGATGAGAACCTCGCGGGCTTTGGCGACGTGGAACCCGGTTTCCGCAGCGGTTTTGTGGCCCTGGTCGGTCGTCCCAACGCCGGCAAGTCCACGCTGCTCAACGCCTGCTATGGCAAAAAGGTCGCCATCACCTCGCCGGTGGCACAGACGACCCGCCGTCGCATGCGCGCCGTCGTCAACCGTCCCGGCTACCAGCTGGTCTTTGTCGATACCCCGGGTATTCACAAGCCCAAGGACGGTCTGGGGTCCGAGCTCAACAAGAGCGCGCTGTTCGAGCTGAACGATGTCGACGTCGTCGCGTTTTTAATTGATGCCACCAAGCCCATTGGCAGGGGAGATGCCTGGGTTGCCGAGCGCGTCAAGAATGCCCGTTCCAAGAAGGTCTTGGTGCTCACAAAGGCCGATGAGGCCGACCCCGCACAGGTCATGGAGCAGCTTAAGGCCGCCCACGAGCTCATGGAATATGACGACGAGATCGTGACGTCGTCGGTCAAGAACTTCAACGTCGATGCCTTTATAGAGACCGTTGCGCACTTTTTGCCCGAGGGGCCGCGTTGGTTCCCCGAGGACATGGGTACCGACGCTTCCGATGAGACGCTCGTTGCCGAGTTTGTGCGCGAGAAGGTCTTGCGCCGCACCCGTGATGAGATTCCGCACTCCGTTGGCGTGATCTGCGATGCGCTCGAGCAGACCAAGAAGGTGCTGCGCGTTCACGCCACCATTTACGTCGAGCGCGAGGGCCAAAAGGGCATCATCATCGGCAAGGGCGGCGAGATGATCAAGCATATCGGTATCGACGCCCGACGCGATCTTGAACGCATTTTTGGCACGCAGGTCTTTTTGGAGCTGGACGTGAAGGTCAAGGCCGGCTGGCGTGACGACGAGGCCCAGATTCGCCGCTTTGGCTACAACGCCGAGGACTAAGGACGCGCGGCGCGCATGGCAGGCTCCCGGACATATCGCACGAAAGTGCTCGTGCTCGATAAGACTAAGCTCAAAGAGACCGACCTGATCTTGACGATGCTTGACGAGCGGGGTCGGCAGGTTCGTGCCGTGGCAAAGGGCGCCCGCAAACCCGGCGGACGCCTGGCTGCGCGCTGCGAGCTTTTCTGTACGGTCGATATGCTGCTCGCACATGGACGGTCACTCGACGTGGTTTCCCAGGCCGAGCTTATGGAGGCGCCGCTCGGCGCTGCGCCCGATTACGAGACGACTTGCGCCGCAAGCGCGATCGCCGAGGTCGCGCGCGTGTGCTCGTTCGAGGACGCCGAGGACCCGTTTACCTTTGCCATCACGCAGCGAGCGCTTGCCCTGGTGGGCAGCGGGCTTGACTCGGCACATATGGACCTACTTGTGGCGGCATATGTCTTTAAGCTGCTGTCGCACGTTGGCTATCGACCCGATTTTTCGGCCTGCGTGCTGTGCGGAGACCCCATGTTGTCGTATTTTTCACCACAGGCGGGCGGGCTCATGTGCGGATCGTGCGCGTCGAGCGTTCCGGGTGCCGAGCTGGTGTCGACTGGTGAGGTCGCATGGCTGCGCGCCCTCATGTCCATGACCTTCGATGCGCTTAAGGCCGAGAAAATCGACTCGCATACGGCGGCGTTCCTGCTCGGCCTTTCGCATGTGTGGGCGGCGACGCATACCGATCAGCGCCTCCGTGCGATGGAATTCATGTTGGGTCGGTGATGATGCGCAGGCGCGGGCTGCTTGTGGTAACATACCGACCTGTTGGTACCTCGACCTTGGTTGCTCGCTCCACCGGCGGCTTCCCAGTCCGAGGCGAATCGAGTCGCCCGATGGCGACGCAAAACGAAAGGTGAAACAATGACTGTTTCCAAAGAGCGCAAGGCGGAGCTGACTGCCCAGTTCGGTAACACCCCGGTCGACACCGGCAACCCCAAGGTTCAGGTCGCCATCCTGTCCGAGCGCATCAAGGAGCTGACCGAGCACATGAAGTCCCACCAGAAGGACTTCCACACCCGTCGTGGCCTGCTCATGCTCGTCGGCCGTCGTCGTCGTCTTCTCTCCTACATCAAGAAGAACGACATCGTCGAGTACCGTGAGCTCATCAAGGCTCTGGGCATTCGCGACAATATTCAGTAGCGAACTTGTACATGCTAAGAGCGTCCTGCATGCGGGACGCTCTTTTTGTGTAAGGGCGTGAACAATCACGCTCTGAAGCGTGGCGGGGGCAGGGGGCCCGCGTCACATGAGAAGCCCGCAGGCAAGGGGCCTGTGGGGTAAAGGAGAACAATGACACTCGTATCCAAGACCTTTGAGCTGTACGGCAAGACCTACACCTTTGAGTCCGGCGAGCTTGCCAAGCAGGCTACCGGCGCGTGCCTGGTTAAGCAGGGCGACACCACGATGCTCGACACCGTGGTCGTCTCCAAGGAGCGCAAGAACTACGACTTCTTCCCGCTGACCGTCGACTTCAACGAGAAGATGTACGCAGCCGGCCGCATCCCGGGTGGCTACCTCAAGCGTGAGGGCCGTCCCAGCGAGAAGGCCACGCTCACCGCGCGCATGATCGACCGTCCGATTCGCCCGAGCTTCCCGGACGGCTTCCGCAACGAGGTACACATCGTCGCCACCTCGCTCGTCGCCGACCAGGTCAACCCCTTCGACGTCATCAACGTCATGGGTGCCTCTCTGGCCATGACGCTCGGCGGCGTGCCCTTCGAGGGCCCGCTTGCCTGCGTGCGCATCGGCCGTAACGTGGAGACCGGCGAGTTTATCGTCAACCCCACCTACGAGGAGCGCGAGAACTCCGATCTGGACCTGGAGCTGGGCGGCTCTGCTGACTTCATCTCGATGGTCGAGGCCGGCGCCGAGGAGATCTCCGAGGACGACATGCTTGGCGCCATGAAGTTTGGCCAGGAGGCCCTTGCTGCTTTCTGCCAGGCTCAGGATGAGTTCGTCGCCGAGTGGGAGCAGGTCAACGGCCCCATCGTCAAGAAGGAGTATCCGCTCGACCAGCCCGTCGAGGAGGTCCAGGAGCGTATCTTCGCCCACTACGACGAGATGGCTGCCGCCCTTCGCGACGCCGACAAGCTCTCCCGTATCGGTAAGGTCGAGGCTCTGAAGGAGTCCATCCGCGCCGAGTTCACCGAGGAGGAGCAGGCCGCTTGGGAGCGCGAGATCCCCGTGGCGCTCAAGAAGCTCGAGAAGAAGGCCATGCGCACCATGGTCGTCGAGACCGGCGAGCGCGTCGACGGCCGTGCCGCCGACGAGATTCGTCCCATCATGGTGAAGGACAACTACCTGCCGCTCGTTCACGGCTCCGGTCTGTTCCAGCGTGGCCAGACCCAGGTGCTTTCCGTCCTGTCGCTCGGCATGCTCAACGAGGGCCAGCGTCTGGATACCATCGAGCCCACCGAGGGCAAGCGCTACATGCACCACTACAACTTCCCGCCGTTTTGCACCGGCGAGACCGGCCGCATGGGCAGCCCCAAGCGCCGCGAGATCGGCCATGGCAATCTGGCTGAGCGCGCTCTGCTTCCGGTGCTTCCCGACGAGAACGAGTTCCCCTACGCCATCCGCGTCGTCTCCGAGGTCATGGAGTCCAACGGCTCCTCTTCGATGGCTTCGACCTGCGGTTCCACGCTCGCCCTTATGGACGGCGGCGTGCCCATTAAGCGCCCGGTCTCCGGTATCGCCATGGGCCTGATCCAGGAGGAGGGCAAGACCGTGGTCCTGTCCGACATCCAGGGTCTCGAGGACTTCCTGGGCGACATGGACTTTAAGGTCACCGGCACCACCGAGGGCATCACCGCCCTGCAGATGGACAACAAGGCGACCGGCCTTACCTTCGACATCCTGGCCCGTGCCTTGCAGCAGGCCAAGGAGGGTCGCGCCTTCATTCTGCAGAAGATGCTCGATGTGATCCCCGAGCCGCGCCACACCACGCGCAGCACCGCTCCGCGCATCGTTTCCATCCAGGTTCCGACCGACAAGATTCGCGACGTCATCGGTTCCGGCGGTAAGGTCATCCGCGGCATCCAGGACGAGACCGGCGCTTCGGTCGACATCCAAGAGGACGGCACCGTCTTTGTCGGCGGCACCGGCGAGTCCGTCGATCAGGCTGTCGAGCGCATCAAGCTCATCATCAAGGTTCCCGAGCCGGGCGAGGAGTACACCGGTCGCGTGGTCTCCATCCAGCCCTTCGGCGCCTTCGTCAACCTGCTGCCCGGTAAGGACGGCCTGCTGCACATCTCCCGCGTCGCCAAGGGCCGCGTGGAGAAGGTCGAGGACGTCCTCAACGTCGGCGACGAGGTCAAGGTCGTCGTCATCGAGGTCGACGATCGTGGCAAGATCTCGCTCGATCGTCTTGACAAGCCCGAGGCCCCGGCTCGCGCCGAGGGTGCCTCCGAGGGCGACGGCGAGCACTTCCAGCGCCGTGAGCGTCCGCGTCGCGAGCGGTCCGAGCGCAGCGACCGTCCGCGTCGTCCCGGCGACAACGGAGGCCGCAAGCCCCGCCGTCACCACGACGCCGAGTAGCAGCTCCACATAAGCAGTTCAACAAGGGCGACTCCGCAATGGGGTCGCCCTTTTGCTTGCGCCCGGGAGGGACGCATATGAAGTTTCCTGCTCTACAGTCCTGCGCAAGACGGAAAGCACATTAAGTGCTTTCCTTTGCGTG
>CABQXN010000023.1:0-31914 GCA_902468085.1 uncultured Collinsella sp.
GACACGCATAAAAAGCCTCCCATTTCTCATGTCCAAGAAATGGGAGGCAGTTCACGTAGTGCGCAGCGGGGGTTCTTTCATGTCCGAGGACGTCCGCGAAGGTCAGCCCTCAGATCCTGCGGTGGGAGACCTAGGCCTCGTTGTACACCGTCTTGAGCTTCAGCAGGTGCTGATAGCGGTCCATAGCGGCCTGCTCATTCTCCTTGAAGAGCTCCTCGGCGCGCTCGGGGAAGGAACGCGTCAGCGAAGCGTAACGGGCCTCGTTCATCAGGAACTCCTGATAACCGCCCGCGGGCTCCTTGGAATCGAGCGAGAACTTCTTGCCGGCAGCAGCCTCGGGGTTGAAGCGGAAGAGGTTCCAGTAACCGCACTCGACAGCCTTCTTCATCTCGGCCTGGCAGTTCTGCATGCCACCCTTCTTGATGGAGTGCATCTCGCAGGGGCTGTAGCCGATGATGAGGGACGGGCCGTCGTAGGCCTCGGCCTCGTGGATGGCCTTGAGGGTCTGAGCCGGGTTGGCGCCCATGGCGACCTGCGCCACGTAGACGTAGCCGTAGCTCATGGCGATCTCGGCCAGGGACTTCTTCTTGGTCACCTTACCGGCAGCGGCGAACTGAGCGACCTGGCCCAGGTTCGAGGCCTTGGAGGCCTGACCGCCGGTGTTGGAGTAGACCTCGGTGTCGAAGACGAAGACGTTGACGTTGTGGCCGGAAGCCAGGACGTGGTCCAGGCCACCGAAGCCGATGTCGTAGGCCCAACCGTCGCCGCCGAAGATCCAGAAGGACTTCTTGGTGAGGTAAGCCTTGTCGGCGAGGATCGCCTTGGAAGCGTCGCAGCCGCACTTCTCGAGCTCGGCAACGTAGGCAGCGGCAGCGGTCTTGGAGGCCTCGGCGTCGTTGACGGAGTCGATCCAAGCCTGGCCGGCAGCCTTGAGCTCATCGGACGGACCATCGGCAGCGATGATGTCCTGGGTAGCGGCGATCAGCTTCTTCTGGACGGCCTCGTAACCGACGGCCATGCCCAGACCGTGCTCGGCATTGTCCTCGAACAGGGAGTTGTTCCACGCCGGGCCGTGACCGTCCTTGTCCTTGCAGTAAGGAGCGGTGGCAGCGGGGTTGCCCCAAATGGAGGAGCAGCCGGTGGCGTTGGAAATGAACATGCGGTCGCCGGCGACCTGGGTCACCAGGCGTGCATAGGCGGTCTCGGCGCAGCCGGCGCAGGAGCCAGAGAACTCCAGGTAGGGCTGCTTAAACTGGCTGCCCTTGACGTTGGCCGCGATGAGCTCCTTCTTCTCGGAGACGTTCTCGACCATGTAGTCCCAAACGGGCTGCTGGTCCATCTCCTGCTCGGTGGGAACCATCTCGAGGGCGCCCTTGGGGCAGACCTTGACGCAGTTGGTGCAACCCATGCAGTCGAGCGGGGACACAGCCATGGTGAACTTCATGCCCTTGGCCTTGGGGCCCATGGCGTCGAGCGTGCGGGTAGCCTCGGGCGCGGCGGCAGCCTCGTCCTCGGTCATCGCGAACGGACGGATGGTGGCATGCGGGCACACGTAGGCGCACTGGTTGCACTGGATGCACTTGGTCTCGTCCCAGTGGGGAACGACCACGGCGACGCCGCGCTTCTCGTATGCGGAGGCGCCCAGCTCAAACTGGCCGTCGGCGCAATCGACGAAGGCGGAAACAGGCAGGCTGTCGCCGTCCATGCGATCGATGGGCTCGAGCAGGTTCTTGACCTGCTGGGCGATAGCGGACTTGGTCTCCTCGGAGAGTTCGACGGGAGCGGCATCCTCGGCGGTAGCCCAGTCGGCCGGAACCTCGAACTTACGGAAGGCGGTAGCGCCGGCATCGATGGCCTTGTGGTTGGCGTCGACGATAGCCTGGCCCTTCTTCATGTAGGACTTGGTAGCCGCGTCCTTCATGTACTGCAGGGCGTCCTCGGCGGGCAGGACCTTGGCCAGCGCGAAGAAGGCGGACTGGAGCACCGTGTTGGTGCGCTTGCCCATGCCGACCTTGGCCGCCAGGTCGATAGCGTCGATCAGGTAGACGTTGACGTTGTTGTTCGCGATGTAGCGCTTGGCCACGGCGGGCATGTGCTCGGCGAACTCCTCGTCGCTCCACTGGCAGTTGACCAGGAAGGTGCCGCCCGGCTTGACGTCGCGGACCATCTTGAAGCCCTTAACGATGTAGCTGGGGTTATGGCAGGCGACAAAGTCGGCCTTGGTCACGTAGTACGGCGAGCGAATCGGGGAATCACCAAAGCGCAGGTGCGAGACGGTGACGCCGCCGGTCTTCTTGGAGTCGTACTGGAAGTAGGCCTGGACGTACTTGTCGGTGTGGTCGCCGATGATCTTGATCGAGTTCTTGTTGGCGCCGACGGTACCGTCGCCACCCAGACCCCAGAACTTGCACTCGATGGTGCCGGGGGCTGCGGTGTTGGGCGCATCCTCGGCCTCGGGCAGGCTCAGGTTGGTCACGTCATCGACAATGCCGATGGTGAACTCGCGCTTGGGCTCGTCCTTCTTGAGCTCCTCGAAGACAGCGAACGCGGACGCGGGAGGCGTGTCCTTGCTGCCCAGGCCATAGCGGCCGCCGACGACCTTGATGCCCGTCTTGCCGGCCTCGTAGAGAGCGGAGACGACGTCCTGGTAGAGCGGCTCGCCGATGGAACCCGGCTCCTTGGTACGGTCCATGACGGCGATCTTCTGGACGGTCTCGGGGAGAACGTCGACAAAGTGCTTGATGGAGAACGGACGGAACAGGCGAACCTTGACCAGGCCGACCTTCTCGCCGTGAGCGTTGAGGTAGTCGATGACTTCCTCGAGCACGTCGCAGAAGGAGCCCATGCACACGACGACGCGGTCGGCATCGGGAGCGCCGTAGTAGTTGAACAGGCCGTAATCAGTGCCGAGCTTCTCGTTGATCTTCTTCATGTAGCCCTCGACGACGGCGGGAAGCTCGTCGTAGACCTTGTTGCAGGCCTCACGGTTCTGGAAGAAGATATCGCCGTTCTCGTGGCTGCCGCGGGTGTGCGGGTGCTCAGGGTTGAGCGCGTGGTCGCGGAAAGCCTGGACGGCGTCCATGTCGCACATCTCGGCCAGATCCTTGTAGTCCCACATGGCGACCTTCTGGATCTCGTGGCTGGTGCGGAAGCCGTCGAAGAAGTTAAGGAACGGGGTCTTACCCTCGATGGCGGCAAGGTGAGCCACCGGCGAGAGGTCCATGACCTCCTGGACGTTGCCCTCGGCGAGCATGGCGAAGCCGGTCTGACGACAGGCCATGACGTCGGAGTGATCGCCAAAAATGTTCAGGGCGTGGGAAGCGACGCAACGCGCGGAGACGTGGAAGACGCCCGGGAGCTGCTCGCCCGCGATCTTGTACATGTTCGGGATCATCAGGAGCAGACCCTGAGAAGCCGTGTAGGTGGTGGTCAGAGCACCGGCGCCCAGCGAACCGTGAACGGTACCGGCTGCACCCGCCTCGGACTCCATCTCGACGACCTTGACCGGGGTGCCGAAGATATTCTTGCGACCCTGGGCCGCCCACTGGTCGACATGGTCGGCCATCGGGCTGGACGGCGTAATGGGATAGATTCCCGCTACCTCGGTGTACGCATACGAAACATATGCGGCCGCCTCGTTGCCGTCCATAGACTTAAACTTACGCGCCATATACCCCTCTCCTCTCATATAGGTATACAGGCCCCGGCGATCGCCGGGATGTTGGCGTGATGGGATTTACGCTGTTGCTTCCAATCATCTGGCAGGCAGGCTCAGCAGCAGGTACGTGGCGTGGAGAGAAGACATGCCGAGGCGAGGGCCAGCTGATGCGCCCCACAAACCCGACCGCCCGTCTTGCACATGACCGAGCGCCGCAAAGGCCGCATGCCGGATGCTCCCGGGCACGCCCCGGCGATGGGAAGCGCCCGCAACGGAAATCCGCATGCGGGTTTATTGTACCCCGCCGTCAAGTGTAATTTCGACAAATATAGGCGGGCGGTAAAGGTTTACCTCGGGTGACTGCCAAGGGCCAAAATGGCCCCTCCATCCCTGGGCGACTGGCTCTGGCGCGCCAAGGAGTGTCCCCAAGTGCCGGCAGAGACGATATGAGCAGGACATAAAAACATTGAGAGCCCCTGCTGCATGAAAGACCGCGGATTAGGCCGACAATGGTGAGTGTCTAATCCAACCGTGGCGGCCACGCCGCATTCATGGAAGGGGCTCCCATGCTCGATACTACCACCTTCATCGGCCTCGACGTCCACGCCCGCTCGATAAAGGCCGTCTCCCTCGACGTCATGACCGGGGAGGTACGTGCCGCGACCTTCGGCTACGACGCCGGCGCCGTCGCGGAGTGGGTCCGCTCCATGGACCCCAGGGCCAGGTGCGTGTACGAGTCCGGGGTCACGGGCTTCGACCTGCAGAAGAGGCTTTCCGGCCTGGGGGTCGACTGCGTGGTCGGCGCCGTCTCGAAGATGATCAAGCCCAGCGCGGACAGGCGCAGGAAGAACGACCGCAACGACGCCGAGTTCCTCGCCCGCATGCTGTCGGTCGGCAACGTGGTCGAGGTGTGGGTCCCCGACGACGAGTGCGAGGCCGCCCGCGACCTGACCAGGGCGCTCGAGGACGCGAGGGACGACCTCTCGCGCTCGAAGCAGCGGCTCTCCAAGTTCCTGCTCAGGCACGGGCTCGTCTTCGACGAGAGGACGCCCACCGGCCGCAGGAAGGGCAACTGGACCCGGGCGCACTGGTCCTGGATCGAGTCGATAAGGTTCGCGGAGAGGGCCGACGAGGAGGTGCTCGCCTACTACGTCGACGCGGTCAGGCGGGCGGCGGAGGAGAAGGCGAGGCTCGAGGGGCTCGTCGAGGCCGAGGCCCGCAAGCCCAGGTGGAGGAAGAGGGTCGACTCCCTCCGCTGCCTCAAGGGCGTAGACACCGCGTCCGCCGCCGACCTCGTGTTCGAGGCCGGCGAGTTCTCGAGGTTCAGGAATGCCCGCTCGTTCGCGGCGTGGGTCGGCCTGACGCCCTCCGAGCACTCCAGCGGGGAGAGCGACCGCAGGGGCGCGATCACCAAGGCTGGCAACAAGCACCTGAGGAAGACGCTGGTCGAGGCCGCGTGGCACTACCTGACGTGCTCGGGGCGGCCGAAGGACCTCGCCAGGGGCCAGGCCCCGGACCCGGGCGCCCGCAGGCATGCCGCCAAGGGCGTGCGGAGGCTGGTCGAGAGGCGGGAGGCGCTGCTCGCGCGCGGGGTCCACGGCAACAAGGCGAACGTGGCCACGGCGCGCGAGCTCGCCTGCTGGGTATGGGCGGTCGGCCTCATGGCCGAGGAGGCGTAGGGGGGCGGTCCCCCGCACATAAGCCAGTCACCCCGGAAGCGGTTCGATCCGAAGCCGTTGAGGGGAACCTCAGGTCCCTTTTCTGCGAGCGCCCAGGGCGCCACACGCGTGCACAGACTGTCGGTTCGACGTAGAAGCCTCAGCCGTAGCAACGGATTGCCCAGCGAGAGATCGCCGCGGGCGGATATTAAACTGCAAAGACGAGCGTCGGTAAGACACGCCGAGGTCGCCGCGGACGGGCTGATATAGGGAGAGGGCCTGACCCCATATCGTTGGGGCCAGGCCCGATTTTGCCTCTTGACAATGTCCTGCTCATATTAAAAGGAACGTCCCTAACTGCCGGCTAGAGGGCACCGAAGAGGATGGCGTAGGTAGTGGATTCGCCGAGCTTGAGCTCGTCGCCGGGATTGAGTTGGGCGGAACGGCCGGGCTCGACCTGAATGCAGACGCGCGTGGCCCCGTTTACCACCACGGTTCCGTTGGTGGACGACAAGTCCTCGACGTGCCAGATATTTTGAGCATCGCACCAGATATGGGCATGGCGGGCCGAGACGTCGTCGGTGATGCCGCCCTCCCCCGTTGCCAGCGCGCCGATCTCAACGCCTTCCTCACTCGGCTGAATCCAGCGCGGGACGCTCACCACGTAGCCGTTTTGCACGCACAGCAGTCCCAGCGGATGCGCCGGCGCGACCTCGTGCTCGCCCGCGACCGAAGATGTGCTCAGCGAGCGCGGCGTCGACGTGTCGCCGCCACGGGTCGCATGAGCGCGGCGGCTCGCCCGACTTGGAACTAAGGCGGGCGTGAGAGCAAACGGCATAGGGAACGAATCTTGCGGATGTACTCCTCGACGTCAGGCAGGTAAGCCCCACGAAGTCACCGGGGAGGCCCAAGCGGCCCGGCACCACTTCCAGATTCTGACCAGGGCGAGTCGTTCGCCGGTGGCTGAAGGCTCGCTCCCACCCAAAAGGGGAGATTCGCGTTGTTCCCCAATCGCTCTCGCATCTTTCATTTTGCTCGAGGTGGGCTATAAAAACTTTCCTGGTGAAAGGCGGCGATTGGTTTCCTTTCTTTCTAGAGGAGCGCGCCTGTAATCTGTTTTCATCCTAAATCAAGTTAAGATCGGACCTTCCAGAGGCAAGTCGACTCAAACTGCGAGGCTCCATGTTGGAATAAAGAGCGCTGTCGAAGTGCCAACAACACAAAGCTTGCCAGTCTCAAATAGAACCTTTTGGGAGTCCGATTGGGCCGCACACCGAATCCCCGCTGGTGGTTTTTTATAGCTGCGCAACAATAAACAAGGTTAGTGCCAGTCCAGCATGAAATTGAGGAACGTATGCATTTTTTCTCAGTAAGTGATCGTCGTTACTGCTTCGATGAGGTCACTCGCAATTGCTTTCAGGTTGACCAAGCATCAGAAGATGCGCTTCGCATATTTGAAGCATCGGGAAGAACGGTCAACTCGAAGTTGCTAACAAAGTCACTTGCTGAGAAAGGCTACGACCAAACGACCATAGCAGAACTTGAAGACGACATTGATGAGTATCAACGATTGTCTGAGCGGACTTTCTTAACAAAAGACACGCCTCGAAAACTTAGATCCATCGAACTCCACGTTTCACATGCATGCAACCTTGGTTGTAGTTACTGTTTTGCCGGTAAAGGAGATTATGGAACGTCTCCTCTGCTGATGACAGACGAGATAGCCTTCAAGGCGGTCGACTACCTCGTCGCAAGTTCATCGGAAAACGAAACGCTTGCGATCGTCTTTTTTGGTGGGGAACCCATGATTAACGAGCCGCTGATATGGAAAACGGTCGACTATTCAAAAAGAATACACCCCAATAGAAACTTTACCTATTCTATTACGACCAACGGAACGCTTTTGAATGACACTGCTGTGAATTCTTTCAAGGAGCACGGGTTTTCTGTTCTGATTAGTCTCGATGGTACAGGATGCAAGCACGATGCATCGCGCCCGTACAAGACGGGAGGCGGCTCTTTCTCCGATATCGACAAAAACGTTCGTCGTTTTTCCGAGTCGTTCCCCTTCGGCGCAAGAGCGACCTTAACAAATAATAACTGTAACCTTGTTGAAGACTATCTTCAGTTTAAAGAGATGGGCTTCAGAAGGATTTACTTCTCGCCCGTGAGCTCATTCGATGAGAATATCAAACTCGACGAACACTCATTAAACAAAATCAGGGCGGGCCTAATAGATTTGGCGGATCAATATCTCAAACAGATTGATCAAGGGGAAAAGCCCTTGTTTAGAACATTGAAAACTGCAGTTGATTTGATTATGAGCAACAGGATCGCCTTTGTCGGATGCGGGGCTGGCAGGCGTTTTATTTCCGTGACTCCCGAAGGGGACGTATACCCCTGTCACAGGTTTGTCGGGATGATGCGATTCAAAATGGGCAACATCGTCACCGGAATTGACGAAACTAGGTATATTGAAAACTGGAGTCAGGGTGTCGAAAAAAGAATTGACTGTACGGACTGTTGGACTCGGTCTTTCTGTGGTGGGGGCTGTAGCTGGGAGGCTGCAGACGAGCACGGCTACTTGCCCAAGAGTCTACACCCTGCATCATGTGAATATAGAAAAATGTGCTACGAGATGGCTTTTGACCTTATTTCCCGCCACTCATCTTCGCAGGAGAAAAATCAACGAGAAGCTACTGTATCGGAATAAGCGGTTCAGCGCATTGCTGTCACCATTGTGGAGGTGTTCGTTCTTCTGATTATCGTCTGCGAAGCTTATTGCTACGTTCGCCGAAACCATTCTAGAAATATGGTGAACTAGACATCTTGGTTTGTTATACACAATATTGAGGTTTTTCTGCACTCAAAGGGAGGTAGTCGTGAAGCATATTCATCCGATTAATCCAGGAAGTGGCGACGAGGCAGGCGTGAAGCCGATGTCTTTTGACTGCCTCTTGGGCATTACTGACATCTGTACTGTTTATGATAAAGCAGATGGCTGTGGTGCATACGATTACTGCGACTATGACATGGATGGCGGCAGCATCTGCGTTGTAGATCACTGTGGCATTGATCAAACGTAGTCTCTAATTGGATTAAGGTGAGGAGCTGTTATGAAGCATATCCATCCTGTTGGTTCAAATGAACATCCTCCCGTTGAGCCTTGTTGTCTTGGAGTTGATATATGCAATTTTTACGACATCGCCGAGTGCCCTGTTGCGGATTGGTGCTATGTCGATAAAGAATCAAGCTGTGTTTTGCCAGCAGATTGGTGCGATCCAGTTGACGAGTAGTTTTGTGGCTAGGAACTATTTGGTCCAATTCAGAATAAGATGGGAACAAATATCAAAATCTCGTGTCTGGGAGGAGTTATGCCATTATTGCAAGGTCTCGTTGGATTAGCCTTTATACTTGCGTTATATCTGGCACCTTTTTTAATTCTATTCTTCATTATCCGACTCTTTCTTCGGAGAAAATAGGAGTGTCACGCAAACATTAGCGTAGCTTTCTTCCAATATGAGCCGAGCATTGGCAAGTGGAATAAGAAGCCCGACCGTTCGCCACATGAAAGTGATCGGACGGGCTTCTCTATTTAACCCGGGCCGCCACCCATAGCGGCTTTCCAAGCGTATTCTCAGTGCAAAGCAATCGTCAGTTTAATCCTATGCGCTGATACCGCATTTCATTTGTTCGGCTCGAATTCTACGGCCTGGCAACCTTCGCACTCTCCGGCAAATGGATTGAACGCGAAGGCAGAGATGATGTGTGCGTAGACATCGAGGCTGCTGTAGGCAACATACTGGGACATGGACCCCCGCTGCGCGTGGTATGCGGCCCGGCATATTCATTGCCGTCCAACCCCGTGTAGTTGCAGCAAAGGGTGGAACCTCAATGCTCAGCTCATGTTGTCCGTGGGACACGAGAATCGTAAGTACACTTTGGTGCGATTCTCACGCTGATACTGAGCCACCTGGAATAAGATACGTCGCGACAACACTTCGCTTCACCTCTGTCTCGACAAGATGACGTAGACTAAAGTTTCCTTTAGTAAGAGAACGAGAACTATATCTGAAAGCGTTGCGATGGCGTGAAGGCACCGAGTCCGAACCGCCTGAATGCTACGTGCATCTGCATCGCCTTTTTGTTATCTCTGCCAGTTGGGTAGCACTACACTTGTCATCATTTACCCTGGTACATGCTGCCTAAATCCACTACCCCTTCTACCGCGCCGACCATCTCGTCATCGTGAGAGACAACGATGATCAGCTGGCTTTGCTTGTTGCGCTTAACATAGGCCGCAAGCTCGGCGCGGCTTACAGCGTCTAACCCAGTCGTGGGCTCGTCGAGTACCAAAACTGACGACTTGCGTGAAATCGCCGACCATAAGTACACTCGGCGCAGCTCACCGCCCGAAAGCGCGGAGCAACGTTTCCCGAGCAACTCCTTCACGCTGTTTTCCAGCGAAAGTAGGCCATCTACACCCCGGTGATAGGAAGAAAAGGGCGTGTCGAAATACTCTAACAGCTCTTTCACCGTTTCGTCCGGCGCGAAGCACGACTGTGGGCAGCACGATATCTCTCTCGCACGTATGTAATCCAAGTCGCATTCTTCGATTGGCACGCCGTTGTATTTTACTTTGCCTTTCGATGAGTATAGCCCGAGCATCAAGTAAAGAAGTGACGTCTTGCCTCTTCCGTTTTCCCCAACTATGCAATATGTACCAGGACCGGAAAACTTGAAAGAAAACCCGCCGAGGACCTCTCGGACAGATCCGTCTGGAAGGGCAACCGAGAATTCCAAATCAGATACCGAAATGTCATTTATTTCATCGAGTTTAGCTAAATCGGTCCGATTCCACCCCGATCTCTCCTTTTCTCTCGTCGCGATAGCCGTCCTATCCCATGATGCTTTGGCATCTTGATAGGATTTGAACAATGACATCATACTTTTCAAAGTCTTAAAGAGAACCGCGAAGTATGTACCGATGATAGTGTACTCGCCTATTGACATAGTTCCGTTAATGATTCGTACTCCGGAAACAACAAGTATCACCGCTTGAAACAACGCTGCGAAAAGACCATCGAGCGATGTCAGAGAATATGATAGCTTTCCGGAGCGCAAAACTTTGGGAAAATAGCTCTTAAACCCAGCGTCGAGCGCTTGTTCGCTCTTGCCGTACGAAGATGTCAGTTGAATGTTGAGAATCTGATTAAGCTGCGATGCAATTGCGGCGTAAAAGGCGCTGTCCGCCTCTTTCTTCTCATACGTGACCCTATACAAAAGTTTCCTCAACCCAGTAATTACACAGAAATACACGATGAGGAGAATGATGGAAAACACCGCGAGAGTTGAATCAATTGACCATATGATAAGCAATACGATGGGAATGGCTACAATGGACAGCGGCGCACTGATAAAATTCGCCAAAACGAAGGATGAGACCACGCTGGAGTCGGAAATAATCCGTTGCGTTGTATAGGCTGGATCGATGGTCCGACTCACCAAGTAATCGTCTCTTTCAAAACGCAAGACGGCCTCCCTGAGAAGATCAAAGGAAAGTCTCGTGGTTATGCGAATGGAAAGTGTTCCTGCAAAATAAGTAAAGGGGGTGGAGAAAACTCCTATTGACGCAACCAGGAGCGCGAAGAGTACGGCGTCTCTTTCGCTGCGGTTACCGAGAAGAAAATCTAAGAATTTCCCGTTCACGTATGGCATGGCATAGGAGAGAGCGGTTCCAATCACCGTGATAGCAATGAAGACGAAAGCCCCTTTTGCTCTGATGAACCTCGAGAGAACGCATCGAATCAAGGAAGGCCCCAATCTACCCGCCACAAAACATCAATCACTGATACCTTACACCTCAACACAACAGGAGCGAAGATTTGCCAATGAGACTGCTTTAAGATTGCCTTGGGCCAATACGGTCTCAAGCTCTTCCTACAAGAGAGTCGGAATCGGACATCTCCTCCGACGAATCTGGCAATCGGGCGATTGAAATATCTTTTTCAACCGCCCGATTGCCACAATAGATTGGAGCGTCCGCCCGCAAACGACCTCGTTTTACACCCACCAAATCCTTTGCCTTTTGTCGCCTAGACTAGAAAAATCGCTCATAATAACGCAACCAGCCTGCTCGCTTGAAGAAACCTAAGCCCGTAATGTAGATGTGCAAACTTCCGGACGCCTTGCGCGGCATAGCGCGTATAAACTTCGTCAACCGCCTCAGAAATACCTGAGTATCGCGCCAGGGCAAAAGCATACGACGTCGCCGCCATACCCCGCACCCATTCGGAACGCGGACTAATTGAATAGCTGCACAGTATCATCATACATGCATCTAGACCTGATTCCCCAAGTAGCCGACGTATTGATGCGAGCATCGTGGGTCGCCCCTGCGCCATCGTCGTCACCCCTATTAGCAGTATTTAGTGTTTTCCTCTAAATGCGTATCGCCACCCTTAAGAATATGAAGTGTTATATCCAGACCCGATTGTCCCCCATCCCCAACGAAGGGATAAGGAATCTCATCCGGAATCGGCAGTAACGGAGGATTCACAACGACAAGCGAAAAACATGAGTCATCTCTCAGAGGGGAGTAAAGGCTCCCCTCAAGCACCCTAGTTTCGTCATCCAAAGAGTTGATGGCAGTGTTCTTCTTACAAAGGTCGACAACAAAAGGGTTGATTTCTACAGATGTTACATCCATGCCACAGTTGGTAAGTATCAGGCCCTGTATTCTGGGGCCAGAACACAAATCGAGAGCCTTCCGTGCGCTCTGCGGTGTAAGGCGCCAATCTCATCAAATCTGTCCCACAATACTGCGCTGAAGAACAAGACGGAACCCCTGAGCCAAACTCCCCTATACCTTTTTAAGGCTAAGACAGGCAAGTTCACGCACCCGGCATATTCCAGAATAACATCCTATTGTTTTAGATGCTCTACAAGCATGAACAGCCGCGAATCGGAAAGATCTTCTAGTTTCGCCCCGACTGACCGCCAAGGGCCAAAATGGCCTCTCCATCCCCAGGCGACCGGCTCTGGCGCGCCGAGAAGTGTCCCCAAGTGCCGGCAAAAGGAACGTCCCTAACTGCCGGCTAGAGGGCACCGAAGAGAATGGCGTAGGTAGTGGATTCGCCGAGCTTGAGCTCGTCGCCGGGATTGAGTTGGGCGGAACGGCCGGGCTCGACCTGAATGCAGACGCGCGTGGCCCCGTTTACCACCACGGTTCCGTTGGTGGACGACAAGTCCTCGACGTGCCAGATATTTTGAGCATCGCACCAGATATGGGCATGGCGGGCCGAGACATCGTCGCCGACGTCGGTAATATCGCCCTCACCAGTGGCCAGCGCGCCAATCTCAACACCCTGCTCACTCGGCTGAATCCAGCGCGGGGCGCTCACGACAAAACTGTTTTGCACGCGCAACAAGCCCAAGGGGTGCGCCGGGGCGGGTTCGCGTTCGCCCGCAGTCAGCGACATGCCAAGCGAACGCGGCGTGGATGTGCCTCCGCCACAGGTCGCGTGCGCGTAGTCGATGGAATAGTTCACCGAGGACCGCACATCCGCCGAACAACCGACGGCGACAAACAGCACCAGCACGGCCTCGGCGCGCTCGGCGGGCATGAGTTCCGCCGCCTGGGACAGGCGATCGAGCGCGTTGCGATAGAGATTCGTGTCCTGGTGGCACTCTTCGAGCGCGCGTACCATCGGTTCACCTGCAGGACCGCACACCATATTGATCACAGCCGTGGAGTCCATGGGATTGCGCTGGCGCAGGGCCAGTTGCGACATAATACGCGCAGCCGAGGTACCGTATTCGGCAAAGTAGCGCTGCTGAAGCGTGCCGACCGGCGCGCGAACGATAAAGCGGGAAACCCAAGAGCGATCGGCGGCTCGGCTCTGCGGGCTGCGGCCGTCGGCGAGCGGACGGGACGAAAGCACCAAGCCGCACAGCTCGATATGGCTCAGATGCGCTGCGCGCTTAAAGATGTCAAACATGGCCCCGCATGGGGTGAGCTCAACTTGAGATGCCATGACCTAGGCCTCCTTGGTCGTAGAAATAGAATCGGACGATACTTCGACAGGTCCGCCAAAAGTACGGGCAGCTGCGGCTCCACCGGCAAGCGGAGTCGCCATCTGGGCTTTTGTGCGTCGCGGTGCCGAAACGGGAAGTTCAAAGGCAAAGCCCATCGCAAGCAAAAACCACGTAAGCGTATAGGTTGCAACCAGAGCGGCAACAAGGCCGCCCATCACGGCGCGTTGGGAAAAAACGCTACATGCAGCCACAACCAGCACCGGAACCTCGCAGGCAGAAAGCGCAAGCACACCCTGCAGGAACCCCGAGCGCCGATCACGCGCAAGTGCCCCCGCGGCAACGCCGGCTATGCCGGGCAGCGCCAACGCCAGTGCGGCAATAATACCCGGTAGCGACCCAGACCACACGAGCGATCCCAAAGTCGCCGTCACGCGAGCGCCCGACGCCAGCAGCGCGGCCGAAACCACGACCACAGCCCAAACCACGCCACAGGCGACCGTCGCGCCGACCATCAGCGCGCGACGAACCGCGCGGCCGGACGCATCCATGGGGCACGGCGTGAGCGGCTCGCCGCGGAGCGAACGACCGACATTTTGCGCATAGTGGTCACAAAACGCCGAGAGCGCCGCCTCGACCGCCGCCGGCTCGGGACGATCTTTTTGATGGCTGGACAGACAGGCCGTCACCACGTCGAACAGCTGGGCATCGACAAACGCCAGCGCATCGCGTAGCTCCTCGGAATCCGGCTCAAGCCCTAGCTGCTGGGCCTGCTCGGCCGCGGCGAGCGCCACATCGGGCTCACGACGAAGCAGCTGAGTCAAATCACAACCGGGCGCATGGGCACCAATGGGATAGTCGGGCCGCGTGTCCATCTTGAGACGGTAGGGGCTCGCGATGTCGCGCGTCTTTTTGCGCGAACCCGAGGTGCCCGAAGTGCTCGGCGCGGCTTCGTATGGCGCGACGCCGGCAATGAGCTCGTAAACCGTGCTTGCCGCGGCATAGACGTCGATCGCCGGCGACATACGCAAAGCGCGCAGATCGGGAATATCGTCGGTGAGCATCTCGGGCGGGGCATAGGCAACCGTCGCGCGACGCAGCGTGGCATAGCGCTCGGTAAAGGATGCCTTGCCGCCGGTACCGGCCACGGCCGACGCAGGCTCAAGCGCCAGCGACGAGCCAAAGTCGATCAGGCACAGGTCAAAGGTGCCCTCGGCAAGCTGCCGGTCAAGCGGTAGACGCGCCGTGCGCACCATAATATTAGCGGGCGAGATATCGCGATGGACAAAGCCCTCACCCACCAGGCTCATACGGCAGAGCAGATCGAACAGGTCGCGACCCAGACGCGCCGCCACAAGCGGCGACAGGCGTCCGGCATCGTCCACGGCGAGTCGCGAACGCAAGCGGGCGAGCGTCTCGCCCTCGACCCATTCCATGACAATTGCAGGCACACCATCAACCTCGCCCCAGCCATAGAGGCGGGGAAAGCCCTTAAGGCCCGAAAGGGCGCGATGGCATTCATATTCCTCGCGAAATGCCGCTTTGAACTTGGCGACCAGCGACTCATGGGCGGCATCGTCGTCAAACTCATCGCGCGTCGGCAAGATGAGCTGTTTGAGTGCTACGTCCTCGCCTTGGGCGTTGACAGCACGCGTCACGCGGCCGATACCGCCACGGCGCATGGTGGCATCGTCGGCAAACAGTATCGTAAAACGACGCAGATAGGCAGGCAGTTCGTCCTGACCGAGCGCAATGGCCGGCTCAAACCCGTCGACACGCGCCAGGCGCAGGCCGACCATGGGATCGCGACCGAGCGATTGTGGTGTGGTGGATGCAAGATCGGTCATCATAGGGCAAGCGCCGCCACGTTATTGTTGAAGTTACCGAGCGCGACGTCATCATCGCCGTAATGGCCGACCCATTGACATAGGTTGGTGTAACAGCCCCACAGATTGGCATACTGCTGATACCACCTTGACCGGGGCGAGAATGTCTGACGACCGAACTCGGCTCGAATGACAAACATCTCCCCGACCAGGCTGTCGCACGGCCTGGGATCTCCCGTAGAGTTATAGGTCGAGACCACGTCATTGGCACGAGAAACATAGCCGTCGAGCATGTTGTACTTGGTCACAAGCCAACTGTGAATGCTCTCTTCCTCAGCAGCGGAAAGGCCGCCGGAGTTTGCATCGTTGTCAGTGTTGCCGCCCGTCGAGCCGCCGTTTCCAGGCCCTCCGGTAGAGGAACCCGACCCAGAGCCGCCGCCCGAACTCGATGAATCCGAGCCGGAGCCAGAAGTATCCGAGCTACCGGGCTTTCCGGACTGCTGGGCGTCCTGCTCCTTTTGCTGCTCGACCTTATTCACCGTTGCCGCCACGCTATTGTTGGACAATCGATCGATGATCTTGGTGTTGGTGAGCACGATGGTTTTGCCATTGGCAAGCGTGACTTCGTTGTCCGGGGCCTCGGCGCCGTCCGCATCGTCGGTGCCAAACACAATATGCCCGACCACACTTGCCCAAGCATATCCAGTCGTGGTGCCCAGATCGCTTTTGACCTCATGCCCCACGCGCGGTTCGCGTGCGGCATGCGCCTGCATCATGGACGGCACGGTCATGCCATAGGCAGAAACGCCAGCTATGACCAGCACCAGCGAGCACGATAGCAGTGCGTACGCCCGCGGCGCCAAGCCCAGTCGGCGTCGTATGCGCACCGCGGCGCCGCGCTTTGTCTGAGTGCCACCGGGCCGCATGCGTTCTCCTCCAACAAAAACACGCCGCTCGGGAGCGGCGCATTCATTCGAATCCATATTTGAGTGTATCAGCGAACCAAAAAGGTTGCGCAACGAATGGACAAATTAAGGATGCGAGCGGAAGCATCCATGCGATAAGCGGATACGAAGCATCTTTGTTGCACAACAAACTCACAGTCGCACGGGGAAATTATGACTACCCCGTGCGTCGCGAGGAAAACATACGGCAGGAGCAGGCTCGCCACCTAAATCGCGCGGCGGGCCTCGATGGCGCGGCCAAGCGTAAGCTCGTCGGCATACTCCAAGTCGCCGCCCACGGGAAGGCCGCTTGCCAGACGCGACACCTCGACGCCCAACGGCTTGATGGTACGGGCCAGATAGCTCGCCGTGGTCTCGCCCTCAATATTGGGGTTGGTGGCGATGATGACCTCGTGGATGTCCTCGTGGCCCAAGCGTGCCAGCAGCTCTCGAATGTGCAGCTGCTCGGGGCCAATCTTGTCCATGGGACTGATCACGCCGCCCAATACGTGGTAGAGGCCGTGGTAGCTGCCCGTGCGCTCGATCGCCTGGACATCGCGCGGCTCGCCCACCACGCAAATGCGAGTGGTATCGCGCATCGGGTCCTGGCAGATGGAGCACTCGTCGGCCGTGGCGTAGTTAAAGCAGCGGCTGCAAAAGTGGACCTCCTGCTTGACCTCCAGGATGGCCTCGGCCAGGCGGCGCGCCTCCTCGGCGTCGGCCTCCAACAGGTAATAGGCGATGCGCTGGGCCGACTTGGGACCAATGCCCGGCAGACGGCCCAGCTCATCGAGCAGTTTTTGCAGACTGTGGTTGGCACTCATATATATGCGTGTCTTAGAACGGCATGCCCGGGATGTTGAGGCCGCCGGTGATGGCGCCCATCTGCTTGTTGGCGAGCTCGTTGACGCCGCGGACGGCCTCGTTGACGGCAGCCATGATCATATCCTGCAGCATATCGACGTCCTCGGGATCGAGCGCATCGGGATCGATGGTGAGGTTGACGAGCTCCATCTCGCCGTTAACGGTCACCTTGACCATGCCGCCGCCGGCAGAGGCGTCGACGGTCTGGGACTTGAGGTTCTCCTGCGCGGCGGCAAGCTGCTCCTGCATCTTGCGAGCCTGCTTCATCATCTGCTGCATGTTCATACCGGCCATGATGGCTCCTTTACGTGCGGCCGCACGCCGAGCTGCAAGGGCAGCCGGAGCACGGCGGGACTTTCAAACTCAAAAATCGTACCACGGCGCGCGGCGAGAGAGCGGGGCGGACGTGTTACCTCAGTCGATATACATGTCCTCCAATACAAACCGCACTCAAAGATTATGCAAGGTCGAATTATGCAAGGTTGCATAATATCGCACACTCAATCTAGTAGAGCCGAATCCGGCATTTCATGTGCGCCACTAAATAGCTAAATGCCGAACCGCTGCTCGAGGCGGCGCACATGGCGGCAGGGTATAATTTGATTGCCATAGATAGTAATTTGGAGGTGCCCCATGAATGCCCCCAACGCGCTCCAAAACATCCGCTCAAAACACCCCGTTGCATATGTGGTTCTCTATCTCTTTGTCGGCTGGGCATTGCTGGTTGTCATCACCCATGCCATAGCTTTTGGAGCAGAACTGCTGATAGCCAGCTCGGACCAGCCCGTCGTCAAATGGGAGACGACCGATGAGTGCACCGACGGAACCCGAACCGTCTACTACAACAGCCCGTCCCTCTATCAAGAGTTCAAGGTCAAGATAAAGGACTTCAAGATTGTCGATGCCGAGCTAGGCGTTTATTTGGCAATCGGAGCAACCATTAACGCCGAGCAAGTCGAGTACACGGACAGCCATGCGACGTATCGTATCGACCTCAGCATCCTAGGCCGACCGTCACGCACCTGTCTGCTCAAATGCGACATACGCGGCACCACACTACACATGTCCGAAATACAGATGCGCCCGGACAAGGGGTCCTCTTCTTGAGCAGTATACCCGCCTGCGCAGCTACTCCACCGGCTTGAAGATGGTGGCCTGGCCAAAGACGCTGCGGATGAGGGCCTTGGCCTCGTCCTCGGTCTGCGGGATGCTCGGGGCTGCGCCCTGATGGCCGAAGGGGCTGCCAGCACCGGGATTGGATTCCCAGGGAGCGGCGGGGACGTCGTCGTTTGCAGAGGCTGCGGGTGCCACAGCAGCGGCCTTGGTCGCGGACGCCGCACCCGGCACGTCGAACGGGGGCAGATCGTCCCCGCCGGCATCGGCAGCAAAACCACCGACCATAGCATCGTCGTAGGGCACCTGCTCGGATTCCCATGGCGCAGCCTGCGCAGGCGGCTGAGCCATGGGGACGGACGCGCGCTCGGGCGCTCGGGGCGCGGGCTCGGTCGGGAGCTTGCCCGTGGCAGGAGCACCGGCAGGGTTGTCGGAGCGCAGCCAAGGGGCCTTGGCCAGGTCGGATGACTTGGGCGCAGGCGCGGCAGCGGACTTGGGCGCGGGGATCGGAGCAGCCGGTTTGGGCGCAGCGGGTTCAGGCGCCGACGGGGTCGGTGCCGCTACCGGCGCCGCTTTTGGCTGCGTCGCGCTGGCGCTCGAGGATGCAGGGGGCACCGAGGACACGGGTTGCGGGTCCGCAGATACCGCAGCCCGTGCAGATGGAGAATGCTCCTCATGTTGAGGAGCCGGCGCGCCACCCCCATCCAGGACATAGTCGACGGTACGACGACCGAAGACCGCGCAGACCGTCGGCAGGACCACCGACTGCGTATCGGCGCGACCGAGCATCTTGATGGCAAAAGTCGAACCCGCGGGGAACGAGACCGTGAGCTTGGAGCCGTCGTCGGCCGTGGCGCGGGCGTTGAGCAAAAGCCCTGCGTAGGAGGCCTGACGAGCCTTGACGCGCTCGACGACCTCGGCCCATTTGCGCTGGAGCTCGCCGGCGTCCTCAACCGCGGGGGTCTCGGCAGCACCGGCGGCGGCAACCTGGGCGGCGTTGTTGGGCTTGGACACCGACACGGTCGATGCAGCAGGCGCGGAAGCCGGAGCCGCAACGGGCTGAGGCGCGGGGGCCGGCGCAGGCTGAGGTGCAGGCGCTGCAGGCTTGGAAGCTGACACGGACGCAGGACGGGGCGCAGGCTGGGCAGCCGGAACAGCAGCTCCGCGGTCCCAAGGCATGCCACCCTGGCGCGCGGACGTAGCAGCAGGGGCAGCGGATGCCGCCGGAGCGGCAGCACGGGCGCCCGAAATGAGCGTCGGCTGTTGGGCAGCAGCGGGTACGGATGCTGCAGGCGCGGCGGCCTGAGCAGCAGCCACGCTCGCCGGCACGGCGGCATTGGCAACCATGGCCTCCAGGCGTGCCACGCGCTCGGCCAATGCCTCAATCGTTATATCAGCCTCGGGACGTGCCAGACGCGTGCAGGCAATCTCGAGCACCAGGCGCACGTCGCTCGCGCCCCTCATCTCCAGTGCGGCATCGTCAAGCACCGTCAGCACGCGGGCCAGGCGGTCGGCAGGATGCTCGCCAAAGGCAGCGGCCTCGGCAGCAAGCGCCTCGGCCTGCTCGGAGCCGCCCTCAAACAGCTCGGCACGGGCACCGGCAACGCAGGCAACGTACACGTCGCGCACATGCGCCACCAGGTCGCGCGTCAGCTCCAGCAGGTCATTGCCCTCCTCGACCTGCGCACGGATCAGTCCATAGAGCTCGGCAACATCGCGATCGGCAATGGCGCGGGAAAACTCGCCCAGAATCTGGTCCGAAACCTCGCCCAAAAGCGAGCGGGCGTCGTCTGCATGCACAGAACCGTTGCCAAAGACGCTCAGCTGCTCCAGCGTGGAAAGCGCGTCGCGCATACCGCCCTTGGCATGGCGCGCCACAATGGCGAGTGCCTCGTCGTCGTAATCGAAGCCCTCCTGCTCGCACACGTAAGACAGGCGATGCTCGATATCCTCGTTGCCGATGCGGTGGAAATCGAAGCGCTGGCAGCGTGAGAGAATGGTCTCCAGAATCTTTTGCGGGTCGGTGGTGCACAGCACAAAGATCACGTGTGCCGGCGGCTCCTCAAGCGTCTTGAGCAGCGCGTTGAACGCCGCCGTCGTGAGCATGTGGACCTCGTCGATGATATAAATCTTGTACTTGCCGCGCACTGGGGCAAAGTTGACGGAGTTGATGATTTCCTCGCGCACGTTGTCCACGCCGGTACGGCTTGCGGCATCGAGCTCGTAGACATCGGGGTGGTTACCCTCGGCAATGAGCTCGCACTCCTCGCAAGTACCGTCGGGCATGCAGCCGCTTGCACCCTCGGCGCGCGCCGCCTCGGCATTGCGGCACAGCAGCGCCTTGGCCAGAATGCGCGCCATGGTGGTCTTGCCCGTGCCGCGCGGTCCGCAGAACAGGTAGGCGTGGGACAGGCGCCCCTCGGTGATGGCGTGCTCGAGCGTCGAGACGATATGCTGCTGGCCCACCACGGAGTCAAAGGTGAGCGGGCGATACTTTCGGTACAACGATTCCATGGGTGCTCCCCCGGGTATACTGAGTCTTGTTGCCGCGGCGGCCATGCGGTCGCACGGCATACTGCATTCCATAATAACCCGTACGGCGAGCCCGCCGCGATAGGAGTCCAAAGAGCATGGCAGACGCAGAGAGCAACCTCGTTCCCTCCGAAGCAGCCGACCAGGTCGAGGTCGCGCTCGAGGAGCAGGTCGCAGCCGATGACGGCATCCTGTACCTCAACGAGTACCAGTACGAAAACGACCTGGTCACCGACTTCGCCCGCCTGGTCGCCTCGCCCAGGCGTCGCGGCTCGCTGTATGTCGCCGCGGCAGTTGCCGCGCTCATCGGCATCGGCATGCTGGTGGCCGGCGGCAGCTGGATCAAGTTCGGCGTCGTGTTGATCGTGTTCGGCGCCTTTTTGGCCTGGTGGAGCAAGAACCTGCACCACACGCTCGCCCGCGACTTTATCGACGCCGTCGAGGCCGACGAGTCCATGGGTGGCCGCTATCGCCGCGTCGCCGCCAACGAGGACGGCCTGATGGTTTGGGGCAAGAGCGGCAAGTCGCAGTTCTTCCCGTTTGACAAGCTCGACCACGTACTCGACGGCGAGCGCATCTTTGTGGCCATGTTCGCCGACCAGGGCGTGACGATCCCCAAGGACACCTTCGTCCGTGGCGATGCCGAGCAGTTCGGTCCCTTCCTCAAGGCCCGCATCAACAAAAAACTCCGCATCGAGACCAAGAAGAAGAAAATGAAGGCCGAGAAGGCCGCCGCCGAGGCCAAGCAGGGCGACAAGCCCCAGGAGACCAAGGGCAAGCGGCGCAAGCAGAAGAAGAACAAGAAGAAGCGCTAAGGCCAAGCCAGGCAGGCAGCCTCGCATCCCGCTATCCTCCCCATGCACCCGAGCGTGCTACACTAGCAGCATCTATGCCACCGCGAACGGCTCGGCCCCGCGCCCGCCGCTCGCAAACGAACTTTAAACGCACGAGGGTTGGCCATGCCGCTTTTCTCGCAACATACCGCCCGGTTCTCGCCGGACGTTCCTTTGGAGGGCACCAGCTCTCGCGAGCTGCTCAAGCGGTACCAGCCGCTCGAGACACTTGCGACCGGCGGTTTTGGCTCCATCGAGATCTGCCGCGACACGCACCTGCGCCGCCGCGTCGCCATTAAGCGCATCCCCCTTATTAACGGTGTCGGCATGCCCGCCAGCGACATCATGGATGTCCTGCGCGAGGCGCACACCGCCGCCATGCTTCAACATCCCAATATCGTGCAGGTCATCGACTTTACGCACGACACAGCCTATGCCTACCTGGTTATGGAATATGTCGATGGCATGTCGCTGGCCGAGTTTTTGCACCGCGTGGACGGCCACTCACTTACCTTTGACGAGGCCGCGGCCATTGCCGATGCCCTGGGCCAGGCGCTCACCTTCGCCCATAGTAATGGCGTACTCCACCTGGACATTAAGCCCGCCAACGTGCTCATCGACCACTCGGGCAATGTAAAGCTCACCGACTTTGGCATGGCGCGACTGTCGTCCGCCGGTGGCTTTGGCGGCTCGCGCGGCGGCACCATCGGCTACATGCCGCCCGAGCAGCTCGATATCGAGACCGGCACGGTCGACGAGCGCGCCGATGTCTTTGCCCTCGCCTGTGTGATCTACGAGGGCCTGTGCGGCAGCGCTCCCTTTATGGCGGCCACGCCCGCCGACTCGCTCGACCGCATCATCGGCGGCGCCACCTATCCCAGCGAGCTGATACCACACTTTCCCCCGGGAGCCGAGAGCGCGCTCATGAGCGCGCTCTCCCCCATGCCGCAGGACCGCCCCAACAGCATCGAGGCATTTTGCGACCAGCTCCTTGCCGGTCTGGGCAGCGTGCGCGAGGGCCGTCGCAGCCTGGAGCAAATGGTTGGCGAGCTTTCGGATGACGAGCATGAGCTCGACGATATCGAGCCGTCGCACTACGAGGACGACGCCATCGAGGTCGACCGCGCACTCGGCTGGGCGGGCACGCGCTGGAGCCATGCGCGCGACTACACCATGCGCATTATCTCGGCGCTAACGTGCGGCACCTTTAGCTTTTTGCTGATGCAAACGGCCGGGGTCGCGGCGCTTCCCGGCCTGGTCATTGCGGCCATCGCGATCGGAGCGGCGGCTGGCCTGGCCCCGCAGATTGGCTCGGCCATCTCGGCTGTGGGCTTTTTGGTGCTCATGGCCAACGCCACCATGCAGGCGCAGGGCATCCTGTCGATGTTGCCCGTCGCGGTGATCTTTGCCGCTGCCATGTCCGGTTGGTGGATCGCCTGGGGTCGCACCGAGGCTGCCGCGAGCGCCGCACTCACCTGTGCACTCGCGCTTGGCTGTCTGACCGGCAATACCTTCCTGGCAGCTGGGGTCGCCGCCGGTGTCGCGTCATTTTGGCTCGGCCCGGCAAGCGCCGCCGCGGCAACGGGCATGGGCGCGCTTTTTGCCCGTCTGGCCACGGTCGCGCTTTCAGCCGGAGGCGTGCTGGGGCTCGGTAACGTTGCCGCAGCGCTGGGAGATCCGCTCCTTTGGACTGCCTTTGTGCTGGTCGCGGCAACTGCCGCAGCGTCATCCGCGCTGCTCAATGTCCATGCCAAGCGTGCCAATCAGGGCTCAAACCTTGCCGCAATCGCCGCCATCGCTGTCACCGGCATCGGCTGCGCGGCGGCGTCCTGTCTTGCACACCATATGGAAATTGCCAGCCTTGCAGCCGCGGTCATCGCCAAGGCGGCGGTTGCGGGAATCCTATCCTCTATAATCGTTGGGATATGCCTATATTTGCTCGGATACCAAAGAACCTATACGGAGAGTGATCTTTCGTGAACTTCCTGAACATCTTCGAGGACCACGTGGCCGGCATCTTCGGTGCCACCCGTGCCCCGTTCTCCTTTAAGAAGCTTGCCAAGCAGGCCGCTCGCGACATGGAGGATCAGACTCTGGTGATTAACGGCGTCAACACGGCGCCGGCACTCTATACCATCCTGATCGCCGCCGACGACGATCCCATGCTCGCCCCGTTCTACCCCGAGCTTTCGCGCGAGGTCCGCGAGTTCGTGAAGGCGCAGGCCGAAAAGCGCCGCTATGTCTTTGTCGGCGAGCCCCTCGTTCGCTTTATGATCGACCCGCAGCTGCGCGGCGGCAAGTTCTCGGTCTTTGCCGAGAACGTCGATGCCCCTACGCTCGGTCGCCTGTACGAGGAAGAGCGCGCCTACCAAAACGGCCTGGGCCAGAACAACTCAGCCGCGAGCCGTGCCGCCAGCGCCCCGCGCGCCGGCCAGCAGCAGTTTGCCGCCCCGCAGCAACACCCCGCTGCTATGCCGCAACAGCAGCCGGCACCCCGCGCTGCCGCTCCCGACCCGCTTGCCGTGGCCGACCCCTTTGCGCCCAATATGCCCGATCCCGCCGCCGCACCCATTCCCGTGCCCCAAACCGTCTCGCGCGACGCGCTTGCCGGCATGGGCGGAGCCGCCGCGACCGGCGCCGCCGCTGGCCTTGGCGCCGCAGCCAGCATCGCCTCCAACATGGCAAGCTCTCGCGCCCCGCAGCGTCCGCTCGCCCAGCTCGTCGACGTCGTGAGCGGCGAGAGCCACGCCATCACCTCCGCACAGGTAACCATCGGTCGCGAGCGCTCGGTTTCCGACATCGCCCTGCGCGACCCCAACGTGTCGCGCCGTCATGCCCAGCTCACCTTTACCGGCTCGGACTGGTCGATCGAGGACCTCAACTCCACTAACGGCACGCTCGTCAACAACCGTCGCATCACGCGCTGCCCGCTGCGCAACGGCGACCTGCTGACGTTTGGCCTGAGCACGTTCGAATTTAGGGGATAGTCGCTTATGAACATCGATATCGTCCTGTTTGCAGGCCGCATCGTCCTGGTCGTCCTGCTCTATATCTTCCTGTTTGCCGTCATGAAGACCGGCGTGGGGCTCGTCCGCGGCCAACGCCGCGACTCGGCCATCTGGACGATCGATGTGGACAAGGGCCCGCGCGGCATCCGCGGCATCCACGTGGATATGCTCGGCCCCGTCATTGTCGGCCGTTCGCCGTCGTCGGACATCTGCATCAACGAACCGTTTGTCTCGGCCTCGCATGCGCGTTTTTCGCTGCAGGGCCCGGCACTTATTATCGAGGACCTCAACTCGCTTAACGGCACGCTCGTCAACGGCCGCCAGCTGGTGGAGCCCGCAACGCTGCGCGAGGGCGACGAAGTCCAGATCGGCGACGTGGTCATGAAGGTGAACCGTCGATGATCGACGAGGAGAACAAGTCCGCAACCATACCCGAGACGTCGGCCGCCCCCGCGGCCGCGCCGGCTCATGCCGCCCCGACGGGCCCCGCGCCCGTGGAGCCCGAGGACACCGTGTTCTCCCTGCCTCTTTCGCATGTAACGCAAGAATATCCGACGCTGACCGACGACGAGGATGCCGAGGACAACGCCGACGGCGGTAACGCCCCCATCGGCGTGCATGCCGCTGCCGAGCAGCCCGCGGTCCCGCAAGACATGCCCGCGCCGGCTCACTTTGCCGAACCCGTCGCCACGGCGATTACCGAGAGCTCCGCGGTATTTGCGGCTCCCGAGCCCGCGGCACCGGTGTTTCCCGTAGCGCCGGCACCCGCCGCAGCGCCCGAGCCCGCATCTGCACCGGAACCCGCGGCGGCACCCTCCCCCGCGGACGCATCGGCGCCCGAAGCCATGCAGCCTGTGGCCAAAGACGTGCCCGCAGCAACGACGGAGGATGTCTCCCAGCCCCACAGCACGCCCGCGCCCGCGCACTTCGCGACGCCCGAGTCTGCAGCCGTCGCCCCGCAAGACGACGAGCCTGTCGACCGTACAACCGAAGAGCCCGCCACGCCCAACGTCGACGACCCGAGCAACGATGCCGACACCGTCTCGCCCGGCGATACGGCCGAGATTGACGTTGCCGCCGTGGAGGCCAAGCTTAAGGACCCCGGCTCGACCATGAGTTTTGAGCCGCTGACCGACGAGCGCATCGAGACTGACTCGACCTACGACGCCGGCACGACCACGCAGCTCATGTGGGGCGCCCGCTCCGATGTTGGCTGTGTGCGCCCGCATAACGAAGACTCCTATCTGGTGCAATCGCCGCTCTTTTGCGTATGCGACGGCATGGGCGGCCACGCCGCCGGTGAGGTAGCCTCCTCCATCGCCGTCGAGACCATTGCCAAGACAGCGCCGCAGGCAGCCGACGCCGCACGACTGGCGGCCGCCGTCGAAGCTGCAAACGCAGCGGTCATCGAGGCTGCGCTCAACGGGCTTGGCAAGCCCGGCATGGGCTGCACGGCAACCTGCGCCTATATCGAAAACGACATGCTCGCTATCGCCCACGTGGGCGACTCGCGCGCCTACCTGCTCCACGAGGGCACGCTCATCCGCGTGACCCGCGACCACTCCTATGTGGAAGAACTCGTGGACGCCGGCGAGATTACGGCAGACGAGGCTCGCGTCCACCCCAACCGTTCGGTCATCACCCGCGCACTGGGCTCGGACCCCGCCATGTATGCCGACCACTTCACTCTGCATATCGAGGAAGGCGACCGCCTGATCCTGTGCTCCGACGGCCTCTCGAGCATGATTCCCGATAGCGATATCGAGAACATCGCCACGCAGTCCTCAACCGCGCAAATCTGCGTCGACAACCTAGTGGACGCGGCGCTTGCCGCCGGCGGCCACGACAACGTGACCGTAGTAGTCGTTGACCTGGTTGACGATGGCGTCATGCGCGAGGCGCAACGCGTGCGTCGCCGCAACGTTACTATCGCCGCCATCCTGGCCCTCGTCTTTGTGCTGGCAGCTGGCATCTGGGCCTACACGGGTGTCACCGGCTCGTACTACCTGGGTACCTACCAGGGCAATGTCGCCGTCTGGCGCGGCCTGCCCGGCAAGCCACTCGGACTCAAGCTCCACTGGCTCGAAAGCGAAACCAGCATCAAGCTGTCCGACCTGCCCGAAGACACGCAAAACCGCCTCAAGGCGGGCATTCCGCAAACAAGTGTCGACGATGCGCAGGACACGATATCCAAGTACCGCCACCAGATCGACGAGGAGCAGACCCGCCAGGTGATCGACGCGCAAACGATTCGCGACAACACCAATCAGGGATCGACCTCCGAATCAGATTCCGAGAAAACCGCCGAACAGTCCGCCGAGGCCGAAGCCTCCGATAAGAATTAGAAAGGGAGTGCCGCTTATGAGTCGCCGCAACACCGAGCTGCTCTTGCTCATCGCCTCGGCGTTCCCCGTCATCCTGCTGTATGCGATGTACGTCCTCACCGCGGGCGCTGCCATCTCCTTTGAGACGCTCGCCGTACCGATCGGCCTCTTTGCCGCCTTCGCCGCGGCACATATCGCCGTGCGCATCTTGGCGCCCGGCGCCGACCCCGCCATCCTACCCATCGTATTTATACTTTCGGGCATCGGCATCACGTTCGTGACGCGTCTCGCCCCCGCTCTCGCCATCTCACAGCTCATCATCCTGTTTGTCTCGGTGGCGCTCATGGTGGGAACGCTTGCACTGGTCAAAAACCTCGACGTGGTCATGCGCTACAAGTACACCTTTGGCATTATCGGCATCATCCTGCTGATGCTGCCCATCTTTATCGGCACCACGATCTCGGGCTCCAAGCTGTGGATTCGCATCGCGGGCTTTACCATCCAGCCTGGCGAGTTCGCCAAGGTCTTTATCGTCCTGTTCCTGGCCGGCTACCTAGCCGAGAACCGCGAGCTGCTCTCCATCTCCAACCGCAAGATCCTGGGCTTTAAGATCCCTCGTCTGCGACTGCTGCTGCCGCTGTTTGCCGTGTGGGGTGTGTGCCTGCTCGTCGTCGTCTTCGAACGCGACCTGGGTTCGGCCGTGCTGTTCTACACCATCTTCTTGCTGATGCTCTACGTTGCCACGGGGCGCTTTTCGTATGTCGTTATCGGCCTTGCGCTCTTAGCCGTCGGAGCCGTGGGCGCCTACAAGTTCCTGTCGCACGTTCAGGTGCGTTTCCAGGTTTGGGTCGATCCGTTTAAGGACGCCCAGGGCCAGGGCTACCAGATCGTCCAGTCGCTCTTCTCGCTTGCCGATGGCGGTCTGGTCGGTGTTGGCATCGGCAACGGCATGGCCAACAACATCCCTGTCGTCGAGTCCGACTTTATCTTCTCGGCTATCGGCGAGGAGATGGGCCTTTTGGGCGGCGGCGCCGTGCTCATCCTGTTTATGCTCTTTGCCGTGCGTGGCCTCACCACAGCCGCCCGCGCTAAATCCGACCTCGCCGCCTTTAGCGCCACCGGTCTTACGGCAGCCATCAGCTTCCAGGCCTTTTTGATCGTGGGCGGCGTCACCCGCCTGATCCCGCTGACCGGCGTCACCCTGCCCTTTATGAGCCAGGGCGGCTCCTCGCTGCTGGCGAGCTTTATCATCGTCGCACTCCTGCTGCGCGCCGGTGACGAGGCGACCGGACGCGAGGCCGAGCTTACCGGCACCGGCACCATGGCCGCCATCACCGACGATCAGGTCGCATCTGCCGCCGCCCCGACGGGCACGCGCTTTGCCGCCTCGTCTTCCTACGGCAGCGGCAGCCATTCCGTCGGCTCGCGCATGCGCCGTCGCCTTCTCGACACGCCTGAATCCGGTGTGCTTGGCCGCGTTGCGCTCGCCAACCGTCTAACCCGTGCGGTGCTCGCCTTTACGGCGCTGTTCGCCATCCTTATCGGCAACCTCACCTATGTCCAGGTCATTAAGGCCAAGGACTATCAGGACATGCCGACCAACAACCACACCATCGCCCGCTCCAAGTACATCCAGCGCGGCTCCATCATCACGTCCGACGGCGTGACGCTGGCCGAGTCGCTGCAGCAGGAGGACGGCACCTATGTACGCTCCTACCCCAACGGTAACCTGGCAGCGCACGTGGTTGGCTACGTGAGCCAGCAGTATGGCACCACCGCCATCGAGAGCGTCATGAACGACACGCTCACCGGTTCTAAGGACTACTCCAGCTGGAACAACGCCATCGCGTCGCTCGCGGGCCAGACCCAGCCGGGCAACACCGCCAAGCTCACCATCGACTCGCGCATCCAGACGGCAGCTGAGCAGGCGCTCAAGGGCTTTAAGGGCGCTGTAGTGGTCATCGACCCGCGTACCGGCGCGGTTCTCGCATGTGCCAGCTCGCCCACCTACGACAACACCAACATCGATGCCCTGCTGCAGACGGGCGGCGGCGAGGACGGCTCCATGTACAATCGCGCCATGGACGCGCTGTACACGCCGGGCTCAACGTTTAAGGTCGTTACGCTTTCCGCGGCACTCGAGACCGGCACCGCCAGCCTTACCAGCACCTACCAGGCGCCCGGCTCCATGGACATCGGCAACGCACCGGTCACCAACTATGCCAACGAGAGCTACGGCACCATCAGCCTGCAGCAGGCCTTTGCCGTGTCCTCCAACGTCGTCTTTGGCCAGGTGGCAAACGAAGTTGGCGCAAACACGCTCGTGCAGTTTGCCAACGCCTTTGGCTACGGCCAAAAGCTCGGCCAGGACCTGACCTCCGCGGCCTCCATCATGGCCGACCCGTCGCTCATGACCGAGTGGGAGACCGCCTGGGCCGGTGCCGGCCAGCCTGTCGGCATGGACCACACGCCCGGCCCGCAGACCACCGTCATGCAAAACGCCGTGATTGCCGCCGCCATCGCTAACAGTGGCGTGGTCATGGACCCGTACTTTGTAGCCCAGGTACTCGCCCCGGACGGAACCGTGGTCAAGACCACGCAGTCCCGCTCACTGGGTCAGGCCGTCAGCTCCGCCACGGCCGACCAGGTCAAGCAGGCCATGCTTGCCGTCGTCCAGTCCGGCACCGGCACCGATGCCCAGATCCCCGGCGTCAAGGTCGCCGGCAAGACCGGCTCGGCCGAGACCGGCGGCACCAACGTCAACTCGATGTTCGTTGGCTTTGCACCTTACGATTCACCCACGGTCGCCATCTCGGTGGCCTTGGAGGATTTCGACAAGCATGACGTCAAGGCCGCCAAGATCGCCGGTATCGTCCTGACCGCGGCGCTTGCCGCACAGGGAGCGTGATGCCCATGATCGAATCGGACACCCGAAGCGCGCCGCGGCCGAAGAGTTAGCGGCAACGCGCCACACGGCCCCAGCGGCCACATCGTAGGTACTACACACATCGTTGAGCGAATAGTTATGTTAGGAGCAGGAATGGAACAGAGGGTCCTCGGGGGAAGATACCTCCTCAAGGATAAGGTGGGAACAGGCGGCATGGCGACCGTCTACCGTGCACAGGACCAGGTCCTCGACCGCACGGTTGCCGTCAAGATCATGCTGCCGCAGTATGCTGGCGACGCAACCTTCGCCGCACGCTTTAAGCAGGAGGCCCAGGCAGCAGCCGGTCTCTCCTCTCCCTATATCGTGGGCGTCTACGATTGGGGCAAGGACGGCGACACCTATTACATCGTCATGGAGTACCTGCGCGGCACCGACCTTAAGAGCGGCATCAAGAGCCACGGCGCCCTCGACCCCAAGAAGGTCGCCCAGATCGGCTCGCAGATCAGCTCCGCGCTTTCGGTCGCCCACAAGCACGAAATCATCCACCGCGACATTAAGCCGCAGAACATCATGGTGCTGCCCGACGGCAACATCAAGGTGATGGACTTTGGCATCGCACGCGCCAAGAACAGCCACCTCACGCAAGACAACAACGTGCTGGGAACCGCCCACTACGTCAGCCCCGAGCAGACCCGCGGTCAGGACCTCGGCCCCACCTCGGATATCTACTCGCTGGGCGTCGTGATGTACGAGTGCGCCACCGGCCGCGTTCCCTTTGACGGTGACGACGCCATCTCGGTCGCACTCAAGCAGGTCAACGAGCTGCCTATTCCGCCGAGCCAGATCAACTCCGGTGTCGACGCCGACCTTGAGCGCATCATCCTCAAGTGCATGGAGAAAGACCCGGCAAACCGCTTCCAGACCGCCGACGAGCTGCGTCAGGTGCTCAACAGCTACCTGTCGGGCCGTGCCGTCAACGTCTCGGAGCCCACGCGCATCATCGGTGCCCCCGGTGAGCTGGGCGCCACCAAGACTCGCGAGCTTTCCGATCAGACGCGCGCCATGGTGCGTCCCGTCTCGGGCGTGAGCGGCCAGAATACCACCCGTAGCTCGGTTTCGGGCTCCACCGGCTCCTACGAGGTCGAAAAGCCCAAATCCAACAAGAACAAGATCATCGCCGCCGTGGTGGCAGCCGTTGCCGTCATCTGCATCGTGGTGGCCTTTGCCACAGGACTCTTTGGCGGCGAGCAGGTCACCGTGCCCGATGTGCTGGGCAAGGACCAGCAGACTGCCGTCGAGCTGATCAAGGAAGCCGGCCTCGAGGTCGGCACCATCGACCAAAGCTACAACGACGATGTCGACGAGGGCAAGGTCGCCGAGCAGACGCCCAACGGCAACACCAAGAAGGCCAAGGGCACCAAGGTGAACCTGGTAATCTCCAAGGGTCCCAAGCCCTCCGAGAAGGTTGAGGTTCCCCATCTTGTCGGCCTGACCAAGGACCAGGCCGAGGCCGCGCTGGCAAGCGTTGGCCTGAAGGGCAACGCCTCCGAGGAGGCCAACGAGGCCGATGAGGGCCAGGTCTTTGAGCAGGGCACCGAAGCCGGTAAGGAAGTCGCGAAGGGCACGACCATCTCGTACAAGGTCTCGAGCGGCCCGGATACCACGTCCGTCCCCGATCTGACCGACATGACCGAGGCCCAGGCGCGCAACGCCCTCGATATGGCAGGCTTTGGCGTCGACGTTAGCTACCAGGAGAACGACTCGGTTACCGAGGGCACCGTGATCAGCTGGAACCCCAGTGGCAAGCAGAAGCCCGGCGCCACGATTACCGTCGTCATTGCCAAGAAGTCCGGCAAGGCCAGTGTTCCGGGCAACCTGTACGGCAAGAGCATCTCCGCCGCCGTCACCGCGCTCAACAACGCCGGTTTCTATAACATCGGCTTCTGTGACCAGAACGGCAATCCCGTAAGCGGTAACGAGGATGCCACCGTTACGGGCGTCTCCCCCACCGGCAAGCAGTCCACCGACAGCACGATCACGCTAACAGTCGCACTTTCTGGCTCGGGCTCTGACTCTGGCTCGGGCACGGGTGACGATTCCGGTACGAACAACTAGTCGCCACCCCACCGCTCATCACGGCTTTCGCCGCAAACATATTCGCTCACAGGCGCCCGCTTGCTCCCCCAGCAAGCGGGCGCCTCGTTTTTGACATGGCATGAACCAGAAGAGCCCG
>CABQXN010000024.1:0-31127 GCA_902468085.1 uncultured Collinsella sp.
CCCAAGAAGGGCCGCAAGCATATTCTGTATATTATTCGTGAACTGCTTGATTTCATTGTTGGCATCGCCCAACACGTGGGTGGTAACGCCGGCTGCAGCAAGGTCGTCGGCCAACTTGGTATTGGGACGATAGCCCATGGCAAGTACCAGCGTATCGGCATCGGCGATGGTGTGGATCTCGCCGTCCTTTTCGTAGCTGATGGCATCCTCGGTAATCTCGGTCACCTTGGCCTCGGTCAGCACGTGAACGCCCTTGGAGAGCATGCGCGTGATGAGCACCGCGCGACCGGCGCCGCCCTCGTTGGCGGCGAGCGTCTTGGTCATCTCGATGACGGTGACGTCGCGATTGGCCGGCGACAGATCGTTGACCAACGGGGCCAGGTAGTCGGCCGTCTCGCAACCGACGGTGCCGCCGCCCACGATGACAATCTTCTTGCCCGGGAAAGCCTTGCCGCCCAACAGGTCGTCAGCCGTCATGACCTGCTTAAATCCCTGCATGAAGGCCGGGGCGATGGGCTCGGCGCCATAGGCCAGGACGACCTCGTAGCCGGCGTAGTCACGCTGAATGTCCTCGGCAGTAAGCTCGGTGCCAAATACGCACTTCACGCCGACCTCGGCCAGGCGACGGTACTGATACTTGATCACGCGGGTGAGTTCCTGCTTTGCCGGCGGCACGGCCGCAATACGCATCTCGCCGCCCGGCTCGTCCTGCTTATCCACGAGCACCACGTTGTGGCCGCGCTTGGCGGCAATGTAGGCTGCCTCCATGCCCGCAGGACCAGCGCCCACAACCAGTACGTTCTTGGCCTCGGCGGCAGGCTCGTAACCGGCCTCGTCGCGCTCAACATCGGGATTGACGGTGCAGGAGATGCGCTTGCCAAACATAATGCCGTTCAGGCAGCGCAGGCAGCCGATGCAGGGGCGGATGTCGTCGGCGTTGCCGGCAGCGGCCTTATTGCAGAACTCGGCATCGCACAGATTGGCGCGGCCCATCATGCAGATGTCAGCAGCGCCGTCCTCGATCAGCTCCTCGGCGATCCAGGCCTCGTTGATGCGGCCGACGGTGGCGACAGGAATGTTGACGTGCTTTTTGATCTCGCGCGAGCAGGCAGCGTGCGAGGCCTGCTGCGTGCCGGCGGCAGGAATCGCGGAACCGCGCTTGATGGTGGTGCCGCCCGACACATGAATCATGTCGACGCCGGCCTTCTCCAGGCGACGCGAGACGTAGATCATGTCGTTGAGGGTCAGACCGCCATCGGTGTACTCATCGCCCGAGATGCGGACGTCGATGATAAAGTCCTTGCCGCAGCGCTCGCGAATCTCGGCGATGACCTCGAGCAAAAAGCGCATGCGGGCGTCGAGCGAGCCGCCGTACTCATCGGTACGCTTGTTATAGAGCGGGGTCAAGAAACCGCCGAGCATGCCGTGGGCGTGCGCCGCATGGACCTCGACGCCATCGACACCGGCCTTCTGCATACGCACGGCAGCGTCGCCAAACTGATGCGTGAGCTCGTGAATCTCGTCGACCGTGATGGGGCGCGGTGCCTCGCGGGCGTAAGACGGGCCCACAAAGGACGGAGCGATCAGGCGAGGCGTGCCCGGAATGTTAAAGGCCATGTAGGCGGGGTGGAAGAGCTGCGGCATAATCTTGCAGCCGTACTCGTGGACGGCCGCGGCGAGCTTTTCCCAGCCGGGGATAAACGTGTCGTCGTAGCAGCACATGTCACCCGGCAGATAGGTATAGGTGGGCTCGACCGTCACGACCTCGGTGATGATCAGGCCCACGCCGCCCTTGGCGCGGGCACGGTAATGATCGACCAAGTCGTCGGTCACATAGCCATGATCGGCCAGGTTGGTGGACACCGGCGGCATAAAGACGCGGTTCTTGACCTCGGTCGTACCGACCTTGATCGGGCTAAAGAGCATTGGATAGGCAGAGGACTCCATACAGGGTTCCTTTCATTTGAGCCGCTCGGCGGCAGTTGCTAACGTACTTATCGTATCAGCAACCGCCGCGTCCGTACCCGCTCGCACTCCCCCGCCTTTAATCCAATCCCCACAAAAAAGTTGCGGTGGAATACGGAGTAGATAAGGCTTTTGACAGCCAAGACAGTCCGTATTTCACCGCAACTGATGGGCGGGGTGGAATTGAGGGCTCAGATAGTCAGTCATGCCCTCATCCGCCGCTCCTTCACCTACAGCACGCCGTCCAGCATAAGGTTCACCTTGAGCACGTTGACCGTGGGCTCGCCGAACACGCCGAGGAAACGACCCTTGGTGCACGCGGCGATGATGTCGCGCACCTCGTCCTCACTTTTGCCCGTGGCCTTGGCAAGGCGCGGGACCTGGTACTCGGCGGCATCCGGAGAGATCTCCGGGTCGAGGCCGGACCCCGAACACGTCACCAGGTCGACGGGCACAGCGTCTATATCGGCATCGGGATTGGCGGCGCGGATCTTCTTCGCGCGCGCATCTATCAGCTGCCGATACTCCTCACTCGCCGGGGACAGGTTGGACGGGGCACCGTACGCCATGAGCTCGCCGTCTTCGCCTTCGACAATTGACACGTTCTGGATGCGGCCCCACATGTGGTCCTCATCCTCAAAGTTCTGGCCGATCAGCTCGGAGCCCACGATCTTGTCGTCGACCTTGATGAGCGAACCGTTCGCCTGATACGGGAACGCAACCTGGGCGATGCCGGTCACGACGAGCGTATAGCCCAGACCGCAGACAACGGTAAACAGCGCGAACACGCCAAGTGCGCGCGATGCGATACCTTTGAACATACATACCTCCGTCTACATCATGCCAATGCCGAACAAGGCCAGCAGCATGTCGATAATCTTGATGAATACGAACGGCGCCACAATACCGCCCAGGCCCCACACCAGCAGGTTGTGGGTCAGCAGCTGGCCGGACGAAAGCTCGCGGTACTTCACGCCTTTCAGGGCGGCAGGAATCAGCGCGACGATGACCAGCGCGTTGTAGATAATGGCGGACAGCACGGCAGTCAACGGGCTGGTGAGCCCCAGGATGTTGAGGGCGTCCAACCCGGGGTAGATCGGCGAGAATAGCGCCGGGATGATGGCGAAATACTTGGCGACGTCGTTGGCGACCGAGAAGGTCGTGAGCGAGCCGCGGGTCATGAGCAGTTGCTTGCCGATACGCACGATATCGATGAGTTTGGTGGGGCTGGAGTCGAGGTCGACCATGTTGCCGGCCTCCTTGGCAGCCTGGGTTCCCGTGTTCATGGCCACGGCGACATCCGCCTGCGCCAGCGCTGGCGCGTCGTTGGTGCCATCTCCGGTCATCGCGACCAGATGGCCCTCATGCTGGAACGCGCGGATCTTATCGAGCTTGCCCTCGGGCGTCGCTTCGGCCAGGAAGTCATCCACACCGGCCTCGGCGGCGATGGCGGCGGCCGTCAGCGGATTATCACCCGTCACCATTATGGTCTTGATACCCATGCGGCGCAGATCGGCGAACTTTTCCTTCACGCCGGACTTGATGATGTCCTTAAGGTAGACGACACCCAGCACACGTCGGTCCTTTGCCACGACCAACGGGGTGCCGCCCACCTTCGCAATGCGTTCGACGGCCTCGTCGCACTCCTTCGAGAACACTCCTCCGGCAGCCTCCACATAAGCGCGAACGGAATCGGCCGCACCCTTGCGAATCTCGCTGTCGGCGTAGTTCACACCGGACATGCGGGTCGCCGCGGTGAAGGGGATGAACTCCATGCCCTTATCCTCGAGTGTGCGGCCGCGCAGCCCAAACTGCTCCTTGGCGAGCACGACGATGGAGCGGCCCTCGGGGGTCTCATCCGCCAGAGAGGACAGCTGCGCGGCATCGGCGAGTTCTGCCGGATCGACACCGTCGACCGGAATGAACTCGGCGGCCTGGCGGTTGCCCAAGGTGATGGTACCGGTCTTATCGAGCATGAGGATGTCGACGTCGCCGGCGGCCTCGATGGCGCGGCCGGACATGGCCAGCACGTTGGCCTCGTTCAGTCGGCTCATGCCGGCGATGCCAATGGCGGACAACAGCGCACCAATGGTGGTGGGCGCCAGACAGACGAGCAAGGCAACGAGCGTGGTCACAGCGGTGGGGTTCGCCATACCGTTGAGCCCTGCAGAGAAACTCGAGTAGCAGTACAGTGCGATCGTCACGAGGATGAAAATGACGGACAGAGCAACCAGAAAGATCTCGAGCGCGACCTCGTTGGGGGTCTTCTTGCGGGCGGCGCCCTCGACCATGGCGATCATCTTATCCAGGAAGCTCTGGCCAGGCTCGCTGGTAATTTTCACCACAATCCAATCGGAAAGCACGGTGGTGCCGCCAGTGACGGCAGAACGGTCGCCGCCAGCCTCGCGAACCACGGGTGCAGACTCGCCGGTGATGGCCGACTCATCAACCGAGGCGGCACCCTCGATGACATCGCCGTCTCCCGGAATCTGCTCGCCGGCGCGCACGACCACCAGATCCCCGCGTGAGAGCTCGGTACCGGGAACGACCGTGAAGCGGTCCTTATCCTCGACGGACTCGATGCGATGGGCCTCGACGTCCTTTTTCGCCGCGCGCAGGGAGTCTGCCTGCGCCTTACCGCGGCCCTCGGCAAGTGCCTCGGCAAAATTTGAAAAGAGGTCGGTCAGCCAGAGAATGACGGCAATGGCGATCACATAGTACGTGGGGACGTCGGCGTCCTGTACCCCAATAATTGAGGCGATAGCCAGAATGGAGGTCATGGCGGCCGACAGCCACACCAGGAACATGACCGGGTTTTGGACCTGGACACGGGGGTCAAGCTTGGCAAATGAATCGCGCACCGCGCGGCTCATCATGTCTTTTTGCATAGCCATAAATCTGCGACTCCTTTACGCAACCATCTGGAAGAATTCGGCAACGGGACCAAGCGCCAACGCCGGGAAGAAGCTCAGGGCGCCAATCAGCAGAACGACGAATACCAGCAGGAACACGAACATGGCATTGGTGGTGGAAAGCGTGCCGGCGCCCTCGGCGACCTTGCCCTTCCCGGCCAGCGAGCCCGCGATGGCGAGCGTGCCCGCAATCGGCAGGAACCGCGCGAACAGCATCTCGATACCCAGCAGCACGTTGATCCACGGGATGTTGCAGTTCATGCCGGCGAATGAGGAGCCGTTGTTGCCGCCAGCCGAAGTAAGGGTGTACAGGACCTCGGAGAAACCATGCGCCCCGCCGTTGTTGAGTTGGTCGACAAGACCGGGCACCATGCAGGCGATAGTGGAGCTCACCAGAATGGCGAACGGGGTGGCGAGACACAGAACCACCGCCCAGCGCATCTCGGTCGGCTCGATCTTCTTGCCCAGGAACTCGGGCGTGCGGCCGACCATAAGGCCGGCGATAAATACCGTGAGGATGGCGAAGCCGATCATGCCGTACAGGCCGCAGCCCACGCCGCCGAACACCACCTCGCCCAGCGCTATCTGGAGCATCTGGACAAACCCGCCGAGCGGGGTGTAGGAGTCGTGCATGGAGTTGACCGAGCCGTTGGAAGCAGCCGTCGTGAAAGCGGACCAGGTAGAAGAGGAGGCGATGCCAAAGCGGCTCTCCTTGCCCTCCATGTTGCCGCCCGCCTGGCCATCGGTCATCTCGATGTTGACCGCGCCGCCATCTGCCAGCTGCGGCGTACCCATATGCTCGTTAACGGCGATGATGCCGGTAAAGACCACGAGCAGGATAAACATCGCCGCGAAGATGGCCTTGCCCTGCCTGGCATTCTTGACACCGATGCCGAAGGTGAAGCAGCAGGCGACCGGAATCAGCAGCAAGCTGGTCATCTCGATGATGTTGGTGAAGGCATTGGGGTTCTCATACGGATGCGCAGAGTTCGCGCCAAAGAAGCCGCCGCCGTTGGTGCCGGATTGTTTGATGGCAACCTGGCTGGCCGCAGGACCCTGGGGCAAAAACTGCTCGGTGACCACGCGGGCGCCCTCGACGACCTTGCCGTCGACCTTGACCGTGTCGCCCTCGATCTGGGCGCCGTCGATAACGCTCCAACCGCCGTCTGCATTAGGCTGGACAGCAACGGGCTCTACGAGCTCAGCCTTCTGAGCCGGCTGAAAATTGGAGATAACGCCACCGGCAGCCAGGCAGATGCCGAACACGAGGTTCAGCGGGATGAGCACATACAGGACGGTGCGGGTGAGGTCGACCCAGAAGGAACCCAGACCCTGCTCCTTGACCTGACGGAAACCGCGGATGAGCGCGAACATGACCGCAATACCGGTGCCGGCGGACAAGAAGTTTTGCACGGTGAGGCCCATGAACTGCACAAAGTAGGACAGGGTGGTCTCACCGGAATAGGATTGCCAGTTGGTGTTGGTTATGAAGGAAGCAGCCGTATTAAACGACAGGTCCCATGACACACCCGGCAGGTGCTGGGGATTGCCTGGCAAGAAAGACTGAAGCACCTGGAGTGCCACAAGAGCCACGAGGCCGATTCCCGAAAAGACCAGCACGCTCGCCAGATAGCGCCTACACCCCATCTGCTCTGCCGCGTCGATGCGAAGCAGACGATAGACGCCACGCTCCACAGGAGCAATCACAGGCGACAGGAACGTATGCTCACCATCCATGATATGGGCCATGAACCGACCGAGCGGAACGGCCAAGACGACGAGCACGGCAAAGTACAAGATGTACTGAATCGCAGCATCCATAGTTTACGAATCACTCCTCATCAGAATGTAGATGTAATAGATAAAGAGTCCAATGCAGACGACTCCGATGATGGGACTGAGGATGTCCATTTACCGCCCCTTTCACGCGCGGTCCGATGTCTCGGACGCCTGCTCTCGCAAGCGTCTGGGGACAGTAAACGCTTCTAGGGATTAAAGAGGCGTGAGGGCCGGGGCTCACGTCCTTAAGATGCCGTAAAGATGCAGGTAGAAAGCACTATTGCGGCTGCAGTGCGCCTATACTCGACCACGCGTGCATACAGTGGCGTCCTCACCGCGTATGCACGCATGGACAACGCTTCAGAAAGGCTACGCTATGCAGCGCGACGCATCGGACACTCGCGTCAATCCAGACCTCATCCTCAAGGCAATTGAGAAAGACGAGGTCGCCGATGACGCTCGAACCAGCCGGGGACACCTCAAGATTTTCTTTGGCTACGCTGCCGGCGCAGGCAAAACCTATGCGATGCTTCAAGCCGCCCACGCCGCCAAGCGGCGAGGTGTTGACGTCGTCGCGGGGTACATTGAGCCGCACGAACGTCCGGCAACTGCCCATCTTGCACAAGGGCTTGAGAAAGTGCCCTGTAAACTCATCGAGCACAACGGCATTGCGCTCAGCGAGTTCGATCTAGATGCGGCTATCGAACGCGCCCCTCAGCTCATCCTCGTCGACGAGCTCGCCCATACGAATGCGCCGGGGTCTCGCCACGACAAACGCTATCGAGACGTCGAGGAACTTCTACATGCGGGCATCGACGTCTATACGACCGTGAACGTTCAGCATATCGAGAGCCTAAACGACATGGTTGCATCCATCACCGGCGTTGTCGTGAGCGAACGAATCCCCGACCGTATCTTCGATGATGCCGACCAGGTCGAGCTCGTCGACATAGAGCCCGAAGACCTACTTGAGCGCCTTCGCGCCGGCCTCGTCTACCGTCCCGCGCAAGCCGCCCGAGCGCAACAGCATTTTTTTACCGTCGAGAACCTCACCGCACTCCGAGAAATCGCGCTGCGCCGCTGCGCCGATCGCACCGGCCACCTCACAGACGCCGCACGCGTGCTGGGAAACCGTGACTACTACACCAGGGAGCGTATCTTAGTCTGTGTCTCCCCGGCGCCGACCAATCCCCGCATCGTCCGTGCCGCCGCGCGCATGGCGAAAGCGTTTCGCAGCGAGCTCGTCGCCCTGTTCGTAGAGAGCCCGCACACGCAAGCCATGAGCGATAATGAGCGTACCAAGCTTGCAGCCAATATCGCCCTAGCCGAGCAGCTCGGAGCACATATGGAAACCGTCTATGGCGACGACATCGCGTTTCAGATCTCCGAGTTCGCGCGCCTGTCGGGTATTTCGAAGATCGTCATGGGGCGCACGGGCGAGCGCAGCAGCGTCCGTCAGGCCCTCTTTGGCCGCAAATCTCTCGTAGAACAGCTCATAACATTCGCCCCGAACCTTGACATTTACATCATTCCAGACCAGTCGACTCCGCCCTCCCGGCCCAAAGGACGCCGCCGTACGCTCGCCCTGCAGCCGCCCAACAGCCGAAACGTGCTTCGCACGCTGGCCCTCTCTCTTGTCGCCACGGCGATCGGCACGGCTTTCCGCCATCTGGGATTTGCCGATTCCAGCATCATATCCCTCTATATCCTCACGGCCCTGCTGACCGCCGTCACCACGACGGGGCGTATCTGCACGATCGTATCGAGCGTGCTCTCTGTAGTGCTTTACAACTTCTGCTTCGTCACGCCTCTGTTTTCGCTCGCCAGCTACGACCGAAGCTATCTGGTCACATTCGGCATCATGTTCGCTACCGCTATGGTCGCCGGCGAGTTAACTGCGTGCATCGCCGACAACGCCCGTACCTCCGCCGAGAACGCATTCAAAACGCGCGTACTCCTCGAAACGAACCAGCTCTTGCAGCAAGCCCATAGCGCGGAGGAGTGCGCCCGCGTCGCCATGAACCAACTCATCAAACTGCTAAAACTCGACGTGGTCTTCTACACCGCCGAACACGGCACGCTCGGCAAAGCGCTCTATGAGTCCGCTGGCACCGAAAACCGATCCGCGTCGCTGCTCACCGACTACGAGCGCGCCGTTGCAACCTGGACCTACACCAACAACAAGCGCGCGGGCGCAAGCACGCGGACCCTGCCTGAGGCACACTGTCTCTACCTCGCGGTTCGCACCGGCGACAAGGTATTCGGTGTCATCGGCATCGCCCTGGAGGGGCGCGAGATCGAAGCCTTCGAGCATTCGATCGTCCTATCTATCGTAGGTGAATGCGCCTTGGCGCTCGAAAGCGACCGGGCGGCGCAAGAGCGCGAAGAGGCTGCGGTCTTGGCGAAAAACGAGCAGCTGCGCGCCAACCTTTTGCGCTCCATCGGCCACGATTTGAGGACACCCCTCACGGCTATATCCGGATCTGCGGCAATCCTTCGGAAGAGCGACGAGAAGCTCAGCCTCGAACAGCGCTGCGATCTTGCCGATGCCATCTACGACGACTCCCTCTGGCTTATCGATACCGTGGAAAACCTCCTCGCCATCACACGCGTCGAGGACGGCACCATTCGCCTCAACTTAACATCCGAGCTCATCGACGAGGTCATCGAGGCCGCCCTCAGCCATGTCGCCCAAGCATCGCATGGACGTGCCGTCACCATCGAGCACACTGACGACATCCTGCTGGTACGCATCGACGTCCATCTCATCATGCAGGTGCTTACGAATCTCATCATGAACGCCTTCAAATACACGCCCGAGGACTCGACTGTCACCATCAGCGCACGTCGCGAGGGCGCGTTCGTCGTGGTGGACGTCGCAGACGATGGGCCGGGTGTGGCAGACTGCGACAAGCCTCATATCTTTGAGCGCTTCTTCACCTCAAGCAATACGCGGCCCGTGGATTCGCGTCGAAGCATCGGCCTTGGCCTGTCGCTCTGCCGCTCCATCGTGGAGGCGCATGGCGGCGTCATCGAAGTTCGCGACAACCACCCCCATGGGGCCGTCTTCCGTTTTACCCTGCCCGCCGAGGAGATTGAGATTCATGAATAATGCCGCTAAGCCACGTATCCTCCTGGTCGAAGATGACCCGACCGTTCAAAACCTCGTTTCGACCGCGCTTGACCTCCACGGCTATGTCGTGAGCAAGGTTTGCAACGGCCAAGCCGCCATCATGGATGCGGTGTCGCACGGCCCCAGCCTCATCATGCTCGACCTCGGCCTTCCCGACATTGACGGTATCGAGGTCATCACGAAGATCCGAAGCTGGTCGGCAGTCCCCATTATCGTCATTTCGGCGCGCACCGAAGATTCCGACAAGATTGCAGCACTTGACGCGGGGGCAGACGACTACCTCACCAAGCCCTTTTCTGTGGATGAGTTGCTCGCGCGCGTCCGTGCGAATTTGAGGCGCTCCTCGATGGCGTCGAGCGAGTCGACAGAAGCGAGCACGTTCGACAACGGTCCGCTGCATATCGACTACGCCGCGGGATACGCGACGAAAGACGGACGCGAGCTCTCGCTCACCCCGACCGAGTACAAATTGCTCGTCCTTCTGGCGAAAAACGTCGACAAGGTGCTCACCCACACCTTCATCACCCGCGAGATATGGGGCACGAGCTGGGACAGCGATCTGGCGAGCCTGCGCGTGTTCATGCGCACCCTGCGCAAGAAGATCGAGGCAGACCCCTCTCACCCCAAGATGATTCAGACACACATGGGTGTCGGGTACCGCATGCAGCGTCTCTAGCCCGCCCAACAAAAAGTTGCGGTGGAATACGGAGTAGATAAGGCCTTTGACAGCCAAAACAGTCCGTATTTCACCGCAACTGATGGATGGGATGGGATGGGCTAGAGGCCCAGGTAGCTGGTCATGCCTTCGACGGCGAGCTTGGCGCCGGCTACGGCGTGAACAACCGTCAGCGGGCCGTTAACCACGTCGCCGGCGGCAAAGACGCCGGGCACGGTGGTCATGCCGTTCTCGTCGACCGAAAGCAGGCCGCGATGGTCGGTCTCCAGACCACCCGTCGTAAGCACAAGCTTGTCTTTGGGCACCTGCGAAGCCGCAATCACAACTGTGTCGGCAGACGCATGGTCGAGCTCTTCCTCGTACCCCACCACGTTATTCTCCTCGTCGAAGATAGCCGTCTCAAAGACCGGACCGTTATCGTCGATGGCACAGATCGCCTTGCCGCACACAATCTCGGCACCGTCAAGCTCGGTCAGCTCCACCTCATCATCGATGGCCGAGATATGGCGCGAGCGGGCATACACGGTGACCTTGCGAGCGCCCGAGCGCAGGGCTGTGCGGGCAACATCCATGGCAACATTGCCGGCACCGATGACCGCCACGTTCTGCCCGATTGCCACGCTCGCAGGATCGACCAGGTAATCGATACCAAACAGCACGTTGCCGCGCGACTCGCCGGGAATACCCAGTTTGCGAGCTCGCCAGGTACCGGTACCGACAAAGACCGCGTCGTAGCCGTCACGTAGCAGGTCATCGATGTGCAGTGCGCCGCCGATGGTGGTCGAGGGGCGCACGCGCACGCCAAGCGAGCACATCACGTGACGGTACTTTTGTACGAGCGCACGGGGCAGGCGGAACTCGGGGATACCGTACTCCAGCACACCGCCGATCTCGGGGCGCTGTTCAAATACCGTGACGGCACAGCCCAGCTGGGCCATCTTAATGGCCACGGTAATACCGGCGGGACCGGAACCGACCACGGCAACCTGTTTGCCGCACGACGGCGCGGGCTTCCACTCCTTACGATCCAAATACGCTGTCGAGATATAGTTCTCGATGCTCGAGAAATGCACGGGTGTGCCCTTGCGGCCCTGAATGCAAGCACCCTCGCACTGGCCCGAATGGTTGCACACCATAGAGCAGACCGCGCTCATGGGATTGTTCTGGAACAGCAGCTCGCCCGCTTCTTCTAGACGACGCTGTTTGAACAGGTCGATGACCTGCGGAATAGGCGTCTGAACCGGGCAGCCCTTAATCTGACAGAACGCCCTTTTACAACCTAGGCAACGATTCGCCTCTTCGACAATGTGGATAGCCACGCAACTCCCCTTTTTAATGCAATCCAATGGGGGCGACGATAAAGACCCTTCACCGCCGCCCCCATACAGGTAATCTCAATCTGCCGACACGGCAAAAGCCAATGCTATAACTCGCGATGAGAAGCCCCGCAGCGAGCAGACATGTGCTCGAGTGTCGCCAGGCAGTCAGCCGCCGTCGCCGGTACGCTGTTCTCGACCACGCAGGGAATCCCAGGGCAGGCGGCAGCCGCCCAGGCCACCACAGGCTCAAAGTCATATCGTCCCGTCTCGCCCACGCCATGACACACCAGGCGCGAACCCGTACCGTCGCACCAACCGGCTTCGTCCTCGTTATCAACGACCTCAAAATCCTTGGCGTGCAGCGCGCGGATCTTACTGCCGCATAAGTAGAGCATGCGCGCGGTGATTTCCTGCGCTTCGTCAACGACACTGGGGTGCAGCAGCGATACCGGGTCGTAGATCACGCCGAGCGACGGGCTCGAGACGTGCTCCAGCACCTCACGGCAGCGATCCGGAGTATTAACCGTCTCGTTCCAACCGGGCTCAATCAAAATTTGCCCGCCCACGGCCTCGGCCCGATCGCAGACGCGTGCAAGCCCGTCTGTAAACGCTTCGAGTGCCCCATCGGTCATGCGGTCGTCCGCGACGCGGTTCTGCGCATTGGGGCGACCGGTCTCGGTGCCAACCGGGCATCCGCCGAGCATCTGGGCAAAGTTCAGGCATGCCTCGTACTCGGCAAAGTTATCCATGAGCTGTTGGCGATCGGGCGTCGCCAAATTCTTATAGCAGCCGAGCACGGCGACCGAAACGCCCGACTCATCGAGCACGGCACGCAAATGGTCGGCAAGCTCGCTGGTCAGGCCGCCTCGATCGATCCCCATCGATGCGTAGAGCACCTTGCTCGGCAGCTGAATGCACGAAAAGCCCAGCTCTCCCGCCATGCGAATGCGTTCCTCGACGGTCCCCTGCGGAAGGTCGTGCAAACGTACACCCGGAGTAATAGCCCCCACGTTATTCACATCCCTTATGAGCGTTGATGCCCGGGGTGTATCCGCCAAACGGGTCCTCGATGGAGCACACGCCCGAGGGGGCGAGCGGATCGCGCTTACCGGCCAGCTTGTCGTGATGCATGGTCTCGATATAGGCAAGCACCAGCGGCGCCACACCCTTTGCATCATTTTTGACCACGGGCTCGCTCATGTAGTAATCAAACGTGCCCTCGCGGTGCGCGGTGTTGCCCAAGCCCGCGACCAGGCAGATGTTGTCGAGCGCCAGCTGGCCATCATGCTCGGACAGGCAGGTCTCGCAGATGCCGTCGAAGGCGCGACGGCCGTACTGGTAGTAACGCTCGCCCAGCACGCCCAGACGGACGCCCTTCATGATGGCATTGGCAAAAATCGCGCTACCAGACTCCTCCAGGTAGTTGGGGGCGATATTGGGCAGGTTGATGACCTGATGCCACATGCCGGTCTTCTCGTCCTGATACGGCAGCATAGCGTCGATCAGGTCGTGGAACATCTTGCGAATCTCGTCCTTCTCGGCTGACATCGAAGGCGGCATGAGCTCCCAGGTATCGATGAGTGCCATGGCAAACCAGCCCTCGGCGCGCAGCCAGAAGTTAGCCGAAAGGCCGGTGACCGGGTCGCACCAGAACTGTTTGCGGCTCGCGTCGTAAGCGTGATAATACAGACCGTTGAGGGGGTTGCGCATCAGGTCATGCACGACCTGGAACATATGGAAGCTGTCCGAGCAGGCACGACGGTTGTGGAAGCTCAGCTCGTACTGCATGTAGAACGGCTGGGCCATATACATGCCATCGAGCCAGATCTGGTTGGGATAGACGGCCTTGTGCCAAAACACGCCTTCTTTGGTGCGCGGCTGGGTCTCGAGCTGGCGGTAGATGGTGTCCATGGCGGCACGGTACTTGGGCTTGCCCACCAGGTCATAGAGCTTGTAGAGGGTCTTGCCCGCATTGACGTTATCGAGGTTGTAATCCTGCGGGTTGTAATGCTTGATGGTACCGTCGTCCTGGACAAAGAAATCGATGTAGTCATCGGCAAAGGTCAGGTAGCGCTGCTCACCCGTGATCTCGTACAGCTCGATGAGCGCCTTGATCATGCAGCCGTCGATATAGTTCCAGGTGTTCTCCTTGCCGGCGCGAATCTTTTCGATATTCCAAGCCGGCGCCTGCGGCGTAGAGGTTTCGATCAACTGCTCGATATAACGGTCCAGGATTTGATTGCAACCCATTGCTGTCCCCTCTGACATAAACGATAGGTGAACGTTACCCCTAGTGTAACGCGAAGGGGGAATATAGGGTGAACGTTAACCCTATATTCCCCGCAAACGGCAGACTTTTAGCGGCAAACGGCGGTGAGACCCGCGGCGATGCGATGCGCCAGGCGCTCATATCCGGCAGGACTGTAATGCAGACCGTCCGGCATATAGAGCTCGCGGTGCTCTGGCAAAAACGGGCTGATGCCACTTTGCGCATACAGGTCAATCACCGGAACGGAGTAGCGGTCACAGACCTCGAGCATCGCCTTTACGTAGGCGACCTGCGTCAACCCCAGGTGATTGAGCTCATCGCTTGCCGGGATATCCTTCTCGTGCTTACCGCTCGTCTTGCACGACGTCATAAACACGAGCTTTGCCTGAGGTGAGCGCGCCGTGATGGTTAGGATCAGATAATCGAGTGCACCATAGAACTCGTGCACGTCCGTGCTGCCCAGCTCTCCAAGCGGCACGTTGCGGCTAAAGTCGTTGACGCCGCCAAAGACGATGTAGATATCGGCCGCATCGTCGATACCGTCAAGGCGCTCGACAAACGAATCGGTACGGTCGGCCTTGATGGCGATACGCGAACCCTTGATGCCAAAGTTCTCGACGACCGCGCCTCCCAGCAACGCGCCCAGATGCGAAGTCCAAGAGATGTCGTTGCCGCCTGCGCCGCATCCGTTATCGCCCCATGTGGTCGAATCGCCAAAGCAGCAAATGGTCGATTCACTCAAACTCTTCGTTTCCATAATCTTCTCCTCATCCGCCCATCGGCGGTCATACAGGAACGTACCGTTTATTCGCAGCATGCCGAGGGGCTATGCACGGGCGCATTCCGCAACGTGCGAATCGAGCCATTCGATATCCTCGGCAAGATGTGCCACGCCCAGATGGTGTTCACCCGGACACACCTCGTGCCGCAGGCCATCTCTGCGACCCAGTAACTTGTAGGCATCGCGCACGATCTCGAGCTGCTCGTCAACATTTTTCAGCCCGCGCGAACCGTTCAGATGATCCTCTTCGCAGCTTTGCACCAGCAGCGGATGCGGCGCGATGAGCGAGGCAATATCGCCCATGTCGAGCAAGCGCCAAAGTCCGGGTGTGTAGTTGCAGCTGCAATTGCCATTGAGATGCAGCAGCGAATCGTCGACACCGTACAGATAGCCCGAGACAAACGCCTTGCGCACACGCGGGTCGAGTGCGGCCAGGTACAACGTCATGTAGCCGCCACCCGAAAAACCAAAGCAACCCAGGTCATCCATGGCAATGTCGCCGCGCGCCTCCAAGTAATCGATCAAGCGCATGTTATCCCAGGCGTTGAGGCCCGCAACCGTAAGACCCAGCGGCTCGGCCATACGTGCTTGATTCAGACACGTACCGCGCAGGTAGCTGTTCTCGTCATCGCCCTGGCCCTTCCAGTCACGACGGTATCCCCAGCCGCGCGCATCAGGACAGACGGTTACGTAACCCATGCGTGCCAAACGCAGACCGTAGTCGTAATTGAACTTACGCACGGCATCATCGACAGCCGGCACGCCCGCAACACCGGCTACGCTTGCAGCACCCGCTCCCTGATGGCCATGCGGGCAGATATAACAGCGTTTGAGCCCCCGCTCATCAAGCTTAGGACAAGACGGCTCCAACAGGTAAAACGGCATCCACACATCGTGCTCAACCTGCAGCATCGCATGAGTACGCACAATGCCGCCGGCAACCCGCACGCGGCTGAGCTCACGAATCTCAATCGGGACGCGGTCCATAAGCGAAAGGCCCAAAACATCGTACAGACGAGTCCTGGTCGCAATCTTCCATGCCTCAAAATCTGCAGGAGTCTTGCCCGTAAAAGCAGCCGAACGCCCCTCGCGCTTCAGCCGGGCACGCAGCGCAGGTTCGTCTTCGCAGTACGTCTCGATGTGCACGGTGCGGCCGTTGGCAGACAGTTCAGCCGTCTCAACCGCATCACCGTCGCCGCCCTCGGGATCCCAGCCATCCCCACCGGCAAGCACCTGCTCGCGAGCGTACCCGGCGGCAGCCATCACATCGAGTTCATTCGCCCACGGCACCCAGCCGGTAGTATCACCCGCCGGCCCATGCAGAATCGCGCCAGCATACTGCACGCAGTTGTGTGCCGCCGGCTTATTCCAATCCCACCAGCCTTCGCGCTTGATATGTCGCCCCAGCCAGCAATCGATCAGCACAGTTTGCGCCCATTCGCGCCAAGGACGGCCCAGGTAGACCGAATCCGGCGCCACGCCATCCGGAGCTGTAAACGAACAGCCGTGGAACACAAAGCCGTGCGGCTCGCCTTCGGGCGTCGACGCCGCCGTCACGTAGCCGTTCACGTCCATATCGCGGTTGAGCGAGCGAATCTCGCACCCCTCAAAGTAGGCACGCGCGCCGCCAAAGATAAAGTCGACATCGCCCTCGATCCGGCAACGTCGAAAATACTGGCGCCCCACCCGGCGCGGCGCATACTGTTTGGGTCCTATGAACCCGCCCGGTTTGGCCTCATGCGGCGGCAGCGGACCCAAAAACAGTGTGTCCTGGTGCCCCTTAATGCAGCAGGCATCGACAACCAGACGGTCGCCATCGGCATACAGGGCAATCGCCTGACCGACCTCGCGCCCATCGCCCGCATCGTTTTCGATCGTGAGGTTCTCGAGCCGTACGTCGTCGGCATCGACCAAAACGGTATAGGTCCTAAACGTGCCGAGCGTGCCGTCGACGCCCGAGCCGTCCTCCGAAGGCATCTTGGCACCCAGGCTGCCCACGATACGCACGCTGTCGGCCGTCTCTCCCTCAATCGTCACATGCGGGCGATGAATCTCGACCCGTTCGCGGTACTCACCCGGCTCGATATGGATTGTCACCGGCCGTCCGTCATTCGGACAGGATTCGTCAATTGCCTCCAAGGCCTTAGAGATACTGTGATATGCCCCCGCACGCTCGGGCGAAACCTCAAAAAATCGTCTCTCACTCATCATCAGTCACCGCGTCCTTTCGTCGTAGACCGTCTACGTTGCAGTTTCGGCATATAAAAAGTTCGCGCAATGGGTCGGGAAGGCCCTGCCCATCGCGCGCCACGACATACCGAATGTAATTGTTTAGGAGCAAACGCCTACGCACGGATAACCTTGTCGACGTTCTGGAGCTGCAGTTCCTCGCCGTCCTGGCCCTCGATCACCACATTTTGCAGATCGAGTACCTTGACGTTTTGCGCAATGATGCCCTGACACACCATGGGCTCAACGCCGCAGGCCATGGCCGGGACAAAGGGCTCGGCATCCGGCGCGAAGGTCACGTGGACATCCCGGAACGTCAGGCGCGTTACTTTACTCTCGGGCAGGCCCGTGATGTAGGCAGCGGCCGCGTGGCAGTTAGTGGCCTCGATATCGCAAAACGTCGTGGCACCAAAGCCGGGCGTGCGGTCGTCGACAGGCAGCGTCTCGCGAGACTGCACGTAATCGGTCTTGCCGTCCTTGTCGCAGAAGTAGAAGGAGTTGACCACGAAGGGCGTGAGCACCTCATCCATGCGAATGTGCTCAAAGGTAATGCCCTCGTTGACGGCATCCTTGCCGCGCCCGCGGCGGGTCTTGACGCGCAGGCCGCGGTCGGTGCGCTCAAAGAGGCACTTGCTCACGGTAAGGTCCTTGATGCCGCCGGCAGCCTCTGAACCCAGGACCACGGCGCCGTGACCATCGTGCATGTAGCAGTGAGAGATCAGCACGTCGTGCGTGGCGGGACGAAGCTCGGGCTCAATGCCCAGCTTGCCGCTCTTGATGGCGATGCAGTCGTCGCCCACCGAGAACTGACAGCCAAGGATGCGGACAAAGCCGCAGCTCTCGGGATCGAAACCGTCGGTGTTGTGGGAGTTCTTGGGGCCCTCGATGGACAGGCAGAGCGCATCGACGTGCTCGCACAGGATGGGGTGGATGTTCCACGCCGGGCTGTTGCGGACGGTGAAGCCGGCCAAGCTCACGTTTTGGCACTCGGACAGGAAAATCATGCGCGGGCGGGCGACCTCGCGGCCCTCCTCAGGACGGAAGATGTTCTTAAAGTCCTTGTTCCACCAGTTGTCCTCGGCAAAATCAGTCTGACCGTCGATCGCGCCGCGACCATAGATGCACACGTCGTGCACGCTCAGACCCGTAAAGGTAGAGCAGTATGTCGAGAAGCTCTCGCCCTCCCAGCGGCCCAGGGGCAGCATATCGGTGCCAGCATACCCAGCACCCTCGTCGCCCGTGACCGTACCGGGGATGTAGGCAAGCGCCGCACGATCGTGGCGAGCCAGCAGCACCGCTCCCTCGGCGAGCTCGATGTTGATATTGCTCTTAAGGAAGAGGGACTTGATACGATAGCTGCCGGCGGGAATCAGCACGCGCCCGTCCTTGGGACAGGCCATGATGGCAGCCTGGATGTTGGTGGTGTCATCATGCTCGGCATCGCCCTTGGCGCCACAGTCGCGAACGTTGATGGTAAAAGGCTCAGCCGGCGTGGTGACACCTACGCTCAGCTCACGCTCGCCACAAACAAAACGAACCAGGTTGCGCTTGCCGGGGGTCAGGCCGTCGAGATAGGTCTCGACCGTATTCGTGGTACCGGCAGGCTCGTCGTTGACAAAGATCTCCCACGTATCGGCACAGGTAAAGTAGCCGCCGTCGTCAAGCTCGATCACGGCCGCGCGGGCGTTGCGCCAGATAACGTTCGTCTCCATGGATTTCTCCCTCAAAAAGATGCTCTAAAGGCAAATTGTACGCTGTTGAAAAAGGGCCGTGCCTGCCGGCGGAATTCCGGTGGCACGGCCCTGTGATTTGGACGATATGTCGGCCTTACTCGGCGGGGGTTACGCTACCGTCCTGGAAGCCAACGTTGTTGTGGGCAAAGCAGTCCTCGTACTTAAAGCCGGAGAGCTCCTCGCAAAGCGCCTTGACCTCGGGCTTGACGTCGGCCATCTTGCCGCCCTCCTTGACGCGGCGGATCTCGTCGCAAAGGACGTCGCACTGCTCCTTGTCAATCTTGATGCCGCGGGCAAGGACAGCCGCGAGCAGGAAGAAGCCGGCGCAGCCGATGAGCATGTAGCCGCAGATGTACAGAGGCACGGTGGCGGGCTGGGTCACGGCGTCGCTGTTGCCGGCGGTCTGAATGAAGCCGGAGGCAGCAAGGACGATGGCCCATGCGTTAACGGCGATAGCCTGGGCGATCTGCTGGCAGAGCTGCTGAGCGGAGCTGTAGATGCCCTCGCGACGACGCAGGGTGATGAGCTCATCGACATCGGGGATGTAGTTGAGCAGAACATCGGGCAGGTACTGAAAGCCGACGTAGAAGAACTTCCAGATGGCGAAGATGATGGGGTAGGCGATCATGGCGATGGCGACCGTGGAGGTGCCATTGATCTGACCAAAGGCGAAGTAGTTGTAGGCGATGATGCACGCAGCGCAACCGACGTTGGCCAGGTACCAAGACTTGTGGAAGCCCTTCTTGGCCATGAGAGCGACCCAGATGGCGGTGCAGACGATAGCGACGACCTTGCCAGGCATCTCCATCACGGACTCGTAGGACTTAGGAATCTGCAGGCAGTAGACGATGAAGAAGGACAGGCAGGCAGACCAGCAGGCAGCAGCGAGCTTCGTGGAGACCTGTGCGTACAGGACCTTGCGGAAGGACTTGTTGCGGAAGGTGGAGATTACGTCGATGAAGAACTTCTTGATACCCTCGCCGACGCTCTCGATCTTCTCCTGAGCGACCTCCTCGGGGGTGTGCTCCCACGTGGACAGGTACACACAAAGCAGCGAGATTGCCATGACCGAAGCGTTGATCGTAGCGATGATGAAGTAGCTGAACGGGTTGGTCTCGCCGAAGGTGCCAAAGCCGAAGCCCACAAGTGCAGCCATCAGGAAGCCGGCGGCGTTACCAAAGAGATGCTTGTAGCCGGTGAGGTACGTACGCTCCTTGAAGTCGTCGGTCATCTCGATGGTAAGCGGCGACAGGTTGGCGGTGCAGAACGTATACGCGACGTTGTAGATCAGGTACAGCACAAAGTAGTACGGGAAGCCAAACGGCGTAGCCACGAAGATGAGCGGCTCGGCGATCATCATCGGGATGGCCAGCAAGATCCAGAAACGACGACGACCAAAGATGCGGCCAATCTTGGTGGCATAGAAGTTATCGGCCACAAAGCCCATCAGCGGGCAAAGAATAGCGTTGACATAGATGGCAAACGAGCTGATCAGTGCAGCCTCGCCTGCGGACAGGCCACACTCCGTGGACAGGAACAGCACCATGTAGCTGTGCGTAAAGGTCAGGGCACCGGAATTGAGCATACCGCCCATACCAAAGCCCAAGCGCGTCCAGAATGTGATCTTACGCTTTTTTCCGATCTTATTAGTCATCGAGCTCCCTCTCTTTTCTCGATTGTCTTGCAGCAAGACATTGGAGTCCACACTGACATCTGTCTGCCCAGCGTTCAGGGTGAACGTTTAGTTAGATTATGCGCGATTGCTTACGACAGGTGAACGTTCACTTGAATAATATCCTTGAACGGTCGATTTTTACCGCTGAACGGACACAATTGAGATCCTCACACCTATTTTCTGCTGGTAAAGGTGCCATGCTGGACAGCCATGAGATAGGTGAACGTTTATCAGATTTTCCAACATATTCACTTAACCACGAAACGAAAAAGCCCCGCCGGGAACACTCCCGACGGGGCCGATGACATCGCGCTATGCTTGGGCGCACTTGCCGCTACAAGCAGACGCCATCCTTCCAGATACTGATCTCGTGACAGCCACGGCGCTCGGCACTCGTGAGCTTACCGCTCGCCGTCTGTAGCACCAGCTGGTACAGATCGTGGGCAGCCTCGTCGAGCGTGCGCTCACCCGTGGCAATCACGCCAGCGTTAAAGTCCATCCAGTTGGCCTTGTGGTCGCACAGACGCTGATTGGTGAACACCTTGAGCGTAGGCGCCGGCGCGCCAAACGGTGTGCCGCGGCCGGTCGAGAACAGAATCACGTGGCAGCCGGCAGCCGTCAACGCCGTGGTGGATACCATGTCGTTGCCCGGACCGCACAGCATGTTCAGGCCGTGTTTATTTGCCTGGCCGGCATACGGCAGCACGTCGACGATGGGGGCAGATCCGCCCTTTTGCACGCAGCCGCAGCTCTTGTCCTCGAGCGTGGTAATACCGCCGTCCTTGTTGCCGGGACTCGGGTTCTCATAAACGACCTCGCCGTGGCTAATAAAGTAGTCCTTAAATCCATTGAGCATGTCGGAAGCGGCGTTAAAGACCTGCTCGTTCTCGCAACGGTCGAGCAGGATGCTCTCCGCGCCAAACATCTCGGGCACCTCGGTAAGCACCGACGTGCCGCCACGGGCGACGACCATATCGCTCACGCGACCGATCGTGGGGTTGGCGGTAATGCCCGAAAGGCCGTCAGAGCCGCCACACTTAAGACCAATGACCAGCTCGGAGGCCGGAATGGGCTCGCGCTTGGACTGCTTTGCCAGGTCTGCCAGCTCGGCCAGAATCTTGTGGCCCTCGATTTGCTCGTCGGCTACATCCTGGCAGGTGAGAAAGCGAACGCGCTCGTGATCGAAGTCACCGAGCTCGTCGAGCACCTGCTGGTGTGTGCAGTTCTCGCAACCGAGCGACAGGAACAGCACGCCGGCCGCATTAGGGTGACGCGAGAGCGCCACCAGCAGACGACGCGTCTGGACATGGTCGGCGCCGGTCTGCGAGCAACCGAACGGATGCGGGAAGTAGTAGACGCCCTCCAGCGAGCCATCCACCAGATCCTGGGCCTGCTCGCACATGGCACGGGCGACTTCGTTGACACAGCCGACCGTGGGGATGATCCACAGCTCGTTGCGCGTCGCGGCACGACCGTCGGCGCGGCGGAACCCCATAAAGGTCTCGGGCTCAACCGACTCAACGACCGGATGCGTGGGGTTGTAGGTGTACTCGACCTCGCCCGAAAGGTTGGTCTTCACATTGTGCGTGTGGAGCCACTGACCGGGCTGGACATCGCCCGTCACGTGTCCGATAGGAAGGCCGTACTTAATGACGTCCTCGCCGGCGGCAATCGAGCGCACAGCCATCTTGTGGCCTTGCGGAATATCCTCCGCGGCCACGACCTCGCCCACCCCGGGAACCGCGACGGCGGTGCCCTTGGCAAGCGGCGACAGCGCGACGATCACGTTGTCGGCCGGATTGATCTGGATAGTGTTCATTGCAAATGGTCCTAACCCTACAGGTTGAGCAGAAGTCGAGACGCGGGCACGCCGTCCCGCGCCCGCGTCTGCGCCGGAAATTTACGCCTGAGCGTTGGCGAAGGCCTGCTTGGCACCCTCGGTGCGCACGACGGCGAGCGCACTGACGACAAACTCCTCAAGACCGGCGATCTGCGTAAGGTCCTCACCCCACATCTGCTCGTTGGTGAGCACGTCGTGCACCAGCTGGGCATCGTCGGCGCCGGCATGGGCGGCGTAGAAGTCGAGCACGAAGGCGTCATCCTGAGCGGTGTACTCGGTGCCGTCGGAGCGACGCAGGTGCAGGCCGTCGCCCTCGCGGGACACGAGCTCCTGCGTGTAGAAGGAGATGAGCGTAGCGAGGCTCGTCGCCAGGCACTTGGGCAGGTTGCCGGTCTCGGCAACGTAGTCCTTGAGCGTGGGCAGGTCGCGAGCGCGCCACTTAGCCGTGGAGTTGAGGCAGATGGAGAGCAGCGCATGATCAATAAACGGGTTGTCGAAGCGGTTTTCGACGGCGGCGGCAAAGGCCTTGCAGTCCTCGACATCCAAGTCGGCGGCAAGCGTCGGAATGACCTCGTCGTAGAGCATGGTGTTCATGAAGCCGCGAATGGTCTCGTCATGCATGCAGTCGCGCACGATATCAAAGCCGGCAACCCAGGAACCCGGAACGAAGGCGGTGTGGGCACCGTTGAGGATGCGGACCTTGCGCTTTTTGTACGGGGTGACGTCGGGAGTCACGAAGACGCCGGGGAGACCGGCCTTCACAAACGGCAGGCGCTCCTTGAGCGACTCGTCGCCCTGGATACCCCACATCTGGAAGGGCTCGCGCACGGCCAGGAAGGGGTCCTCGTAGCCCAGACGCTCGGCAACCGCGGCGGCCTCCTTAGGATCGCGGATGCGGCCGGGGACGATGGTGTCGACGAGCGTGGTGCAGACGGTGCAGTCGTTGGCCATCCACTGCGCAAACTCGTCCTCCCAACCCCAGTCGCTCACGTACTGGTTCATGATGCGCAGCAGCTCCTCGCCGTTGTGATCGATGAGCTCGCAGGCGAGCACGATAACGCCCGACTTACCGGCGGCCCAGCGGGCGTGAAGGACCTGGACAAGCTTGGCAGGGAAGCTCGCGGGCGGCATGTCGTCGGCCTTGCAGGACGGGTCGTAGGCGATACCGGCCTCGGTGGTGTTGGAGACGATGATCTCCAGGTCGTCGGAGACAGCGACCTCCATCATGGCGCGATAGTCGTCCTCGCGATACGGGTTAAGGCAGCGGCTGCAGGCGCTGATTACACGAGACTCGTCAACCGTGTTGCCGTTCTCCTTGCCACGCACCAGCACGGTGTACAGGTCGTCCTGGGCATTGATACCGTCGGCGAAGCCAAAGGCGCCACTGATGGGCTGCACCATGACAACCTTGCCGTTCCATCCGGTGGCCTCGTTGCCCATGTCAAAGAAGCGATCGACGAAGGCACGCAGGAAATTACCCTCGCCAAACTGCAGAACCTTCTCGGGAGCGTCCTTGGGCAGCAGGTAGCCCTTGTAGCCGATCTTCTCGAGCGCATCGTAGCTGATGTTCTCCATCTATGTCTCTCCTTAGATAACTGTTAGCGTGCAAGCAAAACGGGGCGCCGTGTGTGGCAACGGCGCTCCCGAGTTCGATGTGATTCGATGCGGGCTTAGGCCTCGTCGGTGTCCAGGTCAAAGCCAAAGTAGCGGACCGCATTGTTGTAGCTGATGTCGCGCACGATACTGCCCAGCAGCTCCATGTCGGCCGGGTACTTGCCCTGCTCGACCCACTCGCCGATCACGCTGCACAGCACGCGACGGAAGTACTCGTGGCGCGGATAGGACAGGAAAGAGCGGGAGTCGGTAAGCATGCCCACAAAGTTGCCCAGGACGCCCTCGTTAGCCAGAGCCGTGAGTTGCTCGCGCATGCCGACCTCGTTGTCGTTGAACCACCAGGCGGAGCCGTTCTGGATCTTACCGGCGGTCGGAGCCTCCTGGAAGCAGCCCATGACGGTATCGATCATGGTGTTATCGATGGGGTTCAGGCTGTACAGAATGGTCTTGGGCAGGCCGCAGGTCTCCTGAATGGAGTTGAGGAAATCGGCAAGCTGGTCGGACGGCGTGTAGTTGGAGATGCAATCGTAGCCGGTATCGGGACCGAGCTTGGCAAACATGGCGCGGTTGTTGTCGCGCTTGCAGCCAAAGTGCAGCTGCATGGCCCAGCCCAGACGGACATACTCGCCGGCAACGAACTGCATAAAGGCAGTCTTGTACTTGAGGACCTCTTCCTCGGTGAGCGGCTCGGCAGCCAGACCCTTGGCAAAGATAGCCTCGATCTCGTCGACGGTAGCCGGGACGTACATAACGTAGTCGAGTGCGTGGTCGGAGGCGCGGCAGCCCAGCTCGTGAGCAACGTCGTAGCGCTTGGAAATGGCAGCCTTCATGCCCTCGAAGTCGCTGACCTCAACGCCGGCAACCTCGGAGAGGCGCTTGCAGTAGTCGGCAAACTCCTGGCCGCGCTCGATGCGCAAAGCGGCATCGGGGCGCATGGCGGGAACGACCTGAACGTCAAAGCTGTCGTCGGCGGCAATCTTCTTGTGCCACTCAAAGCTGTCGGCGGGGTCGTCGGTAGTGCAGATCATGCGGACGTTGGACTGCTTGATCAGGTTGCGGCAGGTGAAGCTGGCCTCGGCGAGCTTGGCGTTGGCAAGGTCCCAGACCTCCTGGGCGGTCTTGCCGTTGAGGACGCCCTCGTAGCCAAAGTAGCGCTTAAGCTCCAGGTGGCTCCACTCAAAGACGGGGTTGCCGACGCAGCGACCCAGGGTCTCGGCCCACTTTTGGAACTTCTCGCGAGCAGGGGCGTCGCCAGTGATAAAACGCTCGTCGACGCCGTTGGCACGCATCAGGCGCCACTTGTAGTGGTCGCCGCCCAGCCAAACCTCGGTGATGTTCTCGAAACGCTTGTCCTCCCAAATCTCCTTAGGAGAAATGTGGCAGTGATAGTCGACGATGGGCATGCCCTCGGCAAAGTTGTGGAACAGCTCCTCGCCGGTCTTGGTGCTCAGCAGGAAATCCTGATCGTCCATAAAGTTTTTCATCAAACAGCCCCTTTGCTGGCAAGGCGGGCGCACGGCGCGCTCGTTATCCTTTAGGTGAACGTTCACTATACTAATCCATTGCACCTCAAAAGGTGAACGTTCACCTAACCACCACGGGGTGAACGGTAGATTTTGCCCGTTCAACGGTTGCTGGGGATGTGACTTGCATGTATTGCGGACTGGTTGGCGTCCCCGAACACCGAACTTGAGCGCTTTTGCTCAGGTGGGTCATGTCCCGACGTACATTTTTGGGAGTATTCAGCATTGGAGCGCACCGTGCGCCATCCTCAGCGTCCTATTTGGAACGCAGATAGCGCCCGATCGGCATAAAAAGTGCCCCCGATGGCAAATTACGCCATCGGGGGCACTTAAAACAGTCGTTCTGCACCTCATTCAGGGCATGCCAATGCTGAATACTCCCAAAAATGCACGTCGCAAGAGGGGGTACCTGCTCAATCGGCTAAATACCCGCAAGTTCGCAGTAGCGGTCGACATTGCTGGCAAATACCATCTCGACGGCGCCCTTCTGGACGGGCACCGTCGGGGTCCTTCCCCACAGCAGATAATCGCCCAGCGTCTTAGCGCCGCGATACGCCAGGCTCGTCGGGTCCTTATAGACAATATTGGTAAAGATACCGCGGCGCAAGGCCAGAGCACTTTCGGGAAACAGGTCGTTGCCGATCACCATGACCTGACCGGCCTTGCCGGTCGAGACGAGCGCGTCGGCAACCACTTCGGAACCAACGGCAAAAACGCTACAGATAAGTTCGGGGGCGTCCGGCGCACTCAAGCGCTTTTCGAGCTCATGCTCGAGTTGTTTGACTTGCGCATGGGCACCTGCAAGATCCTCAACCTGCCATGGAATATCACGTTCGCGCAGGTAATTGTGGAAGGCGCGGGCGGTTAGATAGTGCGAATCGGTATATGGGTCGCCTGTCAAAAGGAGCACGCGGGCGTCGGCCCCAGAAGCATGGACCAGGTTTGCCGCCTGCTCGGCCATAAGGCTGCCTGCCGTCGAATAATCGGCCAAGCTCGCACCCAAACGATTCAAATGCGGACGGTCGCCGTCGACAAGCTCAATCGTCACGCCCGCCTCGGCGATCTGCCCCAAAAGCTCAGTCGCACGATCGTCGCCCGGCGCATAGGCGAGCAAGCCATCAATCTTCTCGCCCACCTGCAGACGCTCGTCGATTTGCTCGAGTGCATCAGCGTAGCCGCCCACGCCAAATTCAACGCGCTCAACCGTAATGCCCCGGTCGATGACCTCCTGTTCAAAGCGATTGCAGCCTTCCCACAGGTAACGGAAAAAGTACGCTCCCTCGCGCGATGCGCGGGGCAGGCAAAACACCAGATTGATATCCTTGCGGCGCAGGCTTGAGGCACTTGTGTTGCGGTGATAGCCCATGGCCTCGGCCTTAGCGTTCACCTTGGCGCGCACGGATTCGCTCACGCCGGCCTTTCCCGTCAGAGCCTTGTGCACGGTATTGATGGAAACGCCAAGCTCGGCGGCTATGTCCTTCATGGTTACGCGAGCGCTCATGCGGTTACTCCGTTATAGATAAGTTGCCAATTAATAGTCCAGTTAACGATACCCCAAAAATACTCTTCGACTCGCCGTGCTCTCCCTCAAATGCACAAAGCGCCCCGCGAACGGATGCCCGCGGAGCGCTTGGATGTCCGGACCTTATTTGATACCGCGACCCAAGTCTTCGGCGATTTTGTCTACGCCCTTAAGTGCAGCGCACGTCTTTTTGTTGGAGCAATGCCCCGTGCAAACGCCACCCTGAGCGCAGTCGGCGCAGGTGCCCTTGCGGTAGATGCGCACGCACACGGCGACAAACGCAACGCCGATAACAGCCAGTACAACAATATCGATAGGTGCCATAGCAAGCCTCCTCTAGTTAACCAGCACTTACTTTACCCCATTCTCCACCTACCAAAAAGGGACAGGTTTATTTTGGTCGGTTTTATCTGCGGAAACGCCACATCTTAACTTCTGGGGCAAAGCAATCTGTCTCCCATGCACAAAAAGCCCGGGGTCGCTGGGACACCCGGGCTCATGAAAAGGGGCTAATCCTTATTCGGAACTAGGCGGAAACTGCGGCGGAAGCAGTGTTGGTCTCGTCCTCGTCGGTCCATGCATGTTTGGGCATGGGGCGGAAGATCTGGAAGAGCATCGCAACCAGCAGCATGATGGCCACAATCGTCCAGATACCAAACTGTCCAAGGACAAGCAGGTTGTAGAACTGGTTGATGAACAGGCCGATTACCCAAGCGAAGGCGCACTCGTAGCCGATGGCAATCGCAGTCCACTTGCCGGAATCCATCTGGTTGCGAATAGTACCTATGGCGGCAAAGCACGGAGCGCACAGCAGATTGAAAGCGCCAAAGGCAACGCAAGCGCCCATGGTCGGGAACATGCCGGCGAACGCGGTCCACAGGCTCGGGTCAGTCTCGCCGGCGTCGGCGACGGACAGCAGCGAACCGGCGGTTGCGACGACGTTCTCCTTAGCCACAAGGCCCGAGACGGTCAGCGCGGTTGCCTGCCAGGTGCTAAAGCCGAGCGGGGCGAAGATCCAGGCGACCAGGTTGCCCAGCATGGCAAGCACGGAGTAGTCCATGAACTCCTCGGGGATGCCGTCCATCGCAGGCAGGAAGCCAAAGGAACCGTTGTAGCTACCAAAGTTGGACAGGAACCAAACCACGACAGTGGACGCGAAGATGACCGTACCGGCCTTCTTGATAAAGGCCCAGCAGCGCTCCCACACGTGCAGCGCCCAAGAGCGGATCGCCGGGAAGTGGTAAGCGGGGAGCTCCATAACGAACGGCGTCGGGCGACCGGCGAAGAGCTTGGTCTTCTTGAGCATGAGGCCCGAGGCGATGACGGCAAAGACGCCCAGGAAGTAGAAGAGCGGGCTGATCCACGCGGCGGTGGTGGAAGAATCGCCGATGATGGAGCCCATGAGCAGGGCGATGATCGGCAGCTTGGCGCCACAGGGAATGAACGTGGTGGTCATGACCGTCATGCGGCGGTCCTTCTCGTTCTCGATGGTCTTGGTGGCCATGACGCCGGGGACACCGCAGCCCGAGGACACGAGCATGGGGATAAAGGACTTACCGGACAGGCCGAAGCGGCGGAACACGCGGTCCATGATGAAGGCGACGCGAGCCATGTAGCCGCAGTCCTCCAGGAAAGACAGCATCACAAAGAGCAAGAACATCTGCGGGACAAAGCCGAAGATGGCACCCAAACCGCCGACGATACCGTCGCAGACCAGCGAATCGACCAGGCCACCGTCCTCGGTGCCGCCCGCCACAAGGGCGTCATGCACCACGGTGGTGATACCCGGGACATAGGGGCCGTACTGCGCCGGGTCGACCGAGTCGGCGTTGTCGCCCGCAGCCTCGACGGCTGCATCGTAGGCGTCGCGGCCCTGACCGAGCACGTACCAACCGTCGGTGCCAAAGAGCTGGTCGTTGGTGAAGTCGGTCACCGTGCCGCCCAGGGTGGAAACGGCGATGTAGTACACGCAGAACATGATGACCACAAAGATCGGCAGGCCCAGAATACGGTTGGTAACCACGCGGTCGATCTTCTCGGAGGTGCTCATCTTGGCCGGAGCCTTGGTCATGCACTCGTCGATGATGTGCGCGATGACGCCATAGCGCTCACCGGTGATAATGGACTCGGCATCGTCGTCGCAGTCCTGCTCGCACTGGGCGACCAGCTGCTCCACGCGAGCGGCCTTCTCCTTAGTGAGGTTGATGAGTTTGCAGGCGTCTGCATCACGCTCGAACAGCTTGACGGCGTAATAGCGGCGCTTGTTGGCGGGAACGCTCGCCGGAAGGTTGTTCTCGATGTGGTCCAGAACGTCCTCAATAGAAGAATCAAACTTGTGCTCCGGCACCTGGCCCTTGGAAGCAGCGGACTTCTTGACCTGCTCGAACAGCTCCTTGATACCCTTGTTCTTAAGAGCCGAGATCATCATGACCGGACAGCCGAGCTTCTTGGACAGCTTGTCGGTGTCGATCTTGTCACCGTTCTTCTCGACCAAGTCGGCCATGTTGAGGGCGACGACCACGGGCAGGCCGGTCTCGATAACCTGAAGCGCCAGGTACAGGTTGCGCTCGAGGTTGGTGGCGTCGACCACCTGGACGACAACATCGGGCTCGCCGCTCATGAGGTAGTCGCGCGAGCATTGCTCCTCGGGGCTATAGGGGGAAAGCGAGTAGATGCCAGGGAGGTCCGTGATGGTAACGTTCTTGTCGCTTAGGAGCTTGGCCTCCTTTTTCTCAACCGTGACGCCGGGCCAGTTGCCAACGTAGCCGTTGGCGCCGGTGATCAGGTTGAAAAGCGTGGTCTTGCCGCAGTTGGGGTTACCCGCCAGCGCGACATGGATCTGAGAATCCGCCATTCAATCCTTCTTCCTTGTGTGCCTGCGCTGCTTTCTCCGCACAGGCTGGATAATGTGCTTCAAAGTTGCAGCATTAAGTTAGAAAAACCTAACTTTATCTGCAGAAATATACGTCCGCGCCCTTACTGGACCTCGACGACGGCCGCCTCCTCCTTGCGGATGGAAAGCTCGTAGCCGCGCACGTTGATCTCGACCGGATCACCGAGCGGTGCAACCTTCACGACCTTGAACGATGTGCCCTTGATGAGCCCCAGGTCCATAAGGTGGCGGCGAAGCGCACCCTCACCGTGAAGCTTGACGATGGTAGAGCTCTCGCCCACCTTAACGTCACCCAACGTCTTCATCCTCTTGTCCCCCTTTCGGTTTTTATGAAATGCTGCGGACTAACCGACGGTCATGATGTGCATGGCAACCTTGGAATCGATGCCAAAGCGTGCACCCAGCACCGTGACGATGATATTGGCGCCACTCGAGCTCACCACGTGGATTTCGTTGCCCTCGACAAAGCCGAGGTCCTTGAGGTGGTGCTTCATGTCCTCATTGCCCTTTACACGAGACACGCGCACGGTTTCGCCCGCTTTTACCATCGAAAGCGGCATGGCCGGCATCTGCGGTCCGCAAGACATGAGTTGCTCCTAACGTCAGTTCGTCCTCAACATCGACGCGATAAAAGTTAACCACGTCTATGTTCGCTATAGTAAACTAGCACGTGGTTAACTTTTTGGAAAGGGCCCCCATTCAGATTTCGAAAAAGTTTCCTATACGAAACAAAAGGGCGTGGCAAAGGACCATCCTTTACCACGCCCTGTCATGCTTAAAGCGAGAGATTTCTGATCGATGTGACACAGGAGGCTTCATCCACGCCCGAAACACGAAAGACGACGCTCTCGCCGCACTCACCATAGAGGGCCATGAGCCCCATGACATCGCGGCCATCCGTGTGGCGATCGCCGATGCTGACTGACACGTCGCTACGATGCTTGGCAATGATGTCATAGAGCAGCGCAACCGGGCGGGCATGTAGTCCCAACGGATCTTTAATCGTCTTTGTAAACTCGACCATGTCCCCTCCCGCGGCATCGCACATTCGGCCGGCAAAACCCAGCCACGTGGTAGTTATTGTAGCGTTAGATACTTGTCGAGGACCCTTTCGGATACCCCGTGGGCAAAAAGTGACAAATATGAGTACTGTCACCAATTTAGTAGCAGCAAAATCGAGAGCATATCGCCTACTTTGAGCGATCCGAAGGTGGCGCGCGCAGACGTGGTGTAAGAGCGTCCTGAGGTCCGTCGCTGCAAGTCC